>NZ_CALBWL010000040.1 GCF_937973075.1 uncultured Campylobacter sp.
TTATAAGTCAAGTCTAATAACAATAAAACGTTAATATTTATTTTGCAAAATTATCTAAACAATCATATGTTAGATAGAATTATACACAACCCAAAATAGTTATTAAAATTTTTAAAAATTATAAAAAAATAGATTATTAAATTTACAAATAAAAAAGCCCTAGCCGAAGCTAGGGCAGAATAATAAGATTATCAAGATAATCTATTATTCGTATTGAACGCCTTGACCGCCGAATTTATAAGTATTTGCAGTTTTATTTCCATTAGTACTTCGGATAGTTGCTGCAACTTGCGATACGCCAGGCATAGCCCATACTCGTGCACATAGTGTACCAGCAGTATCAATTACACTCATAGTAGCTTCACCTAGATTATTATCATAACCCGTAACTTCTAAGCAAGTCTGATTTTTTACTCTAATAGGATTTGGTACATTGGTCATACTAACAGTAGCAGCTGCAGCAGTACCTGCGAATCTTCCTTGAGATGTATAGTAAGAACCTAGATCAGTTATAAGTGTCTGGACATTTGTAGCTGCCTTAGAAACCTCAGCATCATCACGAGTAGCTGCAAGTCTTGGAATAGCAACAGCTGCCAAAATACCTAAAATAACGATAACGAAGATCAACTCAATCATAGTAAAACCTTTTTTCATGGTTTACTCCTTAAATAAAATTCATCCCGCATACCTATATGCGAAACTTGGCGGAATTATAGAGAAAAATTTAAAAATTGTCAATAGTTTTTAGCAAATTTTTTACAATTTATTTACAAAGTCCGATTTTACGGGCATTGTAAAATCAAAATTTTAAATCCATTTGTCTATTAATGTATTGTAGTGGCGCCTCTGCACATTGATACCATAAAAATCATTTGCTTTGATTCTCGTGCATCACGCGATAAACCATATGTTTATTCGAGATACAGGATGCTACAGCCCGTATCTCTTCGTAAGAATTCCATACTCTCCCACGCGTCTATCGCGCAAAAACGGCCACCAGCGGCGCACGTTTTCGCATCTTTGCATATCGATGGTTACGACTTCGCATAGCTCGTCGGTGCTGTTTGCGCGAAACAACTGCTCGCCCTGCGCGCCAAAAACAAAGCTATTGCCCCAAAATCTAATCCCTTCTTCGCTGACAAGCTGATCTACGCGCTGTTTATTCGGCAGCACCTCTAAAGTTTCGCCGTTAAATTTGATCTCTATCGAAATTTTTAAATTCTCTCGCGCCGCCTCATCCTTCGCGGGCAAAATTTCGCCGCCGATCGCCATTTTACCGTTATCCGTTAGCGCCACGTTATTAAAAGATAGAATTCCGCTCTCGTTTAAAATTTTACTCTCGCCGCTCGCATCCGCGGAGCGCGAAATTTTATCGCGCACATTCAAATTTGCTTCGCTCCCGGATAAAATTTCATCCGGCGAGACTTCGCTAAGCGCGGCGCTCTCAAAGCCCACGCGATTTACGGCGATTACGGGCAGAGAGTTTGCCACCGCATGCCCGCGCTGTACCGCGACCCAGGCCTCTAGCTGGCGCGCCTTTTCGTCCTCGCCGTCGCCGTCGAACCACCCGATCGCAGTCGGATATATGAGTAGCTCGGCACCGTGTAGCGCCATCGCGCGCGCCGCCTCGGGATACCACTGATCCCAGCACACGAGCACGCCGAGCCGTCCCACGCTCGTATCTATGGGCTCAAAGCCCAGATCGCCCGGCGTGAAATAAAATTTTTCGTAAAACTGCGGATCGTCGGGGATATGCATCTTGCGGTACCGCCCCGCGATAGAGCCGTCGCGCTCGAAGACTACGGCGATGTTGTGATACAACCCTGCGGCGCGGCGCTCGAAAAGCGAGCTTACCAGCACGACGCCAAATCTCTTCGCTACCTCGCTCCACAGCCGCAAATCGCGCTCGAAATCCTGCGCATAGTCGAAATTTTCGGTATTTTCGCGCTGGCAAAAATAATGCGTCTGATGAAGCTCTTGCAAAACGATTAGCCGCGCACCCTTCGCCGCCGCGCGCGCGATGAGCTCGATACTACGCGCTATCGTGCGCGCTTTAGTGCCTTCAAATTTATGCGAAATCAGCCCAACTTTTAAAATTTTCATATTTTTCCTTCGATCTAAATTTAAAGCCTGAATTTATTCATGCACGAACAGTGCAGCGAGCCGTTTTGACGGATGAAAACGCGCGCGTTTACTCCCACTATTTCGCGATCCGCACACGCCGCACGCAGACGCGACAGCGCCAACTCGTCCGCCGCGCGGTTTGGATCGTGCGGATCTGCGGGGTCTGCGTAGGTAGGCACGATGAGCGCGCCGTTTAAAAAGACGAAATTTGCATACGTCGCGGGCAGCCTGCGCCCCTGATAAAAGATCGCGCGCGGAATCGACAGTTCGATCACGTCGTATCCGAGCGATGAAATTTCATCTTTCATCGCGCTAAGCTCCGCATAGTGCAGATCGCTCGGATCGTCGCACGAGCTTATCGCCACAACGCGCGGGTTTAGAAAACGCGCGAGAGTATCGACGTGGCTGTCGGTATCGTCGCCTTTTATGAAGCCGCGTCCCAGCCAGATTATCTTTTTTAGCCCGAAAATTTCACGCAGCCGCGCGTCCAGCTCCGCCTTGCTTAGAGAGTTGCGATTTTCGTTTAGCAAACACGCGCTAGTAGTTAGCATCGTGCCCGCGCCGTCAAAATCGACGCTGCCGCCTTCTAAGATCAGATCCACGTCTCTCAGCGGACGGGCGCTCGCGGCGTAAAGCTTAGAATTTAACGCGTCGTCCTTGGCGCTTGCAAACTTGCCGCCCCAGGCGTTGAAACGAAAATTTAGCCCCGTGATTTTACCGCCCTCCTCTACGTCGATCGCGCCGTAATCGCGGATCCACGTATCGTCGGTATCGATTTGCACGAAGCTCGCGTTTGCTAAGCCGCTGCAAATTTGCTCAAAATCCTCGCGGTTCGGCGCGATCGCGACGACAGGCTCAAACCTCGCTGCAGCGGCGATAAAGTCGCGATAAGCCGCCCGTATCTCGCCTAAATACGGCGCCCAGTCGGTGAGCGCGTGCGGCAAAGACACCAAAAGCGCCTCTTGCTCTTCCCATTCGGCGAATGCTCTCATTTTTGCTCCAAGATTAAAATTTCACGGATTATAGCGAAGCTCGGTTTAAAAAGATATTTGTAGATGGTGCGCCCGGAGGAATTCGAATCCCCGACCTTTTGAACCGCAATCAAATGCTCTATCCAGCTGAGCTACGAGCGCACGAATAAAAAGAAAACGGGATTATAGCGTTTTTAGCTTAAATTTAGCCAAAAAGGCGGTTTAAATTTCGACATGCGATAAATTTTAGCTTCGCATTTTTGTGTTTGCCCAATCGCGACGCCCAGTTTTTCGTTTAAATTCCAACGTGCAAGAATTTTAGCCTACTCAAATTTACCTTGTGTCGCGGTATCGTGCCGAAATTTAACTAAGGATTCTGCTCGCATCTTGGAATTTAAAATTTATCTTACTTAAAATTCCGCAAGTCAAATTTAAAATATCCTAAAAATTTTACAACTTTGCAGCCCAAATCCCACGCAAAATAAATAAAATTTGTCGCTTTTTAGGTATCATAAGCGAATAATAAAATGAACGAAGGAGAAAAAATGAAGCAAGTATTTTTGGCGTTTGTGCTGTGGCTCGGTTTTAGCGGGGCTGCTTTTGCGATGCAAGATACGGAGCCAAACGAGGCACAAGGGCAAAATTCGGCGGAAGTTAAAATTTTAAGCGATAAGTTTTTTAAGCTGTCCGCAAAAGAATACGCGAATGCAGTCGGTCGCTGCCTACCTTCCCATATCTATGACTATTGCGATAAAATTTATTCATTGGAAATTTCACGACTTATAAAGGAGTGCGGTTTCGGCGATGGAAAATATAGCGCTTGTCAAAATTTATTAAATATTGCGGATAGGAGTTGCTTTGAAAAGGATCAAATTGAAAATTCCTTGGCGTGCGGTTTATCCAGTGAAATTCTATTTAGAACAAATAGACCGTCAATTGGATTAAAACGATTAATAAGAGCTTGCGAAGTGGGCAAAATAGAAGATTTTTGCTTACTTTGTGCAGGAGCTCATTTTTACTATGATTTAGACATAGAAGAGGTAATAAAATATATGACGATGACGCGAGATTTGGCGTATGATAAAGAACATTTCAATAAAATCATCAAAAAATTGCAAGATTGCAAGGCCGACAAAGAGTGCAATCCCGCGAAATTAGAATTTCAATAGGCAAACGGCGAGAGCAAATACGGCGGGCTAAATTTCTAAATTTAAAAAGCAAAGGAAAGATTGCTATGGCGGATAAGCTGATCGACATCGGGCTCATTTTGTTTTTCGGTGGCTTTGGCTTTGTATGTTATATAAACGGCGTATGCGGGATCGGCAAAGACCATATGCAGCGCAATAAAATAGACTTTGTGCGCTGGATGTTTAATCCAAAGCACATCTTGCGATCCAATACGCCGTTTGATTCGAACGAGCCGCTAGAATTAAAATTTAAAGAGCCCAAAAGCAAGCACATAATCTACAATTTCTTCGAGCTCATCATCCACTATGCGATAATCGCGCCGTTTTTAGTGATCTGCGGGGATTTTTCTATTTTGCGCGGGGCTCGTCATCAAAATTTTATCCTAAATTTAAAATTTGCGACGCGGATGCAGAGCGGGCATTGCATAGACGCCGTTTTCGTTACAGAATTTCAAATTTTACGCCGCATCTCTTGCTAAGCATGCACCGCTTCCGCGTCTTAAAAAATAAAATTTCAAAATTTTATCTCCAAATTCACGACTTGCGAATTTTATGCCGTAATTTCCGTTTCTATCGGGGCGGGAGGGGGCCCTAATTGCGAGGTCGCTCCCCTTCCCGCCTCAAACCTCACCTAACCTCCGACGACGCTAGCGGAGCGGACTGCGTCCGCACATTTTTATTTAGCGGCTCGCGCCGCATGAAATTCCGTATCGATAAATTTTTAAAATTCCACTACCGCTAAATTTTATCGTATTTGGAATTTTAAAATTCCATCCGTAGCCGTCAAATCGATCGATGAAATGGCCGTAAGCTAGCTATTGATATGATTGTAAAATAAACCGACTAGCCGCCGAATTTATCGATAGGGAGCCGTATAAAACCGACCGATCGTCAAAAGCAGTGGCCGCAGACTAGAGGAGAGCGCGCCCGAGTTACAAAACGACTGACCGCCGAACCGATATACCGCCGACCGATCGGCAGCCGAGCCGTATAAAACTAACCGACTGACCGCCGAACCGATCGCCGAGCCAAAGCCCTAGCCCACATTATTCTACGTAAATTTTATAATCCCCGTAGCCGCGCGCATCCATCTCCTCAAGCGGTATAAATTCCAAGCTAGCGCCGTTGATGCAGTATCTCATACCGCCTTTATCCCTCGGTCCGTCCTCAAAGACGTGTCCTAAATGGCTGCCTCCTACGCGACTGGAGATCTCGATGCGTTGCATACCGTGGCTATCGTCTCGCGCATAGGCGATCGCATCGGTCGTTATCGGCTTTGAAAAGCTCGGCCAACCGGTGCCGGAGTTATATTTATCAGTAGAGGAAAAGAGCGGCTTTTTCGACACGATGTCGACGTAGATGCCCTTTTTATAATTCTTGTCGTATTCGCTAGAAAACGGCTGCTCGGTATCTTTTTCCTGCGTGACGCTGTATTGCAGGTCGCTCAGAGTTCTTTTAAGCTCCTCTTTGCTCTGCGCTTTGAAGGCTTTGTCATCGTAAAGCGGCTTTTTGGCTAGGCGCAGATCGATATGGCAGTAGCCGCCCGGGTTCTTATCTAGATAGTCTTGGTGGTAATCCTCCGCCTTGACGTAGTTTTTAAGCGGCATAACCTCGACCGCTATCTTTTCATCATATTTGCTCTGCTTAAAGGCTACGAATTTACGCGCCGTCTCGCCGCTCGCTTCATCGGTATAGTAGATGCCCGTGCGGTATTGGCGACCGCGGTCGTTACCTTGCTTGTCGATCGAGAACGGATCGATGATGCGGAAATAATGCGCCAAAATTTCAGGCTCGCTGATGACGTTGGCGTCGTATTTTAAGTGTAGCGTCTCGGCATGATCGCTGCTATGTAAGCCCTCGTAGCTTGCTTTATCGCTCTTGCCGTTGGCGTAGCCTACCTGCGTCGCGACTATGCCGTCGAGCTGTTTGTAATACGCCTCCATGCCCCAGAAGCAGCCGCCTGCTAGATAAATTTCTTTTACGTTTGCGTTCACGCCGCCTCCTTTAACTTTAAAATTTGCGTCCGCCGAGCTACCGCCGCCTGCGGCATTGAGCGCGACTAAATAACCCGCCGCCAAAACAAAGAGGCAGATTAAAACTTTAGAAATTTTCATTTTGATCCTTTCGTTTTGAATTTTGCGCAATTTTACAATCTCTAAATGAAGCGAGAGTGAAAGAGAGAAATTTTATCGCTTACGGCGGATCGCTACTCAAATTTTATCGCCGCAGGATCGGGGCTTTTGGCTCGCCGTCGCCGCAGAATTAGAATTTTATCGTTGCGGCGGCGCAAGATCAAAATTTTATCTTATCCTCGAGGCGCGCTGCAGCATCGGAATTTTACCTCCTCGTAAGCGGTTAAAATTCTATCGCTAGAACGAAGGCAAAAATTTTACCGCCGCCGCCAAGATTAAAATTTTACCGCTTCAGCAGGGGGCTGATTTCGCTAGCGCGGCAAGCGGTTGGATTTGATCGCCGCGACAAGAATTAAAATTTTGCTACCGCTGCAGGGTTAGAATTTCATCGCCCTCACGCTACGATGAAATTTGTCCCTTTTACGAGCGAGACCCTTGCGCCGTCCATTCGCCTGCGCTACGGCTCACGTGAAATTTATCCATTCATCGCAGCTTACGTGGGGATTTTAGAGATTTCGATACGCCCTATTGCGGCGCGAAATTTTATTGTCGCGCCTCGCGGCTAGATTTTGCTACCGTCGTGGAGATCAAAATTTTACCGCCGCGTAACCGTGGCTTGAGCCTAATTTAGCGCCTTTGCGAGTTTTACGACGCGGCCGAATTCTACCGCAGGCGCCGTTTTGCGAGGGCACGGACTGCTCGCGGGACGGAAGCTTTGCGCTGCGCCCGCTACTCTACTACGCGATTAAATTTTATCTACGCACCGCTTAGGTTGCGGCACGGCACTTATCCACCGCGCGGCTAAATTTTCTACGCGCCGCTTAGGTTGCGGTACGGCGTCCATCCGCTTGTCGCGCGATTAAAATTTATCTATACGGCGCACCGATCGCGACGAGGCGCCGCCTTAAAAATTTATACTCCGCTCCGTATCTGCTGCGAAACGGCGCCGAAATTTCAACGCAAAATAAGCGCCATGAAATTTTCGCGCCGCAAGATAAAATTTGTGCGCCGCTATACGACGGCGAGGCGCGAACCCATCCGCTGCGTGCGCGATTAAATTTAAAATTTTCGCGCCGCGGCCGCTAGATAAAATTTCGCGACCATTCAGGAGCGGCGAATGATTAAATTTAGATTACGCCGCACCGACACAAAGCGGTATGTCGCGCAGCTAAACCCGCGCCGTGCAGTAGTATAACGAAGCGCGAACAGTCAGATTCGCACTGCCTCCACCACGTAGCGGAGCGCAGCCATTTACATCGCACACGGCTTCGTAGCGAAGGCAACCGGGTCCGCACCGCATTGGCGCGCAACAAAGCACCATTGATCAGTACCGTGCCCTCTACAAAACGAGCAATGAGATCCGCTCCGGCGCGGTTTTCAAGATTCGCAACGGCATAAAAAGTTACGAAGCCAGCACAATAAATCCGCCTCACTGCAGGCGAGCAAAATTTAGTGCAAAAAGTGGCGCACCCCCGTAAAATACATCGCCATACCAAACTCGTCGGCGCTTGCGATCACCTCATCGTCGCGGATGCTGCCGCCTGGCTGCACTACCGCCGCGACGCCCGCGGCATGGGCGATCTCGATGCTGTCTTTAAACGGGAAAAACGCCTCGCTGGCAAGCGCGCAGCCGCGCAGATCGACGCCCACGTCGCGAGCCTTCGCCACTGCCGCGCGTGCGGCGTCCACGCGGCTCGTCATACCCATGCCGATCGCGACCATCGCGCGATTTTTGACGTAAACCACGCAGTTGCTCTTCGTAAGTGCGGCGATCTGCCACGCAATTTTTAGGTCATCAAGCTCGCTCTCGCTAGCCGCGCGCTTGGTGACGCAGCGGGCGTTTGCGACCTCGTCCGCGCCAACGTAGTCGCGCTGCTGATATACGAAGCCGCCGTCAATGAATTTAAAATCATACTTGTCGTTTTCGCGAATTAAAAACTCTCCGCCCTGCTCGAAAATTTTGATGCGCTTTTTCTTTTCAAATACCGCAAGCGCCGCGGGCGTAACGCGAGCAGCTAGGATAACTTCGACAAAAATTTCATTGATTTTATGCGCTAGCTCCTCGTCCAAAACGCCGTTTATCGCCACGACGCCGCCGTATGCGCTTACGGGGTCGCATTTTAGCGCCTCTACGTAGCTTTCAAGCAGGCTTCCCTTCACGGCAAAGCCACATGGATTGGCGTGCTTGCAGATCGCTACCGCAGGCGCCTCCCCAAAGCTGCTAGCGAGCATCAGCGCGCCGTGCATATCGGTCATATTATTAAAGCTCGCCTCGCCCTTTAGGCTTTTAAAATGGTTGCTAAAAAAGTCTTCGAACTCGTACAGTGCGCCCTTTTGGTGCGGATTTTCGCCGTAGCGAGTATCAAAAACCTTGCTGCCCGTGATAAATTTTTTCGCGCCGAAGCCGCCGTTAAAGCGCTCGTTCATATAGTTTGCGATCATCGCGTCGTAAGCTGCGGTGTGTTCGTAAGCTTTTATCATTAAATTTTGCCTAAATTTCAGCTTCTCGCTCTCGTCCGCGCTGCTTAAATTTTGCAAAACCGCGTCGTAATCAAGCGGGCTAGTAACGACATAGACGCTAGCAAAATTCTTAGCCGCGCTTCGAACCATCGCGGGGCCGCCGATGTCGATGTTTTCGATGATCTGGGAAAAATCGTCGGTGCGGGCTACGGTCGCTTTAAAAGGATATAAATTTACGCACACGAGATCGATGCCGCCGATGTCGTGTTGCTCGGCTTGGCTTACGTGATTTGCGTCGTTTCTCTTATATAAAATTCCGCCGTGGATCTTTGGATGCAGGGTCTTAACCCGCCCCTCAAACATCTCGGGCGAGCCCGAGTACTCGCTAACCTCGAGCACCGCGACGCCATTTTCGCGCAAAAGCTTAAACGTGCCGCCCGTACTTAAAATTTCAAATCCGAGCTGCTCAAGCCCTTTGGCAAACTCTACGACGCCCTCTTTATCGCTGACGCTGATTAACGCTCTCATCTTTTCTCCTTTTAATTTATTCGCATAGTTTTTTAAAAATCAGCTCGCGCATGTCGTTTGCGTTAAGCTGAAAATACAAAATCGCCTCGCGGCGAGCCTTTTGATACTCGCGCCTCATCTTTTCATCCGCCGCGCCGAGCTTTGCGTCTTTAAATTTCGCCATGCGCGCCGAACTCAGCTCTTTTAGCCTCTCGCCGCCCGCAGAGATACCGCCGCTATAATTAAACCACTCTTTGCTTTGAAAAATATTAAATAAAATTTGAAAATCTACGAAATTTCCCTTATTGTACTCGGCGCAGACCCCGTTTTTGTGGCTTACAGCGTAGATCGCGCCGTATCTGCGCTCGAAAAAATATAGTTTTATGAGCTTTGCATTTTTGTCTAAATTTGCGCCGCTACCGCCTAAAATCGCAAGCTTCGCATCGCCTCGCGTTTCGTAAGGGCCTAAAATCGCGCCGTTTTCGTAGAGATTTTCGCCGTAAAAAGCGTATTTCGTATCCCCAAGCTCGCTTGAAAGAACGTAGGTTTTATCGGTTTCGGGCGAGTTTTTGCTCGCGCAGCCGAGCAGCGACAGAGCCAAAAACAGAGACGAGATAAAAAATTTCATCGCAAAAACCCTTTAAATTCTAAAATTTTGCCAAATTTATGAAGCGGAAATCGGCAAAGCGAAATTTATTAAATTTACCACATTTACCGCGCGCAAATTTTAATTTTGCTTCTCAAATGCCGCCGCTTTGCTTGCACGGACACAAATTTTAAAATTCTGCGCCGCTTGCAGAGGCTAAATTTAAAAGCCACGACGCAAAACGTAAATTTAAACCGCAGCGCAAATTTAGCCGCAAGGAGCTGTGCGAATCGGCTAAATTTAAAATTTCGCACAGGAACAGCCAACGTTTTACCATTTTCAAGAAGTGCGAATCGGCTAAATTTAAAATTTCGCAGCGCAGCTTTTATCGCTAAGCCGGGTTGCACTTGCTTTTGCCGCTTTTTAAAATTTTAAATTTATTTGCACATCCTATTTTCCAGCTCATCCATAAGCGCAGCCACGTCATCGCCCACGAGCTCCATTAGCGCCGTTTGTCGCTGCTTCTCGCTCATATTTTTTGCAAGCGCGGGGCTTAGATATTCATATTTTTCATCGCTGCTTAGTGTGCGCGAGTTCGAAATATAGACCTTGGCGCTATAGGAGCTGACGAACGCCGCGCCGTCGTAAACGCTTCGATAAATCGTAATATCCACCAAATAGCCCGATCTGTAAGCCTCGCAAATGCCGCCCTCGTGGTAAAGCTTCACCACCTTCACGCCGCTTCTTGGATCGAAAAGATATTTGTTGTAGCTCTTTAAATTTTTACTTTTAACCGCGCTATCGTCGGTATAGACGTAGGAGCCGCCCTGCCCGTCGGTCGCGACGCCGAACTCCGCCTCGCCTATCTTTTCATATTTTCCCAGCAGCTTGCCATTTTCATACACCTGATCCGCGCGCACCTCATAGACCTTCGTTTGGTTGCCGTCGAAAATTTTCAAAGCGTCGCCGCTCCCGGCCTTTGAAGGCGTAGCGAAGCAGCCCACAAGCAAAAACCCAGAAAAGATTAAAATCAAATTTTTCATTTTTCCCCTTTTAAAATTTTAAGGCGCGCGGCACTTCACGCACGCCGCAAAATCGGTAAAATTTAAAGCGCATCAAGCGAGCCGTAATCTAAACGCACAAGCGCGATAAATTTAAATTATGCGCGGTAAATTCCGCATCGTACGCCGCAAATTTAAAGGCGCCGAGCTAAATTTAAAGCCGCGGACATGCCGCCGAATCGATTAAATTTAAAACTGCGCCGTTTGATAAACAAGCGCGTCGCGTTCGCAGAAAACCGCTCGCGCCGCCTGTTTAAATTTATGCGCTCGTTTAAATTTTACGCGCCGCTTTAAATTTTACAAGCCGCAAATTTAAAGCGGCACGAGACCCAAAAACCGCACTAAATATAATAGATGCTGTTTTTGATATTTTTGCCGTCGAGTTCGTTTTTGCGCCACGAGCTCTCGTCGTTTAGCACGATCCAGCGCTTCTCCTCCTCGCGGTAAAACCAATCCTTGTCGATCTGATAGTAGATCTGACATCCCAAAATTTCGATGATATTGGCGATGTTGTTGTCGTGGTAGTTGTTCTCGTCGAAGTCGGTGAAGGTGCGCTGCCCCATCTCGGCGTAGAGCTCGTTTAAAATTTGAAGCATCTCGCTTAGGCGCGTATCCATCTTCTCGACCTGAAGCCCAAGCTCGTTAGCCTCTCTGAATAAGATCGGATAGTCGTGCGACGGATAGCCGCTGTTTAGCTTGTCGCTGATAAAGGCGATCTTTTGCTCATCTTCGAAGTGGTAGCGCAGAATTTCGCGGCAAATTTTAAGCGACAGGCTGCTTGCGCGATCGACGGCGCCGAAAACGAGCGGATGGATATATTTGTAAAGCTCCTTGTACGGGTTCTCGTCGTTCGGGCGCTCGTTATTTTTCCAAAGCTTCACCACGCGGCTTAGCTCGTCCATCGAGACGTTGGCTTGATCGTTTGTGTTTGTAACTGGCGAAAGCTCGTGGCGCAGCGAGGTATCGACCGACGTTAGGTATCCTAACGGCCCCATTAAAATTTTATTTGCCCCAAGCGCCATCATCGTAGCCGCCGAAGCGCAGTTTGCAGGCACTAGCGCGATCAGCTCGTCGCAGTGATTACGCAGGATCGAGACGATCTTAAGCGATGCTATGCCGCTGCCGCCGTCAGATTTGATGTAAAGGTAAAGCTTTTCGAAATGCTTGCCCTTTAGGTGGTCGTTGATACTGATTGCGTCGTTGCCGCAGACGCTGCCCGCGCCCGAATTGAAGTAGGTAAGCAGTGGCGCGCCCAGATATTTCTCGATATTGGTGATCACCTCTTGCGTTTGCTTCATCAAGATCGGCGGTTGCTTCGCCGCCTTTTTGGCGCCCTGCTTCTGCGGCTCTTCGTCTTTGGATAAAAATCCCATGGTTTTCCTTTCGTGTTGGTTTGGTTTTAAAATTTTAACTTACAAATATCGCGCAATCTATCTTGGTGCCACTCGATGCTCTCTTTAACCGTATTGCCTAGAGCCGTATGCGGGCTTTGCAAAAACGCCCTACTATTTTTTAGACTTGAGCTCACGTATTCATAGCGTGAGATCACGTTTGCGCTGGAGCTTTGCGACACCGAAGCCGAAAACGAGTATGAATAAAGCGGCGCGGAGGAAGCGTAGCCGCTAAAGTGCTCTGTCAGGTTTACGAATTTGCCCTCCGCAAATGCCTTGCAAATGCCGCCGCTTGCGGAATACTCGGCGATTCGTAGCTCTTTATTGGGCGTAAAAACGTAGATCGTAAATTTATTTAGAGCTCTTTGCAAAATTTGATCCTTAGCTGTGCCGACTCCTCTTTCGTCCGTAAATAGATAGAGATTGGAGCCCTCCTCTTCATATCTTCCTAAGATTGCGTCATCTTTTAAAAGCACGCCGCCTGAAATTTTATACTCGGTGACGGTCTGCCCGTCGTAGCTCATCATCACGGAATTTTCCGGATGCAGCTCGGCTTGTGAATACTTTACCTTCATACAACCCGCAAGCAGCGCGACCGCCGCAAGCAGCGCTAAAATTTTAATTTTATCCATAGCTCCCCCGAAGTTTATCTGCAAAAATCGTCTAAGATCATGGTTTTAAGACCGTCGATCGTCTTTTTGAAAAATCCAGCCACAGCCAACTCCTCCGCGATATATTTCGTATCTTTGCGATCGATCGCTTTTTCAAAATTCATATTTTTATATGCACTCAACGTTTTTGAACTCATATTTTGCACCGAGCTCTCGCTTTTTGAAATTTTGCCGTCCGCATAAAGCCAATCGCCGTCTTTGAACATATTTGAAGTATAGTCGAAATTTACATATCTGCCTGCGTTATAGACGCTGCAAATCCCATCTTTGTGCCAAATGCTAAATACCATAGCCCTTTCATCATTAAAAAGATAAAATTTCATCCGCTTAGCATTCAGCGCGGACTTGTAATTATTGCCGTAAGACTTGCCCGCCTCGTCGAGCACAAGCATCCTAAACTCGCCTCTATCCATAGAATAGGAGCCTAAATTTCTGCCGTTTTCGTACAGATCCTCGCCCGCAAATTTATAGATCACGGTTTTGTTGCCGTCGTAAAATTTAAACTCCTTATCGCTCTTAGCCGGACGCAATATCGCGCATCCTCCAAGCAGTGCCGCCAAAACGGCAAAAATTATAAAATTTTTCATTTATTGCTCCTTAAATTCTAATCTTTCGCCGCACCTTGCCGCCGTCTCGCCATCCTATTTTAAAATTTCAAGACGCTCTGCGCCCTCAAATTTTAAAATTTGCTCGCCCTACTTCTCGCCGAAGCGCTCTTTTAAAATTTTATACGCCTCGTTGATCTCCTGAAGCTTCTTCGTGCCCTCCTGGATGATCTCCTCGTCCGCGCCCTTGCCCATCAGGATGTCGGGATGGTATTTTTTCACGAGTTCGCGATATTTTTTCTTGATCTCGTTAAACGTAGCATCCTTGGAGAGCCCCAAAATTTCATACGGATCTCTTTTGCTTTTGGCGGAGCCTTGCGAGCCGCCCGAATAGCCGCCGCCCGAACCGGAATACCCGCCGTATGAACCGCTAGAATATCCACCGCCGTAACCGCTCGAACTTTGCGAGCCTCCGTAGCCCGAACCCGCCGTGCCGCCATATCCGTAGCCGGTGCCGCCGCCGTAACTATTGCTTCCGTAGCCGCCCGTGCTTCTGCCGCCGTATTTGTCCCAATACCCACCGCTTCTTGTGCTATAGCCGTCGTATTCGTCGTAAGCGGAGCTGCTTTGCGCGCCGCCATTTTCGTAATATGTGCCGTAAAAGCTGCGCTCAAAGGTCGCGAAAATCTGGCTTTGGATATGCTCCGCAATGCCCAACCCGTCGCAGATCTGCGAGATCGTGCGCCGCTCTGCCGCGCTAAAACCGCGATCGACGTAGGCTAGATTTAAAAAGAAATAGATTAGCCCCGTTTTGCGGCTCGGGCTCGGGCGATAGGTTTGGTTATATTTTTCGGCGAGCTCGCGCACGTTTGCGAGGTTTTCTTTCTCGAGCTTATAAACGAGCTTCAGCGCCTCGCGTTCGCGTTCGCCGGCGCCCATTTGGCGCACCAAATCGTCTAAAATTTCGCTTATCATCGCGGCTTCGGCCTCGCTTACGTGCCCGTCGCTTTTGGCGACCTTGGCCAGAAGCGCTACCAAAATTTTAGCCTCTGCTAGCTGCATTTTCACCTTGCCGCGATAGCCCGAGTTGCCGAGAGCCCCGCCGATCTGCGCGAAAATATACAGCGCGATTAAAAGAAATATGAGGCTAAGCACGCGTTAATCTTCGCTCTTTATGATCTTGGCAAACTCGCCAAAGTAAATTTCTTTTAGCGCCTTTAGATTTTTACGGACGGAATTTATGCGAAACGTTTCGCCGCCGCTGACGCCTAGTCGCATCAAGCTTAGCCCGTATTTTGCGGCCAGCTCTTTAAATTTCGCCTCGTCGCGGACGCCGAAAATCGCGCGCGAAAAGCTCTCGTCGAAAATATCTCTGCTATCGTCGCAGCTCATCTCAAACTCGCCGCCGATGCCGCCCACGCACGCCATTTTAGCTAGCGTAATCGCCACGCCGCCGATTCCTACGGAGTTTGCAAATTCCAAAATCCCGCTCTTGCCGGCTTCTATCGCGAAGTCCCACAGAGCGCGCTCTGCTTTTAAGCTTAACTCAGGCAGGCTACCTGCGACGCGATTTTCTACCGCTTTCATATAAAGCGAGCCCGCAAAAACGCCCTTCGTATCACCCGTCAGATAGACGCTCACGCCGCTAGCGCAAAAATCGCTAGGGATGATCTCGCCCTCGTTCGTGCCCACGCATACGATCGCGGGAGTGGGCTGGATGCTAACGCCGCCCGTTTCGTTATATAGGCTTACGTTGCCGCTTACGACGGGGGTATTTAGCGCGGCGCAAGCTTGCTTGATCCCCTCGCAGCCCTGCGCGAACTGCCACATAACCTCTGGATTTTGCGGATTGCCGTAGTTTAGGCAGTCGGTGATGGCTAGAGGCGTCGCGCCGCTCATCGCGACCTTTCGCCCCGCCGATGCTACCGCGAGCGCCGCGCCTATGCGAGGATGGACGTAATTCATCCGCGTGTTGCAGTCCGCAGCCATCGCGAGCTTTACGCCGTTTTGCTTAACGCGCATCACCGCAGCGCCCAGCATGCCGGGACGCTTGGCGGAGTTTAGCCCTACGTTGGCGTCGTATTGATCGTAGATGTAGGATTTATTTAGCACTTCGGGGTCCTCAAAAATTTTATCAAACGCCGCGTCCAACTCGCGCTCGCTTGCGCCGCAGCCGCATAAATTTTGCTGAGCGATCTGCGCCATATATGCAGGCTCTTTTATCGGGCGATCCAGCACGGGTGCGGCTTCGCTAAGCGGCTCGATCGGGATAACGCCCGCTAGCTCGCCGTGCCAAAAAAGCTCCATCTTGCCGCTATCCGTTACCTCGCCGATTACGGCGGCGTCAAGATCCCATTTGGCAAAAATTTCTTTGATTTTCTCCTCGCAGCCCTTTTTGACGCAGATCAGCATGCGCTCCTGGCTCTCGCTTAACATCAGCTCATACGGGCTCATCCCCTCCTCGCGCATCGGTACGCGGTCTAAGTTTAATCTCATGCCGCTGCCGCTGCGCCCAGCCATCTCAAAGCTGCTTGAAGTAAGCCCCGCGGCACCCATATCCTGGATACCCACGACGTAGTCGGTTTTAAAAAGCTCCAAGCACGCCTCCATCAGCAGCTTTTCGGCGAACGGATCGCCCACCTGCACGGTCGGGCGCAGGGATTTGTTTGCGTCATTAAAGCTATCGCTCGCCATCACGGCTCCTCCGAGCCCGTCGCGACCCGTCTTAGAGCCCACGTAGATCACGCTGTTACCCACGCCTTCGGCCCTGCCGTAGAAAATTTCATCCTTTTTAACAATACCCAAAGCAAAAGCATTAACTAAAATGTTGCCGTCAAAGCTAGCGTCGAACGTCGTCTCGCCGCCTATCGTAGGGATCCCCATGCAGTTGCCGTAGTGAGCGATACCTGCGACTGCTCCTTTTAGCAGATAGCGCTGTTTTCGCGCATTCTCGCTTCTTCCTAGCACCTCGCCGAAGCGAAGCGAGTTCATATTGGCTTCGACGCGCGCGCCCATCGTAAAGATATCACGCAGTATCCCGCCCACGCCGGTCGCAGCCCCCTGAAAAGGCTCTATGAAGCTAGGGTGGTTGTGGCTTTCCATCTTAAAAACCGCAGCCATGCCGCCGCCGATGTCGATGACGCCTGCGTTTTCGCCTGGACCCTGGATGACCCAAGGCGCCTTGGTCGGAAAGTCGCTTAAGTATTTTTTGCTCGATTTGTAGCTGCAGTGCTCGCTCCACATCGCGCTAAAAATCCCAAGCTCGAGCAGATTCGGCTCGCGACCTAAAATTTTTAAAATTTTTTCATATTCTTCGTCTGAAATTTTATGTGCCGCTACTACTTTTTTGTCCATTTTTTCGCCCTTTTCGCCGTTAAATTTAGGCCCGTATGATAGCTAAAATTTTCTATCATTTCGATTAATCTTCGCCCTTTTTAAGATACTTCTCGTAAAGTTTCGCCTCTTTTAAAAACGCGTAAAATGCGTTAATGTTTGCCGTGATAAATCCCTTGCGCCCGTCAAAAAGCGATCTGCGCAAAATGTATGATTTAAAAAACGCAAACGGATAGATCAGCAAAAGCTTCGCAAGGCTCGGCTTCTTGCCCTTCTCAAAATCCCCCTGTGCGCGCAGCGTGGAGTAGTTGTTGTTTTTCATAACGAGCTCGGCGATCGGCTTTTCGCTAAAGTGATTAATGCAGAATTTGCTCTTTTTCACCGCGCCCTTTACGATCGAAATTTGCGCGTGCACCCCCATATTTTTATACTCGCCGCACTCCTTGCGAAAGAAGCGGATGTGAGTGTTTTTGCGCACGAGATCGGAGCATCTGCGCCCGAGCGAGTATTCATGAAATTTAATATCCAGCGCCGAGTAATCGCTCTGGCTCATAAACTCCTCTATCTCGCCTTTTAGTTCAAAGCTCACCTCCTCGTCGCCGTCGAGATTGAGCACCCATTCGTTGCTACATAGCGAAAATGCGTAGTTTTTCTGCACCCCCTCGCCCTGCCAATCGTGATGGTAAATTTTATCGGTAAATTTACGCGCGATTTGCAGCGTGGCATCGGTGCTGCCGCTATCGACGATTATGATCTCGGCAAAATCCGCCACGCTACGCAGCATACGCTCGATGTGGCGCTCCTCATTCATCACTATCGCATAAACGGACGCTTTAATCATAGTTTGTTCCTTATCCTCGTAAATTTCAGCCAAAAATCAAAAAACCCTTCCGTGCCCAAAATGCCGATACGCTTTACGGCGTATTTGTCGTCGCCCGCCTCGTAAAGTCCGCGCTTGACGACCACCGCGCCTTTAAAATTTGATCTAGCGATATTTAAAATTTCGTCGTTAAATTTACCGTACGGGTAGGCAAACACCTCGCACGGCCGCCCGCAAATACGTGCTACGCGAGCCTTGGATTCGATGATCTCATCTGCGGCGAGCTGCGGATCGCTCGCATAGGTAAGGTCTAAATTTACGTGGTGCATCGTATGCGCACCGAACTCAACTAGCCCGCTTGCCTGCATTTTTAAAATTTGCTCCTCGCTCAGCATCCGCGCAAGATGAGCGGTGTTGGCGCGCTCCCAGTCGTTTTGCACGGCGTCCGGCACCAAAAATATGCTCGCTTTGAAATCGTATTTTTTCAAAATTTCAAAAGCGCTAGTAAAATTATTTTCAAACCCGTCGTCGAATGTGATGCAAACCGCCTTTTTAGGCAGCCGCTCTAGCGCGATAAGCTCGCTAAGCTTAAAGCTCTTAAAGCCGTTTTTCGCAAGCCACGCGATCTGTCTTTCAAAATCGGCAGGCTTCAGCCGCCATTTGTCGAATTTATCGCCCTTATGCTCCTCTACGCTATGATACATCAGCACCCGCGCCTTATGCCAGCCCTGCGGGATCCGCCACCAGTTATACCGCAGCGAAACGCCCACCGCGGCGGCAAAGATCAGAAAAGCCGCAAAATAAATCATCTGAATTTCTCTCCATTTTTATAGACGAACTCGCGCCATTCATAATCCTCGCTGTAAAAATCACTCCGCTCGTTTTTATCTTTTCCGTTTAGAGCACCGAAGAACTTTTTGTCGCCGTCCGCACTGCTGCATTTCTCATCGCAAATTTTATCGCTCGCATCTTTTCGCGAACTGCCGCATTCCTCGCCGCTTGCTTTACCGCAGCTGCCGCCATCCATGTTTTTTAGATCCGTGCCGAAGCTCTCTTCAAAGATCGTCTCAAGCATAAATTTTGCCACTCGGGCGGCATTTGCGATCTTTAGCGTCTTGGCTCTGCCGCGCCGCGCGATACGCGCGTATTCGCCGCTAGAAAGAAGGTGTTTGATCTTTGAAAAGCAATCCGCAGGATCATCAAAATAAACTATCTCCGAGCCATCCTCGTAAAGCCGTTCAAACCCCGCGATCTTGGGACTAAAAGTGCAGACGCCGCATCCTAAAAACTGCGCCATGCGGTCGCTCGCGCCGAGCAATTTACGAGCGTGCGCGCACTCAAGCTCGTCGTCGCGATTAAAATTTATCGCAATCTTCGCAGCCGCGATCTCGCGATGAAATTTATCGCCGAATACGGCAGGCGCGCCGAGGCTCGCAAAAATTTTAAGCCCAAGCCCTTCTTTTTCGCAAAAATCGCGCAGCAAAAGCGCAAATTTATACCTCACGTCCTCTTGATAATCGCGCGCTATGTAGATCACATCAGTCGTTTTAGCGGCGTCTAGGCGTCTATCAAACGCCGCGTCGGAGATGTTTGGAAAAAAAGCGAATTTCGCACCGTATCTTGCAGAAAGATCACGCAGCTTCAGCGCATTCGCCCAAAAAAACACGTCGATGAAGCTTAATTTTTCGAAAAATTCCCGTTTTTCTTGCAGATGATCGACGTACCAAATCGCGATTTTGATCTTAGGAAGCGCCGATTTTATCGTCCGCAGCGCGCTAAGACCGATCTTTTCGCCTTTACCGATTAGAAGCAGATCGGCGCCGATGTTTTCGCAGATACGCACGAGTTTGGCGTTCATTTTAGCTAACCCGCTATTTTTCAGCCCGCAAAAGCGCAGGCTCCGTTCCCAATCGCGGTAGCTGAAATCATAGACGAAGTGCCCGCCGCGAACGAGGCCGTGGCTAATCTTGCGCTCCATGCCGTAGAAAAAACTGCCGTCGTCGTATTCGTTAAAAATGCCGCAATGCACGATCTTTAGGCTTTGCATAACAGCTCCTCGTAGTAATTTTTAAGCGAGCTAATATAATTTTGCAGCGTCAAAGTTTGCTTGAACTTGGCGTGTTTTTGCGCAAAAACCCTGGCGTATTTGCCGTAAGTGCGGTAAATTTCATCGATTTTGACGCCTAGATCCGCCGCCTCGCACAAAAACTCCTCGCTTAAAATTTCCGAAATTCCACCCACGCGGGTAGAGATCAGCACGGGCGAATAAAAAATACCTTCGATCAAAATCACCGGAAAGCCCTCCTTGCGCGAGCTGATGACGTGCAGGTGTGACGCGGCAAGAGCTGCCGCAACGTCGTCGCAAAAGCCGCATAGCCGCACGCGGTCCTGCAATTTTAGCGAATCGATTAAATTTTGCAAATTTTGCCTCTCGCCGCCCTGCCCGTAAATTTTAAGCTCGAAATCAAATTTCAGCTCGCTTACGGCGCGGATCAAAAGATCAAAACCCTTGATCTTATCGAGCCTACCGACCGCGACGATGCTAAATTTAAAATTTTCCGCCGCCGCGTTTGCGCCCTGTTGCGATACGAATACGCTGCCAGTTTTATTTTGCGATGCGTCCGCATCGAAAGCCCTATCTTGCGACACGTGCGCCTCGCTAGGCGTATCTTGCGACGCAAATGCAACGCCGGTCATATTTTGCGATGCACCCACAACGCCGGTCGAGTCGCCGCGCGCACCCTTTGTTTCCTTGGACGCCATGTTTGCGGCGCCCTCCGTGTCCTTGCAGAGCGCGCAAATTTCACGATTTGCAAACTCCCGCCGCGGCTCTATGCCGAAATATATCACCTTCGTAGCGTGATTTATCGTGGTCGCGACCTTGCGCGAGGCTGCGATGACGTTTTGCACGCGATCGAAAACGGGCGCTTTGCGGTCGTTGTGCTTGGTCGCGACAAGCTTAAGATTTAAAAATTTTTCAATTACAAAGCCAATCTGCGCGGCTTTGGCGCCGTGCGAATGTAAAATTTCAAATCCGCCCGAGCGTAAAAACCGATAAATTTCAGCGAACAAAAACGGATTGTAGCGTTTGTCGCGGCTTTTGTACTGATAAATTTGCACGCGCGCATCCAGGCGCTGTAAAAACTCGCATCGCGCGGGCACGATTAGCGCCGCCTGCTCGCTTTTGCAAAGCTCATTTAGCGAGTCGATCACGATCTTTTCGACGCCGCCGTAAAATCTGGAGCAGCAAAGATAGGCGATTTTCATCTATTTCTGCCCTTCTTCATCTTCAAAATAAAGCTAAAAAGCCCCTGCCTGCCGCTAACCATGATGCGCGGAATTTCAAAATTTGAGTAGTGTGGGCGCAACACGTCGTTTTGCGTCGTAACGGCACAGCTAAAGCCCGTCTCGCGCGCGCAGCGGACGCTAATCTCGTCGTAAAAGCCGAACGGATAGGCAAAGGCGCTGCAAGGGATGTCAAATTTCGCCTCTATTTCGCGCTTTGATTCGCTCATCTGGCGCAGCTGCTCTGCCGCGTCCAAGCTAGGCAAGTTTGCGTGATCGAGCGTATGCGAGCCGATCTCGATGAGCCCGCTTTGCAAAAGCTCGCGGACCTCCTCATCGCTTAGCATCTCCTCGCGATTTAGCTCGTCGCTTGATTTTTTCAGATCCTTATCGGTCGCCCAATCCCCGTCAAAGCGCCGGTTCACGATGAAAATCGTCGCCTTAAAGCCGTATTTTTGAAGTATCGGCAGAGCGCCCGTGAGATTATCACGGTATCCGTCGTCGAAAGTAATACAAACCGCCTTTGCGGGCTTTTTATCCAAGCTTGTAAGCTCGCTTAGCGTGTAGCTCGTAAAGCCGTTTCGCTTCAGCCACGCAAGCTGTTTTTCAAACGCGGCAGGGGTCACGCGCAGGCGGTTAAATTTAGAGGCGCGCTTCGGCAGATGCTCGCGGATCATATGATACATCAGCACGCGCGGATACTCGTAAGGCAGATCCTTCGCCCACCACGCAAAGCGCAGGCTAAACCACGCAAAAAGCGCCGCAAAAGCCAAAACCGCCGCGTAGATCATCGCTCGATCCTCATGCGATAAGCCAAAAAGCTTAGTATCGTAGCCAGACTTAGCGCTTCTTTCGATAGATACGCGCCGTGATCGAACTGACAATCTATCAAAAGATATATCATAAGCGTAAGAACCCCAAACTGCCTGCTTTGAACGCACTCTTTAAAAACGCTAAATAGGATCGCGCCGTAAAATATGAGGCCCAGCGCGCCGCTATAAAGTAAAATTTCTAAAAATAGATTGTGCGGCGCGTTATATTCAGGATGCTCAAGGACCGGGGAGCCCGGCAAATTTATATATGAGCCCAGCCCGTAGCCCAAGATAGGCTTTTCTTGCGCCATCTCTAAAATATAGCTCCAAATCACGGTTCTACCCGAGGAGTCGCCGCTAAATAGCGCTGCTAGTCTTTGCTCAAACGACGGCGAAAGCACAAGCAAAACGGCAAAAATCGCGATGAAACCTATCGTGAAAAGCAGGTATTTTTTGTTTAGGCTCTTTAAATTTAGCGCGCCGTAAAACGCGAGCGCGCAGAACGCGCCGACCCACGCCGCTCTGGAAAATGAAAAGATCATAAAAAATGCAAACAAAAATAGAGCCGCAAATTTAAGCGATAAAGGCCGCCGTATCGCCACCGCGCTAAGGCAGAGCCCAAAGCCCATAAAAAGCCCTAAAATATTGCGGTTCGAAAGCGCTCCGCTAAGACCTCCGCGAACAGAGTCACTTGAAAAGACGATTGCGTCGCTGCTACTTGCAAACTGATAGATCACGCTCACCGATAAAATTCCAAGCCCCACGAACAAAAAGGCAAAAACGGCGTTTTGATCAAAAAATTTAAGCTTATAAAAATAGCAAAGCGCCAAAAATATCGTGCCGTATCGAAGGATGAAAAATAGCGTGCTCTGCCATGCTTTTTTTGAGATAACAGCCTCGTTTAGGATGTTTGAGATCGCTAGCGTCGCGACGACGAAGATGAAGCAGATCGCGATAAATCGCGTTTTTTTAAAAATTTCGCTTAGAATTGCGTAATTTTTAAAATACAATAGATGCGCCAAAAAGAATAAATTTAGCGCCGCAAAGGAGATCTGATAGACCGCGTTTTTGAAAAACAGCGACGCGCACCAAAGAAGCAGCAGCGTTAAAAATGTGATCCTCCAGCCGCTAGGCGCGTTTTCGTAAAAAAATTTTTTCATATTAACCTCTCATAAACCTTTATCGTTTTTTCTACCATCTGCTCTAGGCTGAAGTTTTGCGAAACGTAGCCGTAGCCGTCAAATTTCAGCTCGCGTGCGGGGGCAAACAGGCCTGCCAGCGCCTGCGCGTCGCCTACGTCAAAAAAATAACCGTTTTCGCCCTCTTTGATAATATCGAGCGCGCCGCCGTGACGGGTCGCGATCACCGGGCAATTTAACGCGATCGCCTCAGCCATTGAGCGCCCGAAACTCTCGGGCTTACTCGAAGCGCTTACTGTGACCGATGAGAGCGAGTAAATCTCGGCTACCTTGCTCTGCGAACCCGTAAAAATTACGCGCTCGCCCAGGCCAAGCTCCTCTACGAGCGATTTTAGCTCGGAAAAATACTCGTCGCGATCCGCTCTTACGCCGCCTACGATCAAAATTTTAAGCTTTTGTTCGCTCGCCAAAGCCGCGGCGCGAATCAGGGTTTTGTAATCTTTAATCTGCGTGATGCGCCCAATACTTGAGACGACGAAATCATCCTGCGCGAGGTTAAAATTCTGTCTAAATTCCGCGATGAAGCGCTCGTCTAAATTTTTGGGATTAAATTTTTCTAGATCGATGCCGCGCGGAATGATCGTGATCTTGGCCGCATCCGCGCCGTAGCTTCGCACCACGTGATCGCGCGCATAGCCGCTAGGGCAGATAATCGCGTCCGCATCCGTCATGATTTTGCTGTAGAAATTTACGGAATTTATCCCATGCACGGTGCTTACGATCTTTGCTTTGGGGCGAGCAAATTTAACCAGCCACGCCGGCACGCGGGAGCGGACATGCACGATATCAGGAGCGATCCTGCTTAAAATTTTACGCAGCTTTAAAACGCGCGCCGCAACGCTTAGGATATTTTTAG
This sequence comes from uncultured Campylobacter sp., assembly GCF_937973075.1. GTDB lineage: Bacteria > Campylobacterota > Campylobacteria > Campylobacterales > Campylobacteraceae > Campylobacter_B. The sequence continues at coordinate 23,941 of NZ_CALBWL010000040.1, forward strand.
AGCAAACGTCGAGCTGTACGTGCACGCCGCCATCTTTTTCTATCTTTGGCGCCAATTTGCCGCCGTTACTGATAACGAAATTTTCGATGCCGCGCCGCGCAAACTCCCTATTTAGCTCGACTACGCCGCGCTCGACGCCGCCTTCGTTAAGCTCGGGCAGGATTTGCACGACCCTCATATTTTTATCTCCCTCACAAACGCCTTAAGATCGTACTTCGCAGTCTTTTTCAGCTTCGCGCCCTCGCTATATCGCCTAGCATGCCCAGTAGAAACGAGAGCGCTTATAAAATCGTCAAATTTATTATGAGCGACTTTGCGCTTTAGGCTCAAAATAGCCACGCTTGCACTCCCGTTAGATGCAGCCTCGCTTATCATCGAGACGCTGTCCTCGCTGATAAAGACCCACTCGCACTGCGCCAAAAAATCGCCGATCGGATTTACGGGCTCACGGCCGTAAATCACGCTGTAATCCCAGCCAAGCTTTTCTAGCGCGCCCTCGGTAGCCCGCGGCGTGCGCGGAGAGGTCGTTAGCGCAAACTCGCAGTCCGCAAACTGCGCTCTTATGCCCTCGATCTGCTTTAAAATTTCATCCCCCATCTCAAAGCAGGAATTCGGCCCGCCGATGATAAATCCTACCGCCTTGCGCTGCGGCCGGTACAGCCCCTGCGGGCGCGAAAAGCTAAGCGAGACTGGCGAAATTTTAAGATTTGCGCGCGGCTTTGGGCGATCGTGCGCGCCTGCGATGATGACGCTAAAATCCTTGCGGTAGCCCTTCGGATACATTAGCGCTATACTCGGCTTAGCGTATCTGCGCGCGTAAAATTTTAGCGCGTAATAGGTCGTAGAGCCCGCGCCTACGAACAGATCGAAATCTGCGAAATTTAAATTGCGATCTGCCGAGGCGTCTAAATTTCTGCCATTCGGCGCGGCATCTAAATTTGCACTATCTGACGCGACGGAGCTGTTTAGAGCGGAACTATTTAAATTCGATCCATTTTTGCAGTCCGCCGCCGTGCCGCCCCCACTGAGGTCACACTTAAAAATTTTGAAATAAAGCCCGAAAAAATCAAGCGCGTAGGAGCAAAGCTTAAGAAGCTTGTTAGCGTAAGCGATCTTGCAAATGCAAAACTCAAGACCTCTTAGCTCGCAAAATGCGATGCTTTGGTTCTCGTGCCCCTTGCGACCGTCGCTTAAGATGAGTGCTTTTCGATACGGATTTTTAGCGGTGGGCGGATTTGCAGCGGAGCTTTCGCTATTAAAATTTAGCGATCCTGTGCTTGCGTGCCACGCGCAATCTGAGGCGTCGGATCTTAAATTTTTACCTCTAAAATTTTCGCGCCGCAAAGCGCAAGAGGGGCTGCCGCAAACCGATATGAAATTTTTGAGGTCTAAATTTTTGCCTGCTCGCGCGACGACAGCGATCGCTACAAAATTTTCGCGATTTAAAATTTTACCTTCTCGCGCGACGGCGCCTAAATTCACGACGCTTTGCTCTTTTGCAAAGAGGCGCGAGCTCTGCGGCGCGGATAAATTCCTCGTGACGCTGTTTCTGCTCTCGCCTCTTAGAATTTGCCGCGCCATCAGTCCATCTTCCATCGTTTGTGTATCCAAAACCACTGCTGCGGCGCGGTTCGCACAACCTCTTCGAAAATGTCGTTGCACTTTTGCGTGATAAACAGCTCGGCTTTGTCCTTATTTAGCCCCTCAGGTAGCGGCGGGAAATCCTTGATCACGATCTCATAGCGATTATCCGCGCCGCGCCGCGCAAAGATAGGGATCAGCACGGGGCGAAATTTCAAATAAAGCGACGCGATGGTCTTCGTGGTGTAGCACTGCCGTCCAAAAAAGGTCGTAATCAGGCTGTTTTTAGGGCCCGGCTTTTGATCGGGCAGAATGCCTACGTTGCGCCCCTGCTTTAGCGCCTGCACGAGCCTGCGCATCGCATCGTCCTTGTAAATGAGGTCGTTGCCGTAGCGCTCACGAAACGGCGCCACTAGCCGCTCTTCGATCAACTCATTATCGCTGCGACGCCCGACTACCGAGACGGGAAAGCCGTTGGCGCCGAAAAAATTGGCTAAAATTTCCCAATTTCCAAAATGCGCTGTAAAAAATAAAATCCCGTGCGGATTATCACCTTTTAGCTTTCGGACGCGCTCTAGCGCCTGCTCGCCGTTTGAAATCAGATCATCAAATTTTAGTCTGCCATTGTAAAATAAAAGCGTATCGGTAAGCGTCCTAGCGATACTGCGAAAATTCTCGATCGCAAGAGCGTGAAGCTCACTTTCGCTTTTTTGCGGATAGGCGGCGCGAAGGTTATCCTGCGCGACTTTAACGCGCCTGCTAAGCTTCCACGATGCAAAAAGTGCGAGCTTGTCGAAAAATGCGAATATGAAGCTTTTCGGCGCGAATTTTGCAAATTTTATCAGACCCAGCGCCAAAAAATATTGGATTTTTTCCTTCATAAAGACCTCGTTTTAAATGCGAGATTATATTGAATTTTGGCTAATTAGTAGCTAAAACGCTATTTGCCGAGGCAAAAATTGCTAAACATTTCGTCTAAAATTTCATCTCGCTCAAATGGACGCGAAATACGTGCAATCGCCTCAATCGCGCGATTTATCTCAAATGCAAAAAGCTCAAGCTCGCCGCAAGCTAGGCGCTCGCTCGCATTTTTAAGAGCCGCAAGCGCGCTCTCGCAAGATAGAATTTGCCGCTCATTGCTTAGCATAAGACCATCGAAATTTTGAGAATTTAAGTAGCTCTCAAGCGCGGTTAAAATTTTATCCACGCCCTCGTTTGCAGAAATTTCAAGTGGCGCAAAAATGGAATTTGCTTGGGTATTTTGCCCAGCAGAATTTATTGCAGAGCTACTAGGTGCGATGGAATTTGCAGAATTTTGTTTGAAATCATCTTTCGTAAAATTCTCAGCAGCACAGCTTGCAGTAACGCGCTCAGCATTTGGTGCCACTAATCCCGCTTTTGCGGCGAAATTCTGTTCCTTTGGATTTATGGAATTCGCAAGAGTTATTTGGCTTGTAGGCGCGGAATTTGTGGAAGTAGAATTTTGCGCGCTTAAGTCACGCTTTAAATTTTTAGCTTTTAAATTCTGCGCGCAGGAATTTAAAGAAGCGTCGCAGGTCCGACTTTGCTTTAAATTTTCGGCTGCGAAATTTTCTGGTATGGAATTTTCGGATGCTAAATTTTTTGCAGAAAAAGCCTCTAAATCATCGCCAAGATCCTCCACGCTAGGATGAAATTTACGCGGCAGGTCACATTTATTTAAAACGTAGATGATTTTTTTGTCTTTTTGTTCGCGCAATATTTTTAGGATCTGCGCGTCTTCGGCGTCCCATTCGCGACTTGCGTCAAACACTGCCAAAATCACGTCTGCCTCGCTTGCAGCGCGAAGCGAATATGAAATGCCGATACTTTCGAGCTTTGAGCCGCTGTGTCTGACCCCTGCAGTATCGACTATACGGATTAGATGAGTGCCTATCTGCAGGCTTTCTTCAATGAGATCGCGCGTAGTGCCCGCTTCGTCGCTCACGATAGCGCGACTAAAGCTCAGCATAGAGTTTAAAATGCTTGATTTACCGACATTGGGCTTACCCACAATCGCTACTTTAAAGCCCTCGATTAGCCCTCTTCGGCTGCGGCTGATGCGAGTGATTTTTTCTAGCGAAGCGATATTTTGGCTAAGCATTTCTTGCGAGTTTTGCAACACATCAGAAGGCAGATCGTCCTCCGCGTAGTCGATGCAAACCTCGACGAAGGCTAGTGTCTTAACCAGAGCCTCGCGCAGATTTGCGACGAAATCTGCCAGCTCGCCTCGCAAGCTGCGCGCTAAAGCTTTAGCCGCACTTTGCGAGCGAGAATTTATAAGATCGCTTATGGCTTCGGCTTTACTAAGATCCATTTTGCCGTTTAAAAATGCTCGCTTACTAAACTCGCCCGGATTTGCTATGCGCGCACCAAGAGCCAGCACGGCATCTAACGCCAAGGACGAAGCTGTAAAGCCGCCGTGGGTCTGCACTTCTACGACATCCTCACCGGTAAAGCTATGCGGAGCTTTAAAATATATCAAAATCGCCTCGCCGAACGCTTCGCCGCTCGTATCAAAAAGATTTACAAGCGTAGCATAGCGAGGGCGCAAAGAGCTACGATGTGAAAGGCTTAGAGCGATAGATAGTGCTTCCTCGCCTGAAATTCTAACTATGCAAATTCCGCCGATGCCGTGAGCCGTAGCGATAGCGGCGATAGTCTCGCTCACGATTAGCTTTTTTCGTCTACGATGACGATTTTGCCGCTACGCGTGGATTTGATGCCCACGAAACGATCCGGATATGCTTGTTTTAGCTTGTCGGCTACAATTTTGATAAATGCGCCATCAAAAGCCTTCGTGACGATACGCTCATTTCCAGAGCGCTCCACGAGCGCATTTACGTAAGACTCGATAAATCGTTCTTGATTTTGTAAAAATTCCGCGATTTCAAAAACCACGGCAAGATCATATCTGATGCTGATCCAGTTGTAAATCATATACGAAAGCGCCTTGTAGCGGTGTCCTTCTTTGCCGATAAGCAGCGCGCTATCCTCGCCTTGTAGCTTGATATAGACGGTATTTTCGTCGATTTTGCTAACATCGCTAACTTCGATATTAAACTCGCTTGATCTAAAAAGCGCAGATAGTTTCTCTTTGATATCGGATAGAATTTCATCCGTCACAACGCCCTTTTGCTTTTCTTTGCGATATTTAGAATGCGTAGCGCGCGGACTTTGCGGCTCTGATTTATCGCCCTGCTTTTTCTCTGCTTTGCCGGCTTTATTTTGCGGGGCGTTAAATTCCGGATTTTCGCTAAATTTCTCCCCTTCCAAAACCGCTTCTATTACGGCATTTTTCTTAAAAAAGCCCAAAAATCCGCCGCTTGGATGCTGCAGCACGCGCACGTTAAGCTGCGTTACCGAGCATCCTAGCTCAGCTGCTGCTTTATTATATGCGTCTTTTAAATTTTCTGCTTCAATTATCATGATTTTTTCTCCGCTATTTGAGCTTGTTTATGCCTAGCAAAGGCTTTATTAATGACGTATTGCTGGATAATGGAGCAGAAATTATTGACCGTCCAATACAGCGTCAGACCCGCCGGGAACATCACGAAAAATACCGTAAAAATGAGCGGCAAGAATTTCATCATCTTCTCTTGCATCGGATCGGTAAATGTAGTCGGCGTGATCTTTTGCTGCAAAAACATCAAAATTCCCATCGTAATCGGCAGGATGTAATATGGATCTTTAAGCGACAGATCGTGGATCCACAGCGCCCACTCTGCGCCCTTTAGCTCGATCGCATTAAGCAGCACGCGGTAGATCGCGAAAAATACCGGTATTTGAAGCAGGATCGGTAAGCAGCCGCTCATCGGATTGGCGCCGTTTTTCTTATACAGATCCATCATATGCATCTGCAGCTTTTGCTTATCATCCTTGTATTTTTCTTGAAGCTCTTTCATCTTGGGCGCCAGATCTTTTAGCTTATTCATCGATAGCATTCCCTTGTAGCTTAGCGGGAATAAGATTAGGCGAATAATGAGCGTAAGCACGACGATCGACCAGCCCCAGTTACCGATATAGCCGTGCAACCAGTTTAGAAATTTAAACATCGGGCGGGCGATGAAGGTAAACCAGCCGTATTCGATAATGTGCGTAAGAGCAGGATTTATCGAGCTTAGCGTCGCGTGATCTTTCGCGCCGATATAGCCCGTAAGACTAAGATCGCCGTCCGAGCCTATGAAAACCTGCGAAATTTTATCTGCGTCAGTCACGGTCGCATTCAAACTCTCTCCGTAAAATAGCGTCGTATAATAACGATCCGAGCTCGCAGCGATATTTGCACCGCTTATTCGCTCGTTTTTATCCACGTCGCCATCTTTAAAAATTTCTACGCTTTCGTTTATAGCTTGCGAGCCCGTAAAAAATGAAGCGATTTTATCTGAAATTCCAGCTTCGCCCGGTTTTCCAACGATGACGCCGTGAACCGTATAGCTATCTACTTCTACGTTCGGACGCGAGCCGGGGCTGATAAAATAATGCGCATTGCCTCTTAACTTCAGATCCAATTTATAACTACCATTTGGATAAAAAGTAAGAATTTTATTTATGCTAACGGCGCCTAAACTTTGACTTAACGTAACGATAGCCTCTCCATTTCGTACGTCCAGCTCGCTAGATGAAGCGCTGTAAGGAGTATCGAAAGCCATTGCATTCAACGCCGCGTCCTCGAAGCGCATCTCAAGCGGTTTAGAATGTGATTTAGGATCAATTAAATTTATCGCATCGCCGTTTTCGTCACGGAATTTCGCATCGTTTAGTATATACGAGCTTATGCGACCGAGCCCGTCGATCGTGAAATTTGCTTCTTTGCCAACCACGCGCACTAACGGTGCAGAGATGGAATTTACGGCATTTAAATTTGCTCCCTGCGCGCTCACGCCAGCGGCGGTAGTTTGCGGAGCGGACTTGGCGGCATTTTTTTGCGCGATTTGCGCCGCGGTTGCGTTTGCCTCCATAGCGGCGCGAATTTTTGATAAATAAAAATGATCGTAAGCTACGAAAAATATGAGCGCAGTTGCTATTGCAATAGCAAGGCGCTTTGATTGAGGAAGTTTATCTAGCACTATTTTCTCCTAGTCGTATGACGTAATATCTATTTTTTTTATATGGTATGAACCAAAGCTTAAATTTATCCACAGAGACATTGCTGCTGCGGATTTTAGAAAATACGCAAAATTTGAAATTTCGCGCGATTATCGGATAATCTATGCCACCGCTAAAGAGCGGATTGCATCTTAAAATTCTAGCCGTTACAGCGCAGAGTGCGCCAAAGACGCCGTTAAACTTAAACTCATAAAGCGCGTATTCCGAACAGCTCGGATAGTAGCGGCAACAGCGTGGCAGCAAAGGCGAAATAAATTTTCGATAAAACCCGATCGCGGCTATAAAAAATCTCTTCATTTTACTACGCCGATCTTTTTAAACGCCCATTTTAAATTTCGCTCAATGTCTTCAAAGCTCATATCTACGATCCGCTTTTTTGCAATTAATATAAAAATTCCGCTAACAATGGCGTCTTTTTGATTATAAAACGCTGCGCGCAAACGTCTTTTAGCGTAATTTCGCGTAACTGAATTGCCTATTTTTTTACTGGCGACTGCGCTAAATTTACGCTGCTCGCTAGCCAAAAAATACACAACAGCGCATTCGCAATGCCACTTTGCCGCACTTTTATAAACCTCCGAAAAAACCCTGCTATCGCTTATCGCAGCAAATTCGCCTACGCAGCCAATCTTCTTCTGCCTTTAGCGCGTCTTGCGCTTAAAACTCTGCGGCCGTTTTTTGTTTTCATACGGACGCGAAAGCCGTGAGTACGCTTTTTAGGGGTATTGTGGGGTTGGTACGTTCTTTTCATAACTGTTCCTTTAAGAAAATGTAAAGCGGAGATTTTATAGAAACTTTACTTAAAAACCGATAAACAAAAGCAGTCCTAGCGCCGATAAGCGTCGCCTTGCAGCTTTTTACGGCGCAGTTTTAAGTCTTGCTCATTTTTATTATTTCGCGCCTTGATATCTTGCATCGGCTGCTTTTTCATCGAAAAATCATCGTGGTCGCCTACGCCTTTTGATTCACGTTGCAAATTATTTTGCAGGCTTTGCCGATCTAATTCATTTTTTTGACGATTTAGCAGAATTTCACTATGGTTTTTCTCAAATTCTGATTGTTTATCGTTCGTAGCATAGACGCTGGCACCAAAGCTTACTGAGTCATCTTGCGCTCTTAGTGCCGTGGAATCAGCAAATATCGCACCGCAAAGCAGCCAAAATATCAAAGCCTTTTTCATTTGCGTTTAAATTTGCCTGCCATCGCGCGATAGATCGCCGCCTCGTTTTGAAGCGTCAAATATCTTTGATTTAGCTCGTTTATCTTAGCGTTTACGGCGTCGGTACGGGCTTCTAGCATATCCTTTAGCTCACTTGAGCCTGCTTCGTATTTCGCGGCGTAAAGATCGGCAATACGCGCCTTTTCATCGTAAGCAGCGCTTAAATTTTTAAGGCTAGCCAGATTGATCTGATAAATTCTATATAAATTTAGCACCTCATTCGTAGCGTTAGAGAGCGTCTGTTCATAATTTACGACGTTTTTGCGAAAAGCGATCTCTGAAATTTTAAGGCGGTTTTCAACCCTCGCATAATCCAAAAACGGCAGACTTATGCTTACGTTGCCACTTAAAAAATTTAGCTTGAAACTATCGTTAGCGCTCACGCCTTGCCCGTTAGTAAGCCCTGCGCCTAAATTTACGCTAGGAAAGAAATTTAACTTAGCGGTCTGTTCGTCGTAAAAGCTGGAATTTAGCCTAGCGATCGCAGCTCTAATGTCGGGGCGGTTAGCAAGCGCTGTGTAAGGTACATTTAGATCAACGCCTTGGAATTCTATGGAATTTATCGAATCGGTGTTATCATCAAATTGCAAGCTGGAGGAGATGAGATTTCTCATATATTTATGATTATCCTCGATGTTTTTTTGAATGCTTAAGACCTTGTTTTCAAGCCCTAGGATAGAATTTTGAATCTGCCTGTAATCTAGCTGCTCGGACTTGCCGTAATCATATTTTGCCTTAATTATTTTTTCGATCTCGCGGTAATCGCTTAAATTCTGTTTTGTCCATTTTAGCGAATCGTTTAGATAAAGCATCTCGAAGTACCCGCTGACTACGGAATTTATAAGAGTCAGGCGAGTATTTTCAAGGTCAAACTCGCTAGCTTTGGCGTTCCAGCCCTCGGCATTTACCGCCGAGCGGATCTTGCCGAAAAGATCAAGCTCATAGCTTACGTTAAAACCAGAGCTATAGGTTTTGTTCCAATTCGAGCCGGTGCTTATGTCGCGATTAGCGCCCGCACTCCACGAGCTACTTAGCGTAGGAAAAAGATCAGCCCTGCTTAGCCCTAAATTTGCATAAGCACTCTCAACGTTTAAAGCCGCTGTTTTTAGATCGTAGTTATTCGCAAGGGCTTGATCTACAAGCTTATTTAGGTACGATTCGCCATATTTTTTATACCACAGCGTATCGATTTCATAGCTTGCATTTTCGTCCTTGAAATGCTCTACAGGTTTAAATTCGACCTCACTTTGATTTGAGGCACAACCGCCGATAAAAACAGCTAAAACGCCGCTTAAAATTACTTTGGAATTTATCATTTTCTCTCCTTGGTTATTCTTGTGCTAAAGCATCTATCGGATTTAATCTGCTGGCGTTTCTTGCCGGCAGATAGCCGAAAACTATACCGATCGCGGATGACGCCGCAAAGGCGATCACGAAAGGCGCGGTAGTAAATTTCATCGCAAAATCTGGGCTTATGGTATTAAACGTAAATCCAAGCGCTAAAGCGATTAAAATTCCTAAAGCTCCGCCGAGCGAGCAAAGCAAGATCGCCTCTATCAAAAACTGCTGCAAGATATTGGATTGCTTCGCGCCGATCGCCATTCTGATGCCGATTTCGCGCGTGCGCTCGGTAACGCTTACGAGCATGATATTCATCACGCCGATGCCGCCCACGACGAGTGAGATCACTGCGATAGATGAGATCAGAATTGTCATCGTGCCGGTAGTGCTTTGTATTGTTTGTTTGATAGTATCTGCGTTCATCGTATGAAAATCCCGCGAGCCATGTCTTTGGACAAGTAGCTGAGTTAGGCTCTCTTCGGCCACTTGAGTATTGACATCGTCTTTGATTTTGATGGTGATAGAGCTGATTTTTCGATTGCCTGTGATTTTATTCATCACGGTTGAGTACGGCGCGTAAATTCTTAAATTTTCGTTGCTTCCAAAGGCGTTCTTATCTTTGCCCGAAACTCCTATGATCTTAAGTGGCTTACCCGAAAATAAAATCGTCTTGCCGATAGGATCGGAATTTTTAAAAAATGTTTTTTTAGTGTTTGGATCGATAATCGCGACAGAGGCAGAATTTTTAATATCATCGTCGCTAAAATTTCTACCATCTTCTATATCTATGCCATTAACCGCCAAAGAATTCACGCCGCCGCCGCGCAGTTGGGCTTTAGAGCTTAAATTTGCATAGGTTATCATGCCGCTTGCAGAAGCATTTGGTGTAGCGTAATCAACGTAGGGCTGGCGCGCCAAAACCTTAGAATCGCTTATCGTAAGGGTGCTCACAAAGCCCGCACGCACGTCGCCGAAATTTTTACCGGGAAAGATATCGATCGTATTAGTGCCAATTTTGCGGATCTCGGATAAAATTTTCTCCTCCGAACCCTTACCGAGAGCTACTACGCAGATAACAGATGCAATGCCGATGATGATGCCTAACATCGTCAAAATCGATCTTAGTTTATGCGAAAATATCGCGCTAATCGACATTTTAAAGCTTTCTATGAGCTGATCTTTGCAAAATATAAAGGAATTTTTAGTTTTGATCTGCTCTTTTTTGCGCTCAAAAACCCGTTCCGTCTTTCTTTTATCGCTTAAAATTCTGCCGTCTTTGATCTCGATGATACGATCCGCAAATTCCGCAATATGCGCGTCATGCGTAACTATGATGATGGTATGACCCTCTTTGTGCAGCGCCGTTAAAATTTGCATCACCGTCTCGCCGCTTTTGCTATCAAGCGCGCCGGTAGGTTCGTCTGCCAAAATCACTTCACCGCCGTTTATCAGAGCGCGGGCGATACTTACGCGCTGCTGCTGCCCGCCGCTAAGTTTGCTCGGTAAATTTTTGGTGCGATCGCCAAGCTCCAGCTTATTTAAAAGCTCCACCGCTCGTTTCGTCCGTTCGCTCGCCCCTACACCCGCATACACCGCAGGCAGCGAGACGTTTGCGGTCGCGTCCATCGTGGCGATGAGATTATATTTTTGAAAGACAAAGCCAAATTTTTTACTTCTAAGTGCCGCAAGCTCGTCGCCACTTAAATTCGCGGTTTCGCGACCTTCGATCTTATAGCTTCCGCTGCTTGGCGTATCGATGCAGCCGATTATATTCATCAGCGTGGATTTTCCGCTTCCGGATTGCCCGATTATCGATATAAACTCGCCCGCTTCGATATTGAAGCTTACGTCCTTTAATACGTGGATTTCGTTATCGCCGAGAATGAATTTTTTGTTTATATCTTTAAGCTCTAGCATCTTTACACCATAAAATTTTAACTAAAACACCATCGGAGGCCCGTCCATATTTAACGGCGCGGCTTTTCCGTCGGCGATAAGCACCTCGTCTTTTTCATCCAAACCGCTTAAAATTTCGGTATTCAAATCATCGCTGACGCCGGTTTTTACGTATCGCTGCTCGGGTTCTTTGCCGTTAAGCACCGTGACGTAATCGCCTTTCGCGTCGCGCTTGATAACCGAGGTAGGTAGGTAGCTCGTATTGTTCGCTTCGCTTACGATTATGTTGTTTTCGGTCGTCATTCCGATCTTTAAAAAATCATTTTCATTGTCTACGAGCATCTTTGCGTAAAAATAGATCGCGCTGTCGCTGCTACTCGAAGAATAAGACGATCCGCTAGAGGTTTTATCGTACGTCCCGTCGCTAAGCGTGGTAAGACCGGGATCGATCTTGTAAATTTTAGCCTTTTTGATATTATCCAGATCCGATAGTATGGAGTATTCTACGTCCATTCCAACCTTTACTTTGGATATATCGCCCTCTGCGATCTGCATCTTGATCTCCATCTTGCTTAGATCGGCGATCTTTACGATCGTAGGCGTAGTTTGGTTGGAATTTACCGTTTTGCCCTCCTCTACCGGCATGGAAACAATCGTGCCGCTTATCGGAGCCGTGATCTTGGTATAGCCAAAATTTGTCTCCGCCGTGCTTAGCTGAAGTTTGGTCTGCTCGATCTGCGCCTCGATCTGCTTCTGCTCAGCCTCCTTTAAAGCGGCGCTATTTTTAGCGTTTTCCACAGCCTCTTTGGAAGCGGCGTTTCTTTTATACAGCTCAAGCTCGCGGTTATACTGCGTTTTAGCGTTTGTCGCGGCGATCTTTGCCGAAGCCAAATTTGCCTCGTGGATCAGAAGCTGCGCCTTTTGCTGCGCAATCTCGTTTTCTTGCGTGACGGAATCGATCTGCGCTATCATATCGCCCTTTTGAACCTTATCGCCCACTTTGACGTAGAGCTTTTTGATCTGACCGCTTACCTGCGCGCCCACATCGACCAAATCCCTAGCGTAAACCTCTCCCGCAGCCGTCACCGTGCCTCTAATATCGCCCTTTTCAAGTCTAGTCGTAAGAGCTTTCGGCGCCTCTTCTTGCTTAAAAAATTTACCGTATAAAAAATATATCGCAAGAAAGACAAGTACGATAGAGCCGATAAATTTCAAGGTTTTTTTCATTTTTCCAACTTCAAATAAAATAAGGGCTAATTCTAATGTAAAAATATAAAATTTTAGTTAAATACTAAATTCTTTGCTCGCGCACGGCGTAAAATTTCATGATCTTTTTATGTAAAATTAGCGAAACATAAATCAGCGCCGAGCCCGCAAGTAGGCGCGCCAGATCGGCATCTTGTTGCCAAAATACTAAATTTACGACGATCGCTGCAGGGATGAGCGCGTTATTCATAATCGCAAGCACGCCGCTATCGACTTCGCACGCGCCTTTGTTCCACAAAAAATACCCCAGAGCGCTTGCGACAGTTCCTAGATACACGATCACCGCGCCTTGCGAGAAGCTAGGATTAAATTTAGAAAAATCCCCGAGCACGATCGCGGCAATCGCCGTAACGGCGGTGGCCCCCACAAAAAAGTAGCCGAAAAGCTCCTTCTGCTCGCTAAAGCCGTGGCGCTCCAGCATAAATTTATACGCGCTCTGTCCGAGCCCGAAGCATAAATTTGCGCCCTGCACGAGCAAGAAGCCCGTCAAAAACTCGGAATTTATCGCGCCAAATTTGATCACCAAGGCACCTAGCACCGCGACAGCGACGCTAAAAAGATATAGCGCGCGAAATCTAAGCTTAAGCGCGTCGTAAAGCAACGTCACGTAAAACGGAGTAAATATCGTAAAAAGCGCAACTTCATAAACCTTCAAATACGCAAAGCTGCGGTAGTAGAAGATATACATCACGCCGATCTGCACGGCGCCCACGGCGCAAATTTTAAGCGCTAGGGCGGGATTTAGCCCGCGAAATTTCATAAACGGCAAAAAACAAATTAGCGCCAACGATACGCGCGAAAACGCCAAATACGCGCTGTCTATGCCGCGCAAAAACTCGCCTATCAGCGAGAAACTAAACGCCCAAATACAAGTAACTAAAATCAGTTTTTTCAAAACGTCCGCCTAAGCTTTAAAATTTAGGCGGAATTTTATAAAATTTTAGTTGAATTTGGGATTTAAATTTCGCCCGCACGGCATAAATTTAGGTTTTTATTTATTTTAAATGTGTTAAAATTATCCAATTTTTTGAAATTTAAGGGTAAAAATGAACGACGTTTCGGTTATAGTTCTTGCCGCAGGACTCGGCACTCGGATGAAGTCGCAAAAAGCTAAAGTTCTTTTCGAGCTTTGCGGCGAGCCGATGATAATCCACATCCTAAAGAAAGCTTACGAAATTTCAAACGACGTGAGCGTGATTTTACACTACCAATTCGACGAGGTTAAAAGCGCGGTTCTAGCGCACTTTCCAAACGCTAAAATCTACAAACAAGATCACGAGCATTTCCCCGGCACTGCGGGCGGACTAAAAGAGGTTGAAATCAGCGGAGCCAAAACGCTCATAATCTGCGGCGATATGCCTTTGGTAAAAAGCGCCGAGCTTCGCAAACTCTGCGAGGGGGACGCGGAAGTAAATCTAAGCGTTTTTAGCGCGCGCGATCCGTTCGGATACGGCCGCGTAATTACCCGCGGCGGTGAAATTTTAAAGATCGTCGAGCAAAAGGACGCAAGCGAGGAGGAAAAGGCGGTAAAAGACGCAAACGCCGGCTGCTACTGCTTCAAAAGCGAGGCATTGAAACAGATCCTGCCGCAGATCAAACCCGATAATGCGCAAAAAGAGTACTACCTCACAGACGCGATCAAAATCGCCAAAGATATGGGCTTAAAATGCGCCGCCGTGTGGGTGGACGAGCAAAGCTTCATGGGCATAAACGATAAGTTCGCCCTCAGCATCGCCGAAAATTTAATGCAAAACGAGATCAAAGAAAATTTGATGAAACAAGGCGTTTTGATGCGCCTACCGCAAAGCATCTACATCGACAGCAGGGCGAAATTTATCGGCGAGTGCGAGCTGCAAGAAAATGTAAGCATCATCGGTCCTTGCGTGATCGAAAGCTCGCTCATTAAAAGCGGCTGCGTCATCGAAGATAGCGTCATAAAAAACTCCGACATCGGTCCGATGGCGCATCTACGCCCAAAATGCGAAGTTACAGGCACCCATATCGGGAATTTCGTCGAGCTTAAAAACGCGAAAGTAAACAGGATCAAGGCGGGGCATTTAAGCTACCTCGGAGATTGCGAGATCGATGAGGGCAGCAATATCGGCTGCGGCACGATTACGTGCAACTACGACGGCAAGAAAAAATACAAAACGATAATCGGCAAAAATGTCTTTATCGGCTCGGACACGCAGCTAGTAGCGCCCGTGCAGGTGGCCGACGACGTTATAATCGCCGCGGGCACGACGGTTACTAGCGACGTTCCAAGCGGCGCGCTGGCGATCAGCCGAAATAAACAAATCAACAAAGATGGGTTTTTCCATAAATTTTTTAGGAGCGAAGATGAATAAGAAAAAGGTTTTACTCGCGGTTTGCGGGAGTATCAGTTTTTACAAAGCGTTTGAAATTTTATCCGCTCTGAAAAAGTCGAATTTCGACGTCTATGTCGCGCTTAGCGACGGCGTGCAGGAGTTTGTCAGCTACAAAGCTTTCGAGGCGCTGTGCGATCACCCCGTGCTTTGCAAAGCCAACGAAAACTGGCAGGCTGGCATCAACCACATCGCTTATTCCAAGGTGGATTTAGTTTTGATAGCACCTGCGACAGCAAATACGATAAACAAGCTCGCTTGGGGCGTCTGCGACAACGTATTTTTAGAGGTGTTAAACGCGGCCTTCGCCCATGCCAAGGTGGTTATCGCACCAGCCGCAAATCCAGCGCTACTTGAAAACAACATCACAAAAAACTGCATCGATATGCTAAAAGCGAGCGTCAATGCGTATTTTGTGGATCCGATAGAAAAAACTCTAGCTTGCGGCGATACCGGTAAGGGCGGGTTAGCGAGCACCGAGGCGATCATGCAGACGCTAAAGCGCGCGCTTTATAACGATAAATTTTGGGAAGACAAAACCGTCATCATCACCGGAGGCGCGACGATCGAAAAGATCGACAGCGTACGCGGCATTACGAATTTCTCCAGCGGCAAAACCTCCAAAGCGATTGCCGACGCTCTGTTTTATCTGGGCGCAGACGTGACGCTGATCTCTAGCAACGAATATGAAAATTTACCATACAAGCTCGTTAAATTTGAAAGCACCATCGGGCTAAAATCGGCGCTTGACAGCACGAAATTCCCCGACGGCTCATATTTGATAATGGCTGCTGCGGTAAGCGATTATTCGCCGAAGGTTCGCTACAAAGACAAGGTGAAAAAAGCGGAGATCGGCGAAATTTGGAATTTACGCCTGGGCGAAAACGAGGATATCTTAAGCTCCGTGCGCGGAAATATCAAAAAGGTGGGCTTCAAGCTCGAGACCGACCGCGAAAACGCCGTCGGCGAGGCCAAACGCATGCTAAATGAAAAGCATCTCGACGCCGTCTGCCTAAACGTGCTCGACGACATCATCAAGCTCGGCGGCGACGTCCTTAAGGTCACCTTCATCACAAAAAACGATCAGGTCGTAATCGACACCGCGCCGAAGGACGAAGTCGCCCTAAAAATCGCGGCTGAGCTAAAAAAAATCTGATCCGTGAATAGCCTAAATCATCTAGCCATTGTGATGGACGGCAACGGGCGCTGGGCGAAAAAGCGCGGTCTGCTGCGCACCGGTGGGCACGAAGCGGGCGCGGAAGTCGTGGAGCAGATCTGCGAGTTTTGCATCGACGAAAGCATCGCAAACCTCACGCTCTACGCCTTTAGCACCGAAAATTGGAAGCGTCCGAAAAGCGAAGTGGAATTTTTGATGAAGTTGCTGCAAAAATTCCTAATTTCACGCCGCGAAAAATTTACCCAAAACGGGATAAAATTCTATCCGATCGGCGACATATCGGCTTTTAGCGGCGATCTGCGAAGCGAGATCGAATATCTTTCAAATTTAACTCAAAACGGGCGAGCGCTAAATTTTAACCTAGCGATCAACTACGGCTCTCGCGACGAGATCGTGCGAGCGTGCGAGCGGCTGCTTGCAAGCGGCGAGCGGCTAAGCGAAGCGGG
This sequence comes from uncultured Campylobacter sp., assembly GCF_937973075.1. Classification (GTDB taxonomy): domain Bacteria; phylum Campylobacterota; class Campylobacteria; order Campylobacterales; family Campylobacteraceae; genus Campylobacter_B. Next base: position 40,360 of record NZ_CALBWL010000040.1, read on the forward strand.
CATCGGCGCGCATCTGGATACCGCGCACAGCGGCGACGTGGATCTGCTGGTGCGTACGGGCGGGGAGCAGCGGCTATCTAATTTCTTGCTCTGGCAGGCAAGCTACGCCGAGCTTGCATTTACGCCGACGCTGTGGCCGGATTTCACGCGCGAGGAGCTTGCTCACATAGTGGATGATTTCCGCCGCAAACAGCGCCGCTTCGGCGGTCTTTGAGCTACGGCCAGTCACTCTAACGGTCGCTTTAAATTTTAAAATTTTAATTTGCAGAACCTGTTGCTACTTGTCAAGGACTTTTTAATCAAAATCATCTTTTTTTTCGTCCGATTTTCTCCTAAGCTCCCTCAACATTATTCTTGTCAACTTATCTTGCATTGTTTCTGTCGCATTTTCATTGGAATGGACAACAACCTCATAGGTGGTCTTTCCAATCTTTCTCTCTGTGCTAATGCCGTTTTTATCCTTATTTTTCAGTTCTTCCATAAATTCTCCTTTCCGTTTTTTGGATTTTTGACAACAAAAAAGGAAATATCGGCAATTTGCTTTTACTTCCTCTTGGTAATATCCTATTTGATTTTTTTACTTCGACAAACTGGAATTTGCAGAGACATAAAACCTTAAAAGGTTACACTAAATCCTGCCCCATTTTATACGCTTTTTCCAAATAGGATTGGAATGTTTTGTCATGATGTTCTTTCTTTGCATCCCCATCAAACATTGTCCAATCGTATATGCTGTAATCCTTAACTTGAACAGTATTCCCACATACGAGTACATTGGTTGGACCTACGGATCTTTCAAATAAGTATTTGTACTTTGGAATAAAATCACCATAAAACCCACCTTCTTCATATGCACTATCCTCACTGTTGCTTGTTAAAATAAAAAGTACCGGTATCAAGTGTTCATTGTAGGATGGTTTTTCAAGATTATATGTGAGTGATTGGAAAGTTAATCGTTCAAATAAGGCTCTGAAACTTGCGGTCACATCTCCCATATAATTCGGTGATCCAATAATCAGTCCATCTGCATTTCTAATCTTTTCAAGTACGTCATATAATCCATCCTTGTAGACACATTTACCAAAATTGCCCTGTCTTTTACATCCAAAGCATGAAATACATCCGGTATATTTCTCTAATCGGAACAAATCTACATATTCAATTTCTGCGCCGGCAAACTCACTACCCTTTGCAGCTTCTTTAATCAGTTGATCTGTATTCCATCCTTTTCTTGGTCCAGCATTAATCGCTACTATTTTTTTCATTTTATCCTCCAAATTCTAATTTGTCAATTTCATCCATCCTATTATATCCCTTTTCTCATATTTTCCCATTACATCAAGCTGAATATTCATTCTTGTAACCATATTTTTATTTAACTCACTACAAAGCGGTTGCGGCAAAAAGCTTACAAAAAAGCCGATGAAAACCCTAAGATGCCCAAGATGCGGCAGCGTGTATAAAAAATCAAAGAAATTTATACTGGCGGTCTACATTTGCCTGCTTGTGTTTTTTGTGCTAGCATTTGCTTTCATCCCTGATAAAATGGGGATTTTAGCATCCGCAGGCAGCGGGATAGGCGCATATATCATGTTTTTATGGATCGTAGATACTTTGAACTTCGATCTTTTGGACGCCGTGATACTAGTAGCGGGATTTTTAATTTTTAGCGTAATTTACAAAGAATACGACGAGCCGCTAATCGCCGGGCTCATAGCCATTTTATTTTGCGTAGGCGCGGCGGCGATTTTCGTAAATTTTTTTCCTTACGAGAGGCAAAAAATCAATGAAAACTAAGAAATTTCTCGCTACCATAGAGCGTTTGATTAAATTTTAAAAAGTTAAAGCTCCAAAGGAAAAAGATGGATTTAAATATCGTTTACGGCATGATTTTTGCGGTATTCGGCACCTGCGTAGGCTCGTTTTGCAACGTCCTGATATACCGTCTGCCGCGCGGACAGAGCGTAAATTTCCCCGCTTCGCACTGCCCTAAATGCTCTCATGCTTTAAAATTTTACCACAACATTCCGCTGCTTTCGTGGCTATTTTTGGGCGGCAAATGCGCCTTTTGTAAAACCAAAATTTCGATCCGATACCCGATCGTCGAGCTTTTAGGCGGCGCGCTTGCGCTTGCGGCGTATTTTGGCGAGCCCGATCTTGCAAAAGCCGCAGTGCTTGGGCTTTGCTTTATCTTGCTTATGGCGCTTTCGGCGATTGATTTTGAATATAAAGCCGTACCGGAAAGCCTTCTTTACGTAGTTACGGCGCTTTCGCTTGCTTACACGCTGATGTACGATTTTAATCTTAGCGGCGTAGGAGCGGCGGCGGGATACGCGGCGATATTTTTCGTGCTGCGCCTCATCGTCACCTTCGTGCTAAAGCGCGAAGCGATGGGAAGCGCGGATATTTTTATCGCGAGCGTTATGGGGGCGATTTTGGGTTGGAAGCTGGGCGGCATCTCGATCTACATCGGCGCGATTTTGACGCTGCCTGCGTATCTCATCGCGAACAAAAGAGGCTACGAGCTGCCGTTCGTGCCGTTTTTATCGATGGGGCTGCTTCTTACCTTTATCTTCAAAGATCAAATTTTAAGGCTCTTGGACATCATTTATGGATAGGGTACAGCGCTATTTATTTAGCAATTTCGTCGGTTCCTTCGCGTCGCTTTTCAGCACGCTTTTTATCATAATGTCGATCGTCTTTTTCCTTCAGATCGCGCGCATTACGTCGTTTATCGAGATAAATTTTTCAGAGCTAGTAAAGCTCTATCTTTTCATGCTGCCGCGCATCCTCATATTTACGGTGCCGATTGCGTTTTTCGTGGCGCTTAGCATCTCGCTTTTTAGGCTCTCTAAAGAGAATGAAACCATCGTCATATTTACGATCGGCTACGCCACGCGCAAGATCGCGCTGTTTTTCGGCATAAGCGCCGCGCTGTGCTCCCTGGCGCTGCTTTTCGTCTCGCTTTTTATGATGCCGATAGCCGAAAATTTAAAGGACAATTTCATCGATTACAAAAAAATTAGCGCGACGCTAAATATCAAATCCAACGAATTCGGGCAGAAATTTTCCGACTGGCTCGTTTTTATCGACTCGCAGGAAAACAACGGCACAAGCACGCTGTATAAGGATCTCGTGCTGTATAATCCAGGCAACTCGCAGGATCACGAGCGGATGATCGTAGCGCGCAGCGGCGAGTTTAAAAACGAAAACGCGAGCTTTTCTGCGATGCTGCACGACGGCAAAATTTACACGATGGGCGGCGATCAATGGCACGTAAGCGAGTTTGAAAGCCTAACTCTGCGCACGCAAAGCGACCGCAATATCCGCGGCGGAGGCGGCGTGATCGGATACTGGAGCGATATGAGCGGCAGCGAGAAGCGCAGGAAAGAATTTAGCATCTACACCCTCGTCTCGCTCTTCCCGCTGGCGAGCTTTCTGTTTGCGCTAAGCCTCGGCATCGTGACCTATCGCTACGAAAAGGGCTTTGTTTACGCGGGGATCTTCGGCGTGCTTTTTAGCTACTTCGCGATGATCATGCTGCTCTCTAAATACCCAAGCATCGCGCTTCCCGTGACATTCGGCGTTACGCTTATCGGCTCGCTACTTTACTACAGGATCAAAATTGCCCCGAGGTACTGAAAAAAGCTCCGAGCTTTGCGGCGGCAAAATTTTAAACAAAAGCTCGTCCGTTCGAAATTTGGCGGATAAAATTTCGGCGAGCAAGGCTAGCGCGTCTGAAATTTTGCGTGGCGTAAATTTAGAACACGAAGCGCAAAGCGGCGAGCAAGCTTTGATTTTAAACGATAAAATTTCAAATTTTAAAAATTCCGCTCTCGCAAGCTCGGCAAGCGATACGGCCACCTATACTGCGCCCGATTGTGGTTTGAATCACGAAAGCGTCGAGCGGAATTCGGACGCCATTCGCACCAAAAAGACCGCGCGCGGGGCGGATTTAAATTCCGTTTGCAAAAATTCCGTCAATGTCACCGCTTCGGATATTTGCGCGGCAAACGTTGCGAAAGCTAATGTAGCGAGCAGTGATGCTTTAAAAATCTATATCTCGCCCGTCGCCAAATTTTACACTACCCTTCCCGCGTCCGCCTGCACCGCAGACTCCCGCAAGGCAAACGCCGCCTATAAAGCGGACGCCCCCGCAAACACGCCAGCAAGCGCATCCGAACTTAAAAATATTATCAAAAGCGCGTCCACAAACGACTTCGCAGCGAGCGAGCTTACGCACATCGGCAAAATAAGCGCCACGCCAAATACCCCCACAGATGCGTGCGCATATGCCACGAGCGCGAACTCCGAGCGCGTAAAGCTCAAGCTCGTCTATTCCTACGACGGTTCGAAATTTAGCGGCTCGCAGTCTCAGCCTCACGGGCGCGGCGTCGAGGACGTGCTGCGCGCGGCTTTGGGGCGAGTGGGGATCTTTGCGCCGCTAATCAGCAGCTCGCGCACCGATAAAGGGGTACATGCGCTGCGCCAGGTAAGCTGCGTCGAATGCACCGTGCACTGGGAGCTGCCGCGCCTAAAAGAGCTCATCAATCGCCACTGCGCGCCCTATATTTTTGTGCAACACATCAGCCCGGTGCCGCGCGATTTTCATCCGCGTTACGACGCCGTGGCGCGCTCCTATCGCTACGTTTTAAACCACGGATGTCCCAGCCCCTTTCTTAGCGATTTTTGCGTGTTTTATCCGCGCGTAGATCTTGCCGCGCTCAATGCTGCGCTTGCAAATTTTATCGGCGAGCACGATTTTAGCGAGTTTATGAAAAGCGGCAGCGACATAAAAAGCCCCGTACGCGAGCTCTACGTCGCGCGCGCCTACTCTTTTAGAAATTTGACCTTGATAAATTTTAAAGCCAACGGATTTTTACGAGCGCAGGTGCGGCTGATGGTCGCAAACGCCCTAAAGTCCGTGCAGAGTGGGCGCAAGATCAGCTTCTCGCGAGCGCTTAGCAGAATCCCCTTTCCGCCAAACGGGCTGTATCTTAGCGGCGTGAGTTATTAAGGCTTGAAATTTATAGCGTTAAATTTTATCTCCAGACGTTTGGATTTCAGGCTTAGTTTTATCGCGGTAAAATTCCGCATATCAGATCAGATCGCCACCCTACTTTGATATTAAGTCACCTGCGCCGCGATGTGTAAAATCGTAAATTTGCGCGAAATTCGATCTGTTTTTATTAGAATTTTATAGAAATTTAGCAATACTTTCAAACTTTTAACTCAAAAAGGAGCAAAGATGAAAAAATTTTCTGTTGCTTTGGCCGGTTTGGCCTTATTAGCTAGCGTTTCAGGCGCTAAGGAGTTCATCAATATCGGCACCGGCGGTATGACCGGCACCTATTATCCGGTAGGCGGCGCGATTTGCCGCTTGGTAAATATGGATAAAAATATGAAATGCTCCGTGCAATCGACGGGCGGCTCGACGTATAACGTCAATAACGTGCTTAAAAAAGAGCTAAATTTCGGCTTCGTTCAAAGCGACGTCGTCTATGATAAGTACAACGGTACGGGCAAATTCCAAGGCGCGGCGGATAAAAATTTACGCTCCGTAATTTCGATCTATCCGGAGCTTTTGGCTTTCGTCGTCTCTAAAGAGAGCGGTATCAAAGCCTACGGAGACGCTGCGGGCAAAAAGATCAATATCGGAAACCCGGGCAGCGGCAACGAGCTAACCAGCACGATAGTTTTTGAAAACTACGACTTCGATCTTAAAAAGCTCGCCCAGCACGGCGTCTTAACCGCGCAAGAATGCCCTATGGCGCTAAAAGATAAGAAGATCGACGGATACTTCTACGTCGTAGGACATCCAACCGCAAATATCACCGATGCGGCGACTTCGCTTCCTATCGACTTAATCGGCATCGACGATGAGCATATTAAAAAGATTATGGAGAAATATCCGTATTTTGCCAAAGGCGTGATCCCTGCGAAAATGTATGACGGCGTAGATCACGATACGCAGACTATCGGCGTAAAGGCTGTGCTCGTAACCGACGCTAGCCAAAGCGACGAAGCAGTTAGAGCGGTAGTTAAGGCAATACTTGATAATTTTGACGAGTATAAAAAGCTACACCCTGCGCTAAATTTGGTAAGCAAAGAATCTCTTTTAGAGGGGCTTAGCGCGCCGCTTCATCCTGCGGCAGAGGCGGTGTATAAAGAAGCCGGGCTGCTGAAATAGGCTAGTTGATGGAGAAATCTACACAAAACGACGAGCAGGTTTTAGAGGTAAAAAGTAGAGAATTTACCTCTAAAAAGCTCTTCTGGCTCGTGACGCTGGTCTGCTTCGCGTGGTCGGTCTTTCAACTTTACATCGCGTATTTTACGCTAAATACGAATATTGCGCGCTCGATCCACTTGGCGTTCGCCATTTTTATAATTTTTTCGCTTTTTCCGTTTCGCCCGCGCTCTAAGGCGCATTTTTATATCCCGTTTTACGATTATATTTTATTAATCGTCGGAGTCGCCGCGATCTTGTATCCTGCGATAGAATTTAACGGGCTAGCGCAGCGCCCGGGAAATTATCTAACCAGAGATATCGTAGCAGCCTTTATCGGAATTTTCATACTCTTTGAAGCAGGTCGTCGTATGATGGGACCAGCGCTTGGCATTATCGCTTTTACCTTCCTTCTGTATTGCTACTTCGGCCCCTATATGCCAGATATCATCGCGCACCGCGGCGCAAGCTTTGAACTGCTTGCAGGGCATATGTTTTTAACTACAGAGGGCGTATTTGGCGTGCCGATAGGGGTCAGCACCAGCTTCATCTATCTGTTCGTGCTATTTGGCGCGCTTTTGGAGCGAGCCGGAGCGGGGCAGTATTTTATAAACGTAGCGTTTGCGATTTTGGGTCGCTTCCGCGGAGGACCCGCCAAGGCTAGCGTAATCGCCAGCGGATTAACCGGAATGGTAAGCGGCAGCTCGACCGCAAACGTCGTGACGGTAGGCACCTTTACGATCCCGCTTATGAAAAAAGCGGGGCTTACCGCCACTAAAGCGGGCGCTATCGAGGTCGCTGCGGGCGTAAACGGACAGCTCATGCCGCCTATCATGGGTGCTGCGGCGTTTATCATCGCAGAATTTTTAGGTATGAGCTACACCAACGTAATGATTGCAGCGGTGATCCCTGCCTTCGTCTGCTACGCGGGGCTATTTTTCATCGTGCATCTGGAAAGCTGCAAGTTGGGGCTTCACGGCAGCCGCGATTATGCCAAGGTTTCAAAGCTAAAAATTATATTTAGCGGCATTCATTACATAATACCGATTTTGGTGCTTCTTTTTACTCTATTGATTCTAAAAGAAAGCGCGATCTCTGCGGCGTTTAACTCAATCTGCGTGCTATTTTTGATAATGATCGTACAAGAGCCTGCTAAAAAAACGATATTTGGCGAAAAAGTTGGCAAGTCCGATTTTATCGTCGGCTTTGTCGATATCTTTTGGGCTATGGTAGGTGCTGCCAAAAATATGGTCACGGTAGCCGTTGCCACCGCGCTAGCGGGCATCATCATCGGCTCGATCTCGCTTACCGGGCTGGGACAGGTTCTTTCAGAGCTAGTAGAAGCAGTCGCAGGAAACAGCATAGTACTGATACTTCTGATGACTGCGATAATGAGCCTTATTTTGGGCATGGGACTTCCTACGACGGCGAATTATATCGTCGTTTCAAGCCTTATTGCACCGGTGATTTTGATACTAGCGGGCAAAAACGGCTTTTTGATCCCTGCGATCGCGGTGCATCTTTTCGTATTTTATTTCGGAATTTTAGCCGATGATACCCCTCCGGTGGGCATTGCCGCATACGCTGCGGCGGGTATCGCAAAGGCAAATCCGGTAACTGTGGGACTTCAGGGCTTCGTGTATGATCTGCGCACCGCGGTGCTTCCGTTTGCGTTCTTTTTCAACAACAAGCTGCTTTTGATCCAAAGCATCGGCGATCCGATGGATTCAAAAAGTATCGTTTGGATCAGCGATCCACTGCAAATCGTGCTGATTTTTGCCACGGCGATCGTGGGTATGTTTGCCTTCAGCTCCTCGCTACAAGGCTGGTTTGTTACAAAATGTAATCCGCTAGAACGCCTGCTATTGCTGCTAGTAACGCCGCTAATGCTGGTGCCTAATATCTGCGCGAAATTCATAGAGTTTATCCCAAGTGAATACGCAAGCTGCGGCATCGGCGCTGCGATATACGTGCTGATCTTTGCAAAGCAGTGGCTTTTAAGGCCCAAAGACTCTAGCGATACTCACGCCGAAAATAGCGTGCCTGCGGCGTAAATCCAAATTTGATCTCGCTAAATTTTAAGATAAATTTGCGGGGTCTTATTAAATTTATCTTCTTACTTTGCATTCTTGCGCCAGGATTTTAAATTTGGATTGACTCTCTGCTCTAAATTTAAAACCTCGACAAATTGTGTCGTGCTGATAAATCTAGTTTAAATTTAAATCCGCCTATATAAACTACTCAAAATTTTAAATTGCGCCGAAGCGATTATGCCCCTTAGTAAGATAAATTTATTCATACGAAGCTACTGTGTTAAAAAACGTCGCATATTAATCCCATGCTAGTCTATAATTATCGCAAGCCGCAGGATGCATGAAATCAATAGAGCAAAGCCGTTTTCGCGTTACCGCTTGTAATGCCTTCGATAGTTTAAAATATACACGTCCACAAAAGCGAAAATGATTCTTAGGGCAGATAAAATCAAAACTGTGCAAAATTTCTTCAAACGATTTGATAATTAATGCCGGGCGTTATAAAATTTTACTTATTTACAGCATTTTCTTGATTATATGTTGTGCTTTATTTAAAATAATTTTTATAAAAATATCGATGGAATGGGGAATTATTAGCGAAATTTAATTCTATAAAAATACTTTAATAATTAATATTAAATTTATCCGCTTTGAGTTATAATCCACGATTAAATTTCAAAATAGAGGAACAAAAATGCAAAAAGATATGTATTTTAAAAAGGCGAAATTTATCGCATTATCGATATGCGCGAGCGTTTCGATTTTATGCGGCGTCGAAGGCTCACACCTAAGCAGTGACGCAAATAGCACGAATCTTGGCGAAATCGTAGTAAGCGCGAGCGGCTTTCGCCAAGATATTAGGCAGGCGCCGGCCTCCATTTCCACCTTGGATAATAAAGAGATATCAAGCGGCAGCTTTACTTCGCTGCACGATATCGCGAATAAAATGCCTGGCGTCAGCGTTATCGCAGGCGACGACGGCCCGGCAAGCGGGATATCCATCAGAGGAATGGAAAGTTCTCAAACCCTTGTGCTTATCGACGGCAAACGCGTAAGTTCTGCGGCGGCGAACCCAAAAGGCGGAGCGGGAGATATGAACTCGAATTTTATCCCACCCGCAGGAGCGATAGAGCGTATCGAAGTGATTAGGGGGCCGATGAGCTCGCTTTACGGAAGCGATGCGGTAGGCGGCGTGATAAATATCATTACGAAAAAGAATTTTTCTAAATTTAGCGGAAGCGCCGCTATATCTACAACTATCCAAGATCACGAGGGTATCGGAAACGGTAATATGGGCGAAGCTTACGTCAATATTCCCTTCGGGCAGTATGCGGCGCTTCAGCTGTGGGGATATAAAAAGCTGCGCGACGAGGACGGCTATAAGGGAGGCTATCAAAAGAGTGATAAATCGGATTCTAACGCCAAGCTTTGGCTAACGCCGGATGAAAATAATAAATTTTACGTTCAAACCGGAAGGCAAAATCACGATTATTCAAGAACTCTTGGTAAAACCGCCGTTTATCCCAACGCGCGCGGATTAAATCACTATAAATATAAAAGAGAAAATCACGGCGTCGGATATTTGGGCGAGTTTGAAAGCTTAAGTGCCGATATAAGTTATTTTTGGGATAAGACTCGCCGTACGAGCATTTTTGATAGCCTTTCGCCCGCAATCGTAAAAAATAGAAATTTTAATTCCAAATTTACGACTTATCTCGGTATAAATACGCTTACCTTCGGCTACGATTTTAGCAAACAGGATGTGCAAACGACTTTCATCGTTTCAAACGCGAGCAGGCAAAATTTACGCTCTCCGCAGCGATTTTCTATGAACGAGCATGCGGGATTTTTAGAGGATGAGATCGAAATTTTGGAAAATACGCTATTTTTAACGCTCGGTGGCAGGCTCACGCACAACGAATACTTCGGCAACCACTTTTCTCCTAGAGCCTACGCGACGTTTAATATAGGCGATACTTGGACGATCAAAGGCGGCGTCGCAACCGGTTATAAAACTCCCAACGTCAATCAAATTTCGCCGGAAGTAGGCACGATTCAGGGCGGCTGGAGGATTATAGATTTCGGTAACAAGGATTTAAAGCCCGAGAAAAGCACGACCTACGAGATCGGGCTTTATTACGACAATGCAGACGATCTGCGCGGCAATATCACGCTATTTAAAAACGACTTCAAAGATAAAATTTTAGATACCGATGGCAGCAATATCAATAGGATTCCCGCTTACGGAGGCTGCGCCGGCGCGCCGAGCGTTAATTGCCCAGGTTGGGGAACGTATTTTAATATAGAAGGAGCCGAGGTTTACGGCGTTGAGCTGAGTGGCGATTACGATATTACTAAGAGGCTAAATTTCAAGGCAAACTATACCTATAGCCACTCCGAGATCGAAACTGGGGATCCTACGATCTATACGCCAAACGGCGCCGTTAAATTTAGCCAAACCAATCTTAGTAGGCTGGATGGCAAATCCCTGACCGCTACTCCGAAGCATGCCGCACATGCGACGCTTAGCTATAGGCCTATCGCTCCGCTTTCTACCTTTATCGGTCTTAATTACGAAAGCGAGCTTACAAGCGTGCAGTTCGGTCCGGGCAATAGGGTTAGTAAAAACGACAAAAAGCTTTTTACTACGGATTTGGGCGCACAATACGATTTAAACGATAATCTGAGCCTAAATTTAACCGCCTACAATATCTTTGATAACGTCCGATACGATGAGGGTCTCGCAGACGACGGCAATTACTATTGGTATCCCGAGGAGGGCAGGAGGTTTTGGTTTAAGGTAAACGCTAAATGGTAAGCCTAAAGAGCTTTCTTGCGGTATTTAACGCGCTCTTTTTAGCATGCTTATTCGCTTGCGATCTGGGGGCAAAACCGCCACAAAAGATTGAGCAGGTAAGTGGAGCTGCGCGCGAAATGTTTAACGTGAGCGATTTTATTCTAAAAAGTAAGAGCGGCGAAAAATATAAAATTTTTATAGCTCGTCAAAAAAATGTCGCTCGCTACGATAGGGTAGTTTTTATGGTTGATGCGAACGCGCAAGTTGCTATGTTTTTAAACTCTTATGCGCAAATTTACGCAGGCTTAAATAGCGCGAAAGAAAACGCCGAAACCGGGCCTAAATTAAATAAAACCGTCCTTATAGTAGGCATCGGATACGATAGCCCGCTAGCGTATGATACTAAGCGTCGCACGAGAGATTTAACGCCTGCGGCGAGCGGGGAAGAATATGCAAACGGTGGCGGCGCAGCAGAATTTTACGATTTCGTAAAAGATGAACTATTTCCGCTCGTGGATAAAAAATACTCTACGGCAAAAAGCGATAAAATTTACTTCGGACATTCTTTTGGCGGGCTATTCGGGATTTATGCTTTGCTGCGCGACGATGGGATTTTCGACGAGTTTTTTATCGCCTCGCCTTCGTTGTGGTGGGGCGAATCACAGCTGATCAGAGATGCCCTAGACGAGGGAAAGCTTAGATCAAATTTAAAAGCTAAATTCATAATGCTCGTTGCCGGCTCGCGTGAAATGCGTAAAGGAAAAACCGATAAAGCGGGAATTTTAAAAGCGGCCGATCTAGCTGAAATTTTAAAAACAAGGGGGCTTTCTTGCGAGTTTAAGCTCTACAAAGGCGCTTCGCACGGCGAAGTAATCCCATTGGCTTTGCGAGATTTAGCGCTATTTACGCAAAGATAATCTTCTATTTAGCCGGTAAAACCTTGATCTAAACCCGGCTCGTTTATATTTGCAAGCGCAAGACCGTATGGCGCAGGCTCGTTGATTGCGCCGAAACGCGTCGCCTGATTTAAGAAATTAAATTTTAAAGCTCTTTTGGCTAGTATCGCGCAAATTTAAAGGAGCGAAAATGCAAAGTTTCAAATGGCAAATTTCAAAGCGGCTCAAGCAGGCGATGCGCGAGCGAGATATCGATAATCTCGCGCTCGTGCGCCGCACGGACGAGCTGTATTCGCGCTCGCACCCGAGCCACGACGAGGACATACGCGCCGAAGTTTACACCGTCTTGGACGAATACGCGCCCAACGTCGATATTGAAATTTTTGATCTAGTCTGCAAGGTTCTAGGCATCAAAATTGAGCTAGGCGAGACGCTTGATTGAGTAGTCGTAGCCGAATTTTATCCGTGCCGCAAGGCTAAATTTAGCGCTACGATAAATCGCAAAATTCTACCCAGAGCTTAGCTACAGAGCTTGCTTAAGTAAATTTTGCCGCAAAATTTCGCCCAAAATCCGCAAGATTAATATCTATTTTAACTGCAAAGTGCTAAATTTAACGCTAAATTTTAATCCGAGGTAAGCTTTGAACTACTTAATCCAATTCAGCGTGATTTTAGGAATATCTTTTGTTGCGGAGATTTTGGCGGCGCTCGTGCCTGTGCCGATCCCCGCTAGCATCTACGGACTAGTTATTATGCTTTTAGCCCTGATCTTCAAACTCATCAAAGTATCGCAGATCAGAGAAACCGTATCGTTTTTTATGCAGATTATGCCGGTGATCTTCATCCCGGCGGGTGCCGCGATCATCATCGCAGGCGATGCGCTGCGCCAGCATCTTTTCGCAATCATCGCGATTACAGCAGTCTCTACGGTAGTAGTCATCGGTGCAAGCGGCGCGGTAACGCAGATCTTTTATAAAATCGCCCTCGCCCGCGTTAAGCGCAGGCTTTACGCAGCCGCGCACGAACAAGACGGCGTGAATACAAAGGGCGTGGATGCGAAGCTAGAGCGCGAAATTTTATCCGGAGACGACAAAAAATGAGAGAAATTTTAATGAACTCCGCTTTTTTCGGCGTATTTTTGTGCCTAGGCTCGTTTGAGCTGGGACTTTATCTAAAAAAGCGCTTTAAGCTAACGATTTTCAACCCGCTTCTAATCGGTATCGTGCTTACCGTCTGCGTGCTTTTAATCTTTAAAATTCCATACGAGAAATTTAATGCGAGCGCCTCGCACATTAGCTTTTTCTTAACGCCGATTACCGTCTGTCTAGCCGTACCGCTATACGAGCAGCTGGCGCTTTTGCGAAGTAATTTTTTAGCTATTTTTGCAGGACTGATTTCGGGTATGATCGCAGGGCTAGGCAGCATCTACGCGATGTCGGTGATATTTGGGCTAAATCATACAATGTATGTCACGCTACTACCGAAATCCGTCACAGCGCCGATCGGTATGGGTATCAGCGAAAGCTTAGGCGGCATCGTGACACTAACGGTAGCCTGCATCATCGCTACGGGCATCATCGGTAGCGTATTTGGCGAGGCACTACTTAAAATTTTTGGCATCAAAAAGGCGATGGCAAAAGGTATCGCCCTAGGCTGCGCGAGCCACGCGATGGGAACGGCGCGCGCTCTTGAGATCGGTGACGTAGAGGGCGCAATGGCGTCTTTAGCAATGGCGGTTACAGGACTTCTTACCGTCATCGGTGCCGGTATTTTTGCACATTTCATCTAAGGAGAAAATATGATAATCTCGATCGCTAGACAAACGGGCGCAGGCGGGCGCGAAACCGCGCGCAAACTAGCCGAGCGCTTAGGCTACACCTATCTAGCCAAGGCGGATCTGCTCCGCAAAGCAGACGAGCTTGGCTGCTTCGAGCAGATGTATGAGTTCTACAACGAAATGCCCGTAAATACGCTACTTCAGGCAATATCGCACAACGAGCTAGCCAATGAGCAAAAGCGCGATCGCATCGTAGCAATCTACGAAAAGATCGTCTCGGGCGGCAACGTTATAGTGCTTGGGCGCTGCGCCGGGTTTTTCTTGCGCGGACATCCAGATCTGCTGACGGTATTTTTACGCGCGAGCGATGAGTTTAAGCTTGCCAGATTAGAAAAAGAGGGCCATACCGACGCGCGCGAGTATATGGAAAACAGCGACGCAGGCAGGATGAGCTTTCATCAATACTACACCAACCAAGTCTGGGGCGCATCCGCCAACTACAATATCTGCATCGACACGTCGTATTGCGGCATCGATAATGCGGTAAATATCATAGAATATCTGGTTAAAAACCACGATAAAAAGTAAAATTTGAAACTTTGCGACGGACGCGGTAACGAGGCGACATTGCTGCGACGATGAGGTTATCGGTGGCGACGAAATTATATTGGCACGGATCGCTGCGGGCGGCACGGCATAGTGGCGGCAACGAGATTATGTCGCTGCGGCACCGCTACGGCGAAATTTTATGCTAAGGTTTAGGAAACATGACGGCAGTAGCGATACGATCTTGTGCGTGGCAAATTTTCCGTGGTTATCGGCGGCGAATTTCTGGGTGCAAGCGAGCAAATTTACGGGTTTTAGGGCGGCTATTCGGGTTTTTGCGGCGGCGTTGGCGCTCAATTTACCCTAAATAGGCTAAATTTGACAGCTTTCTTTTGCGGCGCGATTTTGAGCAAACTCGGCAAAAATCAGGCTTGCTCGAATTTCAAACCTTTAACGTCAATTTACCTTTTTTTTAATGCTAAATTTTATAAAATACCGATAAAAATTTTGGTAGGAGTAAATTTATGAAAAGATTAATCGCGGCGCTCGCCTGCGCTATGGTTTTGTTTGCGGCGGGCGAGGATATAGGGGCACTACAAAAAGCGTGCGACGACGGAAATGCAATTAGTTGCGGTTCCCTCGGGCTTTTATATGATGAAGGTCGAGGCGTAATACAGGACTATAAAAAAGCGAGCGAACTATTTTCTAAAGCTTGCGATATGGGATATGCAGACGCTTGCTTTAATCTCGGGGTTTTATATTATGATGGTAAGGGCGTAAGGCAAGATAAAGGAGTGGCAAAAGAGTATTTCGGCAAGGCTTGCGATTTAGGCAATCAGGGCGGTTGTAATAATTATAAAATCCTAAACGAGCAAGGACACTAAAAGGCGGTAATTTAGTCGCCTTAAACAAAAATCGCGGCGTCCGTAAATTTAGCCCGAATTTTGCTCAAATTTAGCTTTCGCGAGCCGCAGTATAAAATCACCGCTCAAATTTAACTCCCTAACGGCAAAAGCGGGCAAAATTTAAAAAAGCCGCCAAACCCGAAATCCGCAAAGTAGTTTCAGGTGCGGCGGCGTAAATTTAGCCTAGTTTAGGCTATCTTTTTAGGCTATTTGCGATCGAGAGCATATCGTCGCTCGTCGTGATCGCCTTTGAGTTGGCCTCATACGCGCGCTGAGCTGTGATGAGGTCGGTCATCTCCTAGGCTAGCCGTACGTTGCTCATCTCGACAAATCTCTGCCTGATCGTGCCGAGGCCGTTGAGCTCTGCCGTGCCGACTGCGACCTAGCGCAGATCCCATTCGGCGAGCTGGTGCAGGGCGAGGGGGGTCATATACGTGCAGATCTGCGAAAAATGCGAGGTTTTGGGCGGCTGCTTTCAGTGCACGTGAGGGCGGAGCTTTTAAAATTCGCGCCCCGAGCCTGCGCAAAGATCGGCGTCATGCTCTTTAAATTTAATCAAGACGGAGCTTATGGGCTATTTGGCCTCGGTAAAAAGAATAGGTACGAGTTAAATTTACAAGCACAAAATTTAACTTCGCCGGCGTTTCGCGCAATAACTGAATTTAGCTAATGAAATTTTATCAAAGCAGCTCGCACTGTAACCAAATATATAAATCTAGCGAGCCTAAATTTTAAAAGCTTCAAATTTTAAACAAGCCTACCGCGCTATATCGGTCGTATTCGGCAGCAAACAGATTTGTAAGCGGTGAAATTTAAATAGATGCTCGCACGGTATCCGGCATACCTAGTGATAGTAAAATTTACACCTAGAATATAGCCCAATTCGGCAGCACAGGCTAAATTTTAATTTACAAGCCGTGAAATTTAGCCCGCCCGCATAGCTGCAAAACGCTATCTACTCGCTAAGCGCCTTCGCAACGTGATCCCAGCCGAGCGCTCTAGCATAATCAAGCGCGGTTTTGCCGTGGATATTTTTAGCGTTTTTATCGGCGCCCTTAGCAAGTAAAAGCTCGATCCTCGTCAGATTGCCCGCGATCGCCTCGTGGTGCAGCATCGTATAGCCCTCATCGTCTGTGCGCGCGATCTCGTCCGGATACCCGCGCAAAAACTCCTCGAAATTTTTCTTCGTATTGACGCTCATCGGGTGTTCGGTTAAATTTTGCGGATGCTCCTGCTGCTCGTATGTCACTAGTACGACGTCAGGATCGCCGAAATTTAGCCCCCACGCCTCGTCGTGTTCGGCGCGCTCGCTCTCGCTCATAGCTTTGCGCATCGCCTGCACGCTAAAGCCGCCGTAGGTCTTGCCCTCTATCGCAAACATCCAGTCGCTGATCTGCTCTAGCGGTACCGAGACTTGCTCGCCGTTTTTGACGTTGCTTAGCACGTTGGGGTTATTTACGAGCACGCCGCAAACGCGCTCGCCGTCAAAATACACGTCGTTTAGCCACATATGCTCGACCTCAGTGCTGCCGTTTAGCTCTTGCGAAAAGGCGACCTTGACGCAGGCGAAGCTAAGCGTCGGGGCGATGCGGAGGCGCTCCCAGTACAGCTCGCGCCAGAAGTAGCGAAAGCTCTTTCGCGCCTGCTCGAATGCTTTTAACATCGCCTCATCTTCGCCGTCCGCGTAAAACACGGGCTCGCTCTCTTTCGCGTCTTTTGCTGCGGCGTTTTCATCCTGCGCGCCTTTGCTATCGTTATCTTTCGAACTCGCGTCATCGCCGCCGAATAGTTTTTTAAACAGTCCCATTTGCTCTCCTTAAATTTAGTTAAGATTCGTATTGTATTTTAAATTTACTTTCATTTGCCTGATTAAAATGGCGGTAAAATTTCACTGCGCGGGCTGTATATCGGAGCGCAGAATAGCGGGGCAGTTTTACAGCTTGCGCTCCGCGCCTGCAAAAATTAAGCTATAATTGCGTTTAAATTTAATTAAAGGAGAGATTATGGGGCTATTCGGTTTGAGCAAAAAAGCTGAAAAGGCGCAAATTCCAAGCACTTTTGCGGGCAGAGTGGATAAATTTTGGGCGGAATTTAGCGGCATGATAGATGAGATCAAGGCCGATCTGGCGGCGGAGGAGTTTGAAAAGGCGATGCGAAAGACCGACGAGAAGCTTCGCATCTGCCTTGCCGAGCCCTATTTTATGACGGGGCTCGCGGGCGATAAGCTTGATCTGGTGCTAACTCCGGAGGGTATGAGGCACCGATTATTTTGGCTAAGCTTCATCAAAAACGCTATGCCCAAGCAGCTCGAATCCAAAATGCGCTGCACGCTCGGAAAGCCGCGCGCGCCGCGAGGTATCGGCGGACTTGAGATGTACGATACGCGCGTAAACGCCGAGGACTCGATGATCTACGCACAGTTTAACGAAAGCGACGTGGATATTAAAATTTACAACAAAAACCTAGCGGCTCTACTCGCGCAGGACGAGGGCAAGGCCTACAACCTTAGCTTTATCCTGCTTGACAATATGATCGGCGAAACGGCGATCATAAATACGCTAGGCGAGCTTGAGGTACTGGCCGAACCCCAAGAAAACGGTGTGCCGCTAAGCGAATTTGCCGATCTGGTCGATGAGAAATTCGGCGAAAAAGCCGCGCGCGAACCGCTAAAGAATTTTTTCAGCTACGAGATGCAGCCGCGCGGTAGCGAGGTACGCGAGGACGTGATCGTGGGCACCACCTGCCTAACGGCCATCGTAAATCAGTACCTAAACGGCGAGCGCGACATCTATAACGAAGCCTTCGAGCTCGGCATCAAATTTTGCTTTCTTAGCATTGATAACGGCGGCGACGTACAGGCAGGCTTTGATCTGCGAAACAAGATCGAGGACGAGGAGCTAGAAAGCTGCGGCTCGTTTCTAGAGATAATCGGCGGCGCAACCGGGCAGAGGCACGCATACATCGATCTCATCTGCTATGACGAGGAAAGGCTTAAAGAAAAGGTAAACGAGCTTTGCAAAAAATATGGTGCAAATATCGAAATTCATGATTTTAAGCGGTAGCGACTTTGGTTTTTACCGCTACTAAAATTTGCGACTTAAGCGGTAGCGGCCTCTGTTTTGCGGAAGATGAATTTGAAATTTTGCGCCATCGCGGAAAATAAATTTTAAAACTCTACGTCACCGCGTAAAATAAATTTAAAATTTGCCGCGCCGCACGCTTTTCATTCGGTTTTACCATTTCGCCGACACGCGGTAAAATTGAGCGAGCCGTGAGCTTGCGATATAAATTTTTGGCGATTTAGCAGTAAAATTTGCGAGGTTCGCAGTGCGAATTTACGATGATAAAATTTTGCGTTGGCTTCGGTGCAAAGCGCGCCGATTAGGAAGCTTTTGAAAGATAAAATTTTAGGGAACGAACATGAAAATTATCTCGAAATTTAAAGATAATTACGATTTTATGGTGTCAAAATACGGGCTTGACGAGACTTTGGTCTATGACCGCAGAAACTCTACTCCAGTCAGTGCGGACGAGCTATGGAGGCTTGACGAGGGCGATAAAAAGGTCTTTGAAAGGAAGCTTAGCGGGTACCGCTTTATCGGCGGTAAATTTATAAACTGGAGTAAAACGGACGTAAATAAGCTGCCGCGCCTGCTTCACTCCGTGATTTTCATCGGCAAAAATTTAGTCCATATTTTCGCCTCTCAGGGTAAAGCTTACACAAGCCTAGAGTTTGACGAGACGGAATTAAGAAGGCAGTATCAGAAGGACAGAACTTTGAGCTTTAGCGATGGATTTCGCGTCCATATCGTCTCGTGGCTAAGCAAGATGATCGGCAAGCAGGCTACGCGCGAGGAGATTCTGCAGCTCGTGGCGTTAGAGGGCGACTGCAAAACGACGCTAAAAAATATTGTTCGCGACGATAAAATTATAAGCAAAGATGAAATTTTGAGCGCCCCAATCGTATTTTTTAAGCTCACACAGAACATTCACACCGCGGCGATAAATCCACAGCTTAACGCGATGGGGTTTTATCTGGATGCCGACTTTGTCTGGCAAAGCCTAGTCGAGTTTTTATCCGCCAAAAAGGACGCCTCTGCTCCGGCGGGCACGATACCAAATGATATAAAAATTGCCAGCAAGGGCTTTGACGTAAAGCGCTCGTTTCACCCAAAAATGAAATAACTCGGTTCGCGTAGAAATAATCCGTGCAATCGTCGCTAGAATTTATCCCTCTTTACTTCGCTGTTTTGACGTACCTCATAAATCGAGCGAAATTTTATAAATTTTTAAAATTTAGGTAAGCAAGCACGCAAAAGCTTAGGCGTAAAATAAAATGTGGATAAAATTCCGCAAAAGCTCTTTCGCAAAATTTTAAAAGAATTAAAATATTTCCTTAAGGAATTTTAGAATTCCGCATAAGGCAAATTTACAAAAATCTCGTGAAAAATATGGAATTTCGTGAAAATTCCGCAAAATTCTAAAATTTTACCGCAGCGGCGTCCATCGCGCGCATTAGCCGCAGCATTTGAGCGTGCGGGGAAACATCGTGCGTGCGGATGATCGCAGCGCCGTTTAAAGCAGCGATCTGATGCAGATACAGCGAGCCTGCGAGCCTATCCTCGACCGCAGAGGGGCTGTAAAAATCGATAACGCTCTTTCTGCTTGCGCCTACAAGCAACGGGCAGCCGAAGTGCAAGAAATGCTGCAAATTTTTAATCAGCACCAAATTTTGCTCGGCGGTCTTGCCAAAGCCGATGCCCACGTCAAGGATGATCTTTTTAAGCCCCGCGCTTCGCAGCTGCTGCAAATTATGCGCAAAAAACTCATCGATCTCGCCCATCAGATCGTCATATTTGGGTGCAAGCTGCATATTTTGCGGCTTTCCCTGCATGTGCATCAGCACGTAAGCGGCGTCGTAGCGAAGCGCAAGCGGTGCGAGAGCGAGGTTTGCGCTGATGTCGTTAATGATACTAAAGCCCCGATCTAACGCAAATTCCAAACAATACTCATCGAAGCTATCGAGGCTAAATTTAGCCCTTTCGTGTAGACGCAGGCGGTAAATTTCGCCCAGCACATCCTTTATGCGCGCAAACTCCTCATCCCTGCCGCAGTACTGGCTGCCCGGGCGCGAGCTCACGCCGCCGATGTCGATGATAGCGGCGCCTTGCTCGATCATCTTTTCGATCTTGCAGATCGCCTCTTTTAAGCTTGCCGCGCGGCTTGCGGGGTTGAAGCTATCGGAGTTGATATTGACGACGCCCATTATTTCGCAGCTTTGCGGCTTGGCAAATTTCTCGCTTAGAAATTTCGCGACCTCTTTTAGCCCGAAATCCTGCAGAGCTTCCTTTTGCGCCAAAGCTTCGATCTGGCGGTCGTTTGCGATCAAAACCGCATCCGTATCGTCGCGCCCCAGGATCACTCCTTCGTTGCACGCAAGCTCGGCGCCGATACTAAGGGCATCTTGCTTTAAAATATTCGCCGCGGGTGCTCGCAGGTCTTTTAGATAGAAAAAGTTTAGCCGCGATTTTTTCTGCATTATCGCCCGCCCCGCATTTCGCACGCCGATACGCTCGCAAATCAGCGCAAAGTCGGCATCGTTTGAAATTTTATAAATTTTCATCTTTTCTCCTCGATCATCAACAGTAGCGGAGTAAGCACAGCATGGGCTTTGGCGTTGTGCTCGGCGAGGTAACTCAAGCAGTCGATCCGCTGCAATTCATCGCCGCTTAGCCTAACGCCTGCTTCGAAGCACTCTAGCGCGATCTCGCCGATGAGCGCTTTTAGCGCCGTCTTATCCAGCTCGCCCTTGCGCTCCAGCGCGATCTGCGCGTCGATAAACTCCACCGCTTCCTTTAGACTGAGCCTGGTTAAATTTAACCCGGTGCGGTATCTGGGCTTTCGCACGCAGAGATTTTGCACCACGAGGCGCGAGCGGATGGTAGGCAGCAGGGCGTTGATGAAGGGGGTGATCAGGAAAAATACCGTATTTTTAGGCGGCTCCTCTAAAATTTTAAGCAGGGCGTTTTGCGCCTCCTCGCCGAATTTCGTAGCAGCGATGACGATGATCTTATTCTCTCGCTCGGCGACGTAGGCTTCGTCTATGATCTTTCGCGCCTCGTCGATCTTAAGCTCGGTGCTTTCGAAAAACCTTAAATTTTTGCGCGGAATTTCGGCTAAAATTTTATCTTTAAAGCCCTCATAATCGCTCGTTAAAACGATCTGATTTATGATTTTCAAAGCACCACTTCGTCAAAAAGCACGGCGTCGATGCTTTTGTCTAAAATTTTAAAAAGTTGGATCAGTTTGAGATCGAGGCTCGGATCGCTCTCGCTCATATAAAAGCTATTTTGCAGCCTCTCG
>NZ_CALBWL010000041.1 GCF_937973075.1 uncultured Campylobacter sp.
CGGGTGTTACCCCTCCGTGCATAATATGGTCGACGGTTAAATTGTTATCTTTCATAAATTTTAAAATTTCATCAGTTTGCTTGCTCTTTAAAAGCCTTTTTAGTTCTACGTCTATAGGGGGTTCTTTAAATACGTTTTTCGGGTTTGAATTGTAATCTATATCCCAGTAGCGAAATGCGAAGCTATCGACCTCTTCTTGGGTTACGTATTTGCTAAGACCGGGCACTTTGGAGACATTTGTATCTGAAGTAACGGTGAAATGGGTTTGTTTGCGCTCTATAAGACCCGATCTTTCGCCTAGCAGATACAGCGCACATACGACTACCACGCAGACGGCATAGATAAACCGAAGTTTGAAGTCTTTCAAAATTTCCCCTTAGAATTTTGCTCGCGACTATACCCAATGAGTACTTAATAAAATATAAATACTATATAGGCACGATAAGCAAAGCTGAGCGAAAAATGCCGTTGACAGGGTTTAAATGATGAAATATTTCAAGTAAATTTGGCGAACGAATGTAGTCATAGACCTTATTTGCGTAGCTACATCCTCTATTTACACACTACGCTAGGCTCTATATCCGAAGCTCGTTCGCCGTAAATTTACCACAACACCTTTGCACAAGCTCTTCTTGAAAGCGCAAACTCCAAAATCATCGTCCGTACTAATGAGCGGCGAGTCGCTACCGTATCACGAAGAGCGTATTTTGCGGATTCGTCTGCAAACTGCTCGCGCGGCTATAAAGTGCGCTTTGCGGCTATTTGCCGATAAAATTTTTCTGCAGCCACTCCATCGCTTTTTCTTCGCTTTCAAATCTGCCGCTTTTGGCGACTTGAAACTGCCCCTCATAGAAGCGAATTCTGATACCGTCTTGGACGCTATCTACCTTGATGCGCGTGATCCTGTCTTTGTTTAGATAGGTTCGTTCGTTTAGCTTTACAAACATCGTTTTCTCCTTTAAATTTAATGGTTTTTATCTTTTGCTTTACTTGCGTCTTTTTCGCCCTCTTTTTTCAAAAACAGCTCCTTAAAGCGCTCGTTTGCGTAGTTTTCTATATCGCTTTGCAGCTGCTTATATGCAGCGATCAGCTCATAGGCGCGTGCATTTAGCGTCGTGCCCGCGGCATTGCCGCCGCCTTGCTTGGTGCTAAAGAGCTCCTCTTGCAGATTTTTTTGTAAAATTTGCAGATGGCTCCAGCACTTTTTGTAGTTCATCCCCAAAACCTCGGCGGCTTTAGAGATGGAGCCCGTCTGAGCGATCACATCTAGCACTTCGGTTTTGCCCTTGCCGAAAATGAGCTCGCCCTGCGCATTTTCGATCCATGTTTTTGTTTTTACCCTCATTCTTTTGCCTTTCTTCTCCTTAAAGCAGCCCAGCTGACAATATTTCACGTCTATGGCGTGCTCCTTAAGCGTAGAGCGCACGGTGTCAAACCCAACTCCGCCGCTAGCTACGGCGCGGGCGTCGCGACAAAAGATCCGTCTTTTATCATCCAAAAGCGGATCTAGCTTTTGCAGCGCCTTTATGCTACCTCCGCTGCATTGCAGCTTGCCGAACTGTCCGAGTTCGCAGCGATCTATCCGTATCCCTTCGCGCGCCGCGAGATCTCCTACGACGCTTGCATCTACGCCTAATTTGGCGGCGATCTTAAACGCCGCGCCGCAATCAAGCTTGCCGCTTGGATTTAGTAAATTTAAAATCAGCCTTTTGATCTCGCTTGCTTTTTTATCGTCTATCTTGATATCTATCTCCATGCCGCCTTCTTAACTCAAAATTCTCTCTTCGCCGCTATAAATGTTTAAATTTTCGCCGCGCGCGAAGCCGCAAAGGGTAAGATCAAATTTACGCGCGATCACGACGCCGAGGCTCGTAGGAGCCGTGCGCGAAACAAGCGCGCTAACGCCGCTCATCACGGCTTTGGCGACCATTTCGGAGCTTAGCCTGCCGCTTACTAAAAGAAGCGAGCCCTGCGTATCGTGCCCCGCCAAGACCGCCTTGCCGACCGATTTATCGATGGTATTGTGCTGGGCGATATCCTCGCCGATAAAATACTCGCCGCCCGCGGTAAAGAGCTTTGCGGTATGCACGCAGCCGGTCATCTCGTAAAGCTCGCACTGCGTGTAAAACTCGCTCATCAAATTTAAAATTTCATTCTTATGAAATTTAGCGTCCGAGCGGACTTTGCGCGCCGCCATCGCTGCAGGATCGATATTTGCGGTAGAGCTGCGCCCGCAGCCGCTGATGATGACTTTTTCGGCATCGAAGCTATTTAGCCGCTTTTCGTTTATCTCGCCGCAGACATTCACGCTAAGTCCGTCGGGCGCGAGCTCGATGCTTCTTATACCGCTTAGATCCAAGATCAAATTTTCGCTCAGCAAATAGCCTATCGCAAGCGCTTTCTGATCGCTCGGAGTCGCCATCAGCGCGCCGAAACGCTTGCCGTTTAGTAAAATTTCAAGCTTGATCTCGCGCACCAAGATATCGCTTACGATCCTTCTTTCATCCCCTTTAAATTTAACTATCTCCGCCCTATAAATCGGCTCCATAGACCTTCCTTATTTTAATTTCGCCCGTATCGTAGTGAAATTTTGCTTAAATAGCCTTAATTCGCCGAAGTAAAGCCGAAGCGGCGTGCGTAAATTTAAAGCGCTCGCAGTTTTGTATTTAAAAAATCGCGTGGAAAATTCCACGAGCCGCTCGCACCGTGAGCACAAGCGGCCATGAAACGCCCGCAAAGATAAAATTTCATCAAATTTTGCCGTAGCCGCGATTAAATTTCATCTTTGCGAAGCGGGCGGAATTTACCGCCCAAACTACCTATGCACCGGCGATAGATAAGGTTTCTCGGAGTGCATCGACATCTCGTTTTGTCTTCTGAACTCGATAAACTCGCTCTCGCTAAGCTTTCTGATATTTGCGATCGTCATCTTTAGCGGCGGGATGCCCGATAGCGGATCCAGATCGCCCGCATGCACGAGCTCGTTGCCGTCGGCCTCGCTGTAATGGAAGGTCGTAAATATCGTACCCTCTTTCAGATCCGGATTTATGCGAAGTTTCGCGGCGATCTGACCGCGCTTATTTTTAACAAGCGCGTAGCAACCTTCGGTAAGCTCGCGTTCGCGTGCGATGTCGGGGCTTACCTCGATGAGCGCGCCTTCTGCACCCGCGCCATACTCTAGCGCGCGACACTCTCTCGTCATCGTGCCAGTGTGGTAGTGATAAACCTTACGCCCGGTCGTAAATAAGCACGGATAAATTTCATCCGGTATTTCGCTAAGCGCACCGCTTCCCACCGGATAATCATCAGGGATTTTCATCTTGGCTCTAAAATCCGCCTCAGCTTTAGCGCGCTCCTCTTTATCATCCACGTAAAGCACCGGCACCATTCTAAATTTACCGTCAGGCAGCATCGATTTATGATCTGCGTAAAGAACCGGTGTGCCCGGATGATCTTCATCAGGACATGGCCAGCTGATGCCGCCTAGCTTATCTAGCCTATAGTAGCTAATACCGCCGAAAAATTTAGGCATTAACGCACGCACTTCGTTCCAAATTTCTTCTGCGCTTAAAAAATCAAACCCTTCAAGTCTCATTCTTTGTGCGATATTGCAAACGACCTTCCAATCAGGCTCTACGCCGGGAGCCGGCTCGCTTGCCTTGCGCGTGCGCTGGACGCGGCGGGAAGTGTTTAAAAAGGTGCCGTCCTTCTCACCCCAGCCGGCAGCAGGTAGTACGACGTCGGCCTTCTGTGCGCTCTCGGTAAAGAAAAGATCCTGCACGATAAAGCAATCCAAATGGTGCGTTGCATGCACAAAGTGTTCCGTCCAAGGATCGCTCATTACAGGGTTTTCGCCGTAAACGTAGAGCAGCTTCAGCTCGCCGCTATCCATCTTATCGGGAGCAATCGTAAGCTTAAAGCCTGGAGTTGGATTTAGCTCGAAGTGCCATACTCTGCGCGCCTGCTCCTGAGCATAAGCGGAATTTACCGCGCCTGCCGGAATGACATTAGGCAGCGCGCCCATATCGCATGCACCCTGGACATTGTTTTGACCGCGCAAAGGATTTACGCCCGCGCCTCTTTTACCTAAATTTCCCGTCAAAATGGCTAAATTTGAAAGCGAAAATACGTTTGACGTACCGTCGCTAAACTGCGTGATACCCATCGTGTAGCAGATCGCCGCTGCGCCTGCTTTAGCATACATTCTAGCAGCTTCGATTACGAGCTCTTTTTTCACGCCGGTCTCGCGCTCGAAGCGCTCAGGAGTAAAGTCCTTAACCGCTTCTTTTAAATACTCGTAGCCGTGAGCGTAGTTTTTGATAAACTCGTCATCTTGCAAATTTTCGGCAATGATAACATTCATAATGGTATTTAGCGTCTTAATGTTCGCACCCACTGGAATTTGCAAATAGATATCGGCTTTTTTCGCCATATCTGTGCGCTTCGGATCTACGACAATCATCTTAGCGCCGCGCTGCAAGCCTCGCTGCATCTGCATAGCGATGATCGGGTGACACTCGCTCGTGTTGGTGCCGATGAGTAAAAATACATCCGTATCGGTAGCGAATTCGACCAAATCGTTCGTCATCGTTCCGTTTCCTAGCGTGTTGGCAAGACCTGCCACTGTAGGAGCGTGTCAAAGACGGGCGCAGTGATCGACGTTATTGCTGCCCTGAGCGCGGAAAAATTTCTGAAAAACGTAGTTGTCTTCGTTATTTGAGCGCGCCGAACTAAAGCCCATTATTGAGCTTGGGCCATATTTAGCGACGGTCTCTTTAAATTTAGACGCTACAAAATCGTAAGCCTCTTCAAAGCTTACCTCCTCAAGCTTGCCGCTTCTATCAAATACTCCGTTTTTCTTACGGATCATAGGTTTGGCAAGGCGTTTTGGAGAATTTACGAACTCCCAGCCGAACATCCCTTTTAAGCATAGCTCGCCGTCATTTACGTGGTGAGCCTGCGTAGGGTGCGCGTTTACGATCCTGCCGTCTTTTACGATAAGATCGATACCACAGCCGGTGCCGCAGTAAGGACAAGTCGTTTTGACAATCTTTTCTCTGGACTGCATAATATTCCTTTCAAGAATTTTGGTTTGCACAGCTATTATACTTTCTAGATTATAAAAGAATTTTTAAATTAGTGAATTTTTTTAAGCAAAATTTAAGCAATATGCAAATATCGCATATTAAATTGAATAGTTAAATTTTACGCTTTTGCTTCGATAATGACGGCATTTTAGTGTAAAATTTATCGCTTATCGCAAAAGACGCTTTTTAAGCTAACTTTTATAATTTTAATAGAATTTTGAAATTATATTACGCTCTGTTTTATTTCAAAGCACAATTAAATTTTTATGAAATTTTAATGCTGATTTATCGGTATAATATATTAATTTAATTAAATGAAAATCTATATTAAAATTTATCAAAAACTCGCTATTCTGATAAAATTTAAGCCACTAAATTTAAAATTTATAAAATTATTATTTTATATCTGAAATTCATGCAGAAAAAACCTTGATTTTAATCTAGACTAAGCTGTTTTTTTATGCTATTATTCAAAATCTTAGTAGAAATTAATTCTAAACGAAAGGTTAATCTCATGGATAGACGAGACTTTATAAAAAGCTCTGCAGCAGCGGCTGCCTGTAGCGTTGCGGGCATCAGTTTACCTAGCAGTCTTAGTGCTGCGGACGAAGCTGAAAAAGGCTGGCGCTGGGACAAGGCGGCCTGTCGCTTCTGCGGCACCGGCTGCGGCATCATGGTAGCCACCAAAGACGGCAAGATCGTAGCGGTCAAAGGCGATCCGTTGGCGCCCGTAAATCGCGGTCTAAACTGCATCAAAGGCTATTTCAACGCCAAGATCATGTACGGCGCCGATCGCATTACCAAGCCTCTTTTGCGCGTAAATTCCAAGGGCGAATTCGACAAAAAGGGAAAATTTATCGAGATCAGCTGGCAAAGAGCGTTCGACGAAATGGAGAAGCATTTTAGGCGAGCCTATAACGAAGGCGGTCCCGAGGGCTTTGCCGTACTTGGCAGCGGTCAATACACGATCCCGGAAGGCTACGCCGCAGCAAAGCTAGTAAAGGCGGGCTTTCGCTCTAATAATCTCGATCCCAATGCTCGCCAGTGTATGGCTAGCGCCGTCGTAGGCTTTATGCAAACCTTCGGTATTGACGAGCCTGCGGGCGTTTTCGACGATATCGAGCTAACTGATACCATCATCGCTTGGGGTGCAAATATGGCTGAGATGCACCCGATTCTTTGGTCTCGCGTCTCCGACCATAAGCTTCGCAACCCGGACCGCGTAAAAGTTATAAATCTCTCGACCTACTCTAGCCGCACTTCAAATATCGCCGATATCGAAATTATATTCCGTCCGAATACCGATTTGGCGATATGGAACTACATAGCAAGGGAGATCGTCTACAATCACCCGGATATGATAGATGAGAAATTTATTAAAGAGCACTGCGTATTCGCTACCGGTCCAGTAGATATCGGCTACGGCCTACGAGAAGATATAAATCATAAAAAATACCGCAAAACCGAGCTTGATACAGCAGCTAAGCAAAAATCCAAAATTTTAAGCAAATCCGAGGGCGTTACCTTAGCATATCTGGGTATGAAAGAGGGTGACGTACTCGAAAACAAACACTCTGACAAATCGGATGCTCACTGGCTCATAAGCTTCGAAGAATTTAAAAAAGCGCTGGAACCTTACACGCTAGAATTTGTAGCGCCTTTGGCCAAGGGTGACGAAAGTGAGGATTTAGAGGCATTTAAGACCAAGCTAAAGCAGCTCGCAGATTATTACATCGAAAAGGACCGCAAAGTAGTAAGCTTTTGGACGATGGGTTTTAATCAGCACTCAAGGGGAACTTGGGTCAATGAGCAAAGCTACATGGTGCATTTCCTTCTCGGCAAACAAGCCAAGCCCGGCTGCGGAGCGTTTTCGCTTACCGGTCAGCCTAGCGCTTGCGGCACGGCTAGAGAGGTGGGCACGTTTTCTCACCGCCTACCTGCCGATATGGTCGTGGCAAATCCAGCACACAGAAAGGTTTCCGAAAAAATTTGGAAGCTTCCCGAGGGTACGATAAATCCAAAACCGGGTGCGCACTACGTGCAGGCTCTGCGCAATCTCGAAGACGGCAAGATAAAATGGATATGGGTACAGGTCAACAACCCGTGGCAGCAGATCGCCAACGCAAACCACTGGATCGCCGCGGCGCGCGAGATGGATAACTTCATCGTAGTAAGCGAGCCATATCCGGGACTAAGCGCGAAGGTAGCCGATTTAATCCTACCAACCGCGATGATCTACGAAAAATGGGGCGCATACGGCAATGCCGAGCGCAGAACTCAGTGGTGGAGACAGCAGGTCCTTCCTGTGGGCGACGCGATGAGCGATACATGGCAGATGCTAGAGTTTTCCAAGCGCTTCAAACTCAAGGATTTCTGGGGCGAGGTTAAAGTAAATGATAAGCTTACGCTTCCAAACGTTTTAGATAAAATTTCAGAATTCGGCTATACGCCAGAGACTACACTATTTGAAGTGCTCTTTGCAAACAAAGACGCTCAGGCTTTCGCTGCAAAGGATCCGATTATGGCAAGCTTCGATAACTCCGAAGTAAACGGCGACTCTCGCGGCGTCATCGGCAGTGACGGCAAAGAATTTAAAGGATATGGCTTTTTCATCCAAAAATATCTCTGGGAGGAATACCGTAAATTCGGCACCGGTCACGGACACGACCTGGCCGATTTCGATACATATCACCGAGTGCGCGGTCTTAGATGGCCGGTCGTAGACGGCAAAGAGACACTTTGGCGCTTTAACGCTCAATACGATCCTTATGCTAAAAAAGCGGCTCCGGATAGCGACTTCGCCTTCTATGGCAACGCCAAAGCGGCGCTTCCTAGCGGCGATCTGAAATCCGTTACTTCAGGCGAAGAAAAAACAAGCCTTGCCAATAAAGCTAAAATTTTCTTCCGTCCATATATGGATCCTGTAGAAGTGCCAAGCGAGGAGTATCCTTTCTGGTTATGTACGGGTCGCGTGCTAGAGCACTGGCATACGGGCACTATGACTATGCGCGTACCGGAGCTTTATCGCGCGGTGCCTGAGGCAAGATGCTATATGAACGAAGCCGACGGCGCCAAAATCGGCGTGCAACAAAACGAGATCGTCTGGATCGAGTCGCGCCGCGGCAAGGTAAAAGCGCGCGTGGACTTCCACGGACGTAACGTTCCGCCGAAAGGGCTTATTTTTGTGCCGTTTTTTGACGAGAAGGTTTATATCAACCGCGTCACGCTCGATCATACCTGTCCGCTTTCAAAAGAGACCGACTACAAAAAATGCGCGGTTAAAATTTACAAGGCGTAAATTATGAATAGGCGTGAGGTCTTAGGTATTCTTTCTTTAGCTGCGGGCGTAAGCGTTCTGGGGCTCGGAGTCGCAAACTCCAGCGAGCACGCCAGACTCCGCCCGCCCGGAGCTATAAGCGAGAAAGAATTTCTTAGCAAATGCCTAAGGTGCGGACTTTGTGTCGAGGCATGCCCATTTGATACGCTTAAGCTTGCGAGCTTTTGCGATCATGCTATTGCAAACGGCACGCCGTTTTTCATCCCGCGCGAAATTCCGTGCTATATGTGCGACGACATACCTTGCGTCGCAGCCTGTCCTAGCGACGCACTAGATAAAAGCCTGGTAAGCGAAGACTCCAAGCTTAATGTGCGTCTATCGAAAATGGGCGTTGCGGTCATAGATACCGAGCATTGCATCGCTTATGCGGGTATCCAATGCGACGCTTGCGTGCGAAGCTGCCCCGTAATGGATAAGGCGCTTAGGATCGATTACCGCCACAACAACCGCACCGAAAAGCACGCCCTGCTCGTGCCCGTCGTAGATAGCGACTACTGCACGGGTTGCGGTAAGTGCGAGCATGCCTGCGTAACGAAAAAGGCGGCTATCAGCGTCGTGGAGCGCGAGTGCGTCATAGGAATTTCAAGCGATAACTACGTCAAAGGCTGGATCAAGGGCGACGACGCGAAGCTAAAGGATGCAGACACCAAAATCAAGCTCGATCCGCAAAAGAGCAAGGACTACTTAAACGAGGACGATCTAATGGAGGGGGCTAGGCAATGAAATATACTATTTTAAGGCGTTTGAGCCAAATTTCTATTCTAGTCCTTTTTATTTTAGGAAATAATTTTGCCTTCAAAGCCGCGAGCGAAAACGGAATTTTATCCGGAATTTTAAAGGGTAATCTAAGCTCGTCGAAACTTTTCGGTACGATTAATCTAAGCGATCCATTTGCGACGGCGCAGATGCTGTTAGCTAGCTTTTCTTTGGGCGCTACGGCGGTTGTCGGAGCGGTTATCGTAGGCGCATTTTATGCGCTTATAGCGCCGCGAGTATATTGCTCATGGATCTGCCCCATAAATTTACTGACCGATCTTGCCGCGTGGCTTCGTAAAAGACTCGGCATAACGACTAAGATCGTTAGCGTAAACCGCAAGGCTCGCTACGTCCTAGCGGCGCTAGCGCTCATTTGCAGCGGAGCTTTCGGCTTTGCGGCGTTTGAGAGCGTAAGCTTTATCTCGCTTTTCGCGCGCGCCGTCATATCGCTGAGTGCGAGTGCGTTTGCAATCGCGCTACTGATCGTGGTTTTTGAAATTTTTGCAGGCGATCGCACGATCTGTTCGCGACTATGCCCGCTCGGCGGATTTTGGGCGGCACTTAGCTATTTTAGCATCATTCGCATTCGCCACGAGGTTGATAAATGCACGATGTGCGGCAAATGCAAAATGGTCTGCCCCGAAGTTCAGGTACTTAAGATGGTCGGGCGCGAAAACGGGCGCGTTAGCAGCGAGTGTATCAGCTGCGGGCGCTGCATCGACGTATGCGACGACGATGCGTTAAATTTTAGTATATTAGGAGTGAAAAAATGAAAAAAATGGTTTTAGGCTTAGCTCTTGCATGCTGTGCGGCGCTATTTGCCGCGGACAAGACGGCTTCTATAGACGCCGACAGCTTGGGCTTTATAAAAAGCGTGGACGAATCGGTGCAAAATAAAAACTCTCTGCCCGATTTCAAATATAGCGAGGACGCTCCAGGCGCCGCTTCGAAAATCGAGCGCAGCTTCGAAAACGCTCCGCCGCTCATACCGCACAGCTTAGAGGGGCTTGTGCCGATCACAAAGGATAACAATATGTGCGTAACCTGCCATATGCCCGATGTCGCTAAGGATGTAGGCTCTACGCCGATTCCAAAAAGCCACTTGGTAGACTTCCGTACAGGCGCGGATCTAAACGGCACGCTAGCCGAGCAGCGCTTCAACTGCACGCAATGCCACGTACCGCAAGCCCAAACCAATCCGCTAGTTAAAAATAATTTCAAAGCCGATTTTAGCAGGTTTAACGACGCAAATTCCACTTCTAATCTCATAGATACGCTAAATCAAGGCGCCGAGGTTGAGTAGGAGCGCGCGATGAAATTTTTACCACCGCTGCTACTTTGCGCCTGCTTCGTCTATGCTGGTAACGGCATCGCGGTACCTAGTGGCGCTGCAGGCATAGATGCGTCTGCGGAGATCAAACACGCTAGCTTCATACTAGAGCTTGACGCAAATGTCGCGGTGCTAAAAAATCTAGGCGGCGAAATTTACGCAGGGCTTGACAACGGCAAGCTCTATAAAATCACCATTAGCTCCGCGGAGAGTTCCATGCGAAATTCTGCCGCCGGGCAAAATTTCGCAGATCAAAATTCCGCCGCAAGCACAAATTCCGATGCGCCGCAGAATTCCAATGCGAAAGCAAGCGTAAATTTCGCGGGAGATTCCACCGCACATTCCGCTGCCGTAAATTCTTTAGGAAATTCCGCGAAGCAAAATTCTGCCGAAAATTCTACGGCATTAAATTCTGCCTCGAATTCCGCGTCGGGCGCAATATCTAAAACGCTAATTTTCGCCCTGCCCTCGTCCAAAAATTACCTAGACGAGCCGATGGGTGCTACCATATTCGACGTCGATAAACTAGGCGAAAAATACGCATTTTTATATAACGGCGACGCGTTTGAAAAGATGCTTGGCGTGTTTGCGGGCGGCAAGATCACGCACTACAAATTGCCGATGACGGGGATTAAAAACGTCTATTTCTACGACGAAAATACCGTGATTTTGCTAGGTCTTGGTAGCGAAATTTTATACTTCGACCTGTCTAGCGGCAAGGTAAGCTTCGAGCAAAAGCTCACCATCGCGTCTTTGGGCGGCAGCGCCTACGACCACGCTAGCGGGACGCTACTAATCTCGTGTGAGGGCGGCATCGTGTTTTATTTCGACGCGAAAGCGAAAAAACTTATGAGCCAAAAGTCCCTGCACAAGGACGGAATCTACTCCGTGGCGCTGCTTGGCGATCGCATGATGAGCGGCTCGAACGACAAGGAAAGATCGTGTTACTACGAAAACGGCGATTTCTCTAAATTTTATAACGCCCATTTTGCAGTTTTTGCTGTGGCGCTAAGCCCCGAGCTGGGCGCTTTTACCGCTAATAACGGCGTGCGCGTAATCGATAAAGCAGGCGAGATCATCCGCAGCATCGAGCTAGATAACGATGTCATCAACTATCTGCTTTTCGAAGGAGATTATCTCGTGGGCTCGGGGTATAATAGATATATCTACTTTTGGGGGCTAAAATGAATATTTCAAGCGTCGTGATCTATCTAGGCGCAAATGCCGACGTAGCGGCGTTTCGCAAGCAGCTGCAAAGTATCGACGGCTGCGAGTTCGTCGCGTGCGAGGACGGTAAGGCGGTAGCCACGATTAGCGCGGAGAGCTTCGAGGACGAGATCGCCGCATTTCGCGCGATAGAGGCTATAGAGGGCGTAAGCGAGGCGATGATGATCTACTCATACTCCGATCTGGACGCAGATATCGCCGCGGCAAACTCCGACAACGGCGAGCAGATAATGCGCGAGCTGGACGAAAAAGATCCGAGCCAGATCAAATACGGCGGCAAGGTGCGGGTCTAAACCGCCGCCGCAAATTTTAAAATTTTACCGCCAAATGTAAATTTTAAAATTTCAAATTTAACTACCAAATTTAACTATATAATTTTAATCGCGCAAACAAGCTTGGAATTTTTACAGCAAGTCGTTTGCTGCAAGCACTGCGGATTATGGGCTCGTTAAGCTTGCATTGGATAATATAGCGCAATCTGCCCGAAGGAGTAAGCTTGCGCCTGAAATACCTTTGTATTATAGTTTTTCTGATCTGGCTTTGCATATTTATCACCTTACTGCCCACATATAGAATTTCAGCTATCTTAGAAGCGCTTGATTTTAGCGATAAAAATCTAACGCAAAGAGAGCTTGTAGAGCTAAATTTAAAAGATTACCTAAAAAAGCTTCACTATTTAGATAATTATCCGCAAATAGATTTCGGCAAGATGGCGGATATTCACTTAGACAAAAACGGCTATGAGAGAGTAAGATTTTCATGGTGTAACGGCGATAAATATCCCGATGATAGATGCGAATTTTGGAAGCTGGATAAAAGGCTAAATTTTGATTATCTAATGGATCTGGGTTCTAAAATTTGCAAAAACGGCGAACCTATAGAAAATGCCGAAGAGATTGTAGAAAACGACGAGGTTTTAAAGCTACGCCTCTTTTATCCTTGGGAGCAGGAGCATTTGATTGACGAAGATGGAAATTTTATAGAGAATTTTATATATATGAGGTTTGGAGATGGCGCCAACCACTCATTCGACCTATTTACTGATTTTGTATTTATAAGTAAAAATGACATACAATTACCAATTATGTACGAAACAAAAACTAAAAAATTTGACATAATTACTCCAGAAAACAGATGTTATAGGTGGCTTTTAAACTCTATATTTAGGGATGTAGTTTATCAACAAAAAAAGAGCATATACCCGTTTTGCTATAACTATAAAAAGATAATTGATGAAAATATGGATTGCGATAGAGAATATATATTTTCTTTCATTTCAATATACGACAAGGGGAACAATCTCGATTATAAAACGATATTTTATAATAAAAATTTATACGATTATAAACATGAGACGGACATACTTTTTAAACAATACCAAAATTTAAAGAATCAAAAGAATAAGATAAATTTTAACTCACAAGGAGAAGGCGACGAAAGTGGGTATTGAGTTGCTGGGCATTGCCTGCTAGAGCTGAAGTTAAAATTCTTTCTTTTATTATCGACTACTTTAAATTTAAACTCTAATCCATAAAATTTCGCCACGCCGCGCGGTGTAGCTTAAAAATACTGCGCCGCCGCATGACGCGACCCAAAATAACCTCGCCGATACTCGCGATCTTTGCTCTAAAATTCGTCAAAGAGCGCGAGCAGCAGCTGAAATTAAAATTTGCCTTTAAATTTAAAGCCTTTAAGCCCGCGCAAGAGCGCGAA
The DNA here is from genome assembly GCF_937973075.1 of uncultured Campylobacter sp. GTDB lineage: Bacteria > Campylobacterota > Campylobacteria > Campylobacterales > Campylobacteraceae > Campylobacter_B. The sequence continues at coordinate 13,451 of NZ_CALBWL010000041.1, forward strand.
CGGACAAAAAGCCGCAAGGGCGTAAGAGCCGCAAGGGCATGCTGGGCATTGCGCTTTACGGGCGACATTTTTATAAATTTAAAAACGCCAAGCGGCGCAAGCCCTACTCGAATTCTATCTTTTTTAGATAATCGTATAAATTTAGCACCGCGATAAATAGCGTTAAAATCGCGGGTCCCAAGATCACGCCCCAGAACCCAAACGTGCTGATGCCCGAAAGCATCGAGAAGAAAATCAGCATCTCGTTGATGTTTGCTGGGTTTTCGACTAGGCGCGAGTTGATAAATTTTATTACGAGCGGCTTTACGAAGCTGTCCGCGAGCGTCGAGATCAGTATCACGCAATACGCCATTATCACGATCGCACCCGAGGTACTACCCCCCGCTAGCACGTATAGCGCGGTGGGTACATAGATGAGCGCGCCGCCGACTGCGGGGATGAGCGAGCAGAAGGCGAAAAGCACCCCCATCAGCAGCGCGTCAAAGCCGAAGATCCCCGCGATGATCGAAAACAAAAAGCCCTGCAATACGGCGTTGAAGATGGTCGAGTAAAACACGACGCTCATCGTATTTGCCGTCTCGGAAAAGATATAATCGATCTGCGCGGGCTCGACGGGTAGAATTTTTTTGAAAAAGCGCTTGAAGCTCTCGCCGTAGAGGTAGGCAAAAAAGCAAAATACGATGATAAGCACCATATCGACGATAAATTTCGCGCTGGATTTCCCGACGACCGAGAGGTAGGAGATGATCTGCTTCGCTAATCCCGCGACGTCTAGGTTTGCTAAAAACGAGCGAAACTGCGTATTAAATTTTTCAAAAGGCCCGGGCAACCTGATATCTAGGCCCTGAACGTAGCTAAGCGCGTCGTTTAGGCGCGCCATATCGAAGCTCGCGGCGTTTTTGGCGATCTCGATCACGGCGTAGATGAAAGGCACGAAAAAAAGCGCGCATAGCAAAAACAAGCTAAGCACCGAGGCTAGCGTTTGCCTGCCGCGGCACAGCTTCGTTACTTTAGCGTGCAGACCCGAGGTCGCCACCGCCATCAACACGCCGATTGCGATCACCATCAAAAACGGCGAGAACAGATAGATCACACAGCAAAACATCAGCAAGGTTGCGCCGATAAAAAATATCTTGTTCGTTTTCGCGCGCCCGCTAGCCTTGGCAAGACCTGCTTTCATACCCGCGGCGGCCCCCGAAGCGGCAGCGGCGCCTAGCGCGGAAGCATTAGCCGAGAAGGTTTCATTGGCTTCGGCAGCGTCGTTAAGTGCGGAAGCACCAGCAGATGAGACTCCATCGGTTTCGACCCGTTTTTTGCTTTGATTTTTAGCAGCGGTTTTGTTTTTGTTTTTGACGGTTGCTTTGGCTTCAGCGGCGGCTTCGATTTTGCCCTCAGCATTATTTACGGTCTGATTTTCAGTAAAATTTTGCGCCTCGCCTTTGGCGTTATCCTCGGCGTTATTTTGGGCTATCTTTTCAGCCAGGTTTTTATTGCGGCTTGCGGCGTTGTCTTTTGGCATCGGCAAATTTTATCCTTTTGAAATTTGATGAGCTATTTTATAAATTTTTTTATCAGATTTCGATTAAATTTTAAAATTTCATAAAATTTGCGAGCGGCGTTCTCGTGCGTTTTCAACATACAGCGCGCTATACGACATGTACACGGATCGTGCCTGATTTATGAAAATAGCGCATAGCTCGAACATACGTCAAAACCAGATGTGTGCCTATGCCGTATTCGAGCCCTGCGCACACCGCGGTAAGACCCCGTCTTGTGCCGAGCTTTTGGCGGA
>NZ_CALBWL010000042.1 GCF_937973075.1 uncultured Campylobacter sp.
GAAAATACCGCCATGCGGTTTTTAAAGACCTCCTCGTTATCGTCCGCTCCGCGAGCGCGTCCTAAAACACGCTCCTTGGCGACCTCCTCGCTAACGCATACCTCGATTACTGCGCTAAGATTTATATCATCGTCGCCTCGCAGCACCTCGTCTAGCTTATTCATCTGCTCGACGCTCCTTGGATAGCCGTCGATGATGATGAAGTCTTTAGGCGAGCTCTTAATCGCGCTAACGATAGCATTTACGACGATATCAAGCGGCACGAGATTGCCTTTAGAGATGAAGCCATCTATCTGTTTGCCCAAAGCGCTACCGCTTGCTACCTCGGCACGCAGCAGATCGCCCGTGGAGTAGTGCTCGATGCTTTGATTCATCTGAGCGATCATACTCGCATCGGTCGTTTTGCCGCTGCCAGGAGCGCCAATGATTAGAAAAAGGCTTTTCATTTTTGCTCCTTCTTATGAAGCCTAAGACCTAGCTCGCGAAGTTGCTCGTCTGTAACGACGCTAGGGGCTTTGGTGAGCGGACACTGCGCGCGCTGCGTTTTAGGAAACGCGATAACCTCGCGGATACTGCTTGAGCCGGTAACCAGCATCATCAGCCTATCAAAGCCGATCGCGATACCTCCGTGCGGAGGCGCGCCGAAGCTTAGCGCATCAAGCAGGAAGCCGAATTTCTCCCTCTGCTCCGCAGGCTCGATCTTAAGCAGCCTAAAGACCTTCTCTTGAATGTCCGCTTTATGGATCCTGATGCTGCCGCCGCCAAGCTCGATGCCGTTTAGCACGACGTCGTAGGCAATCGAGGTAATGTCCTCTAAATCAGGCTCGTCGGGATTGTTCGGCATCGTAAAAGGATGGTGCATCGCGGAGTAGCTGCCGTCGTCGTTTTGCTCAAACATAGGGAAATTTACGACCCACAGAAACTCAAGCCTGTTCGGATCGATGAGACCAAGCTCGTTTGCGAGGAAAATTCTAAATCTGCCCATATAATCAAGCACGATTTTCTTTTTGCCCGCGCCGAAAAATACGACGTCGCCGACCTTTAGCTCGCAGCGCTTGATGAGCTCATCCAGCTCGCTTTTTTCAAAGAATTTTACCAGCGGTCCCTTTAGACCGTCCTCTTTTACTTGGATAAACGCGAGGCCCTGCGCGCCGAATTTTTTCACGTATTCCTCAAAGCCTTGCATCTGGCGCTTGCTAAATTTCAGATCGCCGCCTTCGACTTTCAGAGCTTTTACGCGGTTAGCTTTGCGGTCTTTGGCTAAATTTGAAAAAATTTCATTGCTCGATTTTTCAAAAATATCGGCTACGTCGATGAAAGGCATATCGTAGCGCAGATCGGGTTTGTCGCTGCCGTAAAGCTCCATCGCGTCTTTATACTCCATATGTCTAAAAGGGGTGGCGATCTCGCGGCCGCAGGATTTGAAAATGTCTTTTAAAACCTCCTCGGCTACGCGCATTACGTCGTATTGGGTATTGAAGCTCATCTCGATATCGATCTGTGTAAATTCCGGCTGTCGGTCGGCGCGCAGGTCCTCATCGCGGAAGCAGCGCGCGATCTGGAAGTATTTATCAAAGCCCGAGCACATCAAAAGCTGTTTGAAAAGCTGCGGACTTTGCGGAAGCGCGTAGAAGCTGCCCGGATAGACGCGGCTAGGCACCAGATAATCCCTAGCGCCCTCAGGCGTCGCGCGCGTTAAGATCGGCGTTTCGACCTCTACAAAGCCTAGCCTATCAAGAGCATTTCGCGCGGCAATCGCAGCCTTGGAGCGCATCTTAAATTTATCGAAGCTCCCCTCGGCGCGCAGATCCAAAAAGCGGTACTTAAGCTTCGTTTCTTCGTTGACGCTTTTATCGCCGATTACGAAAGGAAGCGGTTTGCTTGGATTTTCGATCTGCAGATCCTCTACCACGACTTCGATATCGCCGGTTTTTAAATTTGGATTTTCAAGCCCTTCGCCGCGAGCGCGGATCTTGCCGACGGCTTTTAGGACAAATTCGTTTCGCACGGTATTTGCTACCTCGTATGCCGAGTGGCTATCTTTGGGATCACAGACTAGCTGTAACAGCCCGCTCCGGTCACGCAAATCTATAAAAATCACGCCGCCGTGGTCGCGGTAAGAATTTACCCAGCCGCACACGGTTACACTTTTGCCGATATCGTTTTTACTCAAATCGGCGCAATAATGACTTCGCAAATTTACTCCTTTAAAATTATTTGTAAAACGCAAGTATAGTTAAATTTTGCTTTTACAAAGCTAATTTTTTATAAAATAAAACTATGGAAAACAAAATTCATAAAAACCTTAAATTCGCGGGGCTAATAGCCAAAAAATCAGAAGAGATTCGCCCCGTCGTGGAACAAATTTGCGAAATTTTAAAAGCGCAAGGTATTGAGCTTTTGCTTGAAGAGGACGGAGCGGAATTTTTTGGCCTTAAGCCGCATACGCTCGCAGAAATTTTAAAAAAGACCAATTTTTTAATCAGCCTCGGCGGCGACGGTACGCTCATCGGGCTTGCGAGGTTGCTAAGCGACAAAAACGCCTTCATTTTGGGTATCAACGCAGGCACTCTCGGGTTTTTAACGGACGTGCAGCCGAGCGAATTCGCAAAATTTTTAAAGGAATTTTTGCGCGGCGAATACGAGATCGAGCGCCCGTTTTTGCTCGAAGTGATACTCGAAAACGGCAGCGGCAAAATCGTCCGCAAGGCCGCATTTAACGACGTCGTAATCACCCGCAGCCACATCTCCTCGATGGCGAAAATCGACGCTTTTTTAAATAGAAAATATTTCAATACCTACTACGGCGACGGCGTGATCGTAAGCTCCGCCGTAGGCTCGACCGCGTATAATATGAGCGCGAACGGATCTATCGTCTATCCGCTGTGCGACGTGTTTTGCGTTACGCCGATCTGCTCGCACAGCCTGACGCAGCGGCCTTTGATCTTGCCAAAAGAGTATCTCGCGAGTTTCAAAAACGCCGGAAGCTCCGAAGTTAGCGTCGTCATCGACGGACAAGACGTTTTTGATATGGCGGAATTTCACAGCGTAAGCGTTAAAATTTCACACGCCAAAGCAAATTTAATAAAACGCAGAAGCTACGATTATTTCGACGTTTTAAAAGCCAAACTCAGATGGGGGCACGGCGGATGCTAGAAAGAATTTATATTAAAAATAATCTAGGTTTTTGCGAGAGCGAGCTTAGTTTTGGCCCGGGACTTAGCGTATTTACAGGTATCAGCGGCGCGGGTAAATCGGTATTAATAGGCGCGATTTTAGCGGTGTTCGGGCTTAAAGAATGCGAGGCTGAGCTCATAGAAGCGGACGTAGAGCATAAATTTGATATGGAAAATTTCGGCTTGATAAACGATACGCCAAATACCTTTCGCGTTCTAAAAGAGCGTAGCTTACGATACTTTATAAATTCTCAATCGGTCTCAAAAAAAAATCTAAGCACGATCGCCGGCGAATACGTGAAATTTTTAGGCGCGAAAAACGCCGGCGAAATGAGTAGCGACAGCTTGCTAAAATTACTTGATTTTATCGCCGCGAAAAAAGATGCTGCGCACGCGCAAAGCCTATCGGAGCTTCAAAGCGCTTTTGTGGAATTTAGCCGCACAAAAAAGCAGCTGGATGAAATTTTAGATCAAGAGCGCAAGATCGAGGAGTTAAAGGAATTTGCTCGCTTCGAGATTGAAAAAATCGAGCGCGTATCGCCTAAGATCGGCGAATACGAGGAGCTTTTGCAGATCAAAAAAAAGCTTAGTAAAAAAGATAAGATCGAGGAACTTTGGGCTAGGGCGCAGGGCGTTTTTGAGCTAGAGCGCAGCGTCATCGAAGCGCTAAGTCTTAGCGGACTGGATAGTGCGTTTTTCGAGGATGCGATGAATGAACTACGGCTAAAGCAGGAAAGCTTGAATTTAGACGAGCTCGAAAATATCGACATAGAGAAAATTTTAGATCGTATCGAAGCTCTTAGCGCGCTAAATAGGCGCTACGGAAGCGTAGAAGAGGCTTTAGCTACGCTTGAAGCGCGCAAGAAAGAACTTGAGCATTACGAGCAGTTAAGCTTTGAAAAAACCAAGTTGCAAGCGGAATTTAAACGCCTTAGCGAAAGCACCGCTACCCTTGCCGAAAAAATCAGCGAGGCTCGCAAGGGCGCTAAAAAACGGCTCGAGGATCTGATAAATTCC
>NZ_CALBWL010000043.1 GCF_937973075.1 uncultured Campylobacter sp.
TGCACGGAGGGGTAACGCCCGTGATGTATTCTAGCTTTTGGGATGATACAAATACTACCCAAGAGCTTATAAAGTTAGGTGCGGATATACATAAAAAAGATGAATACAAGCTATCCGCTATGGCTTATGCGATAGAAAATAATGCTACCAATACTGTTAAACTATTGCTCGATAATGGAATTAAATTTAATGAGATCAATATAGTACAAGGGTATATAGGATGCCCTTGGTATTCCAAAGATACAAAAATTATAGTTGATAATAATAAAATAGATGTAAAATTTACTGGATGCATAAAGGGAGAATCCTCAAAAGATCCTATTTATCCATTAAACTATGCAATATATAGTAATTTGATAGAAATTGCCGATATGATGCTGCAAAGCGGTATAAGACCAAAAGAATATAAAAGTGCCCTATATTATTTAAGTGAGAATGGCGTTTCGTTTAAACAAAAAAATATCTTTAAAAAATCTATTTATAATTCTCTGCCAAGAGAACCTATATACGAAGATAAATTAAAATTATTAATAAAATATAATATAGATGGTCTACCGAGTCAAGATGATATTGTTACGGCTTATAGAAATTGTTTGGATAGTTTAGCTGGATCTATAAAAAAGAAGGAGTCTTACATAAACCATATGAATGATTATTGCTATGGAGAGAAGATTTTAGAATCATACGATTGGGCCCTTCGAGGCAGATGGTCGGTAAAACATAACGAAGAGAGGGAAAAAGGAACCGATAGATACTGGAAAGAAAAAGATTTTATAAAATTTTTCGGCTATATGCCAAATGATAAAAAATGTACTAAGCTAGAACCGGATATTAAAATATTAAATTTCTATAATATGAAAATAGATAGATATAAAGCTCTTTGCGGCAATGGGCTGAGCGATGAAGAGATTTTACAAAAAAGCAGTCTCAAAGATAAAAATAGTACTGAGGCATTCGATATTGAGACATTTTTTAAATATTTAAATTTTGAGGAAATGCTAGAGAAAGCGAAAGTGAAAATTCTACATAACGGCGAGAAAATAGATATAAAAGATTATGCCGAAATTCTAAGACAAGAAGCAGCTAAAAAACTAGATAGTAATCAATAAATTTGAAGGAGTAAAACTATATAGCATAAGAACTTAAGCGATATAGTAGGCAAAGCTTTTCTAAATTTTTATTAAAATTTTCCCCGCTAGGCTGCAAAGCCTTAAATTAATCCAAATTTCACTATAATTAATCACTTAAATTTTAAAGGCCGCGAATGCTAAGCTTAGACGAAATTCGAAAAAATATCATCTTAAAACAAGGCGTGCGCTATTTTGACTACACCGCTTCGGGGCTTGCTTATGAGCCCGTAGAGTGCGAGATAGCGGAGGTACTCAAAACCTACGCCAACACCCACTCCGACAGTAGCTCAAGCGCCATCATCACACAGCGTCGCTACGAGGGCGCGCGAGAGAGTCTAAAAAAGCTACTGGGGCTTGACGAGCGGTTTTGTCTCATCGCTTGCGGACAGGGCGCGACGGCTGCGATCAAGAAATTTCAAGAGCTGCTCGGCATCTACCTGCCGCCTGCGACCAGAAGCGCGATCGGCGAGGCAAATTTACGCGCCGCGCAGCTTCCGCTCGTGCTTGTTTCGCCATACGAACACCACTCAAACGAGCTTAGCTTTCGCGAGGGGCTTTGCGACTACATGCGCGTGCCGCTTAGCGAGTCCGGCGAGATCGATCTGCTCGCGCTTGAGCGCATCTTGAAGCTAAATGCCGGACGCCGCATCATCGGCTCGTTTAGCGCCGCCTCAAACGTAACGGGCGTCATCAGCGATTATAAAAAAATCAGCGAACTAATCAGGGCTGCGGGCGGGATCGTGGCCTTTGACTGCGCGGCGCTAAGCTCGCACGCAAATTTAGACTGCGATCATTTCGACGCGATTTTCCTCTCGCCGCATAAGCTACTCGGAGGGCCTGCTAGCTGCGGGCTTCTGGCGATCAAAAAGGAGCTACTTAACAGCGATGTGCCGACCTTTGCCGCAGGCGGGACGGTCGCCTACGCCAGCCGCGAAGGGCACGTATTTTTGAAAAATCCCGAGCAGCTAGAGGAGGGCGGCACGCCGCCTATTATCGGGCTTATGCGGGCAAATTTGGCTTATGCGCTGCGAAACGAGGTGGGCTTCGAGCAAATAAAAAGCGCCGAGGACGAGCTCGCACGGCTTTTTGAGAGCGAACTAGCAGGCATTGACGAGATCATAAACTGCGCTCCAAAGGGCGCGCCGCGGCTGCCGATAATTTCATTTAACGTGCGCGGCGTCTCGGCGTATGATTTTGCCGCGAGCCTTAGCAACGACTTCGGCATCCAGACGCGCGCGGGTGTGATGTGCGCGGGGCCGTACGCTCACGATCTGCTAGGTATCAAGGAGGGGCGCATGCCTGAAAGTAAGCCCGGCTTCGTGCGCGTGAGCCTGCACTATACGCACACCGAGCAAGATGTGCGTTATCTCGTGGACGCGATAAAATCCTGCATCAAAAAGCACCGCGAGCTTTGGGGCGAGGAAAAGGCGATGTATGAGATGTTTGGCGGGAAAATTTAAGCTAGGGCTTTGCCGCTTTTTTGAGCTCTAGTGAAATTTCGTAAAATTCCACACCGTTTTTAAAATTTATCGGAATTTCGTGCCGTCTCCTTGAAATTTTACGCGGGTTTTGCGCCGCGGAATTCTCTTACTATCTTTCCGCCTTTGCACTGCAGGCGAAATAAACTACACGCTCTGCGGAGTTAAAATTTAGAATTTTAAAATTTCACGCTGTGCTGCTCGGTAAAGGCATGCTTGTAAATTTCAAAATTTAAAGGCGCAAATTTTTATGCTCTGTTTCGCCGGGTACGCCGCGCTAGATGGTTCGCAGTAAAAATTTGAAGAAATAATATTAGTGCCGCGCGAATAAAAATTCCAAAGCAAAATAAAGCTTATCCGCACTTCGCGCAGAATTACTCCAGCCCTAAAAACGCGCCGTCTTCAAATCCGAAATAGATCCTCTCGCCCGCGCTCCAGCGCCTCTCATCCTGAGCTGTGACGCATTTTAGCAGCACGTCGCCCACCTTGATCTTGATGAGTAGCGAGGAGCCGTACTGAAGCGAAACCGAATGTAAAATCCCCGCAAAGCAGCGCTCAAACGGGCTTTGAGATAATAAAATTTTACTCGGATTTATCGCGATTTTGCGAGCGCGTGCGAGTCCCTCTTCAAGGCGCAGCGAAATTTCGTCCGAAAATTTTAAAATCTCGTTTTGCACGTCAAAGATATTTTTGTATTCAAACTCGCATATCTTGCCGCGATGCAAAAATACGCTTCTTTGCGCGATCGCGCTGAGCCATTTCTCATCGTGGCTGGCGATGATAAAGCCGCAGCCGTAGCGACTCCGCATAAATAAAATCGCGCGCGCAAAGAGCTTGGAAGCGGCAAGATCGAGGCTGTTGGTCGGCTCGTCGAGCAGATAGAGCTTCGCGCGCTGCGCTAGAGCGAGCGCAAACGCGATGCGTTGCGTCTGCCCCGAGCTAAGCTCGAAATGCTTCTTTGATAAAAAACTTCTATCAAGCCCCGTTAGGCCGAGTGCCTCATCCACTCGCTCATCAAATTCCGCAAGCACGCCGCGACTTTTGAGCGCAAATTTAAAATTTTGCTCTACGCTACGTTTTAAAAGCACGGGTTCGGGCAGCAGTAGGCAGATCTGCCGCAACGTCTGCAAAGAGGGCGCCTGCTGCCCCCAAAGCTCCACGCTGCCGCTACTTGGGCGCTGCAAAAAGGCTAAAATCCGCAGCAACGTGGATTTGCCGCTGCCGTTGGAGCCCAAAAGCGCCGTGATGTCGCTCGTATTTAGATCGAGGCTGGGGATATTTAAAATTTCGCTCCGTCCGTAGTGCAGCACTAGATCCCGCACCGAAATTTGCTCGCTATGGGGTACAGATCGCGCGGCGGCGGAAGTCTTATCCGTAAATTTCTCACTCGCGAAATTCTCGCTCTTGGAATTCTCTTTCTTGGAATTTGCGCTAACGGAATTCTCGGTTGCAGAATTTTTACTCGTAGAATTCTTAGCGGCAAAATTTGCGCTCATAGAATTCTCTCCCGCAGAATTTATGCTCGTTAAATTTTCGCTCATAAAATTTTCGCATTCCCGCTCCGCCCGGTTTTTGTCTGTGAAATTTTTGCTCGGACGCGTTTGCTTATCTGCATTCATCGATCTAACCTTTTTAGCGCGTGGATGGCTAAATTTATCGCAAACGCTATTAAAATCAGCACCAGCGCGAGCGCTATACCCATCGCAAACTCGCCCTTGTTGGTCTCAAGCGAGATCGCCGTGGTGATCGTGCGGGTGAAATATTTGATATTGCCGCCGATCATCATCGCTACGCCTACCTCCGCGACGATCCGCCCGTAAGCGGTGGCGATGACGACCAGCAGGGCATAACGCAGCTCGTAAAGCACGCAAAGGATTAAATTTGGCGGGCTTAGGCGGTAGTTCATAATGTTTAGATAGTGCTTCTTATCCATATTTTCGATGACGCTGGCGCTTAGCGAGACGATGATAGGAAGCGCCAGCGCAAATTGCCCGAGCATCACGGCCTTAAGCGTAAAAAGCAGCCCCAGCTCGCCCAAAGGGCCGTTTCTGGATATGAAAGCGTAAAGGATCAGTCCTATCGCTACAGTGGGCATCGCAAGCGCGACGTCGCTTAAAAGTCTAAGCGTTCTGCGAGCGCGAAATTCGTAAAATCCGAGGATAAATCCTATCGGAAAGCCGGTTAAAATCGCAAAAAGTATCGAGATACTTGAAGTATAAAGCGTCGCTTTGATCGCCGAAAAGGTCTCCGCATCGCCGCTAAAAAGCAGACCGAATGCGCTTAAAATTCCTTCTAAAATAAAGTCCAAGATCACGTCCTAAATATTCTATTATGGCATATTTATAAACCAAATTTATATGCTATAATAGCACATTTTTTAAAGGAGATAACATGAAAAAAATATTTTTTGTTTCGCTCGCTCTTAGTGCGAGCCTTTTTGCCGCTGATAACGATTTGGTGATGGCAACTACAACGAGTACCGATAATACGGGCTTGCTAGACGCGATCTATCCTGCGTATAAGGCGGAAACCGGCGTCGATATCAAATGGACGGCGGTAGGCACAGGTGCTGCTCTAAAGCTTGGCGAGAACTGCGATGCGGATATACTTTTCGTGCATTCGCCGAAAGTCGAGAAAGAATTTGTAGAAAAAGGCTTCGGCGTTGACCGCACGCCCGTTATGTATAATGATTTTATCCTCATCGCCGATAAATCGATCGCACCTAAATTTAAAGGCAAAGATCTTAAAGGTTCGTTTGAGCTGATCAAGGCGGAGAAGATTAAATTTTTCTCTCGCGGCGATAAATCGGGCACCGATAACAAAGAGAAAGGTATTTGGAAAAAGGTTGAGGGCGCCGTGCCTGAAAATGAGGCGTGGTATAACCAAACCGGTCAAGGCATGATCGCTACGATTAACGCAGCCGCCGAGCAAAAGGGCGTGACCTTCACCGATCGCGGCACCTACATCAAATATGAGGACAATAAAAAGGGCAATCCCGATATGGTTATCATCAACGAAGGCGATAACGATCTGAAGAATTTTTACTCCGTAATCGCGGTCAATCCAAAGCACTGCCCAAAAGCCGACTACGAAAATGCGCAGCGCTTCATCAAATGGATCACCAGCGAGAAGGGGCAGAAGTTCGTAGGCGATTTCAAGCTGCTAAATAAGCCGCTTTTCACCCCTGATGCGAATACTCGCAAGAACTAGCTCTAGCTAAATAAAGCTAAATTTAAAGCCTGAAGGCGAAACGCCGCCTTTGGGCTTTTGCTTTTTAATAAATCAATCTGCGCGCCTTTAAATTTAGCTCTTTTGCCTCTAAAATTTAGCGGGCGTTTTTTACTGCGTCTCTTTACGATACATTTTTTACTTTCTTGCCATACGTTTAAATTTATCGCAGCTTCGTTTGTAGGCGATAGGCTTAAAATTCCAGCTATATTTGAGATCGGTGCGGAGAAATTTCGATCGCATTTGGATATGCTCTAATGTCTAGCGATATTTATACAGCGCAAAATTTAGCCGTATTTGCACGCGGCTTAAAATTTTAGTTTGTTGGGAATTTAATTTGAAGTTGCGGTTAAGCTCGGGCGTATGAAAAACGCCCGAGCGTGTGAAGCTATGAAATTTTATGCGCGGTTTGCGGAACCGCTTCTGCCGCGCGCCGGTAAAATTGCCTTTCAAGCTCTGGCAAAACTACCGAGCGCGCGGCTATAAAATTTCACTTTGCGGCAGGTTACTCGACTTCGGCGTCGATGACGTCGTCGTCTTTTTTACCGCCGTTTGAGCCGGAGCTTTGCGATCCGCCTTGTGCACCCTGATTTGCGCTGGCAGCCTTGTATAGATCCTCGGCGACCTTGCTTAGGGCTTCTACTTTGGAGTTTATCGCTTCCTTGCTTGCGTTTTCATCCTTTAGCACGGCTTTTAGATCATTTAGCGCGCCTTCGATCTTAGCGCGTAGATCACCCGGTACCTTCTCGCCCATCTCGCTTAGGCTCTTTTCGGTTTGATGCGCGATACTATCGGCTTGGTTGCGCGCCTCGACGGTCTCTTTGCGCTTGTTATCTTCCTCTTTGTGAAGCTCGGCATCTTTTACCATCTTATCGATCTCGGCATCGCTTAAACCGCTTGAGCCGGTGATGCGGATGTCGGTTGCCTTGCCGGTAGCCTTGTCTTTTGCCGAGACGGTTAAAATTCCGTTCGCATCGATATTAAATTCCACCTCGATCTGAGGCACGCCGCGAGGAGCGGGCATGATGCCCTCAAGATTGAAATTTCCTAGCGATTTGTTGTCTTTCGCAAACTCGCGCTCGCCCTGCAAGACGTTGATCGTAACGGCGCTTTGATTATCCTCTGCAGTCGAGAAGGTTTGAGATTTTTTCGTAGGTATCGTAGTTCCCTTTTCGATGATCTTGGTCATCACGCCACCTAGGGTTTCGATGCCGAGGCTTAACGGAGTGACGTCGAGCAGTAGCACGTCTTTTACGTCGCCTTTGATGACCGCGCCTTGGATCGCTGCGCCGATTGCTACGACTTCATCAGGGTTTACGCTCTTGTTTAGCTCTTTGCCGAAAGCCTTTTTGACCTCCTCTTGCACGAGTGGCACGCGCGTCGAGCCGCCTACCATGACGACTTCTTTGATGTCGTTCATGCTAAGACCTGCATCGCTTACGACCTTTTTAAGCGTACTTATGGTCTCATCTACCAAAGAATCGATCATGCTTTCAAATTTAGCTCTAGTGATGGTTTTCATCAGGTGCTTAGGACCCGTAGCGTCAGCAGTGATAAAAGGTAAATTTACCGTCGTTTCCATCGCGCTGCTTAGCTCTTTTTTGGCGTTTTCCGCAGCCTCTTTTAGGCGTTGCATAGCCATGACATCGCCGCGCAAGTCGATGCCTGTTTCAGATTGAAATTCCGAGGTTAAAAAGTCGATCAGTTTGTTATCGAAATCATCGCCGCCCAAAAATGCATTACCGCCGGTAGCTAAAACTTCTACGACGCTATCGCCGGTTTCTAGCACGGTTACGTCGAATGTACCACCACCTAGATCGTAAACGACGATCTTTTCAGATTCTTTTTTATCCAGTCCATACGCAAGTGCCGCTGCGGTCGGCTCGTTGATGATACGAAGCACGTTTAAGCCCGCGATTGTTCCTGCTTCTTTCGTCGCCTTTCTTTGGCTGTCGTTGAAATATGCAGGCACGGTGATGACCGCATCGACAACCGGCTCGCCCAAAAACGCCTCAGCATCCTCTTTTAGCTTGATTAGCACCTTGGCTGAAATTTCTTGCGGTGTATAAATCTTGCCCGCGATCTCTACCGCGCACGCGCCATTTCGGTCTATGATCTTATACGGTAGGCGCTTTTTAGCCTCCTGCGCGTTTTTCTCATTCATCATAAGACCCATGATGCGTTTGATCGAGTAGATCGTCTTTTCCGGGTTAGTGACTGCTTGGCGCTTGGCGCTGTCGCCTACTAAAACCTCGCCTTTATCGGTGAAAGCGACTACCGACGGAGTGGTGTTTTTGCCCTCTTTGTTCGGTATGATCTTGCTCTCGCCACGCTCGAATATGCTTACGCACGAGTTTGTTGTTCCTAGGTCAATGCCTATGACTTTTGCCATTTGTTATCCTTTGTATTGAATTTAAAATTTTAAAATTTGAGCGATTATTTCGCCACTACTACCATAGCGGCGCGTAAAACGCGCTGCTTATACATATAGCCTTTTTGATATACTTGAACGATATCGCCTTTTTTAGCACCTTCGGCTTCAATCATCGAAATAGCGTTATGCACGCTAGGATCAAATCCCGCATCCGTCGCTATCGGCACGATACCGTATTTTTCAAAAGTCTTTGTAAAAAGGCTTAGACATTGTTTTACGCCGACTTCGATTTTATCCGCAAGCTCATTACCTTCCACATCAATTTTGGCGGCCTCCTCAAGCGCGTCGATTATCGGCAGCAGATCCTTCGCAAAGCTCTCGCTAGCGTAAGCAACAGCGCTATCTTTTTCTTTTTCCAAACGTTTTTTGAGATTTTCAAAATCCGCATTGGCGCGGTAAAATTTATCGGTGATCTCACTCAGCTCGTTTTGAAGCTTTTGTATCTGCGCGTCGGTATCATCGCATGTCTGCGCCTCTTGCGGCTCGCTCGCCTCTGACGCGCACTGTTCGCAAACCTCTTTTTCTTCACTATCGCACACTGCATTTTTATCGCCGTGCTCTTTAAATTTATGGCTCATGCTACTCCTTTAGCGTAGTTAAAAAATTTCTCGTAATTCTCGTAAACGCTGCCTGCACAGATCATCGTAGCGTCCTCGCCTTCGAATTTTACGGGGCGTTTGATCCCCATAAATCCGTGCTCAAAGTAGGGCGCGAAGATCAAATTTTTAGTAAAATTTACGGCGATCGAGGGGTTGAGTAAAATTTTAAACCGCTCGTCTTTGAAAATTTTATACGCTACGACCTCGTTACAAAGAAATTCGATTTTAGAATTTTTTAGCTCTTTAATTTTGGTGCTAAGCTCGCGCAGACCGATCTGCATCGAAGCTAGCTCCAAATCTCCGAGTGAAATTCCTATTAAATTTGATAGGAATTTAAAAACTCTAAAATCGTATTTTAAGATAATCTCGTCTTTTCTAAATGCAAGAATTATAAAGCGATCATTGTGATTGATAACTTCGCTTAGGGCTTCATTTTCGGCGTTGAAAATCATACAGTAAATTTCAAAATCCTCAAGCACCGCTTCTAGCTCGCGAGCATCGTCTATTTTTAACTCATCGTCGAAGCTAAGTCTAGCGCGCCAGTAATCCTGCATCGTCGCAACCGTCGGAATTCTACCACCACTTACATGAAGCTGCGTCAAAGCCCCCTCGTCGCTTAAGCGCTTAAAATAAATTCGAATGCTAGACGCGGACATCGCTACGCCCATACGCTCACCCAGCTCGGAAGATCCGATCGGGGTGTTGCTATCGAGATAGGCGGAAATGATGGATTCCAGGATCATATCGCGTTTATTCGTTTTCACTTTTAGCACTCTTTCGGTAAGATTGCTAGTATTATACAACATTGAGTGGTAGGATGTCAAGGTTTTTATATAAATTTTATAAAATTTTAGCAATCGGGTCTTGAGTTTGCTAAATTTTAGCTATGATTTTTGAGGTGAGCGTATTTCTTGGAATTCTTGGAATTCTTGGAATTCTTGGAATTCTTGGAAT
>NZ_CALBWL010000044.1 GCF_937973075.1 uncultured Campylobacter sp.
CCTCGCTAAATTCCAGCTCGACGCCCTCGGTCTTTAAAAGCGCCGAGTACTGCTTAAGAAGCGAATTTTTTGGCTTGGTTAAAATTTCGCACAGCGCCGCCTCGTCCAAGCTGTCAAGCTCGACGCGAAGCGGGAAGCGCCCCTGAAGCTCGGGTATTAGATCGCTCGGCTTGCTAATATGAAAAGCTCCCGCGGCGATAAAAAGGATGTGATCGGTGTCGATATTGCCGAATTTCGTGCTTACGCTGCTGCCCTCCACGATCGGAAGCAGATCGCGCTGTACGCCCTCTTTGCTCGGATCCTGCCTGCCGCTATTGCCGCTTGAGACAGCCACCTTATCGATCTCGTCGATAAAGATGATGCCCTCGTTTTGCGCACGCCTAACGGCTTCGGCTTTGATGCTCTCCATATCTAAGACCTTCTCGCTAGCCTCGCTTTTAAGGGCAACTTTGGCGTCTTTTACCTTCATCTCTTTTTTGCTTTTGCGCGTCGAAATTCCGATTACTTTGATGAAGCTTTCCTGCATATTCGCCATCTCGGGCGGCAAATTCGGATTTGACTCAAGCGCGTTTTCGCTCACTTCGATCTCGATACTAAGATCGTCCAGATCGCCGTGCTCGAGCTTGGCAGCCATCTTTTCGTAGCTTTTTTCGTAATCAGCGACCTTCTCCTCGCTCGCACCGCGCGGAAGCGGCGGAAGGACTTTTTCTAAAATTTTACGCTTGATATAATCATCGATCTTGTCTTTGTTTTTTTCAAATTCCTCGCCGCGCACTAAATTTACCGACGCAGCAGCCAGATCGCGCACCATGCTCTCCACGTCGCGCCCTACGAAGCCCACTTCGGTGTATTTGCTCGCCTCAACCTTGATAAAAGGAAGCCCAAACATCTTCGAAAGCCTGCGAGCGATCTCGGTCTTGCCCACGCCGGTAGATCCGATCATTAGGATGTTTTTGGGCATCACCTCGTTTTTCATCTCATCTTCAAGCGCCATTCTGCGGTAGCGATTTCGCAAAGCCACCGCTATCGTGCGTTTGGCGCTATTTTGTCCGATTATATATTCGTCTAGTTTTTCTACGATCTGCTTTGGCGTCATCATCTCTTTTCGTCCCAAATTGCGTATGTTTTGATGTTTTCGTTTGTGTAAATGCAAATCTCGCCCGCGATTTTAAGGCTTTGCTTTACGAGTTCCTCTTCGTCTAAGCTTGCAAATTTATCCAAAGCTCGCGCTGCGCTAAGAGCGTAATTTCCGCCGCTTCCGATCGCCGCGATCTTGCCGTCGTCCGGCTCTACCACATCGCCCGTGCCGCTAAGTAGAAAGATATTTTTGCGGTCTAGCACCAGCATCATCGCTTCGAGCTTTCGCAGATACTTATCCTTGCGCCACTGCTTGCTAAATTCTATCACCGCCCTTAAAAGATCGCCCTTTGCGCCATCTAAGCACTTCTCAAACATATCAAAAAGATTAAACGCATCGGCGGTGCTGCCCGCAAAGCCCGCTAAAACATTGCCCTCTTTGCCGATCTTTCGAATTTTAGTCGCATTGCCCTTCAAGACGGTGTTTCCGAACGTAACCTGCCCGTCGCCGCCGATGACGGAGCCCTTCGCGCCTTTGTAGGCTAAAATGGTAGTCGCTTCAAACACTAGCCACCTCTATCTCAAATTTAGCGCTTATGCCGTGCTTTAGCTTGACATTTACGTCGTATATCCCGGTCGCTTTGATAGTCTCGGTCTCTAAAATTTTCTTATCGATTTCGATCCCTTTTTGCTCTTTTAGCGCGGTTGCGATCTCATCTTTGGTCACTGAGCCGAAAAGCGCGCCCCTCTCGCCCGTTTGCTTTTCGATTTTTACGCGAATCTTGGTTAGCTCCTCGGCTAATTTTTGCAAGCTCGCGACCTCGTATTTTTCTAGCTCGGCTTGCTTCTTCTTATCCGCTTCAAATTTACGCAAAACCTCCGTCGTAGCGGCTTTGGCGTAACCTTTGCCGATTAGGAAGTTGTTGCCGTAGCCGTCCTTGACCTCCTTTACCTCGCCCGCCTTTCCGAGCCCCTTAACATCTTTGATCAATAATACTTTCATCCATTATCCTTTTAAATTTAGCTTTAAATTTATAAAATTTTATAAGCGGCGCGGGCGGATCTAAAATTTCGTGAAATTTTATGAAATTCGCCCGCAGCCGCTCGCTACTTTTCCGATAAATTTTAAAATTTCGTTTTGTGAAATTTGCCTGCACACCTTGCCGCTATAGGCAAAATTTCATCTAAAGCTTGCGTCCGTTCTTTCCCGCGATGATAAATCTTAGAGCGCTTAGCTTGATAAATCCGTCGCCGTCTTTTTGATTGAAAACCTTATCCTCTTCAAACGTCACGAAATCGGTATTAAACAAACTATCGCTCTTACTTTCCCTGCCTAGCACGGTCACGTTGCCCTTATAAAGCTCTACCTTAACCTTGCCGTTTACGTGCTCTTGGGATTTGTTTATCAGCTCTTGAAGCAGCAAGCGCTCCGGGCTGAACCAAAAGCCATTGTATATAAGCTCGGCATAGCGCGGCATCAGATCGTCTTTTAGATGCGCCGCACCGCGATCTAGCGTGATGCTCTCGATCGCGCGGTGAGCCTTTAGCATAATCGTGCCGCCCGGAGTTTCGTAGCAGCCGCGGCTCTTCATGCCGACATAGCGGTTTTCAACAAGATCGAGCCTGCCGATGCCGTTTTTAGCGCCGAGTTCGTTAAGTGCTGCCAGCATCTCGTGCGGTTTAAGCGCCTTGCCGTTTAGTTTTACGGGATCACCATGCTTATATTCAATCTCGATGATCTCGCTCTTATCTGGCGCATTTTTAGGGCTTACGGTCCATCGCCACATATCCTCCTCGGGCGCATGGGCGGGATCTTCCAGCACCAAGCCTTCGTAGGATATGTGAAGGATATTCGCATCCATCGAATACGGCGACTTGCCTGGCTTTGAAGCGATATCGATGCCGTTTTTCTTAGCGTAGGCAAGCAATTTCTCGCGAGAGTTCAGATCCCATAGCCTCCACGGCGCAATCACCTTAATATCGGGATTTAGCGCGTATGCGCCAAGCTCGAAGCGGACTTGATCGTTACCCTTGCCGGTTGCGCCGTGGCTTATGGCGTCCGCGCCGGTCTTTTTCGCAATCTCGACTAGCTTTTTAGCGATCAGCGGGCGCGCAATCGATGTGCCCAAAAGATACTCGCCCTCATAGACGGCATTTGCACGAAACATCGGGAAAACGTAATCTCGCACAAATTCTTCGCGCAGATCCTCTACGAAGATATTTTCCTTTTTGATGCCCAGTTTCACAGCTTTGTTTTTGATCGGCTCCAAATCCTCGTTCTGACCGATATCTGCGGTGAAAGTCACCACATCGCAGCCGTAAGTATCACCGAGCCACTTTAAAATAATGCTAGTATCTAGCCCTCCAGAATACGCCAAAACGACCTTTTTTACATCTTTTGCCATCTCAAATCCTTTACGTAAAATTTGGCGAAATTCTACCAAAAATAGTTTAATAGTTGCTTTTAAGGCAAATATCGCTAAACTCACGCTTATGAGAATCGATAAATTTTTAAATGCAGTCAATATCACCAAACGGCGCGCCATCAGCGAAGATATGTGCAAAAGCGGCGTCGTAGCCGTAAACGGCGCGGTAGTAAAGCCCGCCAAAGAGCTTAAAATCGGCGATGTAATCACAATAAGCTTTTTGGATAGAAAACAAAGCTTTAAGGTCCTAGCCTTTCCTAGCGCAAAAAATACGCCCAAAAGCGAGCAAGCAAAGTATGTCCAAGAGCTTTGAACTCATCTGCGGCGAGGATGAAATTTCACGCCTCGTGCAGGCTCTGCCAAAAAGCGGCATAATCTTGCTAATCGGCGATCTTGCCAGCGGCAAAACGACTCTTGCGCGCGCGATCGTGCGGGCTCACGGGTTAGACGAGCACGTGAGTTCGCCGACATTTTCGATCATGCAAAACTATGGCGAAATTTATCATTACGACATCTATAACGGCGGCTGTGAGGGGATTTTAAAAAACGGACTATTTGAAAATTTATTTGAAGAGGGGCTTCATCTGGTTGAATGGGCGGATGAAAATTTGATCAATTTACTTAAAAAATATGAGCTTGATTTTTGCGTAGTGAGGATCACGCCGCACGCGCAAGGGCGAAAATACGAGGTAAGCTATGCATAAACTGGAAGTCAGGAGTCTTAAAAAAACCATAAAAGGCACGCCGATCATTAAGGGCATCTCGCTAGAGCTTTACAACGGCGAGATCGTGGGCCTGCTGGGTCCCAACGGCGCGGGCAAAACCACGACGTTTTATATGATCTGTGGGCTGATAAGCGCTAGCGGTGGCGATATCTTGCTTAATGAAAATAGCATCGCAAAGGTTCCGCTTCATAAGCGCGCTAAGCTCGGCATCGGCTACCTGCCACAAGAAAGCAGCATCTTTAAGGAGCTTAGCGTTGAAGAAAATTTAATGCTCGCCGCGGAGATCACCTATAAAAACAAGGCCGAAGCCTCACGAAAGGTTGATGAGATGCTAAATCTACTCAACATCGAGCCGATCAGATTGCGCAAAGGTGTGAGCCTAAGTGGCGGCGAGCGCAGGCGCTGCGAAATCGCGCGAAGCCTGATGATAACGCCGAAATTTCTACTTTTGGACGAGCCGTTTGCAGGCGTCGATCCGATCGCCGTTAACGATATCCAAAGCATCGTGCGCGATTTAAGCGATCTTGGCATCGGCGTGCTCATCACCGATCACAATGTCCGCGAAACGCTTGCGATCTGCGACCGTGCCTACGTCATCAAAGACGGCGAGCTTTTCGCAGGCGGCACCGCAAAAGAGATAGCTAACGATCCAAATGTCCGTAAATTCTATCTCGGCGAGGATTTTAGCATCTAAGCCGGCAAGGGCGTTTTAGATTTTTAGCCCCCACTTTTTTTTCGGCGCGCGCGGTTAAATTCTATAATTTAAGTTTTGCGATTTAAATTTCAAGCGAGCAGCCGCAGCTAGTCACGCAGATGCCGCTTGATCTAAAATTTTGCGCATTAAAATTTTAAAGCCCGTAAAGCCTCGGCGCGCAAGAATTTCGCGCCTGTTTGAATTTACATATTAAATTTTGATGCGTAGCGCTTCGGCACGGGGCGCATCTCGGTACGGTTTGAATTTTGTGCTTTAAATTTTGAAATAGTTATGACGGCGAGATTTAAACTCGGCATCTAAATCTCACGCATCAATTTTTGAAGTGCGTCTCGGGCTCGTTTTTAAATTTCAAAAGGTATTTTGTGCACTGTAAATTTTAAATAATTTTTGCGGCAGGTTCTCTTTTCGCGACCGAAATTTACACCCGCGGTACATAAAATTTAAATCGCATTTTAATCGCACTTTGTTTAAATTAAATCAAATTTTAAAGCGTGAGGTATCTCTAAACGCGATGTCTCCGTCTGCGCACTAAAATCACGCCCACAGTTTGCAAAAAATATCCACTCGCAGAATTAAATTTCAAAACGAACACAGCCGCAAATGAATTACATTATGCAACGGTGCTTGAAATTACGCGCGAGATGCTGTCTAATTTCACGGCTAAATTCCGTGAGCGATGGCGTAAACCAAAGCGCACACAAACCTACTCACTTCGGCTTCGACGCATCAAATTAAAAGCGATGCGCGAAGCAAGGCCTTCCGACCCGCTAGAATTTTGCCGATCAAGCCGCCTCGTTTAACTAAAATTACACTTTTATTTGCTCTGCGGGTTTAAATTTCGCTCATCTTAAAGCTCGCTGCGAATTTTAAAATTTTAACCCGGCGCTCGTCGCTTCCCTTAAAATTTTAAAATTCTTAAAATTTTGGCGAGATCAAGGAGAGATTATGAAAAAAGTTCTACTTTCGTGCGCCTTGGCGGGCGCGCTTTTTGGCCTAGAGATCGACGGATTTAGTGCACCTAGTGGTTCGCTCATTACCGATGATGCTTTTTATATCGCAAATCGCGGCAGTAGCGAAGATCCACAAGAGCGCGACGGCTTCATCAGCCGCATAGTAAAAAACTCGGGTGTCGTTGAGACAAATTTTATAGACGATCTGGTGAATCCGGGCGGAATGGCGCAGATCGGCGACGTGCTCTACGTGTGCGATCTGGACGCGATCAGAGGCTTTAGTAAAGGTCAAGAGGTTTTCAATCTAAAAATCGAGGGAGCGCAGGTCTTAAACGACGTCGTAGCGCTCGGCAGCGAAGTTTTGCTCGCAAGCGATCCCGCGCGTGGGACGATCTGGCGCATCGACCTGCTCTCGCGCACCGCGGATGAGTTTGCGCGCATCGATCCATCGCTAGGCAGCCCAAACGGACTTTTGGCTAAAGGCGATAAGCTTCTGATCACTACATTCGATCTTAGTGGAAAGGTTTCGGGGCGCGTGCTAAGCATGGATCTGAAATCTCGCGAAATTTCGATCTTTGCCGATATGAAGGGGGTTTTCTACGGCATAGCGCGCGGAAAAAACGGCGAAATTTTAATTAGCGACTGGGGTGAGGACCTTTTAAGCGGTAAAATTTGGCGTATCGATGCAAACGGACAGATACGCAAAATAAACCTCGGCGCGATGCAAAGACCTGCGGACATCTCAAGCGACGGCAAGGTTTTATTGATCCCAAAAACGCTGGAAAATAAAGTGGAGCTGATAAATTTGCCGTAACCGGCCGTCTTATTGCGGCTTCGCAGTTTGCTTAAATTTTACAAAATATATGCTGTATCGTGCTTTATAAGCCATCTTTTTGCGCTTCGCTGCTTGCGCGGCAGTATCGGTTACGGACCAGAGCTAATCGCGATATCGAAACTAGGTCAATGCCGAAGCCGGTCGCAGCGCCAAGGTTAATTGCGGCAGCGTAAGAGTTATATTACGAAACTAATCGTCCTTTTTCGCGCGCACTCAAGAGCCAAATACGATCAAAAGCCGCGCGTGCCGTCTTGCGACACGTAAATGCCGAGCCTGCCGTAAAATTTGCAAATTCATCTGCCCTCCTTTTAAATTTCCTCGCTGCAGATATTTTCACAGGCCGAGCGGTGCTAAATTTCAGCGCAAAATTTAACGCCTGCCGTGACTCAAAAGCCTTGAAGACTCATAACGCGCAAAATTTCAGCGTAAATTTTAACGATGAGAGGCACTTTTACATACCGCGTCGTATCTGCGCGACCGAATTTTGCGCGGCGGAATAACCTCTACCGCGCGCCGCGTATTTACAGGCCGTAAAGGCAAGCGGAGCCCATTTTTCCGCGCAGCGCGTATGTCTATTTAGGCTACTTCTGGGGCATCCGCGCGTGGAACCTACTCCTCTGTGCGCCCCTCCCACACGGCGGGGGTGTCAAGCTCTGTGTATGAGTTTAAAATTTCATACGGCTCGTAGCTAAATTTATACGCTAGGCTCGGGCACTGCTTTACCGCGTAGCCCAGATAGATCCAGCGCAGCCCCATATCTTGGGCGAACTCGATCTGTTTTAAAAGCGAAAATTTACCCAGACCTAGATGCGGCAGATACGGATCGTAGTAGCAATACACCGAGCTAATGCCGTCATCCACGATATCGATGAGATCGACGCAGATAAGCCGCCCGTCCTCGCCGTAGTAAGAAATTTCTTTGCCGAAGTCGCCGTGGCCCTGGACGTAAATTTCATCATATCTCTCAAAATCGATCTCTTGCAAAGGCCAGCCCTTTTTTAGATGCATGTAGTCGTGGTAAAGCGCGAAAAGCTCCAAACGAGCATCGTTTAAAAGCGGGCGAGGCTGCCACACATAGGCGGTCGTGCGATTATTTTTATAGACGCGGCGGTGCGATCTGCTAAATTTAAAATTTGCGGCATCGATGCGCAAACTTTTGCACTCCGCACAGGCTGCGCAAATGGGCTTTTGAAAATACCTGCCGAAGCGGCGGTAGCCGTGCTGCACTAAGCTTGAATTATACTCGAAGTCGCAATCTTTTATGTAGAGATACTCGCTGCGCGCGGCTCTGCCGTCCAGATAGGGGCAGGCAAAATCCAGCGTACAAAATGGAATTTCAGTCATTCAGCTTTTTGATATTTGCCGCGTCCACGTATTTTAAAAACTCGTCTTTAAGACGATTTTCGCGTGCGGCGATGCTCTCTTTGGCTACGTCAAGCTCTTCCGTCGCGACGCCGTCTAAGCCGCCCTCGCTTTGCAGGCTCAAATCGTCATCTCTGAAAATATCTTTAAACTCGTCGCGATTTGGATTGGGCCTTTTAGGCTTTTTGGGCGCGGAGCTTGCCGCCTTATCCTTAAGCATATCCTTTTTTATATCTTTTAGGCTATCTAAAAAATCCATGCTCTTTCCTAAATCCGCGCCGATTTGCGCATCGCAGCGATGATAGCGGCGATCGCTTCGTTTTTATTCGGCTGCATATCGTCCATCGTGTTTTCTAAAATTTTGTCTAAATTTTTCTCTACATAGCTCGTGTCAAAAAAGCCGAGTCGAAATTCGCGCGACTTGCTGATGCTGAGCAAAAACGGAATGATCGTGCGCACCCCCTCGATGCGAAACTCCTTCAGTGCACGCTCTAGCTTATTAACGGCCAGGTCGTAGTCGGTGGTTTTGATGATGAGCTTGGCTAGAAGCGAGTCGTAAAACGGCGGAATTTTATAACCCTTGTAGATATGGCTATCGACGCGCACGGAAGGACCGAGTGCGGGATAATAATCGCTAACGGTGCCGGGAACCGGGGTGAAATTTTTCCAGACGTTTTCGGAGGTGATTCTAGCCTCGATCGCATAGCCGTGCGGCTTAATATCGCTTTGCTCAAGCTCTAAAATTTCGCCGTTTGCGATGCGGATCTGGCGTACGACGAGATCGACGCCCGTAACCTCCTCGGTGATGCCGTGCTCGACCTGGATAC
>NZ_CALBWL010000045.1 GCF_937973075.1 uncultured Campylobacter sp.
TTAAGCTGGCAAGTCCTGCTGCTACTCCATAGCCTTTGGAATTTACGTGTGAGCCTGTCTCATATCTTAGATCATAAGCTTCGCTTATAGCAAAAGGAAATAGCTCTAAATGCCCATCAGGTATTAGCTTATCTAGGTAGTTAGTGATTAACTCGCTTCCGCTCTTTAAGCTGGCTAAGCTTGCGGCACGGGTTTCGGCGAAGGATTTGGTATTAGAGCTTACGCGCGCGCTAGGAGCCGAGGAAGCATCAAAGCCTAAATTTAGATAATTGTCGCTTTGATAAATTTTAGGGCTGTAGCTTAGACTTACCCCTACATTTAGCGTTGCGTGCATATTGGCTACGTTAGGAGCTATAAGGCTGCCGCTTCCTTGCTTGTTTATCAGATGAATCTCGCTGCTTGGACTTAACGGACCGCTTATTCCACTGATATAAGCCGTGATATTGCCGACATTGCTTAGATCTGTGTTGGCGGTAGGATCGGTTAGATTAAGCACGCTATCGCCTGCTCTAATAGAGCTAGGAAGGAAAAAATTTAGCCTGTCAAAACCGCTAATATTTTTAGCGCTTAAGGAATTTACTGCCGCAGGAGAGCTATTGCTAGCTCCTATGTTAAGGGTGTTGCCGCTGCCGCTTGCGCTTATTACGCCTACATTGTGACCGCTGATAAAATTTAACGTATTATTTGCGCCTGCTGCGTTGATATTTCTACCGTTAAAATTCTTATCCTCCCCCACTTTGCCTATATCTATGTTATTTCCGTTAAGACCGCCGGCACCAAGATACTTCTGCAGCTCATCCGCATCAAAGTCTCCATTTATGCTCTCGTTAGTCTTAATAAGCTTTTGGATATAAAGCTCCCGCTCATCCTCGCTTATATGCATACCGCCTATGTTTCTACTAAAGGTATTGGCATCCTTTATGACATAGTTTTTATTTAGCTGAGTTACGTAGCCCTTGTCTTTAAAGCGCGGATCATATCCGGTAAATTTACCGCCTCCGCTTTTATAGGCAAGTGTGTATTTCTTGTTGTCGCCATTTGGATAGCTTGCATTGTTTAAAGCGTTAAATTCGCTTGCCGAGTTTACGAATATATCGGTACCGCTTAGATCGGTATTGCCGGAGCCCGTTAAATTTAAAGCTCTTTTGGTACTTGATGAAGCATCGTTTTCAATCTCGCTAAGAGAAGCTAAATTGAATTCCAATTTATTGAAATTTACAAAATTCCTCGCATTTAGGCCATTGCCCGAGTTTGAAGATAGGATATTTAAGCTGTTGCCCGAATTGCTAGCGTTTGCGCTAGATACTCCGTATATCGTGCCTGCTACGCTGCCGCTTCTGAAATTTACTACGTTGTTGCTGCCGCTAGCGGCTTCCGCTGCGTAGACGTTGCCAGCAACTTGCGTGTTGCCGTTTAAATTTACGGTATTGGAGGAGGCGGTGCCGCTAGCCTTTCCGCCGTATACGCTTCCGCCTACGTTTACCGAGTTAAGAGTTATGGTGTTGGAAATCGCGCTGTTTCCCTTGCCGCCTACCGCCATTGCTCCTACGCTGCCGTTGTTTATAGTTACGATATTGGATTTAGCTTCTCCGTTGCTAGTATTGCCGCCGTAAATGCTATTGCGGATTATCGTAGCATTCGTAGTTACGCTATTGTCGTGGATGTTTCCGCCGCCGCTACTGCTGTGGGTGATGCCCGCATTTACATACCCCACGTCTATTCCGCTTGCTTCGAAGGTTACGTGGTTATTATAAATTTCTTGTGGGGTAGCGGAATTTGAATACCCGCCGTCGATCTCGCCTATGCTGCTTCCGCCCTTGATCTTGGCGTAGTTATCGTGGATGCTGTTGCTTCCGTCGGTAGCATCATCTCTGCCCGAGCTTATGTTTTTGCCGCCTAGATTGCCTGCACCCTCTTTTACGATTACGGTGTTGCCCTTATTGCCGAATAGATCAGTAGCGCCCGCAGCCTTGTTGGAATTTTGATTTTGCATTAGCTCGCTTTGATCGAAGTTGGGGTCTATCCAAGAGCGAGTTAGAGTGCCCTTTTGCATGATTAAATTCTTACTGTTTTCGACCTCGATCGTGGTGCCGGTGATTTGATAGTGATCTTTGTCGGTAATCGTATAAATTTGATTATCTTGCACGGTCTGCGCGGCTCTGGTGATCGTGCCGCCGCCAGAGTTGTGGATCAGATAGTACTTTCCTTCGCCTAGATCTGATTTTATACCCTCTATCTTTGTGCTGTTTAAATTCGTATTGCCGCTAGTAGTTAAGATAAGCGGCGCATCGGCTTCAGTATCAGAGTATAAATCATAAAAATTTATAGAGCCGAAATTTTTAATATCCTTGGCTTTTTTCACACCGCCGCCGACCCAATTTTGGATATGTAAGGTATTAGTTTTATCTGAATTCTTATTGCTGCCGTAGATCGTGCCGTTTATCGTGCCGCCTCTAAAATTTACGTTACTATTTTCGACGCTGCCGCTTGTAGCATAGCCTGCATAGACGTCTCCTGCTATCGTTGTTCTTTCTTTATTGATATAAACGACCGCATTTTTGACGCTTCCTGCGCGTGCGCCATAGACATTGCCGCCTACGTGCACGCCTTTGTTGGAGTCTGACGCTCCTAGAGTAACTCTATCGCCATCCGATTCGCCTGCGATGCCGTTTGCTGCCGCGACATCGCCTTTTACTGTACCTTTTATAAGATCAACTACGCTTCGCGAGCTTGAGGCGCCGCCCAAAGAGCCCGTGACGCTGCCCACTATCGCATCGTCATTGTTCATTTCTACGCGATTTGCGCTCATTGCGCTAGCGCTATTTGCTTGACCGCCTACTACTTGGTAATTTTGCGCTTTTAGCTTTGCGCTTATGGATACGGAGTTTGCGCTAGAGTTTCCGCTTCCGCCCGCTGCGCCCCAAATTCTACCGCTACCGCTTAAAGTAATAGTGCTTGTGCCGCCGTAATAAGGCGCCGTTATATTGACGCTATTAGAGTTACTTTGCCCCGTGGAGGATTGAGCACCGAATATATCAAAGCTTCCTTTAAATGTGCCGCCTTTGATAGTTATTCTATTTGATAGGGCATCACCGCCGCCGCTTACTATGCCGCCTACGATTACATTTGTAACGGAGCTGTTGCCGATAGTGCCTCCGTCGATCGTTACGGCGTTAGAGGAGGCTCTTTTATCCGCTCCGCTTCTGCCGCCGATGATATTATAATGCCTGCTTGCATTACCGCCGAAGTTATCGGCATTTCCCGTAATTTCGGCGCCGTATTTCACAAAAACCTGATTTCGCGTCGCTTCACCTTCGTTGCCCGTTTTTGACGCCGCTATGCCTTGCCCGCCCACGACTAAATTCACCTTAGAGCCATTTTCTAAGCTCACGTAATTATCTGATACGCCCTTAGCTTCGGCGCCTATTGCGATACCTACATAGGCGTTTGCGCCTCTAATCGTAAGTCTATTGTTGGAGGCAGAGCTTAACTCGGTAAAGCCCGCAATCCCATCGCCGCTTCCTCCGCCGTAAACCACGCTGCCGGAATAATCCGTCCCGCCACTTGCAACACCCGTAATCGTCGTAATATTGCCGTTCGGGCTGGTGCTACCGCTGCCGCTAGTATTGCCGCTAAATCCCGCCGAATATAGATTATTGTGAGTATGGATAAGCGGCGGATTAGAATCTGCGTTGCAAAGCGCTTGTGCGGGCGCTAGTGCGAGCACCGCTGCGAGGCTAAGCATAGAGGAGCAGATGGATTTTTTCATATATTGATCCTTTGAAATTCGTAAAGTTTGCGATTATACATAAAAATAGATCAGTTTGCAATATGAAAATCACTGATCGGTTTTTAAAATAGGGGGGGCTGCATTTGTAATTTTAAGTAATAAAAATTTACTCTTTATGCAGAATAAATTCCTGGCTGAAAAATTTAACCTTTTTTAGTGGGGGGGGTATTTTGAGTGGATTGCAAGTGGTGAAAAAAACCTAACAAAGAGATTTCGAGTAAAATTTGAAACAAGAAAAATCTGAGCTAAATTAATTCTGGCAATTTCAAGCTGCCATGGAATTTATGCAAGATAAATTTTAAAAGGACGAAACAAAAGTCTGCGCGCTGCAAAACCTACGTAGAATTTATTCAAGATAAATTTTAAACGAGCGGAATTTTATATAAATGCCGTTTCGCCCGCGAAAAAGCTTTTTTGAAAAATTTAAACGAGCAAGATTGCGCGATAAATTTTATGTGACCCCTGCTGCAAGAGCTAAAGCATAGCAAGTAGGAGATAAAATTTACGTGATAAATCTTGTATGATAAATTTTAAAATAAGCCGCAAATCCTACAAGAAGCTGTAAATTCCATCTAGCAAGAAATATCTTTTATCCGCAGCACCGTGATAAAATGGATTAAAAGTTCCCTCGTATGCCTTTTCAAAAAAACCTTCTTTGCTTAGCTTTATAAGCTCTGCATTGACGAAATCCAGTAGCTCTTTATTGCCTTTCTGAACGCCAATACCCATGAAGTCGGGCTTACCTAGCGTTTTAAGCGGCACTTCTACCTCGCTATCGACTACCGGATATGCCATCGCGATTAGATTATCGGTCGCGTAGGCATCCACGTCGCCGTCTTTTAGCATGCGGTAGCACTCTCTGGCGATCTTGCAAAATGTAAAATTTCCAAAACCTTCTTGTTTAAAAAATGCCTCGCCTGTACCGCCGCTTTCGAGTAAAATTCTCTTCTCTCGCAGATCGGCTAAGGATTTTATTCTATCGGCTTTGCGAGTTAAAACTCCAAGATTTACCGAAAAATATGGTGTTGAAAAATCGATCTGCTGCGCGCGTTCAGGCGTAATGGTAATCGTGGCGATGACGATATCTACGCGGTTGTTTACTAAAGCTGGAATTCTATCCTCGACCTTCATCGGTACAAGCTCGATTCTGCCACCTTTTTCGCCGAAAAGATCATTTGCTATGGCCTGTGCCATCGTAACTTCAAAGCCCTCAAAAGTTCCATCATTCAGCTCGCTAAAAGGAGGCTGTCCGTCGTAAACGCCGATGCGAACGACGCCTTTTGATCTGATCTGTTCCAAACTATCGGCGAAAGCAACGATAAATGGTAGCAACATTGCAAGAAGCAATTTCATGGCAAATCCTTAAATTTAATCTCTTTTCCACTTTCAAATGAAGCGGGAAATTTTATTTACTAAAATTCTAAAAGCCGGACTTAAAAATTTAAAGCAAGCTCTTAGAGCATATTATAAATTCCATCTAGCAGAAAATATTTCTTATCTGCCGTACCGCGATAGAATGGATCAAAGCTCTGCTCGTAGGCCTTTTTGAAAAAGCCCTCTTTGCTTAGCTTGATGAGCTCTGCATTGACGAAATCAAGTAGTTCCTTGTTGTCTTTCTGCACACCAATGCCGATGAAATCGCTAGGACCTAGGTTTTTAAACGGCACTTCTAAAGTATCATCGATGACGGAATATGCAAGCACGATGAGATTGTCGTTTATATAGCCGTCCGCATCGCCATTTCGAATCATTTCGTAGCATTCCTTAGCCGAAGCGCAATGGCCTAAATTTCTAAATCCCTTGGTTTTGAAAAATTTCTCCGCCACCGTCGCATCGCCTTCGAATACGATCTTTTTATCAT
The DNA here is from genome assembly GCF_937973075.1 of uncultured Campylobacter sp. Classification (GTDB taxonomy): domain Bacteria; phylum Campylobacterota; class Campylobacteria; order Campylobacterales; family Campylobacteraceae; genus Campylobacter_B. The sequence goes on from NZ_CALBWL010000045.1 coordinate 5,652, forward strand.
GAAGCTGCGCGATATCGGTAAAAGCGTCGGCTTTGCGCGTTAATACGCCTAAATTTACGGAGAGGTAGGGGAGGGAGAAATCGATTTTTCTTTTTCGTTCGTTGGTGATGCTAAATAGACCGATCACCAAATCAAGCTTATTTGCCTCTAAAAATGGAATTCTATCATTCACGCTTAGAGGGATGAACTCGATTTTGCCCTCTTTTTTGCCGAAAATTTCTTTAGCGATCGCGTTTGCAAGATCGATCTCAAATCCTTCAAATTTACCGCCGTTAGACTCGCAAAGCGGCGGATGAGCGTCGCGCACTCCGATGCGAATGACGCCGTTTTGTCTGATTTGATCTAGGCTATCTGCAAAAAGCGCCGCACAAAATAGAGCCGCTATAAAAAGTAGTTTCATTTTATGTCCTTAAAATTGGATTTCGCATATTATCCGCTTATCATAAATGACGTTTTAGTCGAAGCCGTTAGATAAAACACTGCTAAATTTCGTCCTAAAATATGGCATAGAGCCCATCTAGTAAGAAATATTTTTTATCTGCAGCGCCTTGATAAAATGGCTTGAAAGTTTCATCATAAGAACGTTCGAAAAAGCCCTGCTTGCTAAGTGTAACAAGCTCTTTATTTATCAGATCAAGCAGTTCGGTATTACCTTTGCGCACCCCGATGCCTAAGAATTCCGGATTACCTAGATTTTGGATTGCTACTTCTAAGTTATCATCGATAATGGAATAAGCTAGCACGATGAGATTATCGTTAACGTAAGCATCGGCTTTGCCTTGCTTAAGCATATCGTAGCATTCGGTAGTAATGGAGCAATGGATTAGATTGTGGATTTTATTTTTATACAAAAAATTTTCTGCCGTAGTACCGCTACCCTCTACTAAGACCTTTTTGTTTGAAAGATCGTCTATGCTTTTGATACCATCGCTTTTACGCGTCAAAACTCCCAAGCTCATCGAAAAATATGGATAAGAAAAGTCGATTTGCCTTTTTCTATCTTGCGTTATAGTGATGGTCGCGACTGCAAGATCTACCTTATCGTTTTGTAATGCAGAGATCCTATCGGTGGCATTTAAAGGGACGAACTCGACTCTACCGCGCTTATCACCGAATATGCTCTTAGCTATAGCGTCTGCAAGGTTGATTTCAAAGCCTTCGAAATTACCACTTTTTTCATCACTAAAAGGCGGCCTACCATCACGAACACCGATTTTAACGACTCCGGCAGATCTGATCTGCTCCAAACTGCCCGCAAAAACACCGCTGCAAAGCGTAAAAATAATGCAAAAAAGTAGCTTCATAAACTATCCTTTTCTTAAATTTAATATTATCCCTTAGATATTGCGTGATTTTACCCTAAAATAGTTAAACATAACTTCAATTACATAATACGGATTGCTAAATCGGTAGTAAGCGAACGAGATTTATAATTTAAGAAGCGATAGATAAAATTTTATGAAGTGAAATTTGGCCGTAGCGAAATGTCGCGCAGGAAAGTATAGACTTTAATTAAAATTTATCTATCGTAATTTACGGCGCAGTTTTTGCAGCACCGGCATATAATTTGATTTGGAATTTATCCGTCATACCGCTTGCTTTTCGAGTTGGAATTTTTACGTCTTGCCTACGTGCCGCATATTTCGCAATAAAATTTTAAAATTTGCTTGGGTCGAAATGCTTTTTTACGTTATAGAATTTTGCGGTATTTTAAAACTATTTTTCGCCGACTTCTACGATTTTGCTTAGCACATATTGCTCCAGATCACGCCTTGGTATGTCGTTTTTGAGCGCTTCGTTGTAGATGTTTTCGACTATGCGGCTGTATTTTTCGTAGGGAAAGTAGAGGAAATGGTTCGCCCAAGCGCGTTTGATGAGCTCGTGAGTAAGCTTTTTTCTAGCCCACGCTTTGAAGCAATCAAAGCCGATAAAAACCGCAGATGTCGCTATGATCGTAAATAAAATGGAGAAGTGAAAGTCGATCTTTTCAAACATCGCGTGCGTCAGCGTTATCAAAAACATTACGCAGACGAATGCGAAGCAGGCGAAGATCACGTAGGATTTGCCGTAGTTAAATTTAAAATTTAGCTTCGAAGGATCGACGAGCATTCCGTCGTTAAATTCGGCGTTGGCTTCGAGTAGATCACGGAAGAGTACCGGCTTGTGCGAGACATGAAACATAATTTCTAAAAGCCTATCTTTAAAATTTGATTTATCCATCGGGTTTCCTTCGATTTTTGCGGCATTATATCTTAAATTAAATTGTTATAAGATAAAATAGTGCGAAATTTCAAGGAGAGATTATGTTTGAAATCAGCGGAATGAGCGGCGACGAGATAGTTTATATTAACGGCAAGTTTTGCAAGGCCAAAGAAGCCGCGATAAGCCCTTTTGATCGCGGTTTTGTGCTCGGAGACGGCATCTATGAAGTAGCGCCCGTGGTAAATTCTAAAATTTGCGACAGAGCGGATTTTTGGGAGCGCTTTGAGCGCAGCGCCGCGCAGATCGAGCTAAAGATTCCATATTCTCGCGAAAAATATGAGGAAATTTTATATGAGCTCATCGCGCGTAACGGCGTGAGCGAGGGCGCTTTCTATACTCAGATCACAAGAGGCGCGGCGATGCGGGATTTTGACTACGTCCGCGGCATAGAGCCTAGCGTCTTTGCCTTCGTCTATAGCACGCAAATTTTTGATAATCCGCTCGCAAAAGAGGGGATCGAGATCGTAAGCCTGCCCGAGATCCGCTGGCATAGGCGCGATATAAAATCGATCTCGCTTCTTGCGCAGTGCATCTTAAAGCACGAGGCTCACAAAGCGGGCGCTTATGAGTGCTTTTTGATCGAGGACGGGCTAGTTACCGAGTGTTCGAGCTCCAGCGCGTTTATCATCAAAGATGATGTCCTTATCACGCGGCCGCTTTCAAACGATATACTGCCCGGCATCCGCCGCAAGGTGATCTTAGGCCTTGCCGAGCAGGCGGGGCTTAGCGTGCAGCAGCGAGCGTTTGGAATGAGCGAGGTTTATGAAGCCGATGAGGCCTTTATCAGCGCGGCGACGCTGATGGTGCTGCCGATCGTAAAGGCAGACGGCAGGCAGGTCGGCGGCGGCACAGTCGGCAAATACGTACCGCGCCTGCGCGAGATGTATGCCGCGCGACTAAGAGCCGAAGCGGGACTGTAATAGGGCGGTCAAATTTAGCCCGTTAAATTTAAACGATACGGGCTGATTAAATTTTGCTTTCTAGCTCCCCGGTTATGTGACCCAGCTCGCTTACTAATTCTAAAATTTCAGCCAGTTCGTATTGATGAGCATACGCCGTTCCGGTTGTCGGAGGTATGCTAAATAGCTCTGTTTCGAAGCGATTCGGCGCGCCGTTTAGAAATAGGTAAAATTTATTATCCATAAACGCCGCGCTTATGCTAAATTTATGGTAGTATCGCTTTAGCTCGTTTAGTCGCTCCATCAGCACGGGCGTCAATAGATATCGAGCTTCGACCTTGTCGTCGGCAAACACGCGAAATTCGCTATTAAAAATGACGTTGTCCATTAGCTCCTTCTCGCCTAAAATTTTTGTATTTAGCTCGCGGCTCGCCAAGATGGTTTTGGCGTAAAATCTCTTGCCGAATTCGCATATCAGCACGCTGCCGCTAAAATCCATATACGCATCATATAAGCTCATCGCAAGCGAAGCTAGCTTCACATAGGTATTGTCTATGCCCAGATCGTAGTTCTTTTTGATTCTAATCGCCTCGCTAAGGCTAAATTTTACCCCATCCCATTCGCCTTTTATCTCATCTTCGCTGATAAAATCGGAGTTTGCAAAGATTCCCGCTCGCCTGAATTCCTTCGCGCTTATGCCGCGTCCTGGCGAATAAGTAAGCTGCGGATACGCCTGTGAGATCGCCGTGCGCACCAAAACTTTTTTGTAAAATAGTTTATATTCATAAGCGGCGTCCGCAATGCCGTCGTAAATGCAAGCAACATAAATAATCAAAAGCGCCGCGTAGATAAGATAGACTTCGATCATCTTGTAATCCGTATCATCGTCTGTTTTAAATACCGCATCGATCGCAAACATTATGATAAACGGGAACAGATACAAAAATGCTATCTTGGCATAGATCATCACTACCTTGCAAATACACTTTTTTTGTTTGGCTCTACTTAGCGCTATCGCTCTTTCTAGCTGCATGCGTTTCCTTAAATTTTTTGATCCGAAATTTTATAAAATTCATTCTCTTGATAAAATTTCACCACGGCTTCGTCTGCGCTTGCGCTGCGCTGCAAATACCGCAGCAAGGGCTCTGCGCGCGTATATATCACCCCTAGCCCCGCAAGGCTCGTCGCGCGCGAAAGCGCCACGTAGAGCTGCCCTTTGACAAAGATCCTGTCGATGTCGCAGATGAGCTGCGGGATGCTCATGCCTTGGGATTTGTGGATCGTGATGGCGTATGCGAGCTTGAGCGGGAACTGATAATACCGTGCCAGCACGATCTGCTCGGCATCCGCGCCGCTCGCGGCGATCTCGCTTAGTTCGTATGTTTGCAGCTGCACGCGGCTTAGTATGCCCGAGGGTTTTTTTACGACCACGCTTTCGATCTCGCCGCCGGAACTTTTTTCGATCTTTTCGACGACGCCTTGCTCGCCGTTAAAAAACTCGCCGCTTTTGTTTGCGGTAAACAGCACCTTGGCGCCCTCTTTCAGCGTCAGACTTCGCGGCGTATTTAGCGAGGCGATCCATTTTTGAATTTTTTGCTCGCTCACGCCGCTTTGCAGCGCTTCATAAACGCCCTCAAAGCTGCTTTGCGGCGCATTAAGCTTGGCTAGTCTGGCGTTATTTATCGCATCCACTTCGGCGTTTCTGCCCGAGATTATCGTGGCATCTGGTTCTGCTCGCGCGGCATCGATGATCAAAGATCGCATCAGCTCCGCCGTCTGCTCGCTTGGGGTGCCGAGCCGCAGCTCGCAAAGCAGGCGGTATAGCGCCGCATCCGCGGTGCGCTTGGAGCCTATCATCTCGACGTAAAAAAACTCGCACTGCCTCCACGCGTACGAGCCGAAGGCGTAATCCGAGTCGCTAAATAGGCTCGCGCGCGGCGCGCTCTCGCCCTCTTTGCGTACCGGCGGAAGCTGATAAAAATCGCCCGTAACGAGCAACCGTCCATTAAATTTAGAATTTGAAATTCTAAGATAGATCATCTCGAAAAGCTCGGCGCCGATCATCGAAATTTCATCGATCACGATGAGATCTGCAAGGGCTAAAATTTTTCGCAGCTCACTTAGCTTGCCGCTTTGTTTGCGATCGAAACCCTTTAGCTCCTCGTGGTTTTTGCAGATGCCGAAGCGAAAGAAGCTATGCACGGTCACGCCGCCGATCTCTACGGCGCTGATGCCGGTGCTGCCGAGCACGATGACGAGCTTGCCGCAAGCGCGGTAATCTTTGATGAGCTCTTTTATCACGTAGCTTTTGCCCACACCTGCGCCGCCCGTGATGAAAATATTGCGATCTTTTAGCTTCTGGATGATGAAATTTATCAAGTTTTTTCCTATTTTTTGGCAAAATTATAGCCAAAATTTTTTAAAAGGCATTTTGTTTGAAACGACTAGTATCTCTTATCTTCGCAGCTTTGGTTCTTGCAGGTTGCGCCACCCATAAGTTTATCCCGGAAAATCCCGCGGTTTTGGATCTTGAATACGCTCAAAACAGCGAGCGGCTGCCCGCTCCTGCGTCGGTACAAAACATAAGCGGAAAAGTGTTTAAGAGCCGCTATTTTAAAATTTGGTTTGACGATGCGCCGCTTAAAGCGGAAATCGATACGTTTTGGGGGCTTAATTACGCCAAGGGGCGCCACTTTGACGCCGCAGGCAGGATATACGACGACGCGATCTATCAAAGCATTCGTATAAACGCGAACGAAGAGGCATTCGGACTAATTTCAGCGCCCGCTATAACGGTAAAAAACGCACTGCTGCGAAATATCCCAAGCGACTTGCCGATTTTCGGCGATCCGAGCGAGCCGGGGGAGGGCGAGCCGTTTGATTACGCCGCAAATTCCGCCGTGAGCGTGGGCTATCCGCTGCTGCTATCGCATTACAGCAGAGACGGAGCGTGGGCGTTCGTGCGCAACGACGGCGTGTGGGGCTGGATAAGAAGCGATGCGATAAAGCGCATCAGTCCCCAGCAGGCGGATATCTACGCAAATTCTAAATTTATAACGATCCTGCGCGACGGCGCGGTCATTTATGATGAGAGCGGTGCGGAGCTTTTTAGGGCGCGCACCGGCACGATCCTGCCGTATGATTTTAGCGGCGAACGCGATCTTGGCGGCACGCTCGGCGTACGGAGCGTATTCGGCGGCGAAATTTTAACCCAGTTTGGCAGCAAGAGATATTTCGTTAGCGCGGAGGATGCGAGGCTCTGGCCTGCGCCGCTAGATGAGCAAAACTCAAAAATCGTAGCCGCTAGCCTGCTCGGGCAGAAATACGGCTGGGGCGGGTATAAATTTCTTCGCGATTGCTCGCTTATGACGAAAGACTTTTTGGCAAATTTTGGGCTGTGGCTGCCGCGAAATTCTAAGGCGCAATCGGGCCGCGGCGAGCGTTTTTCGCTAGCGGGGATGAGCGCGGATGAAAAGCTCGAGCTCATCGGCAAAAACGGCGTAGCGTATAAAACCCTGCTGTATATGCCCGGCCACGTGATGCTCTACGTAGGGCAGGTAGATGGCAAGCCGGCGGTGCTGCACGATATCTGGGGGCTTCGCACGATGGATGGCGGGCGCGCAGTCATCGGGCGCACGGCGATTACGTCGCTTACTATCGGCTCGAATCGCGCGGACATCGCCGAGGATCGCCTGCTGATATCGCGTATCAGCGCGATGAGCGTGCTCTCGGGCGAGGAGGACTTTATTTCGGACGATTGGTTCGGCTCTACGGATTTCGGTGCAAATTAAACGCTGTCTCGTAAAAAATAGAGAGCGAGCTATGGGCGATGGCCTCAGAAAAAAGCAAGCGACGAGAATCGGATGCATGTAAAAAGAGCGGACCGCGCGCTACTGAGATGAGTGCAAGCCGTCGCCGCTACCGAAAGCGGCGCGTTGCTTGCATATATCGTTGCAAACTGTTAGCCGCTATGGATAGAAGCCCGCGGATATAAGCGCGCTCGCCGCCGCTAACCCTCGTGTAGGGTGCGTTTTTTAGATGCGCGATGCCCATCTTTTCCAGCGCCTGTTCGGCTAGCTTTTTATCCGCCGCGCTAAAGCTGGAAAATAGCGGCGTCCTGCACAGCGCACCCATCAGCGCGACGTCAAAGACGCTGTAGTCATACGACGGCGCGTGCGTCTGTGGCACGTAGGCGACGAGAGAGGCGAGCTCGCGTTTGCTGTTTCGTCGTGCCTACTAGGCGCATCGCTAAATTTTACATTTCGTGTCTTCATCGCCAATATACGCGCCCTTGCGCCGTCGGTAAAATTTTGCTTTAAAATTTCGTTTGAAATTTTAAAGGAGCCGTCGCGAGCCCGGTAAAATTTCATTCGCTGTTAAAATTTCATTCGTTCGGCCCTTAAAATTTTAAGAAACGCTTTTCCGCTAAATGTGCAGACGGCTCTAAACGCACCCAGACTTCAGCCGAAGCTATTATTTTTCTCCGCAAGCGGGAGCGTGCGTCATTTGCCGTCCGGACCCAGGCCGTGCAGTATGTATCCAAACTCCGCGCCGCCTACGAGGATGATTTGGTTGTTCGCGTTGCAAAGCGAGGCTACTTTGCTTACTTTCTCCGGTAGCTCGACGACGTTTCCGCGCATATCTTTAATCCGTCCTCGGCTAGCCCGCGGCGGCGTTTAGACAAAACGCTAGAAACAAAGCGGCGACGAGCGAGGAATTTTTCCTTATGAACATACTCTCTCCTTAGTGCCAAAATTTTATAAAACGTCTAGGGCTGCGGCATGCCCTAGGTTTTACCCTCCCCTTAGAAAAACAAAAAGTATCTTGGCGTCTTGCGTTTATACTTCAGATACTCCTGTCCGTAGGCTCGCTCGCAGTAGCGCTCCTCGCCCAGGACCACGAGATGATTGTATATGGCAAAGGGCACTATCGCTATGAGTAGCCACAGCGACGCCGAGGCGACGCAAACGCCCGCCATGCCGAGGAAATAAAAGAAATACATCGGATTACGCGATAGGCGGTAGATGCCGCTTTGTGCGGCTTTATCCGCAGGAGCCGCTGCATAGTCGTAAAAAGCTTTGATGAAGCCCGCAAAAGCCGCTACGTAGATCATCGTTCCGATCCAAAACCACGCGCTGCCCGTCTTAAGCGGCACGAACACCGACAAAATAAGCAGCGCTACTTGCAGCAGCGAGCTTATGATCGCATTTCGCTTGTCTGCGAGCGTGTACCATGAGGTATCGGTGGCGCGCTTGCCGACCTCTTTGTAGATAAACATATATACAAATTGTATCATCACCATTGCAAATGAGGGTATCCAAGCGCCCGCTAGAGCGGGCTCAAGCGTCGTAAAAAATGAAATTTCCATGACCGCCCCTTTGGCTTTAAATTTTATCTTGCAGCTTTGTTTTGCCCTTTTCTGCTTGCCGTTGCTTTGTCCTTTTTCACTCGCCGCGGGTTTAAATTTACTCCGCCTCGCATCGCCCGTTTGACATACTGCGGCTATGTTTGCTCGGCACGCGCCCGCCGCAGATGTCGCTTGCTGAGGTAATGTGACGGCGACGCCGCTCATTTAGGTATCGACGCGCCGAGCACCGATGGGATCTGCGCTTTATGCGGACGGCATCCACACTTCAACACGCCAAAATGTGAGACAGCGGCGCCTGTTTTGACGATACGACGACGCCCGCCCGTATGACTAGATGATTTGTCTATCCGGTGTCGAGATAGGACAGGCGGCCTGTTCGGCGCCGATGTGCGTCGCACAATGAAACATTCTGTGCCGATGTGCCGCCGCCTACTACACGATGAGCATTCGGCACGGGTTTTGCCTGCTAGGTGCAGCGCTGACGCCGTTGCTTCGGTGCCGCGTCTTATTTACCCTCCGGGCTAAGTCCTTTTAAAATATATCCAAATTCCTCGTCGCTTAGCTCGTAATTCATAAATTTTTTATAAAACGCCTTCGTTTCGGCCTTTATGTCGATGTCGGCAAAGAGCTCCGGCTGGATGGTTTTCGCCGCCCATAAAATTTGAAGCACCGTATCCGCGCCGTATCGATCCCAGTTAAAAACCCCGCGCGGATTGCCGTAAACGCGCCCGTTTTTGACCGCATCCGTGCCGCTGTAAACCGGGCTTGATTTGATCTTCTCTACCGCATCTTCGTTGTGATCGCCGCCCACGATTATGATCTGCGGGTTGCTCGCGATGATCTCCTCGGCGGTGATAGTTTTCATCGGGCCTTTTGTGGCGGTGATCGCATTCGTTCCGCCGGCCAGCTCTATCCACGAGTCGATCAGCGTGCCCTTGCCGTCGATCTTTAAAAGATCGCTTCCGCCTACGATGTGAAGGACGCGCGGGCGCTTATCGGGACTTAAATTTGCGGTGCGACCGCTAACCAAAGCGATATTTTTATCGAGATTTGCGATCAGATCCTTCGCTCTTTGCGGCGCGTCGCCGCCTAGCATATCGCCGCACATCCTGATGCTACGCCTCATCTGCTCGTAATCGCTAAAGCTCGCCTTTAAAACGGTAAAGCCCTGCTTAGCTAAATTTTCGCCTGCCAATGCGGTTGAGACGATGACTACGTCGGGGTTACGGCTCATCAGCTCCTCTAAATTTACGTCGTTATTTTTTAGCAGTACTGGGATCTGCGCTAGGCGCGGATAAATTTTAAGAAACCATGCGTTTTTGCTGATGTTATCGGTGGTAGCGACGATCTTGTCCGCTCCGCCTAGGGCCAGTAAAATTTGATTGTTCGAGTGCCAGAGTGCCGCGATGCGCTCAACTTTTACGGGGATTTTAACCTCGGCGCCGTCCATATCCTTGATAGTTCTAAGCTCTGCCGCGCTTGCAAAAAGCGCACCCGCTAAAAGCAGCAGTAAAAATTTTTTCATTTTTTCTCCTAAACGGTATTGAAATATACGCCGCGATATTACAAAAAACCTCATTAAAATTGCGTAAATTTTAACCGCTGTCGCCGCGATTATTTATTATTTTTCAAAGTAAATTTTTATATAATCCATTTTAAATTTAGCATTTTTAAAGGAGAGAAAATGGGTGAAATTTTATATTTGATAGGCGCCGCTATCGGGGTTTTAGTGGTGCTTTTCATCATCGTGCCTCTGTTTTTCAGGCGTATTGTGGAGACGAACGAAGTGCATATCGTCCAAAGCGCGCGCAAGACGACGAGTTACGGCAAAGATACCGGTAATGGCAATAGCTACTATGAATTCCCGAGTTGGGTGCCGGTGCTGGGCGTTACGAAGATCGTTTTGCCAGTCTCGGTCTTTAGTATCAAGATCGAGGATTACGAGGCGTATGATCTAGGCAGGCTTCCTTTCGTCGTCGATATCACGGCGTTTTTTAGGATTATGGATTCAAATTTAGCCGCGCAACGCGTTAATAATTTTGAGGATCTTAACAATCAGCTTAGAAATATCATTCAAGGCTCGATCCGTTCGATCCTTTCGAGCCGCGTGCTTGAGGACATCTTGCAGATCCGCTCCGAGCTCGGAGATGATTTTACCAAGGCGGTAAAGACGCAGCTGCAAAACTGGGGTATCGAGCCCGTTAAAAACATCGAGCTGATGGATATCCGAGATAGCAGCGGCAGCAAGGTCATCTTAAACATCATGGAGAAGAAAAAATCCCAGATCGAAAAGGAAAGCCGCGTCGAGGTCGCAAACAACACAAAGCTCGCCCAGATCGCCGAGATCGAAGCCGCGCAGGCAACCGAAGTGCGCCAGCAGGAAGCCAACAAGATGGTGGGCCTTAAAACCGTCGAAAACGAGCGAGAGGTCGCGATCTCAAAGGAGCAGGCCGAGCAGCTCATCAAGGATCAGCAAAAGATCACGCAGGAAAAGGCGATGGAGGTCGTGCGGGTAAACGACGTCAAGCAGGCCGAGATCAAAAAGCAAGTGGAGATCGTAAAAGCCGAGCAGGAGCAGCGCAAGATCGAGATCGACGCCGAAGCGCGTAAAAACGCCAAAATCCGCGACGCCGAAGCGATTAAAGAAAATCAAATTTTAGTAGCGCAGGGCGATAAAGAGAAGCAGTTTCTTGCCGCCGCGGCGCTTTTGGAAATGAAGGATAAAGAGGCGCAGGGTACGCTAAAGATAGGCTCTGCCGAGGCCGAGGCGCTTAGGCTAAAAGAGCTCGCGCCCGTAAACGCACAGATCGAGCTCGCGCGCGAGATCGGCGAAAATCAGGGATACCAGACCTATCTCATTTCGATCAAACAGATCGAAGCGAACCGCGACATCGGCCTAGAGCAGGCCAAGGCGCTAAGCGCAGCGGATCTTAAGATCATCGCGAACGAAGGCAGCGTGGGCGAGGGGATGAGTAAATTCGGCGAAATTTTAAGCGCCAAGGGCGGCACGCAGCTAGCCGCGATGCTCGAAGCGCTAAATCAAAGCGAGGTCGGCAAAAAGGTGCTGGATAAAATTTCGGGCGCTAAGGAGGAGGACAAATCCGAATAATATTTGCGGTCTCGGGCGAGTAAAATTTTAAATTTATACGATAGCTGCGCTGTGGACGAAACTAAATTTGAGTAATAGCTGGTGGCGAGATTATTGCA
>NZ_CALBWL010000046.1 GCF_937973075.1 uncultured Campylobacter sp.
AAGGAGTTCTATCATATTTTATTAAAGATGATAAGAGAGAATCCGCTTAAGTTTATCTTGAGCCTTAAAATTTAAAACTCGATCGCGCGCTGTTTTTTCTAAATCCAAAATATGTGCTGACGGATCGAAAGGCATACCGAATATGAAATAAATTTATAAATTGATTGGGAGTTGAAATTTTAAAATTCTATCGCAAACTGCGCAAATAGGATCACGAACGCAGATCCGTCGAAATTTTAGACGCGGTCTGCCAAATTTCAGGGCCCGCGGAATTTTGGAATTTAAAGTTGCGGGCGAGCGAGGCGCCCGTCCGCGTATCTTAATCCGCTAAATTTAAGCGGGCAACGTCTGCACCACAGACCTAGAAATTGCATCAGCCCTGCGTCGCAGCGCTTCCGCTTGCAAACGTCGCCGCATTCAGCGCCGCGTCGTAATCGGGCTCATCTACGATGTCGCCCGTGATCTGCTTGTAGACGATCTTGCCCGCGGTATCCACGACGAAAACTGCGCGGCACGTTAGCCCTGCAAGCGCGCCGTCCGCGATCAGCACGCCGTATGCGCGCGCAAACTCCTTATCGCGAAAATCGCTTAGGGCACGTAAATTTTTGATCCCCTCGGTCGAACAAAATCTGCCCGCGGCAAACGGCAGATCCATCGAGACCACGAAAACCTCGGTATTTTTTATACTCGCCGCGCGCTCGTTAAATTTGCGCGTCTCGGTCGCGCACACGTCCGTATCCAGGGGCGACACGGCGATGATGACCTGTGCCTTGCCCATGCCGCTGCCAACTTTGACCTCGCTAAGATCGGCCGCGACCAGACTAACCTCTGGCGCCTTATCTCCCAGCTTAAGCTCGCCGCCTGACAGGCCGATATTTACGCCTTGCAATTTGGTTTGTTGCATGATTTCCCTTTGTTTTGAAATATTTAAAACGGGCGCATCATAGCCTGCGAAAGCAAACGCCTGCTAATCCGAAAACAGGCAAGCTCGGGTGCTAGCTCAGCCGATATGAGCGGCGTGTAGATCGCTCTGCGAAGATGAAATTTTACGGCGCGAAGCGACGGCGCAATAAAGTACCTCGAGAATACCGCTACTCGCATAAAGCACTGATGGTCACGATCCGATATAGGTCTATGATGGTTGCGCTCCACATTAAGGCTACGCTGAAGGCAAAATTTCGCCCTGCTTACGCGATCCCGCTTGCGGCGATTTTGTCCGTGAATAAAAATCAAAGCATATAGCGCTGTATGCACGCTTTCTCTGCGAAAGAAAGAAATCTCTAGTAAAACGATAGGCACAGCATCATGAACGCGTTTTAAGTTATGTTTTGAATTTTTAAATTTAATTGAAATTTTTTAATCTAAATTTGCAATCTACAGAAATCAAAATTTATGGATTGAAATTTTATTTGAAGCTAAAGTTCGAGTTTAAATTTCGGCTCGTAAAGCAGGTTAAATTTAAACACTGTTTTAAAATTTAAAGAAGCGCCGAGGGTTGGCGATAAAACATCGCCGCGCCCTAGCGCCCGTTAAATTAGCCGTTGCGCTTTTTGATGATCTCTTCGCCGACATTCTTAGGAACCTCGTCGTAGTGATCAAATTCCATCGAATAAGTCGCGCGACCCTGCGTCTGAGAGCGCAGATCGGTCGAGTAACCAAACATCTCCGAAAGTGGGCAAAATGCGTCGATGATCTTATTGCCGCCGCGTTCGCTCATATTATTGACCTGTCCGCGGCGCTTATTTAGATCGCCGATGACGTCGCCCATATATTCCTCAGGGGTTTCTACCTCGACCTTCATCATAGGCTCCAAGATTACGGCGCCTGCTTTTCTAGCGCCCTCTTTAAAGCCCATAGAAGCGGCGAGTTTGAACGCCATTTCGGAGCTATCGACTTCGTGGTAACTTCCGTCATAGACCGTTACGCGCACGTCCTCTACCGGATATCCCGCCAAAACGCCGTTTTGCATCGCCTCTTGGCAGCCCTTATCGACTGCGGGGATGTATTCTTTAGGAATCGCGCCGCCTTTGATATCGTTTACGAACTCATATCCGGTGCCCGGCTCCAAAGGCTCTAGGCGCAAAAATACGTGGCCGTATTGACCGCGACCGCCCGATTGCTTGGCGTATTTGTACTCCTGCTCGACCGTTTTGCGGATAGTCTCGCGATATGCGACCTGCGGCTGTCCGACCTCGGCTTCGACTTTAAATTCTCTAAGCATTCTATCTACGATGATCTCAAGGTGCAGCTCGCCCATTCCCGAAATGATCGTCTGTCCACTCTCTTCGTCGGTCGCAACCCTGAAGCTTGGATCTTCTTGCGCCAATTTTTGAAGCGCGATACCCATTTTTTCTTGATCGGCTTTGGTTTTAGGCTCTACAGCTACGCTTATAACGGGATCAGGAAATTCCATACGCTCCAAAATTACTTTATCTTTTTCACTAGCTAGAGTATCGCCCGTAAGAGTGTCTTTAAGACCCACAACGGCGCCGATCTCGCCCGCATATAGCTCTTTGATCTCTTCGCGTTTATTCGAGTGCATCCTTAGCAAGCGTCCGATGCGCTCTTTTTTGCCTTTGCCGGTATTTACGACGTAGCTGCCGCTTTCCAAAACACCGCGATAAACGCGTACAAAGGTAAGCTGACCTACGAAAGGATCGGTCATAATCTTAAATCCAAGACCCGCAAACTCGCCCTCGTCGGTAGAGCTTACGTGAACCTCGCTGCCGTCCTCATACTGACCCTTAATCGCAGGCACTTCATCCGGCGCAGGCAGATAATCTACGACTGCATCTAACAAAGGCTGCACGCCCTTATTTTTAAACGCGGTACCGCATAGCATAGGAAAAAAACTTAGGCTTAAGCAGCCTTTCTTGATGCCCTTTTTAATCTCTTCTACGCTTAGCTCTTCACCGTTAAAATACTTCTCCATCAAAGCTTCATCAGTCTCTGCTACCGCCTCAATCATCTTGTCGCGATATTCCTGTGCTTTTTCTCGCAATTCAGCAGGAATTTCAACGATCTCAGGAGCTGAAGGACCCTTGCTATCGTCCCAAACGAGCGCTTTCATAGTGACTAAATCGATAACGCCTTTAAAATCGTCCTCAGCGCCGATCGGAATTTGAATCGGAACCGGATGAGCTTTGAGCCTACCTTTTACCTGCTGTTCGACATTGTAAAAATTTGCGCCGACTCGGTCCATCTTATTTACGAAAATGATGCGCGGAACATGGTATTTATTCGCTTGACGCCAAACAGTCTCGCTTTGAGGCTGAACGCCTCCTACAGAGCAAAATACTGCTACCGCACCATCTAAAACGCGCATCGAGCGCTCGACTTCGATAGTAAAGTCAACGTGGCCCGGGGTGTCGATCAAATTTATCTGATGATTATTCCAAAAGCAGGTCGTTGCCGCAGACGTAATCGTGATGCCGCGCTCGCGCTCCTGCTCCATCCAGTCCATAGTAGCGGCGCCCTCGTGAACCTCGCCAATCTTATGGCTCATACCGGTAAAAAATAGAATTCTTTCGCTTGTAGTGGTCTTTCCAGCATCAATGTGGGCGGCAATACCGATGTTTCTAACCATATGTAAAGGGGTTTTTCTTGCCATGATGCCCTCCTACCAACGATAATGCGCGAAAGCTTTGTTGGCTTCCGCCATCTTGTAGGTATCTTCTTTCTTTTTAAATGAAGAGCCCTTAGAATTTGCAGCATCCATAAGCTCGTAAGCCAGGCGCTCTATCATCGTACGCTCGCTTCTTTTTCTCGCAAAAGAGATGATCCAGCGAATAGCCAAAGCCTGCTGTCGAGCTGGCCTGACCTCGATCGGAACCTGATAAGTTGCGCCGCCTACGCGACGAGACTTTACCTCCATCAAAGGCTTAACGTTATCGATGGCATCGTTGAAAACCTCGATACCTTTCTTCTCGCCACCTTTATTGTCGATGAAATTTAAAGCGCCGTACATAATCTCAGTAGCGACGCTCTTTTTGCCGTCGAACATAAGCGAATTAATAAATTTTGTGATTACCTTGCTGTCATAAATCGGATCAGGCATAACTTCCCTAACGGGAGCTTTTCTTCTTCTCATTTTATTCCTTCAAATTTTAAAATTTTACTCAAACTCGGCAAAACCTAGTGCCGGTCTGTTTCGGCTAAACTATTTTTTAGGTCGTTTAGCACCGTATTTTGATCTTGCAACGGTTCGTTTAGCAACGCCTGCAGTATCTAGTGCACCGCGGACGATGTGGTATTTAACGCCCGGTAGGTCCTTTACACGACCGCCGCGAACTAGCACTATGGAGTGCTCTTGTAGATTGTGACCTTCACCGCCGATATAGCTGATGACTTCAAATCCGCTAGTAAGCCTTACTTTGGCAACTTTACGAAGCGCGGAGTTTGGCTTTTTAGGGGTCGTGGTATAGACCTTAGTACAAACTCCTCTTCGTTGAGGGCAATTCTTTAGCGCCGGAGACTTCGATTTCTCGGTAATCTTCTTGCGCTCTTTTCTGACCAATTGATTTATGGTTGGCACATCTTTCCTTTCACAAAAATTTATTCAAAAAGATTTGGATTATACTTTGTTTAAACTTACAGAAACGTAAATTTAACTAAATTTTAATCTCTAATCAGTACAAACTCTCCGCCGCCGCAGATCACTAAGCAGATCGCAGCGGAAAGATACAGATATACGATCTCCAGCTCAAATCCGCCCACGCCGGTAAGCGCGCTCAACGGGGTATGTAGGACATATATTATCATGAGCACGTTTGCGATCACAAGCAGAGCGCCTATGCGGCAAAATACACCTATGATTATCATCGCTGGCGCCAGCACCTCGCCTACGTATGCACCGTAAGCCACTAAATCCGGAATTCCTCTGGCTACCAGCATCGATTTTACGCCGTCTATGCCGTGAGTAAGTTTAAAAATTCCGTGCATTAAAAGACAAACTCCAAGCCCCAACCTGATAAATAACAGACCGAAATTTATGTTGATCATATTCATGTTTCATCCTTTAAATTTAGGGCTTTTTGCCCTAAATTATTTTTTAAGTTTAACTTCCTTATCTTTATACAGACCGGTTCCGACCGGAATTATACGACCTAAAATTACGTTTTCTTTCAAGTCCTCTAATCGGTCAAATTTACCCGCGATACTAGCCTCGGTTAGAACCTTCGTAGTCTCTTGGAAGGATGCCGCCGAAATGACGCTGTCGCTTCCGACGGCCGCACGAGTTACGCCCAGTAGCACGGACTCCGCGATCGCAGGCTCACCACCAATTTTCATAATGCGCTCGTTTTCTTCTCTAAATCTGCGGCGGCTAATGAGATCACCGACGATTAGCTGAGTATCGCCGCTATCGACGATTCGAACCTGGCGGAGCATCTGAGATACGATAATCTCGATATGCTTGTCGCTGATGACGACGCCTTGAGAGCGGTAAACCTGTTGAATCTCGCTTATCAGATAGTAATGCAGCGCCTTTTCGCCTAAAATTCTAAGCACGTCGTGCGAGCTGATAACTCCGTCGGTAAGCTTCTCGCCCGCGTGGACGAACTCGCCGTTTCGCACCTGTATCTGGCGACTTTTATCGATTAGATACTCGGCGCTCGTTCCGTCCTCTCCCTCGATTATAATACGCTCTTTCGCGCGCAAAGCCTTATCGAAGCGGACGGTTCCGTCGATGTCTGCGATAATCGCGGTATTTTTTGGACGGCGCGCCTCAAATAGCTCCGATACGCGCGGCAAACCGCCAGTGATATCTTTTGATTTCGCAGCAGCCTTCGGCGTCCTAGCCAAGATATCCGCCATAGCGACTTTATCTCCCTTGTTCGTAAATATGGCGGTCTTCGGCCCTAAGTTATATTTGATAGGCTCTCCCTTGCTAGGAGTAACGACGATGGCCGGTTTAACGCCTTGAGGTAGGTACTCGTTGATAACTAAACGGCTCTGGCCGGTAGTCTCGTCATATTGCTCCGTAGCGGTATATCCAGGCTCGATATCCTCAAAGCTGATCTTACCCTCACACTCTGCTGCTACCGGGATAGAATACGGATCCCACTCGGCGATAATCAATCGATCGTCTTTTTTAGGCTTAGCGATAAGATCTTCGCTTTTTACGACGCTATTATCATCATAGGTAATGACCGATTCGCGCGGTATATAGTGGCGGATCGCCTCTCTGCCGTTTTCATCGGAGATAACTACATACATGCCCTTCTCGCTTACGACATGACCTTTTTTGATATCTCTTAACCTCTCTAAATAATCGCCCTTTAGGATGAAATACTTAAGCGTACCATTTGCTCCCGCTTTGATCTTTTGAGTTACTGGCTCGCCGTCTTTGACGCGAAGTTCGCTGGCAAACGGAATTCGAGTAGGGATATTCCAGTCTTCTTTTATAACCTCTACTAAACTATCATTTTCTCCAACGGTTTCGCCGTCTTTGAATACGATGTAGAATTTTCCCTCAACTTTACCACTTACGCCCGCAAGCTCGGTAGGCTTAGCTAGATCATGGCGGCGGATAGTATATTTAAATTCTTCCTTCTTGCCCTTTAGCATGATATTCACATCGTCGTGAGTTATATCGATACTTACCTTACCGGTAATTGGAGCCTTAATCTTAGGCTCAACCAAAAGCACCGCGGCGTTTCTGCGGTTCATTACGATATTTTTGCCGCCGTTTTCATAGGTCTTTACGTTGTAATATCTGATAAAGCCCTCTTTATCGGCGATTACTTGGCGATCTTGCTGCTCGGTAGATGCAGTACCGCCGGCATGGAAGGTTCGTAGCGTAAGCTGCGTGCCCGGCTCGCCGATTGATTGCGCAGAGATGATACCGACCGCTTCACCCGGTTTTACCAGCTTGCCCTCTCCCAAATTTACGCCGTAGCACTTCGCGCAAACCCCTTTTTCAGCCTTGCACGTAATAGGTGTACGGATGCTTACGGATTTGATGCCGGCATCGACTATGGTGCGTACCTCATTAACGCCTAGAAGCGTGCCTTCAGTAAATAAAATTTCATTCGACACCGGATCAATTACATCCGAGCTTAGCACCCTACCCATAATCCTATCGGCTAGGCTTTCTATTTGCGTTCCATTCTCTACAATCTCGGTAACCTCGATACCCTCGTGCGTGCCGCAGTCGTGCATCGTAACTCTGACATTTTGCGCGACGTCAATCAGCTTGCGCGTCAGATAGCCCGCGTTTGCGGTCTTAAGCGCCGTATCGGCAAGACCTTTACGCGCGCCGTGAGTCGAGATGAAGTACTCGTTTACATTCAGACCCTCTCTAAAATTTGAAGTGATCGGCGTTTCGATGATCGAGCCGTCCGGCTTACTCATCAGGCCTCTCATGCCCGCTAGCTGCTTGATCTGCTCCGCACTACCTCGCGCGCCGCTATCGGCCATCATATAGATCGAGTTAAAGCCGTCCTTATCCTTCTCCATCATCTTCATCATCTCATCGGCTAGCTTCTTGCTGGTGCTAGTCCAGATGTCGATCGTTTTATTATAACGCTCGCCGTCGGTTAGCAAGCCTGCGCCGTATTGGTTCTGAACCTCTCTGACCTGCTTTTTAGCCTCTTCGACGAGGCTTGCTTTAGACTTCGGCACGATGATGTCAGAAACGGAGATCGAAACGCCCGCTTTAGTCGCGGATTCAAAGCCTAAATTTTTAAGATTATCCAAAAATTCCGCGCTTATCTCAAGACCGCCGTTTTTATAGACGTAATCGACAAGCTCGGCGATATCCTTTTTCTTCATAATCTTATTCCAAAGATGATCCGGAATAAAGCTAGGCAGGATCGATTTGATGATCAAGCGGCCCGCGGTCGTAAAGATAATGCGGCGATCGATCATCGTTTTGATTTTGGCGTGGATGTCTAGGGCGTTTGCTTCTACGGCAAGCATTACTTCATCGACGTTTGCAAAAATTTTATTCGTTCCTTTTGCACCTGGCTTTTCGAGGCTTAGATAATAAATTCCTAAAACCATATCCTGGCTAGGCACCGCGACTGGCTTTCCGCTCGCAGGAAGCAAGATGTTCATCGAGCTAAGCATTAAAATTTTACATTCCGCGATCGCCTCTTGGCTAAGCGGCACGTGCACCGCCATCTGATCTCCGTCAAAGTCCGCGTTGAATGCGGCGCAGACTAGCGGATGCAGCCTGATCGCCTTACCCTCGACGAGCACCGGATGAAACGCCTGAATAGACATCTTATGAAGCGTCGGCGCGCGGTTTAGCATAACCGGGTGATCCTTTACAACCTCCTCCAAGCACTCCCAAACTTCATTGATCCTATTTTCGATCATCTTTTTAGCCTGCTTAACGGTCGTTGCGTATCCCTTCTCTTGCAGGCGTGCGATTAGATGCGGCTTGAATAGCTCAAGCGCCATAGTCTTAGGCAGACCACACTGATCCATGCGTAAATTTGGACCTACGACGATGACGGAGCGTCCCGAAAAATCCACGCGCTTTCCGAGTAAATTTTGACGGAAGCGGCCCTGCTTACCCTTAATGATCTCGCTTAGAGATTTAAGCGGTCGCTTATTGGCGCCTTTTACGGCATTGGCGCGACGTCCATTGTCAAAAAGCGCGTCCACCGCCTCTTGAAGCATTCGTTTTTCATTGCGGATAATGATCTCGGGTGCGTCGAGCTCCATCAGCCTTTTGAGCCTAGAATTTCTA
This sequence comes from uncultured Campylobacter sp., assembly GCF_937973075.1. Taxonomy (GTDB): domain Bacteria; phylum Campylobacterota; class Campylobacteria; order Campylobacterales; family Campylobacteraceae; genus Campylobacter_B. The sequence goes on from NZ_CALBWL010000046.1 coordinate 8,699, forward strand.
TTTATGACGCGGCGGTATAGATCGTTTACGTCCGAAACCGCAAATTTTCCGCCCTCAAGGCTTACAAGCGGGCGTAGATCGGCAGGTAGCACGGGAAGATTCGTAATCATCATCCACTCGGGCTTATTGCCGGAATTTAAAAAGCTCTCGACGACTTTTAGACGCTTGACGATAGTTTTTTTCTTCGCTTCGGAGTTTGTGCTAGCCATCTCCTCCTTCAAAGAATTTAAAATTTCAACTAAATCAAGCTCGGCTAGCATATCGCGGATTACCTGGCCGCCCATTTTAGCGACGAAGCCTGTCTGCGAAAAGCGCTCTTTTAGGCTCTGATACTGCTCTTCGTTTAAAACGTCGTATTTCTCGACCTTTTTGGAATTTTCGTTGTCGTAAAATGCCTCGCCTGCACTTTCTACGATATACGCCTCATAGTAAAGCACGCGCTCAAGATCTTTCATCTTGATATTTAGCAGCGTACCGATGCGGCTAGGCAAGGAATTTACGTACCAAATATGTGCTACCGGCGTTACTAGCTCAATATGCCCCATTCTAGTACGGCGAACCTTCGAGCTCGTGATCTCGACGCCGCACTTTTCGCATTTCCAGCCCTTATAACGCATCTTTTTATATTTACCGCAGATGCACTCATAATCTCTTACGGGGCCGAAAATTTTAGCGCAAAAAAGTCCGTCGCGCTCCGGCTTAAGCGTGCGGTAATTGATGGTTTCGGGCTTTTTGACCTCGCCGTGGCTCCAAGCCTTGATCTGCTCGGGACTAGCAAGCCTGATAGCAAACGCGTCGAAGTCGTGAACTCTGGCGTCCTCTTTTATTTCTATTCTTTCTAAATTTGAATTATCGCTCATTTATTCTCTCCATTCTCGTAAATTTCAACGTCTAGAGCAAGCGATTTAAGCTCGTTTGTTAAAACAAAAAATGTCTCAGGAATTCCGGTAGACGGAACATTCTCGCCTTTTGTCAGCGCCTTATACGCAGCCAAGCGTCCGTCGACGTCGTCGGATTTGATCGTTAGCATTTCGCGAAGCGTGTATGCCGCGCCGTATGCCTCCAGAGCCCAAACTTCCATCTCTCCAAATCTTTGACCGCCGAATAGCGCCTTGCCGCCGACCGGCTGCTGCGTAACTAGGCTGTAAGGGCCGGTGCTTCTTGCGTGAACCTTTTCGTCGACTAAGTGGTGCAGCTTGAGATAATACATGCAGCCCACGTTTACGCGCTCTTTGATCTTTTCGCCGGTACGGCCGTCGTAAAGTTCGGTCTTGCCGTCCTGATCGATACCCGCCATTTCAAATAGCTTTTTGAAATCCTCCGGCACGATGCCTTCAAATATCGGAGCGGAAAATCTAACGCCCTTAGCCCAGTCTCTAGCGTATTTTAAAAGATCTTCGTCGCTGATCTTCTCAAGCGTTTTTTTAGCCTGCATTAGTTTGGAAACGCCTGCGATCTCAATCATTTTAGCGCGAAGGGTTTTTATCCATTCACCCGTTTTCTCCTCTAAAATTTTAGCGATCTGCTCGCCTAAGCGCCAACCTACAAGACCTAAGTGGCTCTCCATTATCTGACCGATATTCATACGACTTGGAACGCCGAGAGGATTTAGCACTATATCCACGCGCTGTCCGCTAGGCAGATACGGCATATCGACCTCAGGGACGATATTTGAAACGATACCCTTATTTCCGTGGCGACCCGCCATCTTATCGCCCACTTTTAGCTTGCGCTTAGTCGCGATATAGACCTTTACGAGCTTAACGACACCGCTTGGCAAGATATCGTCTTTTTCTAAAATTTCGATCTTTTCGTCATGTTCCTCTTTGAGCTTGCGCTTTTCGTTTTGGAAGTGATTTTTTAGCTCCTCGTATTCCTTCTGAACAGCTTTAGAATAAGCCTTGACGAAGGAATTTAACGTAAAGCGGTTGGAGCTTTCAAGCTCCTCTTTTCTAACCTTATCGCCCTTTTTATAATCTTTTTTATTTAGGCTTTGATCGCTTTGCAAAGCGCTTTTAGAAAGAAGCGCCACTACCTTTAGCATCTCCTCGCGATCGAGCATCAAAAGCCTGTCGTGATGCTCCCTTTCGAGCTCGGTTTTTTCATCCTCATAGGCTTTGTTCGTGCGCGGATCCTTCTCATAGCCCTTTTTGGTAAAAATTTTAACGTCGATTACCACGCCTTCCATCGAAGCGGTAGCGTAAAGAGATTTATTTACCACATGTCCCGCCTTCTCGCCGAAGATCGCGCGTAAAAGCCTCTCTTCAGGCGTCGGTTTGACTTCGCCTTTCGGAGTTACCTTGCCTACTAGGATCATGCCCGGTTTGACGTGAGTACCGATCTTTACGATACCGCTATCATCGAGGTGGGTAAGCTCCTCCTCTTTGATATTAGGGATGTCGCGAGTGATCTCCTCCACGCCGTCTTTAAGCTCTCTAGCCTCGATCTCCTTTTCATAAACATGCACGCTGGTGTATTCGTCGGCACGAATCATCTTTTCGCTCATGACGACGGCGTCCTCGTAATTATAGCCGTGCCACGGCATGAAAGCTATGAGGGCGTTTTTGCCGATCGCAAGCTCGCCGCCGTCCATGCTAGGACCGTCGGCTATGATTTGACCCGCCTTTATCACGTCACCTTTTCGCACGATAGGACGCTGCGAAAAGGTAGTATTCTGGTTGGTGCGTAAATTTTTCTCCATCGCGTAATGATCGATAAACGGACCTTTTTCGTCTTCGCCCAAAATAAATATATTTTTATTATCGACCTTTTCTACGACGCCGTCGCGTTTAGCCTTGATCGCTTCCCACGAATCGCGCGCGATAATCGCCTCCATGCCCGTTCCAACGATAGGGGCGGTGGAGTGCAGAAGCGGCACTGCTTGGCGCTGCATGTTCGAACCCATCAAGGCGCGGTTCGCATCGTCATGCTCCAAAAACGGAATCAGCGACGCCGCTACGCCCGCGACCATACCGGAGCAAAGATCTATCAGCGAAATATCCTCGCGTTTAGCCATGATATTTTCGCCGTCTTTTCTAACCTCCAAAAGCTCCTCTACGATATTACCCTCTTCGTCCAATTTGGCGGACGCAGGAGCTATTACGAGCCCCTCTTCCTGCGTAGCGGTAAGATAGACTATCTCGTCGGTGACCTTACCGTTTATGACCTTTTTATACGGAGCCTCGACAAAGCCAAGATCATTTACTTTCGCATAGGTCGCTAGGGTATTGATCAGACCGATGTTTTGACCCTCCGGCGTCTCGATAGGACAAATTCTACCGTAGTGCGTAGGATGGACGTCGCGCACCTCAAAGCCGGCGCGCTCTTTAACCAGTCCGCCCTCGCCCAGCGCAGATAGACGGCGCTTATGCGTGACCTCGCTAAGCGGATTGGTCTGATCCATAAACTGGCTTAGCTGGCCGCCAGTAAAAAATTCCATAAGCGTAGTGGTGATGATTTTAGGGTTTACGAAATCATACGGCATAAGCTCGTCGAGGTTGCCGCTGATGCCGGTAAATTTATCCTTGATCGCCTTTTGAACTTTGATAAATCCAAGGTGCATCTCGTTTGCCAAAAGCTCTCCGATCGAGCGGATGCGGCGATTGCCAAGATTATCGCGATCATCGATGAAGCCGTCGCCATTTTTAACTCTAATTAGATATTTCGCCGTCTTGATAATATCCTCGCTGGTTAGTACGGTTACGTACTCCGGCGCCTCGATGCCTAGTTTATGGTTCATCTTCATACGGCCGACTTTAGTTAGATCGTAGCGCTCCGGGTTGAAAAACAGATCGTTTACGAAGCTCTTTGCCGCTTCTTTTACCACCGGCTCGCCCGGGCGCATAACCTTGTAAATTCTAATCGCAGCCAGATCATTCTCGTCGTCTATGCCCTCGCTTTGTTGCAAGAGCTTAAGCGCGTCTGCATCTTGAATAAAAGAATTTATGATTGAAGTATCTACGCCGCTAGCTAGGTCGTTAGCGATCGTAAATTTTTTCTCGGTGTTAGCGATCTTGGCTAGCTTGCCCTCATCTAGCGCAGTTAGCGAATCAAAAAGTACCTCGCCGCTGTTTTTGTCGACGATGGCGTCGGCTAGGTAGCGCTCGGCTAAAATTTCAGCCGGATACTCGATGAGCTTTAGTCCGTCCTCTGCTAACTTCTCCGCTTTTTTGACCGTTAGGCGCTTGCTTGCTTGATGAAGCACTTCGCCCTTTTCGTTTATAATGTCGTAATCAAGCCTGCCCGCGTATTCTTTCGGATCGAAATCGGTCAGGAATTTTCCTTTTTTAATATAGATTGTCTTAATAGGATAAAATAATTTTATGATGTCTTGCTTTTTGTAACCGAGTGCGCGAAATAGGATCGTTATCGGAACCTTGCGCCTTTTATTTATGCGCACGTATAGTACGTCTTTTACGTCGTATTCGAAGTATAGCCAGCTGCCGCGATCAGGTATTATTTGAGCGGTGTAGATGAGTTTATTTAGAACCGTAGGGCTCTCTTCCTCTTTGAAGATTACGCCCGGGCTTCTGTGCAGCTGATTTACGACGACACGCTCGACGCCGTTAATGATAAATGAAATTCTATCGGTCATTAAAGGAATGTCGCGAATGAATATATCTTGCTCTTTGATCTCTTTTACACCGATTTTTTTGCCTGTCTTTTCATCGCGCTCATGCACTAGCAAACGGAGCTTCATCTTTAAATTTACCGAATAAGTAAGCCCTCTTTCCATGCATTCTCTAATCGAATACTTTGGCTTTGAAATTTCGCTACTTACATATTCGATACTTAGTCTATTCTGTGCATCGTGGATAGGAAAAATGGCTTTGAAAACCTTTTCTATGCCGCTTTCTCCACCCGAGTTATCAAGATTTAAAAAATGATCAAAACTTTTCTTTTGTAGTTGTAATAAATTCGGAATTTCGATGTCTTTGGGAACCTTTGAAAAATCCACTCTAAGACGATTTCCTGAATATAGGCTGTTTAACATTCCACTACCTCGTAGTTGTATTTTAAAGAAAGAAGTGCCGATGCAGCGCACCGGCACACATTTGTATGCGAAATTTCAAAATTTCGCGATTTATTTGAGTTCGACTTTAGCGCCTGCTTCTTCAAGCTCTTTTTTAGCCTTCTCGGCGTCTTCTTTGTTAAGTCCCTCTTTAAGAACGGACGGAGTAGCCTCGGTAGCGTCTTTGGCTTCTTTTAGACCAAGACCCGTTAAGGCGCGAACAACCTTGATTACGTTGATCTTCTTATCGCCTGCATCAAGCAATACGACGTCGAATTCTGTTTTCTCTTCAGCCGCTACCGCACCTGCGCCGCCAGCACCTGCGCCGCCTGCTACCATAACCGGAGCTGCGCTTACGCCGAATTTTTCCTCAAATTTTTTAACTAACTCGCTAAGCTCTAGTACCGAACGATTAGAGATATACTCCAAAACCTCTTCATCTGTTGAAATTGCCATTTTATTCTCCTAAATTTTAATTAAGCGCTAGCTTCTTTTTTCTGCTTAAGCGCATTTAAGCCGATCGTAAAATTTTGAATCGGCGCATTCCATACTTGAAGTAACATCGCGATAAGCTCGTCTCTCGAAGGCATCTTCGAAAGCGCTCTAACCTTATCTACGCCGGCTACTCCCCCATCGATATGAGCAGTCTTGAGCTTAAAAATTTCATTTTTCTCTTCAAATTTAGCCGCTACTTTACATACAGAAAGCTGCTCGCCCCATAAGAAGATATTAGTATCTTTAAAGCTAAGTCCGTTTTTTTCGGCATTTTTTAAAGCGATATTGGCTAGGGTATTTTTGATAACTCGAACCTTTACGCCCGCTTCGCGCGCGCTATTTCTAAGATCTTCAAGCTGCTTAACGCTAAGGCCTTTAAAATCGGAAATTACTATAGCTTCGCTAGCTTTGAAAGCCTCGCCAAGCTCCGCTACTATCTTTGATTTTTCGTCTCTCGTCATTAGGTCTCCTTTCCGATCGGTGATTTCAAGCCAAGCGATCGAAATTTTGAAATTTCGATCAATTAAGTTAAAAACCTTGAGCTATCTCCAATCTAAGATAAAAATTTAAAATTTTATTTTAAATCGATTATTTCTTGATTATCCAGTGTAACCGCAGGGCTCATAGTAAGTGAAAGCGATGCATGAGTTACGTATCTGCCCTTCGCAGTCGCTGGCTTATGCTTATTTATGGTTTTGATAAACGTCGTAAGATTGTCTAAAAGCTGCTCTTTGCTAAAGCTAGCCTTGCCAAGGCCTGCGTGGATATTTCCCTGCTTATCGACACGGAAATTTACCTGTCCGCCCTTGGCGTTTTTAACGGCCTGAGCGACATCCATAGTAACGGTACCGGTTTTAGGGTTCGGCATAACGCCTTTTGGACCAAGAATACGACCTACTTTACCAACTAGTCCCATTAAATTTGGAGTAGCGATAAGAACGTCGAAATTTATATTTCCTTTTTGAATCTCTTCGATCAGATCATCGGCGCCCACGATATCGGCACCCGCTTCGCTAGCCTCGCTAGCCTTTGCGTCTTTTGCGATCACGGCTACGCGAACGCTTTTTCCCGTACCCGCAGGTAAAACGACCGAGCCGCGCACCATCTGATCGGCATGTCTTGGATCTACGTTTAGTTTAAGAGCGATCTCCACCGTCTCGTCAAATTTAGCAGAAGCTAAAGTTTTTACCGTACTTACCGCTTCGTCTACGCTATAAATTTTATTTACGTCAACTTTTTTTAAAAGTTCGTTGAATCTTTTTGAATTTTTTGGCATATATTTCTCCGCAATTAAAGTGCTACCGCTTTTTTCAACCTTAGCGGTCAAAAGGTCTAGTCTGTAACCGTAATGCCTATAGAGCGAGCCGAACCCGCTATAATCCTAGCAGCCTGCTCTCTATCTTTGGTATTCAGATCGGCGATCTTTTTCTCGACAATCTCTAAAACCTGAGCTTTCGTTAAGGACGCTACCTTCTTTTTAAGAGGGTTGTCCGAACCTTTATCTATCTTTGCCGCTTTTTTGATCAAATCCGTCGCAGGCGGTTGCTTAGTGATAAAAGTAAAGCTTTTATCGGCATAAACCGTGATGATAACAGGAATGTTAAAGCCCACCATATCTTTGGTTCGCTCGTTAAACGCTTTGCAAAATTCCATAATATTAACGCCCTTTTGTCCTAGCGCAGGACCTACCGGCGGGCTTGGATTTGCTTTTGCGGCCGCTATTTGCAGCTTGATTTCGCCAATAACTTTCTTAGCCATAAATTTACTCCTTATAAAATTTAAATAATCTTTTCAACTTGCGAGTATGAAATTTCGATCGGCGTGCTTCGTCCGAAGATCGAAACATTAAGGCGAAGCTTGCCGTGGATCATATCGTACTCTTCTACGATGCCGTTGAAATTAGCAAAAGGTCCGTCGACGATCCTAACCGTCTCGCCCTCATCAAAATTAATCTTGGGCTTAGGAGCCTCGCGATTATTGATCTTTTCTAGAATTATCTCGATATCTTTTTCCGGTAGCGGAGAGGGTTTTTTCGCCTCGCCGATAAAGCGACTTACCTTAGGCAGCATCTGAATTCTATGCCATAAAGTGGTATCCAAGTCTAAATTTGCAAAACAATACCCAGGATATAAGCTGCGCTCTTTGATGGTTTGCTTTGTATTTTTGACCTCTATCACATCTTCGGTAGGCACTAACACTTCGCCGATCTTAGCCTCAAGCGCTTCGTCTTGCTTTAGCGCTTCTATCGCACGCTTTACCGCCATCTCGCTGCCGGCGTAAGTTTGTATCGCATACCATTTATTTGCCATATTGTATCCTTGCCTAAGCCGTTATCAAAGCGGACATAATCAGATCCACTAGCGCCAAAAACAGTGCGATAACTACGACTACGACGACCACAGAGATATATGCTGTTTTAGTCTGATCTTTAGTCGGGAAAATTACCTTATCTAACTCTACTTTTGCTTGTTTATAATACTCTTTTACTTTTTCCATACCCAATCCTCGTGGCAGGGCAAGAGGGATTCGAACCCCCAACCATCGGATTTGGAATCCGGCGCTCTACCGTTGGAGCTATTGCCCTATAAAACAATTAGCCTTTTAACTTTACTTCTTTATGAAGCGTGTGCTTTTTTAATCTAGGGCAATATTTTTTAAGTTCTAGTTTTTCGGTCGTAGTTTTGCTATTTTTATAAGTAGTATAGTTGATATCGCCACTTTCGGAGCATTTTAATCCGACCTTTACTCTACTTGAATTCTTTGCCATTTGGTTTCCTTGAATAAAAAAGCAGGCGGAATTTTAAAATTCCGCCTGCAAAAAATTAAGCGATGATTTTCGAAACGACGCCTGAACCTACGGTATGACCGCCTTCGCGAATCGCGAAGCGAGTACCTTGCTCAAGAGCGATCGGAGCGATTAGCTCAACGGTGATTTTAACGTTATCGCCAGGCATTACCATCTCGGTCCCCTCAGGAAGAGTAATCGAACCGGTAACATCTGTCGTACGAACGTAAAACTGCGGTCTATAATTATTAAAGAATGGAGTATGGCGTCCGCCCTCTTCTTTAGTTAGGATATAAACCTCGCCCTCAAATTTAGTATGAGGAGTGATAGATTTTGGTTTGCATAAAACCATACCGCGCTCTACTTCCTCTTTCTTAGTACCGCGCAATAAAACACCTACGTTATCGCCAGCTTCACCTTGATCCATCTCTTTTCTAAACATCTCGACGCCGGTAACGGTAGTAGTCTGAGTAGGTTTAATACCTACGATCTCGATAGTATCGCCAACTTTAACAATACCTTTTTCGATTCTACCGGTTACAACGGTACCGCGACCGGAAATCGAGAAAATATCTTCGATCGGAAGAAGGAAATCTTTATCAGTATCGCGAACAGGAGTTGGAATATAGCTATCAACCGCATCCATAAGCTCCATAATCTTTGCAGACCATTCGCCATCTTGTCCGGCTTTGGCTTCCTCAAGAGCCTTAAGAGCAGAGCCCTTAATGATTGGGGTCTCGTCGCCAGGGAATTTATACTCTTTTAGAAGATCTCTAACTTCCTCTTCGACTAGCTCTAAAAGATCCGGATCATCGACCATATCGGTTTTGTTTAGGAAAACTACGATGTATGGAACGCCTACCTGGCGAGAAAGTAAGATGTGCTCGCGAGTTTGAGGCATAGGGCCGTCCGCAGCAGAAACAACTAAAATAGCGCCATCCATCTGAGCCGCACCGGTAATCATATTTTTTACGTAGTCGGCGTGACCAGGGCAGTCAACGTGAGCATAGTGACGCTTCTCGGTCTCATATTCGATGTGAGACGTAGCGATAGTAATACCGCGCTCTTTTTCCTCTGGAGCGTTATCGATATTGTCGTAGTCTTTTAGCTCGGCTAGACCCTTCCTGGAAAGAACAGCAGAAATAGCAGCTGTCAAAGTAGTCTTACCATGGTCAACGTGACCGATGGTACCAATGTTTACGTGTGGCTTGTTACGATTAAATTTTTCTTTAGCCATCATATCCTCCGTTATTGATTTGTGGATTACACAACAAACTAAGCGACTCTATTTTATGGAGCTCATAGCGGGACTTGAACCCGCGACCTCTTCCTTACCAAGGAAGTGCTCTACCTCTGAGCCATATGAGCCTAAACTCAGGCAAAGAGAAATCGCTACCAATACCCAACAATGCGACCAAAATTTAGATTATGTAAGCATATAAAAGCAGTTAAGTTTTACAGCTCCCAGTAAACCTAAATGGTGGAGCGGGAAACGGGGCTCGAACCCGCGACCCTCAGCTTGGAAGGCTGATGCTCTAGCCAACTGAGCTAATCCCGCATCAAAAATTCATGGTGGTGAGACGTGGATTCGAACCACGGAAGGCAAAGCCAGCAGATTTACAGTCTGCCCTCGTTGGCCACTTGAGTATCTCACCCTTTGATGAAATCTGGTCAAACACTGTTACAAAAAATGGAGCTGGTGGACGGGATCGAACCGCCGACCCACTGCTTACAAGGCAGTAGCTCTACCAGCTGAGCTACACCAGCATTTTGAAATTGAAGTGGCAATTATAACCGAAAAATCCCCAATTGTCAAGGCTAAAACAGCCTATTTTAAAATTTCATAAAATTTCTGCTATAATGCGCGCAATTTTAAATTTTAAGGAATTTTATATGAAAATCGTACCTTGGATCATAATAGTTTTTATGATTTATTTGATTTATTATTTTATCTCCCGCTCCGAAAAGCGTCTAAATACCCTTGAAAAGCGCTTAAATAAAATAGAAGAAAACTTAAGTGAGATAAAAAAAGCTACCGAAGCCAACAGGCTCTTAATCGAAGAAGCAAAGCTGGACTCTGAAGATGACGCAAAAATGCAAGAATAAAATTAAATTTTAAGCCCCGATCTCACTAGCTTAGCCTTTTTGCCAAATATCTCGTGCTGAAAATTGTGAGTATATTTTATGCATACTTGGCATTTTTGAAAGAAATTTTGTCGCAATGTCGGAACCGCGAAGTGCAAGAAGCTCATACGTAACTAATTCTTTAAATTTTGCGAAATTTAAAATTCGCGCTTCAATCCTGCTCCGCCAAGCAAATCCGCGCAAATAAATAAATCAAAATTCCAGTCATTCGCTTACAGCGAAAATTCCATAGAATTTCAAATAATGCCACATAAAATTAGAATTCCTCCCAAAATCCATCCCCCAATTCAACTTCTTAAAATTTTGCGCAAATCCCTCAGCTAAAATTCTAAACTACAAAAATTTTAGTATTTAAAATCACTTTACTCAACCCCGCCGTAGCAGCAAATCCTATGTGGGTTCACACCGCACGCCACTTCAGGCTGATATATCCGAAAGCTTAAAAGTGTAGACCATAACCTCTACAAGCTAACGATAAAATTTAATCATAATTTTTAAAAACCAAAATTTCAAAAGCACGGAATTTTGTCCCAGGATGTGAATTGAGTAAAAAGCTAACGAAATGCAGGAATTTCGCAAGCGCGAAATTTATCCATTGTAATTTTCCTCGCCCATAAGCGCCTCAGCGATGAGCTCCAACGGATTTACGCACCTCGTCTGCGAGCCGCTTAAAGAAAGCGAATTATTTAGCTGCATCCTGCACGCACTGCACTCGGCAGAAACTACGCGCACGGGTAGATCCGCCATTGCGCGCGCCTTAGCTAATCCCGCTGCGCGCGCGAGCTCGTAGCGCTCGGTTTGCATCGTCACACCGCCAAATCCGCAGCATTTATTAGGCTCATCCATCTCGGTTATTTCGTAGTTTTGAGCGAGCAAGCCGCGCGGCTCTTTCCAAATACCCTGCATTTTGCGAGCATGGCACGGATCGTGATAAGTAATCGCTAAAGCCCTTTTGCCGCGGCGCATCAAAAGATCACTTAAGTTTGTAAATTTATAAAAGTATTCGCTCGCCATAAAAATTTTACTCGCAAGCTTTTGTGCGCGGGCTTTCCATTGCGGCTCGTTTTCAAAAAAATGCGCGTAATCCACCCTCAGCATTGCAGAACACGTAGCCTCGGGCACAATAATCGCATCAAGAGCAGGCAGAGCTTTTTCGAAATATGCTATATTAAATTTTGCCGCGTGTTCAACCGCCGCAAAATCTCCCGTAAAATACGCAGGAGCGCCACAACAGGCTTGTTCCTTCATCAAATTTACGTTTAGCTTTAGCGCTCGCGCGATATGTAAAATCGCCTCGCCTACGCCCGTGTAAGCGTAGTTTGCCATGCAGCCTATAAAAATTCCAATAGTTTTTTCGCCGCCGTTGTCGATAAATTCTGCATGAGAGTTCATAAAGCTCTTTTTCGCAGAAGCAGGTAGCAAGCGTTCTTTTTTAAGTAGTGGCAAGTCAAATCTAGGCGACATAGAGCTTTGCGTATCTTTTCGCATCTTAAAGCCACAGCTAAGAAACACATATCCAAGCGCTGCTGCTAGATCCAGCGCTTTGCGGTGCCCGAGCAGCCAAAACGCAGCTTTTTTGTACCACGCGATGCCAAATTTTTCCGCAATGCGCGCGCGAACATTCTCGATTGCCGTATCTATGGGCAAAGACTCGCCGCAAATATCTACGCAGTTGGTGCATAAAAAGCAGCTTTCAAAAATTTTCTTAGCGTTTTTATCAAGCTTTAGTTCATTCCTGCCGTAAGCGCCCAAAAGATCCACAAATCCGCGCGGGCTCGTTACTTCATCGCCGTTAATGCCATGAACCGTGCAGACTTGGATACATTTACCACATTTTACGCAACGCTCGCTAAGTGCCGCAAAATCGAACGCTACAAGCTTTGCCCTACTCATAGCCGCGCCGCTTAAACGGTTTTAGAAAAGCGCTTCTCGCCCAAATTTTTACCCATATACTCATCAAAGCACATCGCGATATTGCGGATCAAAAGCGTGCCGGTAGGCGTTACCGAAATTCTATGCGGCGAGACTTGTACGAAATCCTTTAGCGCCTCAAGCTGTTTTAGGCTAGCGCCAAAATGCTCGAAAAATTTTATCTTAAATTTCTCCTCGATCGCCTCTATATCGACGCAAAAATTACTCATCAGTCCCATAATCACCTCTTTGCGCAGCAGATCCTCTTCATTTAGCAAAACGCCCCTGCAATACGGCAGCCTGCCCGTATCGATCGCGGCTTCATATGCATCCATATCTTTGAAATTTTGCGCGTAGTGGCGCGCTCCTTCGCCGATGCTAGTTAGCCCGATGCCGATCAGATCGGCGCCGCCCTTGGTCGTATAGCCCTGAAAATTACGGTGTAGCGAGCCGTTTTTAAGCGCGGCATGAAGCTCGTCTGCGGGCTTTGAGTAGTGATCCATACCGATCATCTCATATCCGTTCGCGCTCAAAAAATCGTGTGTAAATTTTAAAATTTCAAGCTTTACTTTGGGTTCTGGCAGTGTCGTCTCGTCAAATTTACGCATAGATTTTTTTATCCACGGCACGTGCGCGTAGTTAAAGATTGCAAAGCGGTCCGGATCAAGCGAAAGCGCAAGCTCCAGCGTACGCTTAAAGCTAGCTAGGCTCTGATACGGAAGCCCATAGATCAGATCCATATTTATCGATTTTATTCCCCTCTCGCGCGCCATGGCTATGACATCCCTCGTAAGCTCGAAAGGCTGGATGCGGTGGATCTCCTTTTGCACGCGCTCGTCGAAATCCTGCACGCCGTAGCTGATGCGGTTAAAGCCGTTTGAAACGAGCACATCGAGCTGCTCGGCATTTAAAAACCGCGGATCGATCTCGCAGCTGATCTCGGCTTCAGAGCTAAAATTTGTAAAATATTTTTTGATATTTTTTATGTGGCGCGCGAGCTGTTCGGCGCTAAAATACGTAGGCGTACCGCCGCCGAAGTGCATCTGCACGACCTGGCGCGAGCCGTCCACGACGCCGCTTAAAATTTGCATTTCGCGCTCGATATAGTCCAAATACCGATCCATCTTGTCGCGCTTGCCCGTGTAGATTACGTTGCAGCCGCAAAAATAACAGGCCGAGCGGCAAAACGGCATGTGAAAGTAAAGCGACAGCGGCGTGGAGCTTTTCTGATTTTTCAGCTCGTTCAGATACCCGTCGTAGCTGAAGTTTTCGCTAAATTCCAAAGCGGTCGGATAGCTCGTGTAGCGGGGTCCAGGGCGCGAAAATTTCGCGTAAGCGTCAAAGTCTATGCTATTCACGACCGACCGCCTTAGTTTTGATAAGCTCTTCGATGTCGATAAAAAGGTTTGGATGCAGACTTTTTACGCGCGAAACGACGGCATCGACGTCTAAGCTTAATCTTTTCGCACTCGGATTTGCGCCCGTTAGCCTTCTGATCTCGTCCATACACACGATCCACGCGTCGCCGAAATCCACCGGCGTATGCTGCAAAATCGAGCGCTCAAGCTTGAGATTAAAATTTTCCTGCATCGCGTTTTTGGTCGCGGCGATGAGATTTGCAAGCGATTTTATCGAGATCATCGTGTGCACTTCGTTATTTTCGTCGATGCCGAACCACGGCTCCTCGTCGCTCCACGAGCCGCTTTTCAGAGTGAGTTTTTTCTCATTATCCTCGCCCTGCGAAATTTCAAAAACCGTCCTTTTCGAGCTATCCAGCCCGAAAAATTCGCTCGCTTTGTCGATCTTTTTTAGCGCTTTATCTTTTTCTTCCATGCGTTCTCCTAAATTTATCTTTTTTGATCCAGCCAGACCATGACGCCTTTTTGCGCGTGCAGGCGATTTTCCACCTCTGCAAAAATTTCATCCGCGTGCGCTTCAAACACGGCCTCGCTTACCTCATATCCGCGGTACGCCGGCAAGCAGTGCAAAAAGATCGCACCGCTACCTGCTAGAGCCATTAAGCTTTCGTCCACGCAAAAGCCCGCGAAATCGCGAATTCTTTGCTCTTTTTCGGCTTCTTGCCCCATCGACACCCAAGTATCGGTCGTCACGACGTTTGCGCGCGCTACGGCTTCTTTTATATCGTTCGTTATTAAAATTTTAGCGCCTGAAATTTTAGCATTTTCTTGCGCCTGCGCTAGTATTTGCGGATCAGCCTCGTAGCCTTTCGGCGTCGCCACTCGCAGCTCAAAGCCAAGCTTGCTAGCAAGCATCAACCACGAGTGCGCCATATTGTTACCGTCGCCCACGTACGCGGCTTTTATCTTTGGAATTGGGGTACCGCACTCCACGATCGTCATCAGATCCGCCATTAGCTGCATGGGATGAAATTTATCGCTTAGCCCGTTTATTACCGGCACGCGGCTAAATTCCGCAAGCCCTATTAGCGTCTCGTGGCGATTTACGCGTGCCATGATTAGATCGCACATTCGCGAAATCACGCGCGCGGTATCTTTGATCGGCTCGCCTCGCCCGAGCTGGATGTCGCGACTGCTCAAAAACAGCGCGTGTCCGCCGAGCTCATTCATCCCTACGTCAAAGCTTACTCGCGTTCTGGTCGAGCTTTTTTCAAATATCATCGCTAATTTTTGATCTTTCAAATATGGCTTAAAATTTCGCGCTTTAGCTTCTTTTTTAATCTCAAACGCTAAATTTAAAATTTCGATTATCTCGTCTTTGCTAAAATCGTTTAACGTAAGAAAGTGCCTCATTTATCCCCCTTATCTTTTATAAATTTACTAAAAAATTCTTTTAAATCACCTTTTGTCATATCGCCTGTGGCCACCTTTACGACTACGTCTTCCATCGCCGCGTAAAATTCCTCGTCGTCCAAAACTATAGAATTCGCCGATAAAAACATATCGGCTAGCAGAATCGCCGTCCTTTTATTCCCGTCGGTGAAAGGATGAAATTTTATGCACGAATGCGTCAAATGCGCGAGTTTATCCGCCATAGTAGGATAATACAGATCGTTTTTTATATTCTGCAATGCGGACGATAAATAGCCAAGCGAAGTTTTATTATAACCCTTGCTTCCGCCTATTTTTTCTAGCATTTTATCGTGGATAAAAATAGCCTGATGCAGCGTTAGATATTTCATTTGTCTTTTTTCATTTATCCTTTAATCGCTCAAAAACAGCCCTATTGCTCGGCTTATCTAATTTCGCAATAACGGCGCTCGAAAGCTCGTCGAAATTCTCTATGCACTCATCCCTATTTTCGGGTAAAATTTTAGCTTCAAATTTCATCTTTTTTGCTAGCTTCATTACGGCGTCCAATACGGCTTCCATTTCGTTACTTTTAATCTCTAGTGCTATTTTATTCATCGCTAGCCCCTGTTTAAAATTTCCGCGATCTCCTTGGCGTGATAGGTGATGATCATATCCGCGCCAGCGCGCCTTATGCTTATCATCGTCTCCATCATCACGCGCTCATAGTCGATCACGCCCGCTTTTTTACCCGCCTGCAGTAGTGAGTATTCGCCGCTTACGTTATATGCGCAGATCGGCAGCAACGTGCGCTCCCGCAGGTCTCTGATCAGATCCAGATACGCAAGCGCCGGCTTTATCATCAAGATATCCGCTCCCTGCGCCTCGTCTTGCAGGCTTTCGTTGATCGCCTCAAATCTATTTGCGGGGTCCATCTGGTAGCTGCTGCGATCGCCAAAACTCGGCGCGCTCTCCGCCACGTCGCGAAACGGCCCGTAATAGCCGCTGGCAAACTTGCTCGAATACGCCATAATCGGCAAATTTTCAAATCCGCCGTGATCGAGCGCCTCTCGCAAAGTAGCGATAATGCCGTCCATCATGCCGCTGGGCGCGATCATATCCGCGCCCGCTTTGGCGTGGATGAGCGCTTGCTGCGCCGAAATTTCAAGCGTCGCGTCGTTATCCACCGTCTGATGTACATGATCGATGATGCCGCAGTGCCCGTGGTCGGTATATTCGCAAAAGCACAGATCGGTGATTACTAATAAATTTGGAAATTTAGCCTTTATCGCGCGCAGCGAAGTCGCGATGATGCCGTCCTCGCTTAGCGCATCCGAGCCGATACTGTCCTTTAGCGACGGAATTCCGAAAAGTAAAATTTTATCCAAACCGAGCGCCAAAAGAGCCTCGCACTCTTTTAAAATTTCATCGACGCTCATCTGAAATACGCCAGGCATCGAGGCGATCTCCTTTTTGATACCGCTTCCTTCCACGACAAAAAGCGGATAGATTAAAAAGCGGGTTTGCAGATCGGTTTGTCGCACCAGATCCCTAAGCGCAGGGTTTATTCGTAGCCGTCTAAATCGTTTAAACATTATTTTTCCTTTTTTAGCTAGAATTGCGGGATTCATAATATCACAATTGGAGTAAATTTAAGCATGGATATAAAAATTTCAGAGGTCGCAAATCTCCCCTCCCGCTTCGGAAGCTTCCGCGTTCAGTCGTTCAAGCAAGGGAACAAGGAGCATTTGGCGATATTTAAGCAGCCTTTGGAGGGCGTCGTAAACGTGCGGATCCACTCGGAGTGCCTTACCGGCGATGCGATCGGCAGCCTAAAGTGCGACTGCCGCGACCAGCTCGAAGCAAGCCTAAAATATATCGAGGGGCGCGGCGGCATGGTGATCTATCTGCGTCAGGAAGGGCGCAATATCGGGCTTTTTAATAAAATCAACGCCTACGCGCTGCAAGACCAAGGCCTTGATACGATCGAAGCAAATCATCAGCTAGGCTTCAAAGCGGACGAGCGCACCTACGAGATCGTGGATTTCATACTCGCTCATTTTGGAATTTCGCGCATAAATCTGCTTACGAACAATCCGCAAAAGCTACACGATCTGAAAGTCGAAGTGGTCGCGCGCGTGCCGATAATCATCACGCCGAATAAATTTAACGAAAACTATCTGCGCGTCAAAAAAGAGCAGATGGGGCATCTGCTGTGAAGCTTGCGCCGAGCGAGAGCTTTGGCGAGCAGGTTGCTAAATTTAAAGCCTGCCTGCAAAAATTTAACCGCGTCCATAGCCTCACGAATTACGACGATTTGGACGCAGTGGTACGCGACAGCCTAAGCGGAGCGAATTTCATACCGCGCTATCCGCGCATCGCGTGCGACATCGGCTCGGGGGCGGGCTTTCCGGGGATTTTTTTAGCGCTTGCACTGCCGCTGTGCGAGTGGCATCTATTTGAGCCCAACCGGAAAAAAGCGGCGTTTCTAACCTACACGAAGGTTAGCCTCGCGCTAGCTAACGTAAAAATCCACGCCGAGCGCGTGCAAGACGGCGCAAAGCTGCGTGCCGATCTGATAAGCTCGCGAGCGCTAATGAGCGCGCTAAATTTAATTGAAATTTGCCGCGACTTTTACGACGAAAACACGACGTTTTTACTCTACAAAGGCTCGGGCGCAGAGGCGGAAGCGGCAGAATTCCGCAAGGAATTTGCAGGCGCGAGCTGCGAAATTTTTAGCGGCGAAAACGCTTTGAAAAATAGAAAATTTTTAGTGATCAAAGGGGTAAAATAATGGGAAAAATTCTAGCCGTCGCCGTTATCGCGGCGCTCATATATTTTTTAATAGTGCCTAGATTTCGCATAAAGAAAAAGGACGATGCGACCGAGCTTTTGGCGTGTGACGAGTGCGGGACGTACTTTAGTAACGAGGAGCTTGCTCTGCGCGATAAAAAGCGCCTTTGCAAATCCTGCGAAGCCAAACTAAGGGGCGGCAAATGATCATCCTAGGCCACGCGCTCGTGCCCTACGAGCCGCTGCATCTCATCAAAAACGGCGACGAAGTTTTCAAATACGACAATCTGCTCTTTAAATTTAACGACAGGCTCATCGCCGCGGCGCAAAAGGCGCAGAAAAAATTTAGCGTCATCACGAACGATATAAATGAAATTTTGCTCGCAAACGGTGCAGGCGCGCGCTTCATCGTCGTGGATAAAAAATCAGCCACGACTGCGCAAAAGCTAGCAAACGATTATCTTTTCGACGCCAAGATTGCGATGTTTATCGGCTCTGCGCGAGCGTTAAAAAACTTAGCCGAGCTCGGCATCGACGCGGCGATCTTTAAAGACGCGATCGCAAACGCGCCCAAATCGCTACTTGCAAGCATCGGAGATAGCGTAGGTTTTAAATTTCACTTCGGGCTTCCGAAAAAAGATGAAATTTTCGGCGGCGCGCAAAAGCTCGCGGATAAAATTTCGGCCCTGGATAAAAAGCTAAGCGCGCCCGCAGCCGGCGAAAAGGACGATATATGGAAAAAATAGCAAAATTCTAAGCGAATTTGTTCGCGGGCGTAAAATTTCTATGACTCACGCAAATTAAAATTTCGCGCATAATTTTGCCTAGCCTCGCGGCTTAGAATTGCACGCGAGATTTCGCTCACTTACGCGGATCGTAATTCTACGCGGAATTTTGCACTCTTTCGCAAATTGGAATTTTGCGCGAAATCCCACGCATCCTCTGCGAAATTTTCCCGCTTATTCAATTTAAATTTTACGTAGAATTTCGTCTGTTCTCGCGACATGAAATTTCAAATATAATTTTACCCTCCCGTGCGATGCGAAATTTTACTAAATTTTCTACGCGCGATATAAAATCTACGTAAATTTTACTTGAGTAATTAGCGTAAATAAAATTCCGCCTCTGCCTACGCTTCATAGAATTTCGCGTAAAATTTACCCGCAGAGATGATATAAATTCTTAGTCATTATTTTAAAATTTACTCGCGTTTTAGCTACTTTTATATGCACGGTAAGGATTTTTTAAAGCTAAAATTTTATATAATTATGCGTTTCAAAAAGGCATATTTTGAGTACTAAATTCTTTCTAGCGATCCTTGCGATAGGCGTTATAATGGGGCTTTGCGCGGGGCTTTTAAACTTCGGCATCAACGAAATTGAAACTTTTGCTTTCGGGCATAATGATGAGGAATTTCACATTATTACGGAGCAAACCACTGCGCTTAGGCGCTTTCTTAGCGTCCTCGCAGCTGGCGCAATCGTAACTATAATTAGAATTCTGCTAATAAGACTAAAACCTTTTCTAAACGTAGCTTCGATGATGGATGGGCAAAATCCGCCGTTTTGGCAAAATTTAATCCACTCGGTTTTGCAGCTTGCAGCCATCGCCATGGGCGCACCGGTAGGCAGTGAGGCTGCTCCGCGCGAGCTGGGCGGCTTGTTTGCGGCTAAAATTTGCCGCGCCTTAAATATCGGTGGAGACGAGCTTCGGCTATTTGTCGCATGCGGCGCAGGAGCGGGACTAGGCGCTGCATATAACGTCCCGTTAGCGGGCGCGCTTTTTAGCCTAGAAATTTTGCTTAAAAGCTTTGATACTCGAGCGATTTTATGCGCCTTTGCCACTAGTGCGGTGGCCACAGCTACGGCGGAATTCGGAGCTTCAAAAGAAATTTATTACGCGGTTTCAAACTTCGCCCCTACCCCACAGAATTTACTCGCAGCAGCGCTAATCGGGCTTGTCACGGGGGTTGCGGCGAAATACTTCCAAGACGGGGTGCGCTTGTGCGAAAAGCTGCGCATAAAAAGCCTTAAAATCGCGCTTACACTGCCATTTGCATTCTTGCTTACCGCGGCGATCGGCGCATACGTGCCTGAAATTTTAGGTAACGGGCGCTCCGCAGCGCAGTTTGCCTTCGACTCCGCGTCCTTTAGCCCGTATTTGCTTGCGATCTTACTTTGCAAAGCGTTTTGCATTCTGATGATCTTTCGCTGCGGCGGATATGGCGGCACACTCACGCCGAGTTTCGCGCTGGGTGCAGTTTTGGGGCTATGCGTAGGATTTGCGATCAGCGAAATTTTACCGATCAGCCTAAGCGCAGCGGGCGTTTGCGGAGGGGCTGCCTTTTTAGCGATCAATCTAAACGCGCCGCTTTGCGCCTTTGCCTTAAGCGCAGGATTTTGCGGGCTAAATATAAACTCATATTCGGTCGTCGTTTTTAGCATCGTATGCGCCGTGATCGCTAGAAATTTACTGACGAAAAATTTAGCGTAGTCGCGGCGCTGATAATTCATACGCTGCAAATCTGAATAGACGGGCGCGGCAATGATGGTCCGAGAACCTGCCGTCGCGCATAGAGTGAGCGCCATAGGTCGCATCATTGGGCTAGGTCGGAGCCGTAAGGATATGCGCCTAAGCTGATCGTTGGTAAATTTAAGATAAAATTTTGCCACTTTAACCAAAGGAGAAAACATGGGTTTACTTTCATTCGTAGCCGAAGCAGGCAAGAAACTACTAGGTCTAGGCGATGACGCCAAATCTGTAAAAGACGAGATCGCCGCCAATCTCAGCTCGACGCCGGTAGAGGGGCTAGAGGTCGAGGTGCAGGGCGACACCGTCAAAATCAGCGGTAACGCCGATAAGGAAACTCTCGAAAAAGCAGCCCTCATCGCGGGCAACACCGCAGGCATCAAAAACGTGCAGATCGAGGGCATTAGAGAGGATAGCGCCGAGAACTACTACACCATCGTAAAGGGCGATAACCTATCTAAAATCGCGAAGAAATTCTACGGCGACGCAAATAAATACAAGGTTATTTTCGACGCCAACCGCGAGGTTATCAAGGACGCGAACCTCATCTATCCGGGACAGAAGATCAGAATTCCAAAAGTTTAAGCTCGCTTTTGAATACTGCGGCTTGATTTTGCAAGCCGCGGATTTGACTTTTGCGCGTATTGCGTTGCGTTCATGCGAGCCGTGATTTTATCAGCCCGCGGCGCAGTGCGACTTTGGCAAGCTAAATTTTACTAGTTAGCGAGGCCCTGCGGTTTTTTACGCTTTACAGAGTATGATTTTACAGACTGGCAGCACGAGCGCGGTTTTTTGCGGGGCGTGATTTTGAGCTGGCTGTGCAGCGCAGTTTTTAAACTATGATTTTATGAACCGATAGCGCGGCATGATTGTGTGAGCTATGGATTTTACAGACTGCGGACTTACGAGCCGCGGATTTGCTTTTGTAAGACGGATTTTGATTTTAAGTCGTGACGCAGTTTGGCGAGCCGTACGACGGCTGATAGTAGATTATCTGCCGCACCTGCGCGCTGCCATCCTATTTGAGAACATATAAAACGCTTTGAAATTCTATTTATAAAGAGCTAAATTTGGATAAATTTAAAATCAGCGCTACGCTAGAAAAGACCGAGTCTAGAGACTACGACAAATATCCGATAATCATCAAAGATAACTCGATAGAGATGATAAAGCTATATCTGCCGTTTCTATTTCTTTTAGATATTATTTCATACCTCTCTCCATATAGGCATCCCGGAGAGCTAACCAGACGGCCAAAAGAGCTAGGAAGCTGCTATATTAAATTTAAAAATTCCGCCATAGAGTATTTTTCTACGAAGAAGAATTTGATCTTATTTAAGATAGAACTATCAAATATAGTGGAGATTAAACGAACCTTCGGACCTTCCGAATTTCAATCACCGATTGCTACAAAAAAGTTTGGATTTTGCGTCGTTATGATCTACTTCGTTTTGATGTCCGCCGTTTTTTACTTTAAAGGCTACGCGATAGCCCCATTTATAGTGCCAATAGCATTTGGGCTCGGCATACTCCCGCTACTGATTTTTAGATTGATGAACGGACTAGGGCTTGGACTGGATATGCTAAGCGGCGATAGTTTGATTATCTTCGATAAGCACTTCATCATCGACGTCTCAATTTTAACGAGCAGGGAATACCAGGAATTAAAGACCTATTTTTTACTAAAAACGGGTAAAAATTTAGACAAAATTAGACCACAAATTTTTATATAAGCTAGGAGTAAAGAGCGGAATTTTAGACGTAAAGCAAAAATTTGATAAGCAGCTAAGCGATAAACATTTAGAAAATAGCCTCGTATGAAATCAAAATTTAATAAAGAGTTAGACGGACTAAATTATCTTTTAAGAGTTAAAAATTTTTAGCAAAAATACCGCTCAAATTTTATTAAATCCAAATCCTCACGTTCAGTTTTAAAATTTTAACGATACTCAAAAAGCTTAAAATTTCACTCTTTATTTCGCTTGCGGGATCGCGGCGCAGCACGCTTTCATAGACGCTAGGCTCGAAATTATCGCGCCCGGTGTACACGAAAATATGGATCCGCCGCTCTCTGATGCTCGCCCAGATCTGCGCTCCGAGCGCGTCGCCCACCGCCAAAAACCGCTCCATAAATGCGGGGGTTAGCACGTACATCGCGTTTTGCGGCTCATCGCTAAGCACTTTGTATCGCGCGGCAAATTCCACGTTGTCCATCGCAACGGGTTTTAGACCTACGTGCTGTTTATTTTGTATCTCGCGCGGGTAGATGAAAACGGGTGCGATGATGCGTTTGTTAAATTCCGCTACGAAAAACGCCCCCACAAGCTCGTGCTGCAAATTTTGATGGAAAAAACTCACGTCGCTAAACTCGAAGCTCACCCCCTGCCACGCGCCGCCTACGCGGTCATTGCCGCGCAGATTTTCGATAAACTCGAACAGATCGCTCTGCACCACGCGCCAAAACGGTACGCTGCCGTAGGAGACGTATTCGTAGCCGAGCTCGCGCACGAAAGGCGCCAGATAGTGCTGCTTGTAGCTTTGGCGGTATCGCCCCGTAAAGATCTCTTGCATGCTTTTTACGCCGAGCGCATAAAGCCGCGCCGCTAGCCACACCGCGAGCGCAAGCGCGGCTAAGCCTATCAACGCCTGCGGCAAAGCCGCGGAGTATTTGAAGATCAAAAACGAGATCGCGACCGCGCCAAATTTCAAAATATTTTCCGTGCCGATGAGATCCTTTTGCCAGCCGTTTAAGTGCACCTCTTTAAGGCTTACGGCGAGCGAGGCGACCGCCAGCAACACGAGCATCGTCGCGCTAAAGCTCTGCGCGCCCTGCCTATCTGCAAAATACGCGATAGCGCCGAACACCGCAAACAAGGCGATCGTGCTTACGGCGACGATAAACTTTAGCTGCTCCACGTGCTTTTTCGCGTCCAGTCGCAGGCGCTCCAGATCATAAATAGTCAAAATTTCGCCCCTCTTTAAATTTGCCCGCAATTTTAGCGAAATTCTAGGAATTTTGGAATTTCAAAGCTCACTCGTCCGCACATAATGCGAATTTTTTATATGAATTGTACACAGCGCCCCAAATTTAAGGATAAATTCAAAACTCTAAGTTTAAAATTTCGCCGTAGCGGGGCGGCGCGCAGAAGTGAAATTTCGCATAAAAGCAGCGGTAAATTTCGGTGTGCGGAAGTTAAATTACAAGGCATAAATTTGCTACGTAGAATTTTCAAGGCTCGATTCAAAGCGTTATTGGCGCGAGGCTTGAGATCGGTATAAATTTGCTACGTAGAATTTCAAAGCGGGATTTTCTAGCTAAATTTTTAAAAGCAAATTTCAGTAAAATTTCATGACGCAGAATTTCAAATTAAAATTTTGCAAAGTAAAATTTTGCAAAGTAAAATTTTGCAAAGTAAAATTTTGCAAAGTAAATTTCAAAGCGAAATCTCGCGCCAAAAACGTCGCTGCACGCAAATCAAATCATGGAGCAAAAATGAGATATATTTTCGGGCCCGTCGCCTCGC
>NZ_CALBWL010000047.1 GCF_937973075.1 uncultured Campylobacter sp.
TTTGGATAATTTTTTCTTAGACGATCGCGACCCGATTTTCGGGCTTATCATGTTGATAAGCATAATCTTGCTAGTGTCGATTCTAAGCTACATTTGGGGAGTTTTTTCTAAAAAAAACGAGAGGCAGAGCCTAGAGAATTTCATCAAAAAATTTGACACCCTAGACGCGCTTAGCTCGGAGCACAGACAGCTTTTAGCAAGCCCGCAAATAGACATCCCGACGCTTGAAATTTTAGCTAGCTCTTTCGTCAAAAGCGGCGACTTCGAGCGCGCGATAGAAATTTATCTAATCGCGCTAAGTAAGGCTAGCGGCGGCGTACAGAGGGAGTTTATCCTCACCAATCTCGGTATCGTATATTTCAAAGCGGGCTTTTTGGGGCGCGCCGAAGAGGTGTTTTTGCAGGCGCTGAAGCTGCGCCCGAGAAACAAAGAGGCTCTTACGCATCTTACGGTGATTTATGAGCGGCTGAAGCGCTTTAATGAGGCGCTTGAGGTGCTTGACGCGCTACGCGAACAGGACGCCGAAGTATATGCTCAAAGCCAGTTCGAGCGCGCTCAAATCATCGCAAACGACGCCAATACGCCGTTTAATAAGAAGATCGCTAAAATTTCAAAGCTAAACTTCAAAGGCGCGGGGCGGTTCTGTATGGAGCTTTTTATCAAAAACAAAGAGCCTATGGAGGGTTTCGATCGCTTCCCGCCGATCGAGCAGGCGATCGATCTGATCTATGATTTCCCTGCGGCGGTAAACACGCAGGATGCGGAGTATAACGCCCTTTTTTACGCGCTCGGAAAAAGCGATCAAAAGCCGCAGAGCGCGAGTAAAATTTTTGAGATCAACGCGCTTATTGCTATGAAAGACGCGGGCTTTGAGGACGCGAGGCTTAGCTTTAGCTACACCTGCGCGAAGTGCAAAAGCTCGGTGGGGCTCTTCTCGCACCGCTGTCCGGTCTGCTACGAGCTAGGCAGTATGGAGATCAGAGCGCAAATTTCGGAGAAAACCGGTGAAATCGGTCAAACTTTTTAGCGACGGCAGTTGTCTCGGAAACCCTGGAGCGGGCGGCTGGGCTTACATACTGCAATATGGCGACGCGATAAAAAAGGCAAGCGGCGCAGAGGCGATGACGACCAATAATCAAATGGAGCTAACAGCCGCTATAATGGGGCTTAGCGCGCTTAAGCAGCCCTGCCGCGTCGAGCTTTTTACCGACAGCGAATATGTCGTTAAAGCGATAAATTCCTGGCTCGCAAAGTGGGTCGCTACCGATTTTAAGGGCAAAAAAAACGCGGATCTGTGGCGTAGATACCTTGCGGCGGCAGCGCCTCACGAGATCAAAGCCTCCTGGGTCAAGGGGCATGCGGGTCATCCGCAAAATGAGGAGTGCGATGCTATGGCTCGCGCGGCTGCAGAAGCGATAAAGGGCTAAAATTCTGCGGCAAAGCTTGTGGTTGCGCGGATTTGCCCGCGTTTACTTTGCACGCAGAGCCGCCTCGGCGTAAATTTTATCGCCCGAAGCCGGTTTTGACGCTTTCGTTCACGCAATCGAGCTCTTGTATTTGGGGGCAGGCGTGTTTTTGGCGTGGATTGTATGTGCAGCAAGTGGGCTTCGGCGCGGTTTAGCTTTGATACGTTCTATTCGTTCGCGTTTGCTCGCGCAAGCTCGCACTTATTTTGCGCACGGATTTGGTCTGTGGCGGACGAGCTTTGGTGAAGATTTTGTTAGCAGCGAGCAGGCTTTAGCGCTACCCTATTCGCGGCGAGCGCGTTTTTGGCGAAGATTAAATTTGCGGCAAGTGGGCTTCGGCGCGGTTTGCGTTAGAATTAGCAGGCTACGTTTAAATTTTATTCGCCTCAGATCGGCGACGGTGCGTTTCATTCGCCGCGTTAATGCAAATTTAGCGCAGATCCCGCTCGCGTTCGTTTCACTTGTGCGAGTTTTGTTCGCACCGGATGCCGTTTGCGTGCGGATCGCCGCGAATTTCGTAAAATTTTATAATAAAGGGCAAAGATGCAAAATTTAGAAAAACTACAAGAAAAACTGGGCTATAAATTTAAAAACCAGGCCCACCTCAAGATCGCTCTTACGCACAAAAGCGCCAAAAACGGGCACAACAACGAGAGGCTGGAATTTTTAGGCGATGCGGTGATGGATCTGATCGTGGGCGAGTATCTTTTCAAAAAATTTAGCAGCGATGAGGGCGATCTGAGCAAGCTGCGCGCCGCACTCGTGAACGAAAGTAGCTTTTCTAAATTTGCAAAATTTTTGGGCATCGGCGAGAACCTGAATATGTCGCTGTCTGAGGAGCGCAACGGCGGGCGCGAGAAGCCATCGCTGCTTTCGGACGCGTTTGAGGCGATAATGGGCGCCGTCTATCTCGAGAGCGGGCTGCAAAACACCGCCCGCATCGCGACTACAATCTTAGAAATCCTCTATCCGCGCATCAGCTTTAACGAGCTCGTTAAAGACTACAAAACCGCGCTGCAAGAGCTCACGCAGGCAAAATTCGGCGTCACGCCCGAATATGTTCTTTTAGGCTCGAGCGGCCCAGATCATAAAAAAAGCTTCGAAATGGCGGCGCTCGTAGGCGGCAAGCGGCTCTCCTCCGCCGTGGGAGCCAGCAAAAAAGAAGCAGAGCAAAAATGCGCGCAAATTGCGATCGAGCTTTTACAAAACGGCGCCTCACACGGCACTAGCGCGAAAAATAGTGAGCAAACGGCATGCGCCAGTGACGTACAAAGCGGCGCGAACTGCGCTCAGGACGGCAAAAAAGGCTCACGAGGCGGCAGCGGACGGGCGCATGGCTGCAAAAAGAGCGACCGCGCCGGCGCATCAGGCGGCACGCCGAGCGCTAAAAAAAGCAATGAGCGAAACGGGCGTGATACGGATAGACAAGGAGGCGCGCTATGAATACTTTCGGCGAGAGATTACGCCTTAGCACCTTCGGCGAGAGCCACGGCGCGGCGATCGGCGGCGTTTTGGACGGCTTTCCGGCTGGCGTGGCGATCGAGCCTTCAAATATCCAAAGCGAGCTTGACCGCCGCAAACCGGGCGGCAAATATGCTACGCCGCGCAAAGAAGCCGACGAGATCGAAATTTTAAGCGGAATTTTTGACGGTCGCAGCTCCGGCGCGGCGATCGGATTTATCATCCGCAACGCAAACCAGCATTCAAAGGACTACGAAAATCTCAAGGATATTTTCCGCCCCGCACACGCCGATTTTTCGTATTTTGCCAAATATGGACTGCGCGATTACCGAGGCGGCGGACGGGCAAGCGCGCGAGAAACCGCCGTGCGCGTGGCTGCGGGAGCGTTTGCGCAAATCCTGCTAAATCACTTTAAAATTTCCGTAAAAAGCGGAATCTGCGGCGTGGGCGAAATTTACGCGGGAAATTTAGACTTCGACTTTGCGCAAAACAGCGAGATTTTCGCGCTCGATCCCGCCGTAGAGGGCGCACAAAAGGAGTTAATTCTAAGCGTCAAAAATGCGGGCGATAGTATCGGCGGCTGCGTGCTAACGCGCGTCACGGGCGTGCCTGCTGGGCTCGGCGAGCCGCTGTACGGCAAGCTGGATGCGACGCTTGCGGGCGCGCTGATGGGCATAAACGGCGTAAAGGCAGTGCAGATCGGCGCCGGAGTGAAGGCAAGCACGCTAAAAGGCAGCGAAAATAACGATTTTATGCGCGCTAGCAAAAATTCGATCCACACCAACGGCGGCAAGATCGGCGCAAATTTCGCGAGCAACAACGCAGGCGGGATCTTAGGCGGCATAAGTAGCGGCGCGCCTATCGAGATAACGACGCATTTTAAGCCCACTCCGAGCATTTTCATGGCGCAGCATAGCGTGGACGTGCGCGGCGCAGACGCGATCTGCGAGCTGCGCGGGCGGCACGATCCGTGTATCGCCGTGCGCGGCAGCGTCGTAGCTACTGCAATGGCGCGGCTGGCGATCGCCGATGCGCTGCTGCTAAACGCGAGCGCGACGCTGGGGAATTTAAAGCGAATTTACGGCGAGGATTAAATTTAGACGCGCGGTCCCTTAAATTTCGCGAAATTTCATTAAATTTAAGGGCCGAGCGATGAAATCCCCGCGAGCTAGGCAGGCAAATTTTAAATTTACGCGGTAGGCTTATCGCGACAAGGAGGGCAAATGAGACTTGAGCGTATCGGCGAGGACTCGGCGCTGATTGCGCGCATAGAGGCGATCAACGTCGCAGCGTTCCCCGAAATCGAACGTATCAGCATAAAAAATTTCTTAAAAATGTCGCGTAAAGGACAGCTTGAAATCGCGGCGATTTTCGAGGATTTTACTGCCATGGGCGCCGGCGGCGTGCCCGATAAACACTACGCGGCGGCGAGCGAAAATTTATGCGTGGGATCGCAAGATCGCGGCGAAGCTAACCAAAATCGCAGTGCTGCGGGTAAAAATTATGATGCGGATAACTGCGGCGCGGCAGAATTCGCCTCTTTGAATTCCAAAAATCGCAGCGCGGTAGGTAAAAAATCCAGTGCGACGTGTGAAAAATCCAGCTTGGAAAGTAAAAATCCCAGCGCGGAGGCAAGCGGAAATTCAAGCGCGGCGGCGCAAAATTTAAGCGGCGAGGAACTGGTGGGATTTTTCGTCTATAGGACCGAGCAAACTTACAAGCGCGCGGTTTTGCACCACAAACAGCCGCCGCCTCGCCTAAATGTGGATAAAATTTTAAGATCCAAAGCCCATAGCGGCGCGGAATTCACCTGCGGCTCAGGATCTTTCGGTGCTGCGAGCGATGAAATTTCAGATTTAAGCGCTAACAACCGAGTTTTGGGCGCGGGCGTGGATCAAGGGCTAGTGAGCGATAATATAAAACGCGCGGACGGCGATTTAAAGCAGGCTAGTGCGGGAGAAATACTATGCCGCGGTGCCGCGACAGATAAAATTTCAAATGTGAGCGTGCACGACGAAATTTCACCGAGCGCTACGGAGAGCGAAATTTCGTCCGATGCCGCAAAGGGAAAGATTTTGTGCTACGATGAAAGCGGGATTTCGTGCCGCGATGAAAGTAAAATTTCGAGTTGCGAGAAGAGCGAACCCTCAAGCGGCAAGCAGAGCGAGATTTTTTACGTGGCTTACCTCGGCATCGATGCGAAATTTCGCGGGCTAGGGATCGGCTCAAGGCTGCTCGCTCTCATCGTCACGCAAAATCCGCGCGCGCAAATCGTCCTTGATGTCGAGCCACCGCACGAGGACGCGCCCAACCTCGCGCAGCGCCTACGCCGCATAGAATTCTACGGCAGGCACGGTTTTCGGCGCTGCGGCAAGTTTTTCAACTACGCGGGGCTAAGCTTCGAGATCCTTGCTAAACCGCCGCTAAGCGCGCCGCAGCAGGGATTTGACGTAGCGAGCTTCGTGAGATTTATCGGCGCGGGCAATAAATTTAGATTTAAAATCACCGACGCGCCGCTATACAAAAACTAATGCAAAAGCCCGAATTTAGCCTCATCTGCGATGATACATTTTATAGAATTTTCTCCGTCGCGATCCTTGCGTTTTTTTGCATTTTTATCTCTTTAGACATCGGCGGATCGGGGGAACTGTTTTACACGGACAGCCCGCTACGCTCGCAGCGAGCCAAGCCCAGCCTGACGATTGTTTTTATGTTTTTAGCGCTACTTTATCTGCGAAGCGGTAGCAAAGAGGCGGCGCGCGTGGAATTTGACGAGCTTAAAATATCCTTTCGCAGAGGGCTAGACAAATACGATCTTATGCTTGGATGCGTTGATCTGATAGAGCTGTCGCTCGGCTTCGTGCGGACGTTTCGCGTGCCGTTTATAAGCTACGAGCGGTTTTTGAAACTGCAAGAAATTTTAAAATTCTTGCTTCTTTTCGCATACGTCGCGGGCGTGTTTTTGACGATCAAATTCGGCTTTGCCGAGGCTGCGATCTATGCAGCGGCGGGCATTTTTGCGATTTTGATCGCTTCAAAGCTCGTAGTCGCGCGAAGGCTAGACGGACGAGTGGGGCTACGACTGCGCGACTGCCTGCTACTGCGCGGGAGGGACGATACGGGCGCGGCGGTATTTTTTTGCATCCGTCCTAGCCGCGCCGAGCGTGAGGCTTTACGCATATATTTCTTGAAAAATTTCAGCTACGACATTAAGGCGTGAAATTTTTCGGTTTTCAGCGTAAAATTTAGACCCGCGGGGTAGAATTACAAAAATTTTTACACGGAGCAAACAATGAAAAATTTCTTTCTAGCCGCAATAGTTTGCGCGCTTTTTAGCGGTTGCGCATACGAAGCGCAGTTTAATCAAAACGCCGATGTGGCGCCGTTTGATGACACTATAAGCGCGACTAACGCCATGCAAAGCGCGCTCATTTATATCCCTAGCGAGCTAATGGGGACGAAAAGCTACGCCGCAAGCTCGAAGCTAGGCAGAGACGATGAGCTTAAAATCGATGTCGGCGAGTTCGTCGCAGGCGAGGCAAAGCGCTTCTTTGGCACCTACCTAAGGCGCGTGAGCGTCACCGACGACGAAAAAGCGCTGCAAGGCAAAGGGCTCGTCATCGCACCCGAGCTTAGCTCATTCGGCTTTGGCTTTTACAGCTCCGACGGCATCGACGTTTCGGCAAAGCCCTATGTGCGCTACAATCTACGTCTAAAAATGTTTAAAAACGGAAAGCCGATCTACAACCAAAATATAGCCGTAAACGAGCGCAACTTCGGCGAGGAGGAATTCTTCGGCGGCGGTCAGGGCTCATACGCGCAGATCGGCGGGATCTTTCAAAAATCGATGGCGAATGACTACGCCGTGCACGCCAGAGAGATTTTGGACGTAATCAACGATAATTAATCGCGCTTACGCCTTTGTGCGTGGTAAGCGGCATCTGGTCGCTTATTTTTGCCCGCCGTCTTGTGGTAAAATTTGTCGCGGCGATCTTACGACACGCACTTGCGGATCGTCGCGCCTAAGCTCTATCTAGCGATAGGCTTTAAAGCTCTCATAGACGCGCTTTCTTGCGGGATTTACTAATCTACGGCATTAAATCCTTTTGATATCGAGTTTGTCGGTACTCTAAGCATCGAATTTATTTCGCAAGCTGAGTTAAATTCCGTAAAAATCGCGTTATGAAATTAACTTGGCAGCTCATATTTAAGTGCGGCGAGCCAATAAATTCCGCACCTTGACATACTGCCTAATTTCACTTTTCGGAGCCAAATTTTGTAAATAAATTTTTCACATTCTCTGCCCTGCTTGCATAAAATTCCATATTCGCGGCACCAAAAATTCGATCTAAATTTAAAGCACCGATTAATATTAATTTTTATATCATTACTAAATTTTTTAAGGAGAGAATTATGAAAAAGTTTTTATTGCTTCCGTTTGCTTTCGCGGCGCTTTTTGCAGCACCAAGCTGTGATAATGTTCAGCTCAAAGCAGTCGTGGAAGGTATCAATAAGAGTGCGCCGATGCGAGTCGACGAGATTACCACATTAACGGGTGCTGAGTGCAAGGATGGCAGCTTCATCTATAACTACGAGCTAAATGACGGCATGGGGATGAAATTTGACAGTGTCGGAAATGATCAAAAAACCATGATACAAAATGTCATAGATAGCCAAAATAAGCAAATTTTTTGCAATCAGATGAAGGTAATGCATCCGCTAATAAACAGCGCGATATGGAGCTATAAGATAAAAAGTGGCGAAGAATTTATAAGGGTAGAATTTAAGCCTAGCGACTGCAAGTAGCGCTTGTGCAGGATTTAAAATTTAGCGCGGCGCGAGCCTTTGCCTGCTCGCCCGCGCCGAATTCGCTTAAAATTTATCCGCTTCGCTTTTGATTTCGCCTGTGCAAAAGCAATGTGCTAAAATCTCTGCTTGGCTTTTACCGCGTCGCCGCGTATAGCATGACGCAGATCGGCGTGTATTTCGTCACCACAAAGCGCTAAAATGCGCGAGTCCTTTTTGAGCCGCGATCTAATTTCGTGCTAGGTTCTGCCAGCGGCGTTTTTCATTAAAATTTTACTATTTCACGCGGAATTATATCTGTGCAGCAGCGCAAACACCACGTAAAGCTTTAACGCGAAATTCTATAAGTTACGGAATTTTATTTGAAACAGCATCATAGATTTTGAGTTAAAATTTTAGGATTTATTGCGATGCTGCACTTGCTGCGATAAAATCTTGCTAAATTTTATCCGCGACCTGCTCACATAAAATTCTGCGTCAAACCATGAGCTTGCTTGCGAGCTTACAGGGGTGCCAACCGCCAACGCGCCGCCGCACAAAACGCGGCTAATCAAATGCCTCGCTTGGGTTTTAAAATTCACCGCGCACAACTGCTTTTATCCAGCGTGATTTTTATCGGCGGCAAGCCCTCTATCTCGTAATTTAACACCATCGTTTTGCCGAGCTCCCGCAGGCGCTGCGAAAATTCCGTGCTGCAAAAGCTGACCTTCGCCTTGGCAAACAGCATCTCTTTTAAAATTTCCGCATCGCCCGCGTCCAGCGCGCTAAGATCTAAATTCGGTGAGCTATTTAGCGCGTAATCGTATATAAAGCTACCCTCTTCGCATACGGCGCCTTTTAAAGTCGTAGCATCGTCGATCCTGCGCGGCGCGCCCTCGTTTATCCGCACTAGCGCATCTCGCACCTGCTTGCTTTCGCAGAAGTTTCGCTCTAGCTCGCCGCGTTGTTTCTCCGCATAAAATTCCATCGCCACATTTGCCAAAATTCCGATTCCAAAAAGCACTAGCAAAATTTTAATCGGCTTATTTAGCCGCGCGCTTAAGCTTTGCGCATCCATCAGCGCGCCCTTTCGCAGCATAACAGCGTGTGTCCGACGCCCAGCCCGTCGTGGATGCGTGAAATTTTAAGCCCGGCGCGCTGAGCAAATTTAACCATATCGTCCGAGTGATAAATTTTGCTATTGCCGTTTGCCATCGCGGCGAAATAGACGCTGATCTGCGTCATACTATACGCGGCGGTTTCGTAGCGCTGCCTGTCCCAAAACGGCTCTAAAATATAAAGCCGCGCCTGCTCGCTCATCGACTCCGCCGCGCGCGAGAGGATGCTTACGATCTGCTCCTCTGCAAAGCAGTCCAAAAACTGACTAAGCCAGATCGCGTCAAAGCCGCACGGAAAGCGCGTAGCGGGATCTAGCAGATCGGCCGCAAGCCCGTCTATGCGCTCTGCGCCCTGCGCGCCCGCGACGGCGTCTTTCATCATCGAAATTTGCCCCGCAAGATCCATTATCGTGACGCGCACATTTTCGTCGTAACCTACGCACCGCTTAGCAAAGCGCCCCGTGTTGCCGCCTACGTCTAAAATTTTATCTGTCTTGCGCGAGAAAATGATCTTTAACGCAGGCTCAAACGCCAAATCCGAATAAAAATGATCAAACGCGAGCCAGCTTTTGCACACGTGCGGCGG
Source organism: uncultured Campylobacter sp. (assembly GCF_937973075.1). Taxonomy (GTDB): domain Bacteria; phylum Campylobacterota; class Campylobacteria; order Campylobacterales; family Campylobacteraceae; genus Campylobacter_B. The sequence goes on from NZ_CALBWL010000047.1 coordinate 9,417, forward strand.
TAGATGTGAAAGCGCCTCGTAGATCGTAGCCCACTGCCCAAAAACCTTTAGCCCCTCTGGTTTGCCCGATTTTAGCGTCTCTTCGAGCCTAAATAGCCCCTCATAGCACACGTCGTGGATGAAGTCCATATCCACGCCGACGAGCTCGTCGGTGAGTAGAAAATACCCCGCCTTGCTGAGCCTAAATTTCTCGCCGCACAGCAGCACCGTGCCGATGCTAAGCGAACTTTCCAAAAGCAGCTTTACGGCGTATTCGCTAAGCGAGAGCTTCTTCGCGATCTCACTTATGCTTAGCCCGCCCTCCACCTCATGAAGCGCGCTTAAAATTCCAAATTTTTTCATCAGCCTACTTACCTGAAAAACTACGGGTGCAAAGGCGATCTCATTCGCCGTCCGCTGCGCCTCGCCCGCGCTTTGACGCTCGGCGCCGTAGCGGTCTAAAAGCTGTTTGGGAAGTTTCATTTTTAATCCTGCTTATGTAAATTTCGCAAAATTTTAGCAAAAAATTCTAACTTTTCTCGCGTACGCTAAGAATTTGCGCGTATCTTAGAATTTTGCGATGAAATTTTAAAATTCCGTCTTAAAATTTATGGAATTTTAGTTAAAATCCTTTCATCAAAATTTCGCGTAAAAGCTCTGCGAAAATGTCAAATTTAGGAGAATCCTTGAAGCTTCAAATGTCCTTGATGTCGGTTGCTTGCGTCATAATCATCCTGGCTGGTCTTAAAGCCGCGCAGGCTATCGTCGTGCCATTTTTGCTAGCTATTTTCATCACGGTGCTCGTCTCGCCGCTGGTGCTTTATGTCCAAAAGATCCGCGTCGGGCGCGTTTTTAGTTTCCTCATCATCACCTTTGCCTTTGTGGCGATTATAGTGTTTTTCGGCGCAGTCATCTTCGATGCGATCAAGGAATTTTCAGCGCGCCTACCCGAGCTTCAAGCAAAATTTGAAGAGGTGCTAGGAGGCGTGAGCGCAAAGCTCTCTCGATTCGGCATAGAGCTTAACGCCGCAAGCCTAGGCATCGATCCGAGCGAAGCCGCCGCACAGCTATCTGCACTACTGCGCAAAACAGGCTCGATAGTCTCGACGGGATTTTTCATTTTTATAATGGTTTCATTTATGGTCTTTGAAAGCTCCGTGATCGACGAGAAAATCCGCTATTTTTCGCAAAGTAGCCGCGCTACGCACACCTTCGTAAAAAAATTCGCCTCTAGCCTCAAAAAATATCTACTAATCAAAACTATCGCTTCTGCTTGCACCGGTGCGCTCATCGGGCTCGGGCTGTGGGCTCTTGGTGTTCCATATGCCGCGCTGTGGGGGATTTTAGCTTTCGTGCTAAATTTCATTCCTACGATAGGCTCGATCGTAGCGGTCTTTCCGACGCTTTTCGTGACGCTAGCTACGATGGATATAAGCTCTAGCATCTGGACTATTGCAATCTATTTGGTCGTAAACGTAGCGATCGGAAATATCATCGAGCCACGATTTTTAGGGCAAGGGCTCGGGCTTTCAACGATCAGCGTACTTGCAGGGCTACTACTGTGGGGCTTCGTGCTTGGTATCGGCGGGCTATTTTTGGCTGTGCCGCTTACGATGAGCTTGCAAATCGCGCTTGCCTCAAATGACAAAACACGCTTCATTGCGACTCTATTAAGCAACAAGGTCGAAAGATAAAGCGAAATTCCGCGGAATTTTAAAATTCTATAAATTTTAGCTTGAGCGCGCTCAAGAGTATTTTTGTCTCTTTTAGATAAAATCCGCCCAAAGGATCAAATATGACGAGCGAGAAATTTATTTACGAAGTAAACACGGTGACGAAATTTATCCAAATTTACTGCGATGGCAAGCATGCGGATGCGCCTAAAAAAGACGGTGCCGTGCTTCATGACTACAAAGACGATAAGGGGCTAGTGCAAACGCAGTTTCATCTCTGTAGCGACTGCGAGCGGATGCTGCGTTACGCCTACGCGCGCCTTGGTGCCTGCCCGCATACCGAAAAGCCGCGCTGTCACCACTGCCCACATCCGTGCTACGAGCGCGAAATGTGGGTAAATATGGCTAAGATGATGAAATATAGCGGCATGAAGCTTGGGCTTACGAAGATCAAAAAGCTTTTTTCGTTTAAAAAAAGCTAACTTGCGTGGGCAATTTAGTTAAAGTTTGCGGGTAAAATTTATCTCTGCAAACCCGTTTCATCTCTACACAAAAAAGTATAAAAAAGCAGCGTGAGAACAAGCACAAAAAAGATATAAAAATCAATCAAAATGCTAAATCTTAGCGCGTAAAATTTTACCTTGCAAACACAAATCCTCCGCAATCCTTGATAATAAATAATTAAATTTGAGTTTATAGTTTTAAGTTAGAATTGTGCCCAATCAAAGGAGAAAATATGAAGGTCATTACCATCGCGGTCGTTAACGGCAGGGTCGTAAACGAAAAGGAATTAATCGCGTCCATCGCCGATTATGACGATTTTACCGCGGTTGCCGAACAACTCCGCAAAGGGCTGAAATCGAGGTATTTTACATCTAGAGAGCATGCGAGGATCTACAAAAAAATCAGCGTCGAGACGGGCTTTAGGCGCGTGCGATTCGACTACAAACCTTATAAAGATAAAATTTCAAACCTTATCGCCGAGGGCTACACCGTCAAGGCGATCCTAAAAAAGATCGGCGAGGAGGACGAAGCGTTCAAAAACGCCGTTACTGCGCCCGGGCTTACGCACTTCATCTCCGTGACGTTCAAAGATGAAAAAACAAGACTTCGCGCAACCGCAAAAAAAAGCGAAGATTTCTTATACGCATATCGCTTCGAGATCAAGAAAATGCACTTCCAAGGCGTTAGCAATAAAGAAATTTTAAAATATATGAAAGCTCATTACGAAAAGGATTTTGCCAAAGTAAGTGAGCGCGATCTAGCTGCTTTTATCGAGGCAAACGCGGTGCTGGATACCGACCGCAAACTCTCGCTGTATAAAAAGCCGAGCCTTTACGATCCGCATTTTAGCGAGATTATGAAGCTTTACGCAAGCGGTATGCGAGTCTATGACATCTGGAAGACGCTTAAAGCCAAATACCCCGAGCTAGCCAAGCTTCAGGCGCCGAGCCTTTATCAGTTCATCGCAAACAACGCCCTTGGCAAAGCTAAATATATGCAAAAAGACTGATATGCCCGCGCTTCTTTCAAATTTTACTTTCAAATTTAAAATTTCGCCGCGATAAAATCAATGAAAGCCGGTGAAATTTCTATGAAAACCTGCGTCATTCTCTGCGGCGGCAAAAGCTCGCGTTTCGGCAGCGACAAAACGCTGTTTCCATTTCGCGGGCATCCCAGCATGACGCACTTTCTTTTTTCGCGCTTAAGCCGCGAGTTTGAGCGGGTTTTCGCCTGCGCCAAAAGCTCTAAATTTAACCCGCCGCTTCCTATGATCTACGACGAATTTGAGGAATTTTCGCCGATAGGCGCGCTGTATTCGGCGCTAAAGCCGTTTAGCGCCGAGCGCATTTTTATCATCCCCGCCGACATGCCCTTTGTAGAAATTTCCACCATTCGCGCGCTTAGCGAGCAAGAGGGGCAAATTTGCGTGGCGGGCGACGAGACGCACAGACATAGCTTGTGCGGATTTTTTGACGCAGCTCTCGCGCCACGCGCGCTTGAGCTCTACCGCGCGAAAGAGCACAAGATCGGTGCGCTCATCGGATCTGCAAATTCCAAAGTGTTAAATTTCAAAAACAAAGAGCAGTTTTTAAATATAAATTATCAAAACGATTTAAAGGGCGTAGATGAAATTTAAAGCTTTAGCGTTCGCGCTTTGCGCCATAAGCCTAGCCGCGCAAGATCTATCCGAGCTATACGCAAAGGCTAGCGAATACGAGGCCAAGGGCGATTACAAAAACGCGATGATCTATTACAAAAAGATCGCCGCGGCAAGTCTAACGGAAAGCGACGAAAAGTCGCGCCGAAATTCAGCAAAAAATTCTATCGTGTCCGCACAAACTCCCGCTTCACGCGACGATATCGCCATTTTAAACTCCGCTGAGTCGCAAAATTCTTTCGCACAAAATTCCGCCGCGCCGAAACCCACTTCGTCAAATTTCGCAGACGCAAACTCGGCTGCGTCAGACTCCGCGTCAAATTTAGAATCATCAAATTTCGCCTCGCTCTCGCAGAATTCCACTGTGTCAAATTCCGCGCCACAAGGCGAGCAAAATGGTCGAAATTTTGGATTTTTAGGGCTTAAATACTACGAGCCGATCTATATGCTCTTTACCCACGATTTTAGCAAAAAACCCGATCGTAAGGCGGATGAGCTGCATTTTGAGTTTAGCTTCGAGCGCCCGATCACATACGACGCGCTGGGGCTTGGAGAGAAAATTTCATTCGCTTACGCGCAAAATTCCTGGTGGCAGATCACGCAGGATAGCGCCCCCTTTCGCGAAAGCAACTATCGCCCCGAGCTATACGTTAGCGCGCCGGTGCCGTTTGCGGACGAGCTAAAGATAGGCGCCATGCATGAGTCAAACGGCAAGGGCGACGAGGAATCGCGCTCATGGAATAGGCTCTACGCCCAAAGCACGTGGAGCGCGGACGGATTTTCGATCACCCCCAGAGCATGGTATGCGTTTTGGCTAGACCGCACGAACGAGGACATCGCGGATTATATGGGCTACGGCGATCTGCGCGCGTCATACACCTTCGGCAAGCAGCGACTTAGTGCTCTATGGCGAAACAACCTACATTTTGATGGCAGCAACCGCGGCGCGATCGAGCTGAACTACAGCTTCCCGATCTTTAACAGCGGGTTTTACGGCTATCTGCGCTACTTTAACGGCTATGGCGAGAGCCTCGCGGATTACAAACGCAGCGTCAATAAGATCGGTATCGGGCTTTCTTTCGTGGAATTTTAATGCCATCTGCACCGAGTTGCGAGCTAAATTTGAACTCACGACTCGTTGTGCGTCTTAAAATCGCACCAAATTTCAACCGCTTTTAAATTTCTTAGAAATTAATATTGTTTTAGCTAAAATCGCAGATCAAATTTTAAACAAAAGGATCAAGAAATGGCACAAATTCAAGAGGCCGAACTCATCTGGAAAGACGGCAAGCTAATCCCCTGGGCGGAGGCCACCACCCACGTTTTGACGCATTCTCTGCACTATGGAAACGCCGTATTTGAGGGCGTGCGCGCCTATAAAACCGACAAAGGCTACGCGATTTTTCGCTTGGACGAGCACACTCGTAGGCTTGAAATTTCGGCAAAACTCTGCCTGATCAAGCTTCCGTTTAGCTTCGAGCAGCTTCGTCAGGCCCAGATCGACGTCGTCGCAAAAAACCGCTTCGATCAGACCGTCTATATTCGCCCGCTAGCGTACTTCGGCTATGGCTCGATGGGCGTTTCGTCCAAGGACTGCTCGGTAAACGTCATCGTGGCAGCGTGGCAGTGGGGCGCGTATATGGGCGAAGAGGCGCTACGCAAGGGCATCAAGGCTAAAATTTCATCGTGGATAAAGCCTGCGCAATTTTCGATGATGGCAAAAGCCAAAGCGAGCGCGAATTATTTCAACTCGCAGATGGCAAATTTTGAGGCGGTCGATGCAGGATACGATGAGGCGATACTGCTCGATCCTCAGGGCTTCGTCGCGGAGGGCCCCGGCGAGTGCCTATTTATCGTAAAAGAGGGCGTCATCATCACTCCGCCGAACGACACCAGCCTAGAGAGCATTACTCAAAATTCAGTCATAAAAATCGCGCGCAGCCTGGGCTACGAGGTCCGCAGAGAGCGCATCGCTCGTGATCAACTCTATGCCGCGGATGAGGCATTTTTTACCGGTACCGCCGCGGAGGTCACGCCGATTAGCAACATCGACGGTAGGATCATCGGCAAAGGCGAGATGGGTGAGATCACGAGCCGCTTGCAAAAGGCGTATTTCGCCGCCGTCACGGGCAAAGACCCAAAATTTGAGCACTGGCTCACTTACGTTAAATAAGGACGCGCATGCCTGCGGATTTGAATGATTATTTTAATAAGAAAAACAGCGACAAAAAAGGCGGGAATTTAAATTTTAAAATTCCTAATTTTGGAGGAATGGGCAAGTTTAGCGGCGTGATTTACGCTATTATTGCGATAATCGCGTTACTCGTGATCTCAAAACCCTTTGTCACGATCCAATCGGGCGAGGTGGGGATCAAGTCAAATTTAGGCAAATACGATCCGACGCCTCTTGGCGCGGGACTTCACTTTTTCGTGCCGTTCATACAGGACGTATTCGTCGTAGATACTCGCACGCGTATCATCAACTACACCAGCAGCGAAGATATGAGCGCGGGTATCGCTACTAAAAGCGGCACCACAGGCGGTATCATCAGTAAAAACTCGCTTTCGGTGCTAGATTCGCGAAATTTGCCCGTCAGCATCGACATCACCGTGCAATACAGGCTCAATGAAGCCACGGCACCCAACACGATCGCCGAGTGGGGCTTTTTGTGGGAGGATAAGATCATCGATCCGCGCGTAAAGGACGTCGTGCGTAGCGTCATTGGCAACTATGCCGCCGAGGAGCTGCCTACCAAACGCGACGAGATCGCCAAATCGATCGACGACGGCATCCGCAAGAATATCGAAGCACTGCCGAATTCGCCCGTAGATCTGCTAGCCGTGCAGCTTCGCGAGATCATCCTGCCGGCGAAGGTAAAGGAGCAGATCGAGAGCGTACAGATCGCCAAGCAGGAGGCCGAGCGCACTAAATACGAGGTCGAGCGCGCGAATCAAGAGGCGCTTAAAAAGGCTGCTCTTGCCAAAGGTAACGCAGACGCCGTCAAAATCGAGGCTCAAGGTCGCGCCGATGCCGCTAAGATCGAGGCTGACGCGCAAGCCTACGCTAACAAAGAGGTCGCAAAGAGCTTGGATGCAAATCTTTTAAGCCTTAAGCAGATCGAGACGCAGGCTAAATTTAACGAGGCGTTGCGCGAAAACGGCGACGCGAAAATTTTCCTAACGCCGGGCGGCGCGGTGCCTAATATCTGGGTCGATACAAAAGATAAGGCGAAGCAAAGCGCCATCGAGCGGGAGAACTAAAATTTTAAGCGGGCTATGCGCCCGATTTTGCGAGTTAAATTTAATGGCGAGTTGCTCTGGGCGCATAAGCTTAACTCGTGATTTTGCGAGCCAGGCTTAGCAGCGAGCGCGAAAGCTCGTGACGAGCAGAACTCGCGCTCGTTGCGGTTTAAGTCTAGTGGTCGCTTAAATTTAGCCGCTAGATTTGTCCTTTAAATTTACGAGGCTCGCCGCTTCGTAAATTCATAACTCAAATTCCGCGTGCGGCGGCTAAATTTAAAGCGCGCGACTTCGCAAACTAAGGATCAAAGATGAAGGTAGATTGGCAAAAACTGGGCGGGCTGCTCCCAGCGATCGTGCAAGATGCGGGTGACGGCACGGTTTTGATGCTCGCGTATATGAACGAGGAGGCGCTAAGTATGACGCTGCAAACGGGCTATGCGCACTACTTCTCGCGCAGCAAGGGACGCATCTGGAAAAAGGGCGAGAGCAGCGGGCACGTTCAGCTCGTGCGAGAGGTGTTTTTGGACTGCGATAACGATACGTTGCTACTTAAAGTCGAGCAATGGGGCGGATCCGCCTGCCACACGGGCGCGCGAAGCTGTTTTTTCAAAGAGATTTCGCTGCAAAAATACGGCGAAAATGTGGGGAGCTCGAGCGCTTGCGGCGCGATAAATTTTGCAGAGCACGGCTCTGTAACCTCTCTCGTGCAGAAAAATTCCGCAAATTCCCGCGCAGAGCAGAATTCCGCTTCTTGCGACGGCTTGCAGAATTTAACCTCCAAAAATTCTACCGATTCCTGCGGTAAGCAAAATTCCGCAATGCAAAGCCCTGCTGCGACGAATTCTGCGTTCACAAATTCCGCCGTAGAGCGCAGCGAGCAAAATTTAGACGCCTCCTCGGAAAATTCCACGCTCGAAAACTCCGCAGAAAAAAGCCCGTACGGCATTTTGGACGAAATTTATCACGTCTGCTTGGATCGCAAGCTAAACGGCGAGTCCGCACTCTCCTACGTCGCCTCGCTCTACGCGAAGGGCGAAAACGCCTATCTCAAAAAGATCGCCGAGGAGGCGTGCGAGTTCGCGCTGGCGTGCAAGGACCTTTCGCGCAGCGAGCTTTACGCAGACGCCGCGCGCGAGGGCTTCGGTGAGCACAGAGCGGGCGAGCCGCGATACGACGTGATTTACGAGGGAGCGGATCTTTTATTTCACCTTCTGCTGGCACTTGCGGCGCACAATATCCACCCGGACGCCCTACTTGACGAGCTAGCACGCAGGCAAGGGCAAAGCGGCATCGAAGAAAAGCGTCACCGTGAAAAATGATGCGTAAAATTTAATCACAAAAGCACCTTTTCCGCTCGCCCGCCTTGCGCGGCGAGCTAAATTTAAAAAACGTTGCCGAAATTCTGTGCCAAATTTCAACGACGAAAGTACATTTCAACCGCGCTATTGCTGCGAAATTTAATTTTGCTGCGCGCGTAAATTCGCGCGTAAATTTAAGCGCTTGCGTAAATCGTAAAATTTCACTAAAATTTTAAAATCAAATTTTAAAGGATAGCTGATGAAGCAGATCACGATGCAAGAGGCTTTGGACGCGGTTAGCGAGCGCTACTGCAAAGGTCATCACTACGAAAACGTAGCGCTAAGCGATGAGATGGTGCGTCGCATCTGCGAGGTAAAAAGCCTCGTAAATATGGGCTTTATGGCTACGGCCATCACGGACGCGGCACTACAGCATCTAGCCATGCTACCGAAGCTTGCGTATCTGTTTTTGCAAGATAGCGATAAGATAAGCGGCGAGGGCTTTAGATACTTTGCGGAACACGCCAAGCTCGAGCACGTCGGTATCGAAAACGTTAGCATCACGGACGAGGGGCTAAAAGCGATCGTGCAAATCCCGAAGCTAAAATCGCTACGCCTGATCAATTCGCGCGTGAACTTTGCGGGGCTGCTAGCCGCGGCGGATACCAAAATCCAGTTTTATCTAGACGGCGGGCGCTTCAGCAAGGAGCAGATCACGAAATTCGAACAGGCGCAAAGAGACGCCGCAAAGAGTAAAAAGAAGCTTGATCCAGATAACCTGGCGGCGGCGCGGAGTACGCTTTTAGAATTTTTCGCGGCGATGAGCGAATGGGAGAAATTTGCCACATCGCGAATTGATGATCTGGACGACGGCGAGGTGCAGCGCAGATGTGATGAGCTCTTTGCGCGATACTGCACGCCCGTTAGGCGCAGCGGCTTCCGTCCCGAGGGCATCTCATTTTCGATGATGGAGGGCGGCACCTACGGCGGGTACGAGCTAACGGACGCCGAATGCGAGAGCAAAAACAAAATTTACATCTACGCCAAGGACGAGTACGGCTTTGCGCGCCGCTTCTTGCTCGTGCGCAAGGACGGGCGCTGGCTCGTAGATAAGTGCCAAGGCATGGACGGCAAAAACCGCGGACTGTAAATTTGAGCGCGAAATGGGAGTTTAAATTTCATCTGCGGCGCGATCGCATGGATAAAATTTAGCTTGCTGCAAGCACGATAGTAAAATTTCATCGGCGCTGCGAAAATAAAGATAAAGAGGGCAAATGAGCGGTAAAATTTCTGTGTACGACGCGCACGGCGATCAAAGAAAGGCGCGAATGAAAAGGCGAATTTTCTCCGAGCTGGGCGGCTTCGTGTTATACGAGCCTGCACTACTAGCGCGCTATCTGGATGAGCATGGACTTGTAGGCGACGACGTTCTTGCCTATTTTACGCAGACCGAGCACGGGGGCGCGGTCACAGAAGAGGGTATCGCCGTGCCGATATTGGGCGTTCGCAGCGATTATTACGATTTTGCGGTTACCGTGGGCGAGGCGGATGGGGAGATATTCGCACAAAACGAAGCGAAAATCATCTCTCACGGCTGGGTTTTTCACTCCTCGGGCACGCTAAGGATCGTCGGCATCGGCTATTTTAAAGATACGAGCCGCATTAGCGAGCAAAACAGTCTAAGCTTTAAGCTAGAGCGCGGTCGGTACCGCTTGGAAATTTTAGGCGGATACCGAGGCGCAAATTTTAGCGGCGCGCCCACTCCCCTCGGCGATACGTCTATTTTAAGCGATACGCCCGTTTTTCATTTGCGGCTTACGCCTTCCGCTGAGCCCAAATTTAGCGGTGATTTGGAAACGTCATTTTATTTTTAGCAGAATTTATAAAATTTCGCGCAAAATTTCTCTTTTTATGCGCGGCGGGCAGGCAAAATTTTATAAATTTAGCCGCATTTAACCGCTGCGCCGAGCAAAATGCTATAATCGGCGCCAAATTACGGGAGGCGAGATGGTTTTTGACGAACTTATGGACGCGCTGGCGCAAAACGGCTGGCAGATACGGCGCAGGGATGAAATTTGCCCGCCGCGGGGCGAATTTTTGGGCGGTAGATTTAAAAATTTAAGCGAAGATTTTTACAGCTTCGTTTGCTCTTTTGAGACTTTGCATGACGCTGCGGACGCCGTTTGGTTCGTATCCGCCAGGGATTATGCGTCGTCAGGCGCGGACGAGGCGGAATTTTGCTACGAAGATTTTGAAAAAGACAGCTTGGAGTGCGCGGTTAACGATGCGGAAAGAGCCGCCGTGAGCGCGTTCTGGAGCGGGTGCTTGCCGTTTTTATTTTCGGTCAGAGGCGAGCGCTGCTTCGCGGGCATCCTCACGCAGGGCGCGGACGCGGGCAAGATCATATTCGGCGCGGAACCGATCTACGAGGATGTCCTGGTCATTGCGCCAAATTTCGAGGAATTTATCGCTCTTTTCCTCGCCGTACTCACGGACAAAAGCGCCGTGAAATATCCGCTTTCTTGCTTTGCGTAGCGGCATGCGATACGAACAAAGCGGTACTGCGAGCGCGAGTAAAACAGCGGCGGGGTATGAATAAATTTTACCCTCGCGCAAAATCTGCGCCACAGATCACATCGGAGAGTAAAATTTAGCTCGATGTTTAGTAAGGCGCGAAAAAACGGCGTCGTAAATTAAACGAGCCACAGAAGTCTGCCCGCGTGGCTCTTGCCCCTCTATCTCCTTTAGCGCTTCAAGAATGTCCTCGCTTTGAAATTTAATGCTTACCGATAGAAACGGGCAGTGCTCTACCCGCCCCAAAAGCGGCAGGTCGCTTGCGCAAAGTAGGAATTTTTGCGTATCGTAGCGATACTGCTTGCCGCTAAATTCTACCATTTTACCGCCGCGCAGGCACAAGCACACGCTAGGCTCATAGATCGTCGCGTGAAGTCTGGGGCTTTCTTTGACGGTAAAAGCCGAGCGCCCCTATAGGCGTCTGAACGTGTCCGTAGGCGGAATATAGCTCGTCCGCGATCTTTGCGGCGTCTTTTAAAATTTTATTTACTTCGTTCATGCTCGCTCCTTTAAATTTATGCAGATTACACTTACATTTGCACGATTAGGCAAGGAATTTGGACTATCGTGCTACCGCAAAATTTTAAAAAAGGCTATAATTTAGCCAACTTTATTTAAAGGAGAGAAGATGACAGATTTTAGTTTTTGCAACCCCGTGAGGATAGAATTCGGCAAGGAAAAAGAAAAACATATCGGGCAGTATATGAAGGAAGCGGGCGCGAAAAAAGCTCTCGTACTATACGGTAGCGAGCGCGTGCGAAAGAGCGGTCTGATGGACGTGGTGGAGAGCAGCTTAAAGGCAAACGGTATAGAATTTGCGCAGCTTGGCGGCATAAAATCAAATCCCGTGCTAAGCAAGGTAAACGAAGCGATCAAGCTCGCCAAAGAATTTGGCGCCGATAGCGTGCTTGCTGTGGGCGGCGGAAGCGTGCTGGACTCGGCGAAAGCAGTAGCCGCAGGCGCCTGCTATGAAGGCGACGTGTGGGATTTTTTCACCGGTAAAAGTCCGAGCGCCGCGCTTAAAATTTTTGACATCATCACCCTTGCCGCGACGGGCTCGGAGATGAACTGCGGCGGCGTGGTGACCAAGGAGCAGACCAAACAAAAATACGCGATCAGCGCGCCGTGTCTATACCCAAAGGTCTCGGTCATAAATCCGCAATTGCAAGCAACCGTCAGCCGCGAGTATCTCGTATATAGCGCGAGCGACATCATCGCGCACAGCATCGAGGGGTATTTTACCGCTAGCGTCCATCCGGAGATCGTGCGAGCCTATATCGAAGCCAATATCAAAACCGTCATCCGCACGACTGAAGCTCTGCTCGCAGATCCGAGCGATTACGATGCGCGCGCCGAGTTTGCGTGGGCTGCGACGATGGCGCTAAACGGACTAACCTACGTGGGCGTGGGCGGCTTTGGCTATCCGAATCATATGATTGAGCATGCGATGAGCGCGGTCGTGGACTGCGCGCACGGAGCCGGTCTTAGCGTGGTAATGCCTGCGTGGATGAGGTGGTATAAGGATAGGAATTTAAGCGCGTTTGAGCGTTTCGCTCGTGAAATTTTTGACCTTAAAAGCGCAGATGAAGGCACAGCGGCGCTTAAAGCGTGGTTTGATAAGATCGGCACGCCGACTAGCCTCGCGCAGCTAGGCATCGAAGGCAAGGTGCTAGACGAGGTCATAGACGTAGCCGCGACAAACGCCAAAGCATGGAATATGGCGGAGCTCTACAGCCGCGAAAATATCGCTAAAATTTTAGATTTTGCAAAATAAAGCGCTAGCGCATGATAAAATTTAAATAGAAGGGGCGAGCGATCGCCCTTTTCCGAAAAGGCAGGCGGCAGTGTGGGCGCGCTAAGGATTATCCTTCCTAAAAAACAAGCGGCAGCGCGGATAGCGAGATGATCGCTTTGTATCCCTTAAGTCCGCGAGGCTCGCTGTAAGAGGGCAGAGGCGATAGTGGCGCGTCTAAATTTAAAGCGCAGGCGGTTGCGGATCGAACGCAAAATTTAGCTATGTTTGGAAGGCTAAATTTTGCCACATAATACTTGCGCCGAATTTGATGCGTAAATCTCGCAATAAATTTTACTCTGGCGCGAAGTTTTATCGCGTTTAATGGCTTTGCTTAAACGCTTTTATCCCGCGCTATCTAAAAATTCGCTCATTAAATTTTAACTCCGCTTTATATTTGTGATTGCGAAATTTGCTTTTATATGCCGCTGGTGCATTTAAATTTATCCCTCGATGCTAAGCAGATCGCCGAAAATTTCTTTACAATACTGAATGAAGCGCTTGGGAATTTTGACGCCGCAGATATCCACGGCGATGACGCTGTCTTGGATCTCAAAAACGATAAGCTCGCTAAGTGATTTTCACTGCTTTGCATCCGTTATAGCATACGTCGCCTACACTTGGCGTATAAGCCGTTGCGCGGTGCGTCTGCGTCCCCATATCGCCCGAGCTTGATCGGTCTTTGGAAAAGCAGATAGTTTTTATAGTCGTACTTATCGTCCGCAAGGCCTATCATATAATAATTCTCGGCGCTGTTTTTGGAAGCGGTCGCAATACCTGCTTTAAAATTTAGTCTAAACATAAATTCTGCTTTGGCAGAAAGCGGCAAATTTTACCGCTTCAAATTTACACGAACTGCACGCCCCAGCCTTTTACGACCTCTCCGATGACGTAGCCGTCGGTATTTGCTAGCACAAAATCAGCGTTTTCTTTTGGCGCTACGAGGATCATACCAACGCCCATATTAAACGTCCTCATCATCTCTGCCGGCTCCACTTTTTGCGCGATGATTTTAAAGATTTCGGGCGTGCGGATTGCGGCGTGTTCGATCTTTGCGCCTAGTCCCTGTGGAAATACGCGCGGCAGATTTTCCACGATGCCGCCGCCCGTGATGTGCGCGAGCGCGTGGATTTTGTCTTTTAAATTTAAAAAGTCGCCGACGTAAATCCTGGTCGGTTCCAAAAGCACATCGATGAGCGCGCGACCGCCTACCTTGTCGTCAAATTTTAGCCCCAGCTCGGCGACCACTTTGCGCGCGAGCGAGAAGCCGTTTGAGTGCAGGCCGCTGCTTGGAAGCGCGATGAGCACGTCGCCTTCGCGGACGAACTTGCTACGGTCGATCTCGTCCTCCTCGGCGATGCCCACGGCAAAGCCTGCAAGGTCGAAGTCGCCCTTTTCATACATCGAGGGCATCTCTGCCGTCTCGCCGCCGATTAGCGCGCAACGGGCGAGCTTGCAGCCCTCGGCGATGCTTTTTACGACCTCTTTGGCATCCGCGATCTCGAGCTTTGCCGTCGCGTAATAGTCGAGGAAAAATAGCGGCTCGGCGAAGTTGCAGATGAGATCATTTACGCACATCGCGACAAGATCTTGGCCCACGCCCTCAAATTTGCGCGCGTCGATCGCGAGTCGTAGTTTTGTGCCCACGCCGTCGGTGGCGCCTAGGATCGCGGGCTTTTTGTAGCCTGCGGGCAGTCTCACCGCGCCTGAAAACGAGCCGATACCGCCCAAAACGTGCGGAGTTTGCGTAGCTTTGACGAATGGTTTTATCGCGTTTACGAAGTCATTTCCCGCGTCTATATCGACGCCCGCGTCTTTGTAGCTTATCAAATTTTATCCTCCAAGATGGTATAATTTCGCAGATTTTAGCTAAAATCGAATAAAAACGCTATAAAGGCCCATCTTGAAATTTAAATACGCCGTCGTCATCACTGGCAGCATCGGCAGCGGCAAGAGCGCGGTTTGCGAGCTACTTCGTGATCGCGGATTTGAGATTATCGACGCCGATAAGATTTCGCATTGCGTTCTTGATCGCTGCGCCGCGCAGGTGGCTGAAATTTTCGGCGCGCAATACATCGTGCAAAAAGACGCGCAGGCCGAAAATTTAGGCTTGCATCCGGAATTTCGCGTTAGTTCAGGCGAGGAAATTTCGTCCGCCACCTGCGCCTCGGTGGACCGAAAAAAGCTAGGCGAGCTGGTGTTTAAAAACCCTACGGAGCTTGCAAAGCTTGAAGCGCTGCTGCATCCGAAGATAACGGCTGAAATTTTATCGCAGGCGCGGGCTTTGGAGGCAAAAGGAAAGCTTTATTTTGTAGATATTCCGCTGTTTTTCGAGGGTAAGAGGTACGAGTTTTTTGACAAAGTGGCAGTCGTTTATGCGCCTAAAGATACGCTGATCGCGCGCGTGATGAAGCGAAACGGACTAGATCATGCCGCCGCAAAGCACCGCGTGGAGCTGCAAACGGATATCGAGCAAAAGCGCGCTATAGCGGACTTTGTGATAGATAATAGTGGCGATTTTGCCGCGCTTAAGACCGCGGTGGAGAGATTTTTAAAAGAGCTAAAAGATAAAATTTAGCCCTTTGCGCGAGAACTCGTAAAATTTCTGTGCGAATTAAAATGAGACTAAAAATAAAGGAGAGAGCGATGAGGATCGGCAGTCGCGCCCAAAGCGGCGCTAAATTTCAAAATTTTAAAAGCGCACCGCTTAAAGAGCGGTTGAAATTTACGGCGCGAGCGGTTTTGCTCTCTGCGTTGTTTGCGACGGGCGCTGCGGCAGAGATCGACGATCTGAGGAAGGGCTGCGCCGCGGGGAGCGAGATGGATTGTAAAAAACTAAGCCGCGTGATAAATGAGCTACAGCGCAACTGCGACGCCGGTGGCGAGGAAAACGCGCTGGATTGCGCAAATTTGGGCTATGCATACGACTCAAATAGAAGCTTCAAGCAGGCCGCGCGCTATTACGACAGGGCGTGCAAGCTCGGCGAGCAGAAGGGCTGCGTCTATTTGGGGCTGCTCTATAACGACGGGCAGGGAGTGGCGCAGGATCGCAAGAGGGCGAATGAGCTTTTTAGCGATGCTTGCAAGAAAAACAGCAGCGAGGGGTGCGCGAGCCTTGCATACAACTATAAAAAGGGGCTCGGCGTCTATCCCGACGTGAAAAAGGCGATCGAGCTTTTGATCAAGGCTTGCAAAATGGGGCAGGTAGAGGCGTGCCATAACCTAGGGCTTAGCTACGTCCTCGGCGAAGGCGTGAAAAAAGACGCGGACAGGGCTAGGACATTTTTTACTAGGGCTTGCGAGCAAGGACACGTGGATTCATGCGTAAATTTGGGCGTTACGTATTTTAAAGGCGACGGCGGGCAAAAGGATTATGTGCTTGCCGCGAAGTATTTTAGCGAGGCGTGCGAGAATGGTGGCGAGCCGCTAGCCTGCTCAAATTTAGCGTATCAATACGAAAAGGGCTGGGGCGTAGCGAAAGATAAAAAGAGGGCACGCGAGCTTTATGAAAAGGCTTGCAAGCTCGGAAGATTTGATGCTTGCGAGCATTTAAAGGCTATGAGGTAGGCTCTAACATCAAGCGCGAAAAACGCATAACAAAATGGGCTCACGAAAGAAGATAGTTAGTAAATTGAGCCTTAGTAAAGCCTATAAATAAGCGATGCGCTTAAATTTAGATAGAAGTAAAATTTTAATAAAGCGTTAGTGAGCGTTAGTAATTTTAAAAATTTGCGAGGTAAATGATGAAAATTTCAAAATATAATGCGAGCGGAAATGATTTCGTGATTTTTACGGATTCGGTTAAGGCGGATAGATCCAAGCTAGCGCGTGAGCTATGTGATAGGCGCGATGGAGTAGGCGCCGACGGGCTCATCGTCGTACTGCCGAAATTTAACGGTATCGAGGGAATAAATTTCGAGTGGGAATTTTATAATAGCGACGGCAGCACCGCCGATATGTGCGGCAACGGCTCGCGAGCGGTATGCATGTATGCGTATGAAAATTTCTTGGCCGCGCAGAGTATGAAATTCCTAAGTGGCGCAGGCGTAATTAGCGGCGAAATTTTCGGTATTTTCGGCGGAAATTTGAGCGAGAGTATGCGCGGCGAGCTACGCAATGTAAGCTTCGGCGAGATTTTCAATCTGCGTCCTAACGCTCACGCGTTAGTAGCTAACGTCGAGGTAATGTTAACTCGTCCTAAACGCCTTGGCGAGAGCTTTGAGGAGGCAGGGCTAACGTGGTATTTTTATAACACTGGAGTGCCGCATTTGGTAACTTTTGTTAGCGATTTAAATGAGTTCAATGCCGCACTGGCCCGCGATCTGCGCGAAAAGTATAACGCTAACGTTAATTATGCGTTAGTTCAAAGTCGCCTCGCAAGCAAAATTTTAAAAGTGCGCACCTTTGAGCGCGGCGTAGAGGCAGAAACGCTTGCATGCGGTACAGGGATGGCGGCATGCTTCATCGCAGGCGTCGAAAATATGGGGCTAGCTCCCGACATCCGCGTGATACCTGCAAGCGGCGAAACGCTAAATTTGCGCTTAGGAGATGGAGGTAAAATTTACTTTCGCGGCGACGTTAGGCATACTTTCGATGGCGAATTTATCGGATACGTGGAGTAGGCAGGGGGGAATTTCGAGCCGATTTGCGCGAGAATCCGTCAAATTTTCGAGTGTAATTTATACAAAATTTCGCTTTTCACTCCGTTTTATAAAATAATAGATTTGCAATACGACAGTGAAATTTTAAAATTTTATAATGATGAAATTTTAGAATTTTTGAGGATGGTTTGCGTGAGAATTTTAATTGCGAAGTAAAATTTGCCGCTTCACTGCAAAATTTAATTCCTAAATTTCGGAATTTTATGAAATAAAATTTTAAGATTTCAGCGTGCGGAATTTTACTACTAAGTTTGGAATTTTTTGATTGAATTCTGCACTTGTATTGCGCTAATTTAGGCTTCTGTGGAATTTAAGCGTTATAGCGTTATAAAATTTACGCTCTAGCCCACTCATTCGGTTTATAAATTTTGCTGCCACCGCAAAAAATCCGCCGCCGTGTTCGCACAAGTGAAATTCTGTCGTATTTGCACGAGTAAAATCCGCCACTAATAGCAGAAAGCGCGGCATCAAGCGCAAATCCTCGACGCGGATAAAATCTATCATTGACGATAAAGGCTGGATTTGTAGATGCGGCAATTCTTGAAGTGCGGTAGAATTTACTAACGACGATAAAAGCATAGTGTGGATACGGCGAAATTTAAATTTGCGCCAGCCGAATTCTGCCGAGCCGTCATTTTGTCGTTTAAATTTTAAATTCCATCCGCGTCGGTTTCGCCGAAACTAGGCATAAAATCTAATGATTAACTCTCTGGCGAGCGCTAAAATCACGACGAAGATTGTAAATTTTAATAAAGATTTTTGTCGCATTGTGACGAGCATAGCAATGCCTAATAAAACGAGCGCAATGTCTAAAAATGTATCTTTCATACGCTTAATTGAAATTTAATCAAAATGCTAAGTATGATAAGAAGTATTATAAAGCGCAAGATTGAGTGCATGGAGGATAGATCGCCAAATTCTTTGTCATATTCCTTTTTTACCTCCCACTCAGCTTTCCATGCGAACATTTTTACTATAAAATCCAGCATTTTCATCTCCTTTTTTAAGGCGAGTCGCATAAAAATGAAATTCTGTCGCGCCACGTGAAATTAAAGAATTCTATCTAATCGGCGCTTAAAATTTTTAATTTTGGGCTATTTGTCGGTGTTTTGGACGAGGGCTTTTTCGTATTTTTCGATAAAGCTTCGCCCTGACTCGCATAGGCGGTAGATGAAAATCTTCGACGCCTTGCCCGCATCAAGCCCCGTGTCCTTAATGCTTTCGCGCTGCAGATAGCCACAGTTTTTATGGATGATATCAAGAGTCGATTTGACCGAGGTGTAGTTGCGTCCACTCGCAGCTGCGAATTCGTTCACGGGTCTCATAAACTCCGCATCGCTTTGCTTATTGCGACACAAAAGCCCATCTTCGCCTTGCGATTCGACTAGTTTTAGCGTTTCATAAATGAGTTTGTCTTTTAATTTGATCATTGGCTTTCCCTTATGTAATTGATATGGGTTTGCCAAAATTATATCATAAAATTTATATTTTTATGATATGAGATGTCAATAATCAGAAGCTAAGCGCGAATTCATAAAACGGCACTACATCGCAGCGGATACCCTCAATCTCGAGCCTACCGGAGTTTGCCATAGACACAACTTTTAAGCTCGTGATGCCGAGTCTCTTGAGCACGCTTAAAATTTTACGAAATTTTAAAAAGATAATGTCCGCGTCGCTGAATGGGATAACGAGAACCCCCATTTTTAGAGCAGGCAGGTAAAAATCCAGCTCTTTTGTGTAAGAAATCGGCGTATTTAGCTCCAAAAGCTCGCAGAACAGGACGTTGGCAAATTTTTTCGAGAAGTCCTTTTTGCTTGTTAAAATTTCTCGCATATTAAAATGCGAAAAATATAGTTTTTTTGCGCGCGCGGGCTCGCCAGCTTTGTTTAAAAATCTGATGAAATTTTCCCGCTCAAGTTTGGCGATAGTGCTGTATACCGCGTCTTTTGAGATCTTAATGCGCGTCTTTAGCGCGGTGTAAATTTTATTTGCGCTAAATGCGGTGTGGACAGAGCTTAGGCACTCTTTGAGGATTAAAATTTCCGTGCGGCTAAAGTTTGCCGCAAGCAGTCTCTGCTCGAATTCTAAAATTTCGGCAGGCGCTATGAAGGGATTTTTTGCGCCGCCACCTTGGGCTAAAAAGGCCGAAATCATCGAGTTTATCTCGTTATGGCGCTTATCGAAGGCGATAAATTCTTCAAACGAAAGCGGCAAAAGCTCAATCCGCTCAAAGCCTGGCAGGATCAACTCTCTATCGCGAGTAGAGATAATAAAACGCTTTAAATTTAGCCCCTCGGCGAAGCTTTGAAGCGATGAAATTTCAAAATCAGCGCTACTGAAATTATCTAAAAAAAGCGATGAAATTTGCTCGTTGGCGGCTAAAAATTCTTTGATCTCGCGGAAGAAATTCTCACTCCTGTTTTTTGTGTCGTAGAACTCCATATTTTTTGCGTTGTTTGAGCTGCCTGCGCTTACGTTTTTTTTATCTGTATTTTTTGCGGCGGCGCGGTAAAATTCATCTATATCCGAAATTTCCGCGTCTAACGTAGCTTCTCTACTTATTTCATATTCATTTGCTGCGCTAGCCTTTGTATTGTCCGCACTATTTCTAGCCACAAAAATTCCATCATTCGCTACCGCCTCTTCAAGGCGTAGATCGGCTAAATTTAGATACAAAATTTCATCTTTTTTAAGTTCCGAAATTTCATTTTTCAGCACGGCGCTTTTGCCGGAATTTAGCACTCCGTAGATTATAGTTTTGGGTGAGTCTATACCTCTTTTGCGCGGGATAAAAGCCGTAAATTCCGGCGGATTTTCGTAAAAAAATCTCAGATCATTCATGCGAGTATTTTAAAATTTTCCTTATTAAAAGGAAATAAATCTGAAAAATTCTATAAAATTTTTATATCCATTTTAAATTTATCCAAAATTTTTGTATTGAAAATTTTCGGCATCCTAAAAATTTTCGAAATTCTATATGTTTTTCCTTATAAAAAGGAAATATTTCAATAAAATTTGGCTATTTTCTTGACAAAGAGGAAGCGCTTTTATATAATGTGCGTCTTTTGTTTGAAACAAAGGGTCGCGTGTTGCGACAAGTTCTTTATTAAGGAAAAGTGATGCAAAAAATTAGGTTAAAACTCAAGGCTTATGACCATCGAGTTTTAGATCGCACAGTTTCGGCTATCGTTGAAGCCGTAAAAAGAACAGGTGCGGACGTCAGAGGTCCCGTGCCGATGCCTACGAAGATTAAACGCTACACCGTTTTAAGATCTCCGCACGTAAATAAAGACTCCAGAGAGCAGTTTGAGATGAAAATTCACGCTCGTATGCTAGACATCGTAGCAGCTACGCCAGATACGGTTGATTCGCTAACTAAGCTTGATTTGGCTCCGGAAGTCAACGTCGAAGTTCACGCGATGGGCAAATAAGGGGTAAAACAATGGAATATATTGTAGAAAAAATAGGTATGAGTAGGACGATCGACACGAGCAGCACGCCCGTGACGCTTTTACGACTTATCAATACCAAAATTTGCGAAGTTTGCGATGAGAAAAAAGCTATCGTAGCATATGCAGAGGGAAAAGCGTATAATAAAGCTATAGCCGGCATTCAAAAGAAATATAGCCTAAGCAAGGAATTTAATAAATTTGCGACTTTAAGCTTAGAAAATACCGAGCTTGGCGATCAAAATTTAGATGTTTTGAGCGAAGCCAAGATCGTCAAAGTAAGCTTTAAATCCAAGGGCAAAGGCTATCAAGGCGTCATTAAGCGCCATGGCTTTGCGGGCGGTCCTGCAGCACACGGTAGCCGCTTCCACCGAAGGCCTGGTTCTATTGGCAACTGCGAGTGGCCCGGTCGCGTTCAGCCTGGTATGAGGATGGCGGGACACACTGGAAATGAAACGATTACCGCTAAAAACGAAGTCATAAGTTTTGATGCCGAGAATAAAATTTTGGTGCTTAAAGGCTCGGTTCCCGGATTTAACGGCGCAATGGGCAGAATAAGGATAGTAAAATGAGTAAAGTAAGCGTGCTTAACGAAAAACTAGAAAAAGCAAGCGAAATTGAAATTCCTGCGAAATTTTCGGAGGTCAATTCGCACAATCTATATTTGTACGTCAAATCTTACCTTGCTTCGCTTCGTGCAAATACGGCTAACGCTAAAACTCGCGCCGAGGTTAGCGGCGGCGGCAAAAAACCATGGCGACAAAAGGGTCGCGGCGGCGCACGTGCGGGCTCAACCAGAACTAACGTCTGGGTAGGCGGCGCGGTCGCATTCGGTCCGACTAACGAGCGAAATTACGAGCAGAAGGTCAATAAAAAGCAAAAACGCCTTGCGCTGGAATTTGCTATCAATGAGAAAGCAAACGAGAGTAAAATTTTTATCTTCGATGATTTGGAGCTAAAAAGCGGCAAAACTAAAGACGCGGCAAATTTTATTAAGAAATTAGGCGTTAGAGATGCGCTAATCGTTAAAAACGAGCTGGACGCGCAAACTCTTTTGGCCTATAGAAATCTTAAGAATTGCTATGTCATCGATGTAAGCGAGGTCAATGCTTACCTAATCGCAGTTTACGGCTCAGTCGTATTCGAAAAAGCGGCATTTGAATCAATAGTGAAAGAGGACTAAAATGGCAGATATAACAGATATCAAAACGATCCTTTATACGGAAAAGTCTCTCGGTCTTCAAGAAAATGGCGTGGTCGTTATCCAAACTAGCCCGTCGGTTACGAAAAACGGACTAAAGAGCGTTTTAAAAAACTATTTCGGGATTACTCCGCTAAAGATAAATTCTTTAAGACAGGATGGCAAAGTAAAAAGATTTAAAGGCAGAACTGGCGCTAGAAACGATGTGAAAAAATTCTACGTCAAACTACCTGAAGGCGTAAGCCTAGAAAGCGTGGAGGCGTAAAATGGCAATTAAAACTTATAAACCGTATACTCCAAGTAGAAGATTTATGACCGGGCTTAGTAGTGAGGATATCACTGCAAAAGCTAGCGTTAGAGGCTTGCTTGTTAAAATTCCTGCCGCAGCCGGAAGAAACAACAACGGTCGCATTACCAGCCGCCATAAACAAGCTGGAGCTGCTAAACTTTATAGAATTATTGATTTTAAGCGAAATAAATTCGGCGTTGCTGGCAAGGTCGAGGCGATTGAATACGATCCGAATCGCAACTGCCGTATCGCATTGATCTCATACGCAGACGGCGAGAAGCGCTACATTATCAAGCCTAACGATCTTAAAGTGGGCGATGTAGTAGCTGCTGCCGAGGGTGGATTAGATATTAAACCCGGCAACGCGATGAAGATGAAAAATATCCCTGTGGGAACTATCCTGCATAATATTGAGTTAAAACCGGGCAAAGGTGCTCAAATGGCGCGTAGTGCCGGAGGCTATGCTCAGCTTATGGGTAAAGAGGAAAAATACGTCATTTTGCGTCTGCCTAGCGGCGAGATGAGAAGAGTGCTCGCAGAGTGCATGGCTAGTATCGGCGTAGTAGGTAACGAAGAGTGGGCAAACGTCGTCATCGGCAAAGCCGGACGCAATCGCCATAGAGGTATCCGTCCTCAAACCAGAGGTTCTGCAATGAACCCGGTCGATCACCCGCACGGCGGTGGCGAGGGTAAGAAAAACTCCGGTCGTCATCCGGTAACTCCGTGGGGCAAACCGACGAAGGGCTATAAAACTCGCCATAAAAAAGCGAGCGATAAGCTTATAATTTCAAGAAGGAAAGGAAAATAAAAATGGCTAGATCGCTAAAAAAAGGTCCTTTCGTAGATGATCACGTAATGAAAAAAGTCGTTGCGGCAAAGAAAGCCGGCGATAATAAACCGATCAAGACTTGGTCGAGACGAAGCACGATCGTGCCGGAGATGATCGGACTTACGTTTAACGTTCATAACGGAAAGAATTTTATCCCGGTTTACGTCACCGAGCATCATATCGGTTATAAATTAGGCGAGTTCGCTCCTACGCGCACTTTTAAGGGCCACAAAGGCTCCGTGCAGAAAAAGATCGGCAAGTAAGGATAGAATATGAGTAAATCAACTATTAAATTTGTTCGCCTTTCGCCGACAAAAGCAAGACTTATCGCGAAGCAAATTCAAGGCATGAATGCTGAATTCGCCCTTGCTACTTTGGAATTTACGCCTAATCGCGGCGCGAAATATATCGCTACGGCGATTTCAAGCGCGGTCGCAAACGGCGGCTTTGAGCCTGAAGAGGTCGTAGTTACCAGCTGCCGAGTGGATGCGGGTCCCGTACTTAAGAGATTTCGTCCGCGCGCCAGAGGTACAGCTAGCCGTATCCGCAAACCTACTTCGCACATCATCGTCGAAGTAGCAAAACCAAGTAAGAAGGAAGCGTAAATGGGACAGAAAGTAAATCCGATCGGTTTAAGATTAGGAATTAATCGAAATTGGGAGTCTAGATGGTTTCCTTCTAAGGCAACGCTTTCCGAAAGCATCGGCGAGGATTACAAGATTCGCAAATTTTTAAAAGCTAAGCTTTACTATGCGGGAATTAGCCAAATTCTTATCGAAAGAACAGCTAAGAAAATTCGCGTAACGATCGTAGCCGCAAGACCTGGTATTATCATCGGTAAAAAAGGCGGCGAGGTCGAAAATTTAAGAAGCGAAGTCGTTAAGCTAGTCAATAAAGACATAGCCATCAACATCAAAGAGGAGCGCAAAGTAGGCTCGAACGCACTTTTGGCTGCGGAAAACGTAGCTATGCAGCTAGAGCGCCGCGTTGCATTCCGCCGCGCTATGAAAAAAGTCATCCAGGGCGCTCAAAAAGCAGGCGCAAAGGGAATTAAAATTTGCGTCGCAGGTCGCTTGGGCGGTGCAGAGATGGCTAGAACCGAATGGTATTTGGAGGGACGCGTTCCGCTTCATACTCTAAGGGCTAGGATCGATTACGGCTTTGCCGAAGCGCATACTACCTACGGTAATATCGGCATTAAGGTTTGGATCTTTAAGGGTGAAATTTTACAAAAAGGCATCCAGGCTGAAAAGACCGATGATGCGCCTAAAAAAACACGCAGACCAAGAAGAGGTAAATAGTTATGTTGATGCCAAAAAGAACAAAATACCGCAAGATGATGAAAGGTCGCAATCGCGGCTACGCAACGAGAGGAAATTCCTTGACGTTTGGCGATTTCGGTATCAAAGCGGTAGAGGCGGGTAGGGTAAATTCTCGCCAGATCGAAGCGGCTCGTGTCGCGATGACGCGCTTCGTGAATCGTCAAGCTAAAATTTGGATTAAGGTATTCCCAGACAAGCCGCTTACCAAA
Organism: uncultured Campylobacter sp.; assembly: GCF_937973075.1. Lineage (GTDB taxonomy): Bacteria > Campylobacterota > Campylobacteria > Campylobacterales > Campylobacteraceae > Campylobacter_B. Next base: position 34,100 of record NZ_CALBWL010000047.1, read on the forward strand.
AAGCCTCTACAAACTCGTATGGGTAAAGGTAAGAGCGGCGTAGAAGAGTGGGTAATGAATATAAAACCGGGCAGGATTATTTTCGAGATGACCGGCGTTAGCGAAGAGGTTGCTAAAGAGGCGCTTATGCTTTCGATTCATAAACTACCTTTTAAAACGAAAATCGTAAGTAGGGAAAGCGAAAATGAAATATACTGATTTGAAAGATAAAGATTTAGCTGAGCTAAATTCTATGTTGAAACAAAGTAAGTTGCTTTTATTTACGGCTAGACAAAAGCTAAAAACTATGCAGCTAAGCAATCCTAACGAGATTCGCGCTATCAAAAAAGATATCGCTAGAATCAACACCGCTATTAAAGCGAAATAAGGATAGGTTATGGCATTTAAAAGAGAAATTCAAGGCGTAGTCGTAAAGAAGGCGGGCGATAAAACAGCTACCGTTTTGGTAGAGCGAAGGGTTATGCACCCTAGATATAGAAAGATCGTAAAAAGATTTAAAAAATATCTGATCCACGATGAAAACAACGTCGTAAAGATCGGCGACACCATATCTGCGATCGAGTGCAGACCGCTAAGCGCTAGAAAATCGTTTCGCTTAAAAGCGGTTTTGAAAACAGGAGTTGAATAATGATACAGAGTTTTACCAGACTTGCGGTAGCTGATAATAGCGGCGCAAAAGAACTTATGTGTATTAAAGTTTTGGGCGGCAGCAAAAGAAGATACGCCACAATCGGCGATATTATCGTTTGCTCTGTAAAAAAAGCGCTCCCTAACGGCAAGATTAAGCGCGGTCAAGTAGTAAAAGCCGTAGTCGTTCGTACGACTAAAGAGTTGCACAGAGGCAACGGCTCGCTAATTAGATTCGATGAGAACGCAGCCGTTATTTTGGATTCAAAAAAAGAGCCGATCGGTACTCGTATTTTCGGTCCTATCGGTAGAGAGGTCAGATACGGCGGTTTTATGAAGATCGTTTCGCTGGCTCCGGAGGTTTTATAATGGCAGTAAAATTTAAGATTAAAAAGGGCGATCAAGTAAAGATCATCGCAGGTGACGATAAGGGCAAAACAGGCGCAGTCAAAGCCGTGTTTCCTAAAAAAGCTCAAGTTATCGTCGAGGGTTGTAAAATGGCTAAAAAGGCTATCAAACCAACCGAGCAAAATCCGCAAGGCGGCTTTACAAGCAAAGAGATGCCTATGGATATTTCAAACGTTGCGTTGGTAGAGGGTTGATTATGAGCAGACTAAAAGATAAATATGTAAATTCCATCAGAGCTGCTTTGCAGAAAGAATTTGATATAAAAAATCCTATGCTTATCCCGGCGCTTGAAAAGATCGTTATCAGCGTAGGAACGGGCGAATCGAGCAAAGATCAAAAAGTGCTTCAAAATATGGCCGATACTATCTCGCTGATAGCAGGCCAAAAAGCGCTTATCGTCAATGCAAAAAAATCGGTTGCCGGCTTTAAAGTGCGCGAAGGTTTCCCGGTAGGCATAATGGTTACGTTACGAAAAGAGCAGATGTTTGCCTTCCTAGACAAACTGATCTCTATCGCGCTTCCTAGGGTTAAGGATTTCCGAGGACTACCTAGAACGGGCTTTGACGGACGCGGCAATTATAACTTCGGCTTGCAAGAGCAGCTGATGTTCCCAGAGGTCGAATACGATCAAATTTTAAGAACTCACGGTATGAATATAACCGTCGTAACGACTACAAATAACGATAAAGAGGCATTTAAATTGCTAGAGTTATTCGGCATGCCTTTTGCAAAAGGAAAATGATATGGCAAAAAAATCAATGGTAGCCAAGGCGAAACGCCCCGCTAAATTTAGCACTCGCGCATATACCAGATGTCAAATTTGCGGTCGTCCGCACTCCGTTTATAAGGATTTTGGAATTTGTCGCGTTTGCCTTCGCAAGATGGCAAATGAGGGCTTGATCCCGGGTCTAAAAAAAGCAAGCTGGTAAGGAGAAAAGATGATTAACGATCTTATTTCAGATGGACTAACTCGCATCAGAAATGCTGCGATGCGAAGGCTAGATACGACTAAGCTTTTTCACTCAAACGTCGTTGAGGCTATGCTTAAAATTTTAGCCGAGAAGGGCTATATCGAGAGCTACAACGTAGTAGAGGAAAACAATAAAAAGATCATCAACGTAGTGCTTAAATACGACGAAAAGGGCAGGAGCGTGATAAACGAAGTTAAAAGAATTTCGACTCCGGGCCGCCGTGTATATCAAGGCAAAGATGAGATCAAGCGCTTCAAAAACGGCTACGGAACCGTTGTCGTTAGCACAAGCAAAGGTGTTATGAGCGGTATCGACGCGCACAAAGCGGGCGTCGGCGGCGAAGTGCTTTGCACGATCTGGTAAGAAGTTTCTACTTTTTATGGCATTGTGGTATCCATTCGTAAAAGTAGACATACCCTAGACAAATAAAAAGGAAAATTATGTCAAGAATTGGTAAAAAACCGATCTCTATTCCAAACGGAGTTGAGGTCAAGATTGACGGCTCGTCGTTAAAATTTAAAAAATCGAATAACGAAAAAGAGCTTGATTTAAAAGGTCATGTCGATGTAAAAATCGAAGACGGAAAGATAGAATTCTCGCCTAAGGGTGAGGATAGACAGAGCAGGGCGTATTGGGGAACATACCGCGCTTTAGCCAACAATATTGTCCTTGGTCTTACCGAAGGCTTTTCAAAACAGCTCGAAATCAACGGCGTCGGCTATAGAGCTGCGATGAAGGGCAAGGTGCTTGAGCTAAATTTGGGCTTTTCGCATCCGATAAATTTTGAATCTCCAAAAGGAATCGAAATCTCTGTAGATAAAAACGTCGTAACTATCAAAGGCGACGACAAGCAGCAAGTAGGCCAAGTAGCAGCCGAGATCAGAGGATTCAGACCTCCTGAGCCATACAAAGGTAAGGGTATTAAGTATCTTGAAGAGCGCATTATCCGCAAAGCCGGAAAAACAGCTAAGAAATAAGGGTTGAGAAATGACACAGAACGTATTAAAAAGAAAGATCTCTTTACGAATCAAGAGAAAAAGAAGAATTCGCGCTAAAATTTCAGGCGTCGCATCTTGCCCTAGAATTTCTATTTTCAAATCCAATAGAACGGTCTATGCTCAGGCTATCGACGACGCGGCGAGCGTGACTTTGTGCGCCAGCAGCGGTAAGGTTTTAAATTTAAAGGCAAACAAAGAGGGTGCGGCTAGTCTAGCTAAAGATTTAGCCTCCAAGCTAAAAGATAAAGGCATTTCTGAAGCGATTTTCGATCGTAATGGCTATTTGTATCACGGCGTAATCGCAAGCTTTGCCGAGTCGCTACGCCAAAACGGCATCAAACTATAACCCAAAGGAATGATTGTGGAAAAGTATAATAGAGAAGAATTCGAAGAGGTAATCGTCAATATCGGTAGGGTTACGAAGGTCGTTAAAGGTGGTAGAAGGTTTAGGTTTACGGCTCTTATCGTAGTAGGCAATAGAAACGGCTTGGTAGGCTTTGGCTTTGGTAAGTCCAAAGAGGTTCCCGACGCGATTAAAAAAGCAGTAGACGATGCATTTAAAAATATCATCAAGGTAAATTTAAACGGCTCTACTATCACTCATGATATCGAAGTTAAATACAATGCGAGCAAAATTTTACTTAAGCCGGCGAGCGAAGGTACCGGCGTTATCGCAGGCGGTTCAGTCCGCCCGGTTTTAGAGCTTGCGGGTGTTAAAGATATCCTCACTAAATCGCTAGGTTCGAACAACTCCTCAAATGTCGTAAGAGCTACGATGAAAGCTCTTAGTATGTTAAAACACTAACAAGGATAAAAGATGGGATTAGAAAATCTTAAAAAAGCTCCGGGCTCGACTCACGCTACTAAGCGCTTGGGTCGCGGTCAAGGAAGCGGCCTAGGCAAAACTGCGGGTCGCGGCGGCAAGGGTCAGACCGCGCGTACCGGCTCTCATGAAAAAAGAGGCTTCGAGGGCGGTCAGCAGCCGATTCAGCGAAGGCTTCCAAAGGTAGGTTTTACTTCTAAATTTGAAAAGCCTTACGTGATCAATGTCGATAAAATCGAAGCTATCAAAGATCTTAGTGAGATCACGATCGAAAGCATCAAATCCGTTCATAAAATTTCAAATTCCGTTAAAAAGATCAAGCTGATCGGCGTAGGCGCAAAAGCGCTCGCTAGCAAGATCAAAGACGAGAACGTAAAGTCTAGCGGACAAAAATAATGAATAAATCGCTACGCAACAAAATTCTCATTACTTTGGGCTTTCTTTTTGCCTATAGGTTGCTAGCTTACGTGCCAGTTCCGGGAGTGGACGTTGAGGTTATAAAGCAATTTTTTCAAAACAATAGCAACAACGCTTTTGGAATGTTTAATATGTTTAGCGGTAACGCGGCGGAGCGATTCAGCGTTATCTCGCTAGGCATTATGCCTTATATTACCGCTTCGATCATTATGGAGCTGCTTGCCGCAACCTTTCCAAATTTAGGCAAACTCAAAAAAGAGCGCGACGGTATGCAGAAATATATGCAGATCATCCGATACGCTACCATAGCGATTGCTATGGTTCAATCCATCGGTGTTAGCATCGGCTTGCAGGGCATCCACGGACAAACCGGAGCGCCTGCGATAATGGCCGAAAATACCAACGAGTTTGTTTTCATCTCGTGCATTTCGATGCTGGCAGGCACCATGCTTTTGATGTGGATCGGCGAGCAGATTACGCAGCGCGGCGTCGGTAACGGCACTAGCCTTATTATCTTTGCAGGTATCGTAAGCGCCATCCCTAGAGCGATCGGAAGTACCGTAAATTTAGTAAATACCGGCGAAATGAACGTTTTAAAGCTAATCGCGATCGTGCTAATTATCCTGGCTACTATCGGAGCGATTTTATATGTGGAGCTAGGTGAACGCAGAATTCCGGTATCGTTTTCGCGCAAGGTATTGATGGCGAATCAAAACAAGCGCATTATGAATTACGTGCCGATCAAGCTAAATTTAAGTGGCGTCATTCCGCCTATTTTTGCAAGCGCGATTTTGATGTTTCCGACTACAATTTTACAGGCAAGCACCAATCCGATCATCCAAAAGATCCACGATTTCCTTAGCCCTAGCAATTACTTCTTTAACTTTTTGACCTTTGTGTTGGTTATATTTTTCGCTTATTTTTATGCGTCAATTGCTTTTAATTCCAAGGACATTAGTGAAAATTTAAAGAAGCAGGGCGGATTTATCCCGGGCATTCGTCCGGGCGAGGGAACGGCGAGCTTTTTAAACGAAGTCGCCAGCCGTCTTACGTTTTGGGGTTCGATCTATCTCGGGCTAGTAACCGTCATCCCGTGGCTGCTCGTTAAATTTATGGGCGTGCCGTTTTATTTCGGCGGCACCAGCGTGCTGATCGTCGTCTCCGTCGCTCTTGATACGATGAGGCGCATCGAAGCGCAGATCTATATGAACAAATATCAGACTCTAAGTGCGGTCGGGCTATAAAAATGGCAATTTTGCTTAAAACAAAAAAAGATTTGCAGGGGTTGCGTGCAGCGAACAAGATCGTCGCGCAAGCCCTTGATTATGCAACTTCATTTATAAAGCCGGGTCTTAGCCTACTCGAAGTCGATAAGAAGATCGACGATTTCATCACATCCAAGGGTGCGTATCCTGCTTTTAAAGGGCTATACGGCTTTCCAAACGCCGCTTGCCTCTCGCTAAACGAAGTCATCATCCACGGCATCCCAGACGAAACGATCTTGCAGGAGGGCGATATCTTAGGCGTCGATCTAGGCTCGAAGCTAAACGGATATTTCGGCGACAGCGCACGCACCCTGCCCGTCGGTAAAATTTCAAAAGCCGATGAGGAGCTCATCGCATGCAGTAAGGATACGCTGGAGTTTGCCATCAAAACGATCAGAGTAGGAATGCACTTCAAAGAGCTAAGCTTCGAGATCGAGAAATTTATCCGTGCGCGCGGCTTCGTGCCGCTATACGGCTTCTGCGGTCACGGCATCGGCAAGCACCCGCACGAAGAGCCTGAGATCCCAAACTATCTAGAAGGTAACAATCCAAAATCAGGTCCTAAAATCAAAAACGGCATGGTCTTTTGCATCGAGCCGATGATCTGCCAAAAGGACGGCACGCCGGTCATCGCCGAGGATAAATGGAGCACGAGAAGCAGGGACGGACTTCGCACTAGTCACTACGAGCATTGCATGGCGGTTTTCGACGGCAAGGTAGAAGTCCTAAGCGTCGCGTAGATTTTCGCACAAAAGGTGACTTGGGCTGGTTAAAATTTTTCACTTTGTCGGTGCGAAATTTTGCCCGCAATCGGTCTTTGATAATTTTACATAGCTCGTGTCTTAGAATTTTACCTCAGCCGCTTCATGCATAAATTTTTGTCCGAAGACCTTTCAAAGCTTATCGCGACGGTTTGTAGCCTGGACGTAAATTTTAAAAAATATCGCATCGCGGTCGCTTCATCTGCTCTAGCCTCGTAGCCGGCTTTATGAGGCATGCAAGCGTTATAAAACGCGCCATTTGCCGCGCATCTTATTAAAATTTTTGCCCGAGCGTTTTGACCGCGGCAATATTACTTCGAAATTTCAATTAGCTAAATTTTTTGAAATTACGTTTTAATAATTTTATCCCAGAGCTTCTGTCTCATAACCTCACTCATAAATCCGCTTTCAATTAAAATTTAGCCTTAAAATTCCGTCGTCCAATTCCAAACTCTCCGTATCTTTAAAATTTGGCTGTAAAATTTAAAGCGTAAAAAGGATGCAAGTAAGCAAGCTCAAAGCTTTAAGCGGCTAAGATTGCGCCTTGATTTTAAAGCGAAAACATGTCGCACTACACAGAGTGCGCGTCGTCGCGTCTCTTCGTACAAGGCAGGAAATATAAAATGAGAGAAAAATTTTATGTAGCGCTAGCAAATATAGGCGGACTTATGGCGCGGACGAAAGCGGGCGGGCTCATAGCGCGCTTGCTTATGAAAATCGACCGCGGCTTTTTTGCTGCTCTGCGCAAACGTCCCGTATGGAGGGTGTTTTGGCTCAGCACGGCGCTATGTCTGCTCGCATGCTGGGCTAAGATACATTATCAGATCAATGGGTATCATTTTTCGCATGTATTTAAAGGCTTTTCTGCGGTGCTCATCACAAATTTACTCATCTTTCACCTCTGCTATCTGCTTAGCGGCCGATTTTTTAAGCTCGTTTCATTCGTGTTACTAGCGCTAATTGCGCTAATTGCGAGCGTGGCCTTATTTTTGATCGTAAATTTCGACTCAAGCTTCAACGTCGTGGCGATTGACGCGATCGTCCATACCGACGCAGCCGAGACGCGCGAGTTTGTTTCGCAGTTTCTTAACCCCGCAACGATTTTATATCTAGCGGCGCTGCTTGGCTGCATCTTTGCGGCACTAAGAACGGGGCGGAGAAAGGAGGAGCAAACGCATAGCGGTCTAAGATTGCTGCTAGCAGCGCTTTATCTTATCTATGGCACGATCTTTTGCGCGGATATCGCCGTCAAAGCTTCCCAGGGCAAGCAAGGCTATATAACCAAGCTATCGCAATACGTCCCGCTGGAGTTTGCCTTTACGATAAAAGACTATCTGAGCGATAAAAATTTCATCACCGATATGCGCGAAGTGCAGCTTGGATATGACGAGGCCAAGCGCGCGAACGAAAGCGTTTTAAAAGGCAGCGCAAATTTAGATTCGCAAAGCGCAGCCCCCGGCCTTGCATCTCAAAATTCTACGCCCGCCTCGGACGCTCAGGCGCAAAATTACGGCGCAAATTTAAATTCTACGTTCACCTCGGGCGCTATGGCGCAGAGTTGGGGCAAGACTTTAAATTCTGCGCCGCAAAGCCCCGGCGCGATTTCAAATTCCAAAAACCCTGAGACCGCTACAAACCACGCCTTGCAAAAGTCTCGCGTCAAAAATATCATCCTAATAATCGGTGAGAGCTTGCAGCGCGGGCATATGTCGCTCTACGGCTACGGCGTTAAAAATACGCCGCTTTTGGAGGGTCTCGAGGCAAGCGGCAATCTGATAAAATTTAGCGATACAATCTCGCCTTACGGCACGACTAATCAGGTGCTGATGCGGCTTTTAAATTTCAGCGATTACGAAAGCGAGCGCAAAAGGGCTTGGTTTCGCAACCTTAGCATCATTGATATGTTTAAGCTAAGTGGCTACCGCACCTTTTGGATCAGCAATCAAGAGGCTTTCGGCGCGCATGCGCTAAGTGCCAAAAGCGCTGCCGATCGCGCGGACGCGGAATCATTCCTCTCAAAGAGTAATCTTTATGAAACCGTCCGCATCAAGCCTGACGGAGTGCTGCTTCCACTCATAAATCAGGCGAAAGCGGGGCAGGGCGAGCGAAATTTCTACGTGATCCATCTCATTGGCAGCCATATGGATTACAGCCTGCGCTACCCCGAGGGATTTGGCAAGTTTAGCGCGGCGGACGTAAAGGCAAAACTTACTTCCAAGCAGAAAGATGTCGTCGCATATTACGACAACAGCGTGCTTTACAACGATTTTGTCATAAATGAAATTTTTAAAATTTTCTCAGATGGCGACAGCCTCATCGTCTATCTTAGCGATCACGGCGAGAATTTATACGAAAATGGACGCCTTGGGCATGGCATGGAGAGCCGCTTTACTTACGAAATTCCGCTAATTTTCATAGGCTCTCGCGAGTTTTTGAGCGATCACGCTAAGCTATGGCAGAGGCTAGCTGCGGCGAAAGATAAGCCTTTTATGAGCGATGATTTGGCACATCTGCTAGCAGATATCATCGGTGTCGCGCCACTTGAGTTTGACGAGCGCAAAAGCCCGATACGAGCGGATTTCAATGCTTCGCGCAAGCGAATTGCTAACGGAGTCGATTATGACGAGAAATTAAAGAATACGAAGGGCTACGAGTTCGAGTAATAGATGAGTTTTGCTTTTATCCCGTTACATGCTGTATAAACGAAGGATTAGTATGCTCTGATTTTTGATCGATTCATCAAATTTAGATTAAAATTTACGCCACTCCAATGGCTACGCTGATAAAAAGGCGCGCAACGTTTGTTAAATTTGAGATCAAATTTATGCACCGCGGTTAGCTCTCCTTCTTTACCTCATCTATATACGAATAGATCGTGACTTTCTGCGTCCTAAGCGCCTTTGCGACGAGCTCTACAGCGCCTTTTACCTCAAAAATTCCTTTTTGCGAGAGGAATTTTACGATACGCTTTCGATCCTCTTTCTTCATCCGCTCTACATCCAGATCATGCGTAGCCGATGCGATCAGGTCCTGGACGATATCAAGGATATTTTGCTGCAAATCGTTAGAGCTTTGCGTTTCTAAATTTACGCCGTCCTTTAAGCTCGCCCCGTCTAATGCCGCGTTATTGCAGCTTTCGTCGGTAAAATTTGCGCCCTGTAGCTCCTTGCTATCGAGCTTTGCATTCGGCAGTAGATTTTTTATTACTTTGTATGCCGCCATGGCGCTTGAGGTATCGATATTTACGCATAGCGCGCCTACTACTTTGCCGTCTGCGCCGCGGATTAGCGAAGTCGAGGAGCGTATGAGCTTGCCGTTTTTCGCGGTGAAGTAGTAGTTTGCGGTGCAGTCGTTTTCAAAATTTTTACTTAGCAACACGTCCTTTACCAGATGATCGAAGCTTTGACCGATCCTCCTGCCCGTTACGTCGCCGAGGACGAAAACGACGGAGCTTTGCGGCGTGCTCATATCGTGGATGACCACCTCGCAATCGCCGATCGTATTTTTAATAAGGTGCGCGGTCGGTATAAAGGTCTGCAAAAGTTGGTTCAATTCGGGCTCCTTAAATTTCATATAAAAAAATCTATAAATTTAGATTAAATTTTAAAATTTTGCAAATTTATAGAAATAGTTATATATTTTTAATAAAT
>NZ_CALBWL010000048.1 GCF_937973075.1 uncultured Campylobacter sp.
CGTTAGCGTATTTGATCTCTACGCCCGCGGCAAAGCTAGCCAAAGCGCAAAATAGCGCTGCGCTTAGTAGTTTTGTCTTCATAAAATTCCTTTGCAAAAATTTTACGAAATTATATACAAATTAACCTTTTATTTTCTTTCATTTACTCTAAAATTTGCTTTAGCGAAATTTGCATTTTCGTCCAAGCAGCCAAGCTCGAAATCCCCTGCGCCAAGACTTAGCGTAAAAGCCTCACCGTTAGTGCGCGCAAAATATTCTCCCGTTTTAACTTTAGAATTTGTAGGCGCTAGGCTTTGCGTGGTGAAATCGCGTGCCGTGAAATTTTGCTGCGAGGAATTTTGATCTGTAAAATTTTTCGCTGTGAAATTTTGAGCCTCCGAATTCTGCTCTGTAGAATTTTGCAAGATAGAATTTTGCGACGCCAAATTCCGTGTAGTTGGATTTTTAGCTATAAAATTCCATTCTACAGAATTTTGCTTCGTAAGATTTTGTGATTTTACATTCTGCGACGCTAAATTTTGTCGCATAGAATTTTGTGCTGTGGAATTCTGTTCTGCAAAATTTTGCTTTAAATTATCTTGCTGCGCCGTGCTAGAATGCTTGGAATCCAAATCTGCGGAATTCTCCCCTGCAAACGCAGTGGAATTTAACGCTATAAACTCCCGCGAACCGCCGCTTAGCCTGATATATACCCGCTCGCCAAAAACCGCCGTACATTGCACCTTAAGCCGCAAAAAGCCGTCCGCGCCGGTCTCGTAGGTTTTGGCGTTGATGTCGTTTAGCACGGGCTTTACGGCGGCAAATTTAGCCGCGCACCTTCCTGCGCGTACCTTTTGCGGATCGACTAGGCCGTGCTTTAGCAGGTAAAAAAGCTCGCTTGTGCCGTAAATTTCGCACTCCTCGTTGGGCTCAACCCCATCTATCGTAAGATCATCGGCGCTTTGCGCGCACTCCTTTTCGCGGTACGCGTCGGTGCATACCCGCCGCAAGCTCACGCCCGCGGGGCGCACAAACTCCACCTCGCCCAGCATGCCCGATTTATCGAGGAAGGCAAACATATTAAACGCCACTTTTGCAGCACTTACGCCGCCGCTAAGATCCCTAGTCTTGGAGCCGTCGAAATTTCCCAGCCAGACGCCGAGAGTAAATTTCGGCGTCAGAGCGACGGTGTAGAGATCGCGCGCATCGGCGCTCGTGCCCGTTTTAAACATCAGAGGCGGCGCATTTAGGGTGTTTTGCCATACCGAGCCGAGGTAGGAGCGCGGCGCGTTTCTTAGCATCTGCGTTACGATGTAAGCGCTCTGCGGGGTTAAAATTTGCATCTCATCGCCGATCTTTACGCCCGCTATTTCGAGCTTTCGTAGCTTTCCGCCATTTGCAAACGCGCTGTAAAGGCGAGCAAGATCCATTAGGCTCATCGAAATGCTTCCCAGAGCGATACCTGCGCCGTAATAATCCTTGCTAAACTCCGCCAGATGCACATTTGATAGCATCTCATACAGCCCGTCACCCTCAAGCATCAAATTTAGCTTCACCGCGGGGATATTCAGGCTAAGACTTAGCGCATCCGTCGCACTCACCGCGCCCAAAAAGCCCTGATTGTAGTTGCGCGGCACGTAGCCCGCGAAGATTATCGGCGCGTCGATCAGCTTTTTTGAAGGGGTGATGAGCCCGTGCTGCAGGGCCTTGGCGTAGATGAAGGGCTTTAGCGTCGAGCCTACGTTTTTTTGCGAGCGCACGCCGTCATTTTGCCCCTCATTAGCGCTAAAATCGTGGCTGCCGACATAGGCGATCACGCTCATACTTTCGTTATCGATCAGCACCGCAGCACCGTTTCTAACGCCCTTATCGCGCAGGGAGAGGATCTCGCTTTTCAAAAAGCCCTCAAGCGCGATCTGGGTTTTTAGATCCAAGCTCGAATAAATTTTACCTTCGCTAAGGCGCGCAAACTCATGCGCTCGCGCGGTTTGCTCCTTGGACTGCGCGCCCCCTTTAGAGTTTGCGGAATTTTCCTGCGTCTTGGCGTTCGGATCGGAATTTGCCTGCGCCCGGGCGGCTAAAGCGAAATTTTGCGGCACCTTGGCGTTGGGGGCGGAATTTGCCTGCGATTCGGCGCTTGCAGCAGAAGCCGTCTGCATTTTGGCGTCTGAAGTAGAATCTGTCTGAGCATTAGCGTCTGACGAAGCAGAATCCGTCTGCGCCCTAGTGTCCGAAGCGTAATTTATTTGCGTAATAAAATTTACACGCGACCGCTTGCTAGAGTTTGCATCTGCCTGCAAATTTTGCGGCAAATGCGCGGTATCTTGCTGACTATTTAAATTTAGATTTTGCGAATTTTGCGGGTCTTGGTGCGGATGTGCGGCACCAGAGGCATTCTGCCGCTTGTTTAAATTCATATCCGCATTCGGATTTTGCGGCGAATACTCTGTTTGCGATTTATTTGAATCTGTATCTGCGCTAAAATTTTGCGGCAAACGCGCAGCGCCTCGTTGCTCGTTTAAATTTAGACTTTGAGTATTTTGCGACGGATGGGAGACATTAATTAAATCTTGCCTCTCATCCAAGTTTGCGCCCTCTCGTTCATTTTGTTTTACGCTTTTTGATTCATTCGGTTTTGCGCCTGCCTGTGATTCTGCGACTTCGCGCTCGTTTAAATTTAAGCTCGTTCGTTCGCTTAAATTTAAACTCTTCGGTGCATTAGTTTTAGAATCCGCCTCTTTGGGATTCATTTCTTTCAAATCCACTCCCGTCTGCGTGTTTGCGGCGCTAGATAAATTCGCCCCAACCTTCGTCGCAGCCGTAAAATTTGATTCGGCACCAGCCGCGTCCGAAAAATTTGATTCTACCGCCGCCGCGGCTCGGTGCGCAGTTAAACTTGCTTGCCCCGCCGCCCCGCCGGACGCTCCGCCCAAATCTAAATTTTGAGTAAAATTTACGTCATCTTTGGCGGTAAAATTTTGCATTTTATAATTGCTAAACGCTAGCAGCGCGTAATGCGGCGCATAATTGGGCGCTGCGTAGCGTCTGGGCGAAAACGGCTCTGCGAGGGCGCGCTCATACTCGCTTTGCGAGATCACGCCGCCCTCTCGCAGCTGCGAAATTAGGCGGTTTTTAAGCGCGTTGATGTTTGATCTGCGGTCTAGACGGTTTTTGTTCGGGTTTTTTGGGATCACGCTAAGAAGCGCGATTTGAGCGTTGCTAAGCTCGCGAAGGTCTTTTTTGAAGTAAAAATACGCCGCGGTTTTGACCCCTTCGATGTTGCCGCCATATGGGGCGAGGTTGAAATACATTCCTAAAATTTCATCCTTGCTGAAGTGCCACTCCAGCTGAAAGGCGTTAAAAATTTCGATGATTTTGTTCTTGTAGCTGCGCTGTTTGGGGCGCATCATACGCGCAACCTGCATCGTGATCGTGGAGGCTCCGACGCGCTCGACGTTGCCCTCGCTTTTTTTAGTAAAATTTTGCGTAAAATTATACGTAGCCGCGCGCAAGATCGAGGCTGGATTGACGCCGAAATGGTAGTAAAAATAGCGGTCTTCAAAGTAGATCGCACTTTGTTTCAGCCGCGGCGGTATCTCGTCTGCGGCTGCGTAGAAGCGCCAAATTTGATCGTCGCTGATCTGCATATTTAAAATTTCGCCGTTTCGGTCATATAAAATTCTACTCTTCTGCTTATTTAGCATATCCAAATTTAGCGGATGAAGCGCGTCTAGGATCAAAAACAGAGCGAATGCAAATGCGCAAAATAGCGCGATTTTTAACATAAATTTTAGAAATTTCATCGCGCAATTATATCAAAGAATTTTAATGATTTTAGGCTATAATGGCGCCTTTTTGCAAAGGAATAATCTTGGACGCTCTAGCTAAGCTAAACACCGAACAATACGCCGCCGCAACCGCCCCTGCGGGGCACAATCTAGTAATCGCAAGCGCAGGCACGGGCAAAACCAGCACCATCGTCGCACGGATCGCTCATCTGCTAAATCTCGGCACGAGTCCTAGAAAAATTTTGCTTCTTACTTTTACGAATAAGGCCGCAAGCGAGATGATAGCGAGGCTGCAGCGGCATTTTGATAAAAAAATCACCTCCGCAATCGTCGCGGGAACCTTCCACGCCGTATCCTACGCCCTACTTCGCGAGCTGGGCAAAGGTGTGATCCTAAAGCAGCCCGCCGAGCTAAAAACGCTGCTAAAAAGCCTCGTAGAAAGGCGCAAATTTTATCACGTAAGCGACGCGCGCCCCTACGGCGGGGCGTATCTTTACGATGTGTATTCGCTGTATCAAAACAAAGAGATGAGCGCGGATTTTGCGACGTGGTTTAGCAAAAACTACGAGGATCAGGCGGAATTTGCCGAAATTTATGCAGATATTTTGCGCGAGTTTGAGGAGGAAAAGGCGAAATTTAACTACGCCGATTTCAACGACGTTTTGCTAAAGATGCGCCGCGAGCTGCAAAAGGGCGCGCCGCTGCGGTTTGATGAAATTTTAGTGGACGAGTATCAGGACACGAACTCGCTGCAAGGAAGCCTCATCGACGCCTTTGCGACGAAAAGCCTTTTTTGCGTCGGCGATTTTGATCAGAGCATCTACGCCTTCAACGGCGCAAACATCGACATCATTGGCAGCTTCGGCAAGCGCTTTGCGGACGCTAAAATTTACGCGCTGAATATCAACTACCGCTCAAGCTCGGCGATTTTGGCGCTTGCAAATCGCGTCATCGCGAACAATCCGCGTCTTTACGAAAAGAAGCTGATCGTAGGCCGCGAGGGTAAATTTAGCGCGCCTAAGCTGCATGTTTACGACGATACGGCAGCGCAATACGCCCATGTAGCCGCACAGATCGCGCAAAGCGGTACTCCGCGCGAAAAGATCGCCGTCATCTTTCGCAATAATTCCAGCGCCGACGGCGTCGAGGTCGCGCTTAAGGAGCTCGGCATCGGCGCGAAGCGAAAAGGCGGCGTGAGCTTTTTTGAAAGCCGCGAGATCAAGGCCTTTACGGACATCTTCGCGATGATAATAAACCCAAAAGATATGATGGCATTTATGAGCACGTGCGAATACGCAAGAGGCGTCGGCAGCGCGCTGAGCAAGGAGCTTTTCGACGCGTTAATCGCGCTTGGTCACGGAAGCATTCACGCAGGTCTTTTGCGCCCCGACGAGAGCGTTAAAATTTTTGAAAAAAAGAGAAAAAACTATCAGCTCGGGCTTTTTGACGATGTCGATATTATCGGCTCGGTATCGCGCTTTGAAGCTTTGGAATTTGACGAGTTTTTTCGCTCGCATCCGGTGCTAAAACATAATAAAATCACCGAGGGCGGCGCCGTATTTTTGCACGAAATTTATAAAATTTTTAAAAAAAGCGGCTCAGCTGTAAGGTCCGCTACGCTAATCTCGCAGATCAAAGACTCGCGCCTTTTTGCGCTTGTGGCGGATTTCATCGCGACAAAGCGCGCGACGCTAAAAAACGGCAAGATAGACGATGAGCGCAAAAAGGACGAGATCTCCCGCATCTACGATAAATGCGGCATTTTAGAGCAGATCGCCGGTAAATACGCGGATCCGCAGAGCTTTTATAATTTCATAACCCTGGGCGCAAAAGAGATGAGCGAGGGCGAGGGGGTAAATCTGCTCAGCGTGCACGCAAGCAAGGGGCTTG
>NZ_CALBWL010000049.1 GCF_937973075.1 uncultured Campylobacter sp.
TTCTGCGTTTAGCATGCGTAGGAAGTATAAATCGAGTGCTGCGCGAATAGCGAAACTAAAAAGGAAACAGATGAAAGACGAAATTTTTAAAGAGCCTATCAAAAAGCAGTTTGAGTTTGACGCCAGCGTCGCGTCGGTTTTTGACGATATGATCGGGCGCAGCGTGCCGTTTTATGAGGCTAGCACGCGGCTTAGCAGCGAGCTTTTGGCGCGGATACTGCCGCAAAAGGCCCGCGTGATCGATCTTGGCTGCTCGACTGCGACCGCGCTGCTGTCGCTGTTTGCGCTGCGCCCCGATCTGCGGCTGTGCGGCATTGACAGCTCGGAGGCGATGATACAAAACGCCCGCGCCAAGGCGGCGGCATTCGGCGCTAAGCTCGAGCTTAGCGTATCGGACGTGCTGGATGCGAGTCTCGCGGACTGCGACGCCGTGATCCTAAACTACACCTTGCAGTTTATCAGACCGCCGCGCCGAGCCGCGCTCGTGAGCAAAATTTACGACGGATTGCGCGAGGGCGGGGTTTTTATCTTTAGCGAAAAGATCGTCTACGAAGAGCCTGCGCTCGCGCGCCGTATGATCGAAATTTACGAGGATTACAAGCGCGCGCAGGGCTACTCGCGCTACGAGATCGCGCAAAAACGCGAGGCGCTTGAAAACGTGCTCGTGCCCTACACTGAGGCAGAAAACCGCACCTTGGCGCTGAGCGCGGGCTTTAAGCGCGTCGAGAGTATCTTTAAATGGGCGAATTTTATGAGCTTTACGGCGTTTAAATAGGCTTTAAATTTATACAAAACAAGAAATTTGCAATTTGCATATTTTTGGATTTTTACAATTTTCATAGTAATAGAATTTTAAAATTGTATGTACTAGGATTTTAAAACAACCTTATACGCTGAAAATAAGGCGTGCGTATAGTTTCGAATCGCACGCCCGAAAGGATAAAATTTAGTTTTAGTATATTGACACTTTTTTCTAAGTAAATTTCAAACCGCACGAAAAATATAACTTCAAATGCGACTGAAATTTTAAAGCTAGTTCGTCTCTATTTGCTGCGCCTCTGAAGTTACTTCGATTTGTTCTTGAGGGCTTGCGTTTATGATCAGTCCTGTTTCTTCGTTGACTTTTTCACCTACAACGCGATTTTCAAAATCGTCTAAGAAGCGCTTTGTGTCATCTAAAATTCTTTCATATTCGCGTAATTTCTTGTTATAAACTAATAACTTATAAGTTTTAGATGTCAAAATACCGCCGCCTATCGCGCCTATTATAAACGACGCGATATAAGACCATTGAAAATAAAGTCCATTGCATATAAGACCTAATACTCCACCTGCAATGACGCCATAAACTACCAAGTCAGCGGCAAATTCAGGTTTAAGACTTTCGGTGTCAGCTAAGATTTGATTTTCGTTGCTTATATTTCTAGTTACATTTTTAGTAACGCCACAATCCATATAACCGCCGTTTCTTTCCGCATAACCAGCCATTTCATCGCCATCTACAATTGCGAAATTTTCACCTAAAGCTACCCTAAATAAATCCTTACCCAGTCCTTTAAGCTGAAAAGTCCATATATGCGTGTGCGTGGTGCTAGTTCTAGTAGTCGTATAAGCTGTCGTATTGGTATTAATTCTACCACCATAAACAATGTCACCACTACTTGAGCCATACACATTCGTATCGGTTTCACTACTCATATTCGTAAGCACCTCTTTTTTTGCGTTGATTGCGATGCCGTGAAAATAATCCATTAATAATCCTTGAATTAAAATAAGATTTATAAATAATACGCCCCACCCTATTAAAATTCGCTGAATTTTTATAAAGCGAAATTTTAAATAGATGCGGCGGCATTTTTCGCTTAAATTTTAAAAGCGATCTAGACAACCCGAGCAAAAATTTAGATCCGAACGGCAATAACAGCGGCAATTCAAGCGATAAGAATTCAGATAATTTAAATGGCGAAAATAAAACGATAGGCGTAATTTAAAATGTCAAAATTTTGCAAGCCACTAGCAAGAAGCAAGAAAGTTGCGGCAAAGCAAAAGCATTACATCGAGACAAAGGCGTTCGCCGAAGCGAGAAATGTTGCGTCAAGACAAGGCGTTGCGGACAAGCGAATGGCGAACGGATGAATTTTAAAACGTTAAAATTTGACGACACTGCATTTTAGAATTTCAAAACCGCAATCGCTGAAATTCCAGGCATAAAAAAGCGCCCGCCGTTTGGCGGACGCCGTGTATAATCGCGACGGACAAAATAAACGCCGCCGCGAACAAAGGAGCTTATTTATCTCTTAAATTTAACTCGCTAACGAGCTTGGAGTAAACTGCGTAGTCTTTGTTTTTAAGATATTTCATCATTCTTTTGCGCTGACCTACTAGCTTTAGCAGTCCTAAGCGAGATGAAAAATCTTTCGGATTTGCTTGCAAATGAGTGGTAAGAAGCGTGATCCTCTCGGTAAGAAGCGCGATTTGCACCTCTGCAGAGCCCGTATCCTTCTCTCTTCTAGCGAATTTCGCAACTATCTGTGCTTTTTGAGCCGTGTCTAAAGCCATGATGACCTCCTGATCGGTAAAATAGGAAGCGATTATACTTAATTAACCTAAATTTTTGCTTTCTTTGTGTAAAATGCATGCTTTGACACCAAAGGAGAAAATAAATGCTTTTTACAAAAGCAAGCGAATACGCCCTGCTTTCAATGATCTGCATCGCGGGCAAGGAGGAGTCGATGGATGTCGATTCGATCTCTAGCGAGCTTGGAATTTCACGCAGCTTTTTGGCTAAAATTTTACAAAATTTAGCTCGCGCGGGACTTCTAAATTCCTTCAAAGGCGCAAAAGGCGGCTTTGTGCTCGCGCGCAATGCGGACGAGATCACGCTAAGCGAGATCATCAAAAGCGCTGAAAGACGCAAGGCGACGGTATTTGACTGCACTGCCGAGGGGATCGACGCCTGCCCAAACGGTCGCACGCTATGCCGCGTCAATCTAATGTTCGGCGAACTTCAAGAGAAAGTCGATGAGTATATGGATACGATCACGCTAGCAGACATTATCGGCAAAGAGCGCAAATGAAAATATATCACCTCAGCCACACCGATCTAGACGGCTACGGCGCGCAGTTCGTCGCGGCGCACTACCTGACGGACGTGGAATTTTTCAATGCCAACTACGGCAAAGAGATAAACGAAAAATTTGATCTCATCCTCGCTCGTATCGACGAGCGGCTCGCCGTAAACGCAGGCGAGAAAAGCCTGGTTTTGATCACCGATCTAAATTTACTGCCCGCGCAGTGCGAGAAATTTAGCGGCGAACTAGCCCGTCGCAACGCCCGCGCGATCCTTCTGGATCATCATCAAAGCGGACTTGAGTGCGCGAAAAAATTCCCGTGGTATTTCCTGGACTCATCGCGCTGCGCCACGAAGATCACTTATGATTTTTTCAGCGCGATGTTCGGCGGCTCGCCGCGGCTGGATAAGCTCGTGCGCGTCGTAAACGCCGTGGATATCTGGCTTAAAGACGAGAGCGAGTTTGAGCTCGGCAAGGTCTGCCTCGGTATGGTCTCGGGCGCGAAAGAGATCAATAAGATCATGTTTGAGCGGGAAAGCAGGGATTATATCTTTTTCTTGCTAGAAAAAATTTTTAAATTTCAAGACGAGCCGAGCGCACACATCGCGCTAGATAGCGCACTGCACGGCATAAAGAAAGAATTTTTTAAAAGCGAGCGCGACGATACGCTAAGCAATCTCGTTTCGCATTTCGTAGTCGCCCGTCTAAGCGCGCAAAAGCAGCGCTTTGCGATCGACTACCTCGGTAAAAAGGGTATTTTGACCTACAATATCGGCAACGTAAGCGTCATCGGCAACGACTTTTTGACGCAAAACTCCGATGTCGATTTTTTCATCGATGTAACGAGCAAAAAAACGCTCAGCTTTCGCGCCGACGGCAAAATCGACGTTAGCGAAATGGCAAAGCTGCTCCTCGGCGGCGGCGGGCACGTAAACGCGAGCGGCGGGATGTTTGCAGGCTTTAAAGACGCGAGCTCGTACGAAACCGTAAAGGCGCAAATCGTGGATCTAATCGAGAAAAAAACTCAAATTTCAAAGGAAGAAGATGAAAAATAATGACGAAAAAATCGCCGAGCAGGACCTCATCTACGAGATCAACATCCTGCTTGACGCGATGCTGCTCTACGCGGGCGTGAGGCGCGAGCGGCTCGCTGATGCGGCGCAGCTGTATATCGAAAATATCGACACAGTGCTTGCGAACTCGGACGCTAGCGGCGCGGATGAGGTAATCGCCGTGGTTGAGTTTTTACGCAGCAAACACGCGGAGTTGTTTGAAAATAAGGGCTAAGCGCGAAATTTTAAGCGAAATTCTGCGAGCTAGAATTTTACTAAGCGCAAACTATGCGGAGTAAAATTTCATTTAGCGCAGAAATTTATAGAGCGAGAGATCCGCGAGATAAAATTTTGCGAAATAGAATTTCTAAAATGCGGAATGCAGAATTTTGCGGACTTAGGCTCAAAATTTTAAAATTTAGCAAGCAGGCTTTGCGAATAAAATTTTATGGCATAGCAGTTGCAGAATTTTGTTTTAAAATTTTATGCTGTCAAACAAGAGTAAAATTTCAAGGCTTAGAATTTACGCTAAGAAAATTCCGCGCAATAGCAAATTCGAAATTTTAAGTGCATTTTGCGGCACGGAATTTTGCAAAAAATTTTAGACAACGCGGGATGGCTCTGCGTAAAATTCTAATCTAGGCTTCGCGCGGAATTTGCATCAAAACTCCACGCGGAATTTTGCGCTCAACTAAGGCGCAAAATTTAAATATAAAGGCTAAACTTTTGCTTGCCTGTGATGCAAAGATTACCCAGATTGCGGAATTTTAAATTTAAAAGCACGATTCTGCCGTCTAAGATCAAAAAATGGCGTAGCGTCTAAGCTTGCCGATAATGACAAAGCTCGCTTTGAAAGGAAGGGAGAATTTTATCTGCAAAAGCGCGTAAATGGCACTTTAAGATACTTTTGTCATTTCTAAGAAAAAAAGATCCGCGCCAGAGGCTTTTAAGCAAGCGCGCTTGATAAAATATTATCGCTAGATATGACGCAGGTGCAAGTAAGTACGCCCGAACACATGACAAAATTAAAACGAACGCGGCACTCTATCATCGCAAAAGCCAGGCACCGTAAAATAAAAAGCTTGGGCAGGGCGCTAAGAAGTAAAATGTCGCGAAATAAGATATTTGCAGAGCAAGGCGCCGATAAGATGAAGCGTCGTAAAATAGAATAGAAAACAACGCGTGGATAAAAATAGGCACCGCGAATCAGAATTTCGTAGCAGTAACGCAGGACGCGATTAAATTTTAAGCAGATGTCGCGCTAAATTTTGAAATTTTATGAATTTAAAACTTTATGAAAGGATAGAAATGAAAAAGATTTTTTTGTTTGCATGTCTCATGCTTTTGGGCTCGCAGCTTTTCGGCGACGATAAGGTATATCGCCTAAGACTTGCTAGTACGTGGGAGGCGACTACGCCCGTTTTGGGCGCTGCTGCTGAGGATTTTAAAAACTATGCCGAAAGCCTTAGCGGTGGTAGGCTTCAGATCCGCATCGATACGCCGAGCAAGCACAAGGCAAGCTTTGGCGTATTCGACTTCGTCAAAAGCGGTCAATACGATCTAGGATATACTTCGCTTTATTATTATAAAGGCAAAGACGCCAAAACTATGCTCTGGACGGCGGTGCCTTTCGGTATGACTACTGATGAGCAACACGCGTGGTATTATTATGGTGGTGGGCGAGAGCTTAACGATAAGATGTTCGCACAATACGGTATGAAGACCTTTTTGATGGGATCTACCGGCATGCAAATGGGCGGCTGGTTTAAAAAAGAGATCAACTCGGTCGCAGATTTGCAAGGGCTTAAATTCCGCATACCAGGGCTAGGCGGAGAGGTGATGAGCAAGCTGGGTGCCACTATAAACACGGTGCCTACGGGCGAGCTATTTATGGCGTTAGAGATGGGTACGATCGACGCGGTCGAGTGGGTAAGCCCTGTCTATGATATGCCGCTTGGATTTCACAAAGTGGCTAAATACTACTACACAGGCTGGCAAGAGCCTATGGGAGACTGCCAGCTGCTGGTAAATCAAAAGGCGCTAGAGAAGCTGCCTGCGGATCTTCAAGCGATCTTAGAGGCTGCGGCAAGACTTGCTGGCGAGAACTTCCAAAATAAAGGCTTTTACGAAAACGCTCGCATTTGGGCGGAGCTAAAAGCGCAGTTTCCGGACGTGCAAGTGCGCGACTTCCCTGCGGACGTGATAGCCGCGCTTAAAAAAGCAACGAATGAAATCTTAGACGAGGAAGCGGCGAAAGATCCGATGTTTAAAGAGATCCTAGACAGCCAGCGCGCGTTTTTGAAAATCGGTAGAGAATGGAATAAAATAAGCACCGTAGCCTACATAAATAACGTAAGCGGCATCGCGGGCGAAAGCATAGCAAATCCAATCTCCGCAGGCTCTAGCGGTACGACAAACTCAGATTCTGCAAGCAGCGAAAATCGCGGCGCTGCAAGCGATTCTAATGCGACGGACGGCAAAAATTTAGGCGCGACAAAGTAAAGTGGGCGCTGCGAGCGTAAAAATTAAGGCGCGACAAATAGACCGGCACAATAAGTAGCTCAGGCGCGATAAGCGGCAGAAATTCTAACTACTTTTAAATAAAGTAGATGGAATTCTGCCGCAGCAGCTTTGGCACAATAACTTCAATATCAGAGCCCAGTTCATAAATCTGGTTCGCAAGCAGGCAGAAGCTTTGGCGCAATAACTTTAACATCGCAAGCAGCGCGATCTAGCGCAGCGAACGACTCTCATGTGAAATAGAACGCCAAAAACACGCGATGAAACAAAATTCTAAAAATTCCGAATTCCAAGCTCGACGGAATTCGGAATTTTAAATCTAAAATTTTAAAATCAAAATTTATGGATTTCAGACGAAGCGCGAAACTACTCCGGCTATGCCATAGACCGGCATTTGCGACCATTAAGATTAAAAGCCGTGTCTTGCGCTTTAAAAGCCTATGAGCCTTTTGCATTTATATATTAAAATCACAAAAATTGCATTTGCGTTATTAAAATTATGGCATTTCTTGGCAATATAGGCTAATTCGCATAAAATCAGCCTGCGCGCGTTAAAATTTAATCAATAATGTAATTTGGTAAGATTCGCCACGATAAAATAGTTTTATTATCATGCTTATCTTTAAAATTTATTCTATTATGCCGCTCTGATTAAGATTAAATTTATTAGGATTTGATAAATCACGAATGCCCGGTCTCTGCCGCCAGATCTATTAACGCAATAGCAGATAAATTTCACACCCTCTTATTGATAGCGTAACTACGCCACAAAAGCATATTAATACCGCGAAATTTATTGAATTCCTGAAATTTTTGATCTTTAAAATATCACAAGACGGCTAAATCGCCAAAATTTCATATTATTTGAATTTTGTTAAAAAGTAGATTCGGAAGCATAGCCCCCCCGAATCTACGGATAGGATTAAATTCTTAGAATTTAATCGGATGGTGGTGGAAGTCGTCGTAAACGACTTTATTGGTTTGAAATTTAATCCGCTTAAGCTCGCGGATACGCAAAAATTCCTCTTCGTCGATCTTTTTAATCTGAATCGCTGCCTTAAATGTAGGCGTTTTGGCGATTAGATCCCAGCCGCCGCTGGTTAGCTCGTTGCAGCAGCTCTCCCAGTAGTGATAAGACATCTGAATGATACCGTCCATTATACACTCGGTGATGTCGGCCTTGATCGCGATATAGCCGTAGCGGCTCCACGCGACGATGAAATCGCCCTGCGAAATTCCATATCGCTCGGCGAGTTTCGGATTCATTTCCGCAATCGGTCCTATCGCGTCGCCGCCCTGCTCGACGGTCTTAGAGCGCCTAGTCATCGCGCCTCCTGCGTACTCGTAAACCTTACGCGTAGTTAGAAGCTGGATAGGGAACTCTGCATCGGTCTTCTCGTCCACGGAGCCCGCCATTACAGGATAATCTTTCGGCATATTCATACGTTTTGCGAATTCCTCTTTGGCGCTTTCGATCTTGCTCTTATCATCCACGAATAGAACTGGGACGAAATTTCCTTTACCGTCCGGAGTAAAGAATTTCTTATCAAGATACAATGCAGGTCCGCCCATAGAATTCTCATCAGGGCACGGCCAGTGAAGTCCGTGGTATTTTTTGATACGATAATAGCTCATTCCGCCGTAGTTGTGCGGAGCTACCCTGCGCACCTCTTCCCAAATTTGCTCTGGAGATTGAAATGTGAAATAATCCCCTAGTCCTAAGCGTCTGGCAAGCTCGCAGATGATAGCCCAGTCTTGTCTAGCTTGTCCCGGAGGGGCAACCACAATTTCGCTATGCTGTACGCGGCGCTCGGCGTTAGCATAAGTACCCTCCTTCTCGCCGCTGCAAGCTCCAGGAAGCACAACATCTGCTTTGCGGCTCGTCTCGGTTAAGAAAATATCTTGGATCACATACATCTCTACCTGCGAAATCGCGCGCAAGAAGTGGTTTGCGTTCGGATCGGTCATAACCGGGTTTTCGCCCATCGTCCAGAAGAATTTTACCCTACCATCAAGAATTGCGTCAGGCACTTCGGTTTTATGAATACCGATCTTGCCATTTAGATGACCTTTCGGCAAATTCCACTGGCGCTCAAACCAATCACGGGCACTTTCGTCGGTTACGGCTTTATAGCCGGTAAATACGTTAGGAAGCATTCCCATATCGCAGCAGCCTTGAACGTTTTCTTGTCCGCGGATCGGTAGATCGCCGCTTCCAAGCTCGCCTACGTTGCCCGTTACGAGCATTAAATTTGAAATATCACAAACCGCGCCTACGCCGTGGTTGAAGTGAGTTACACCCATTCCGTGCGTGATGACCGCAGGTCGCGTAGTAGCGTAAATTCTAGCTGCTTTTCTAATATCTTCAGCGTTTAACCTAGTGTATTTGGCTACGGCCTCAGGCGAATAATCTTTAACCGCCTCTTTTACATATTCAAAACCCTTGGTGTATTTCTCAACGAATTCGTGATTTACCAGGTCCTCGTCGATAATAGCATGGATTAAAGCGTTTATAACCGGGATATTGTGCTCCGGCTCAAGCTGGAGGTGGATATCTGCGCGATTTGCAAATTCCGTCTTAACCGGGTCAATTACGATGAGTTTAGCGCCTCTATTTAGCGCTCTTTGAACGTGCATAGCTACGATCGGGTGGCCATTTTCTGGGTTTGAGCCGATCATCATAATGCAGTTGCTGTGAGTTCCGATCTCAGTAAAGCTATTTGTAGCCGCTCCGTTACCGATTGTTTTGGCAAGACCTGCCACAGTCGGAGCGTGTCAAATACGCGCGCAGTGATCGATATTATTCGTGCCTAAAATTCTAAGTAGCTTCTGCGCTACGTAGTTATCCTCGTGCGTACAGCGTGCGGAATAGTTTCCGGCTATCGCGTCGGCACCGTATTTTTCTTTAACCTCGAGCATCTTTTTAGCAACCAAATCAAGCGCTTCGTCCCAGCTAGCCTCGACCAAATCGCCGTCTTTACTAAATTTGCCATTCTTTTTACGAATTAGCGGAGTAGTAAGCCTATCTCTAGAGCCTACGTAATTCCATCCGTAATAACCTTTTAAACATAAACAACCTTGATTTACGGGGTTGTCGCTTACGCCGGTTGCGGATTTGATATAATTGTCTTCCGCAGTCAGCTCAATTTGACAGCCTGTGCCACAATAAGGGCATATGACCTTGCCTTTATTCGCCATATTTTCTCCTTTCGAAAATACTAAACATGCAAAATTACCATATATGCAATTTCGGCACAATTATATAAATTCTTACCTAAAATAAAATTGAAATTTTGCCTTAAGCAAAAAGAATTTTTCCAATTATAATTAGGAGTAAGTTAGGGTAATTTCAGTAGTAATTTAAATT
>NZ_CALBWL010000050.1 GCF_937973075.1 uncultured Campylobacter sp.
GTTTAAGGGAGATGCCAAAGCATCTACTATGGGACTTGACGCTCCTAAGCCTAGCTTAAAAGGCTCTACCGGAGTATTTGAAGCAGGCTATAAATACGATAGCAAAAACTTAATCTTTAGCCTAGGAGGCAAGGGCTATATAGGCAAAACAAGAGGCGGAGCTATCAATGCAGGGTTTGAGGTGATGTTTTAAATTTTAAGAGGAAAGCAAGCCCTAGCTCACACATCTATAAAATCAAATCCTATACTTAAAATTTCAGGGGCGGGAGATTTATCGCCCCTTTTTAAATTTAGATGCTACGCAGATGATCTCGTTTGCAGCGCATAAAGAGACCATCGAACTTGCAATGCAAAACGGGATAAATTTCATAGCTTCGCTCTTATGCGATAACGATCTTATTAAACGCGCCGTATCCGCCCGCATAAAATTTTACCGCAAGCGGCGCAAGATAATTCATAAAATTCTATGCCGTTTTAAAATTCTGCGATACGAAAAAATTTAGGCTCAATTCGCAGAGGAATTTCATAGTCTGCCTTATTTTTAAAGAACTGGCGTAATCTTAGGTTCTTTTACCAAAGCCAAAAAAGCTTGTCAAAGCGGCGATACCATCATCTTTGGCTTTTATTGCTAAGGCCGGTGCCTTTTATTTATATCCTGCGCTTTATATTTTAATAATGAAGCTACGAAATTTCGCAGCAAAAGCGAAATTATATAAGAAAGATCTCGCAAAACCTAAAATTATAAAATTTTAAAACTGCTTGTCATAGAATTTATAAGCAAAATTTCGCAAGGTCTAAAATTTTAAAATTCCGTGCTTTAGAATTTCAAATTTCAACTTACGCTTCTCATTAAGGTTTGGGCTAAATTTTAAATTTTAGGCAATTAAATTTTAAAATTCTGCGCCTAAATCTTGCCTGCGAATTTTAAAATTATCCAGCATAGTTTCGATCGTTCGCTTCAAAGAGGCGACCTGTTATAAAAATAAAGCTTACTCTACGCGAAACAAGTCTTGGCACGAGCTTTGCTTTAGCTACACAAAGCCTAAAATTTAAACCTTGACGGTAGGCAAAAATCTATCTGCTCGTGATTATAGAATTTTAAGCGGTATTCATAGCGTTGCAAACCTACCTTTTTTATAATTTTATAGTTTGGTAAACGGGTTATACAAACGAACGGCCTATAGTTTAAGATCTACTTTTTCGCAATTCGATACTAATAGAAAATGTTTGATATCTCGTTAAGCTATGGGTTTGAGCCTACTTTTTCGTAATTTTATAGAGTAAATTTCCGATGCTTTGGATTATCTGCACGAGCACGATCAGGATCACGACGGTGTATGCCATTATATCGGGACGGAAGCGCTGAAAGCCATAGCGGATCGCCACGTCGCCGAGCCCACCACCGCCGACCGTGCCCGCCATCGCCGTAAATCCGATGATGACGATGAGCGTCAAAGTAATCGCACCGATGATGCTAGGTAGCGCCTCGATGAACATTACGCGAAAGATTATCTGCGTCTTGCTCGCGCCGAAGCTCTTCGCCGCCTCGATTACGCCGCTATCGACCTCCAGCAGAGCGCTTTCGATGAGGCGAGCGATAAAGGGGGCCGAGCCGATAGTAAGCGGTACGATCGCCGCGGTGGTACCGATGCTAGTGCCGACAAGAAGCTTCGTAATTTGGCGATACGAAATTTCAGATTAAAATTTGCTTACATTCGAACTTGAAATTTTAAGAAATCAAGCAATTTAAATTTAGATTTCTTAAATTTAATTCTATAAAATTTTAGCCTTTGCGGTTACGGATTTTATTTTGAGTTCGTAAATTTTCGTGCGCTTTAATGATGCTTTGGAGGCGAATTCTACGCGCGACATATAATTTGGGGTGTATTTTTCGCAAAGTATCCGCAGGGCGTAAATTTTACGCTCGTCATCTAACACTTCGTTTGCTTCGCAAACGGCGATCGCGCTGCGGTACTCCGTCGTATAAACTCTAGAGCCTAAAGCGGCAGCGTCGTTTGCGATAGATCGGTATTCTTCGTCGCTTGGGGTAGGGACGCGGTTGTAGCTAACAAAAACCGCCGTTACCGCGCGTCCGTTTTGAAAGAGTTTTGCCTTTGTGCCGGCAGGCGCGCCGTGGATATAAATAATGTCTGCATCGCGCACGGGCGAGATAGGCACGCTAAAAATTTCGCCGCTCTCGTCTATGCAGCTAAGCGTAGCGTATTCGCTCTCGTCGATGATTTTCAATGCCTCATCTTCGCTTAGCTGCCTATCTCGTCTGCGCATTTAGTCCATCTGGTTGCGTAGGAATGCGGGCTCGTCGAGCTCGTCGTAGGTTTCGTCTCCGTTAAAATCGCCGCTACTTACCTTTTGTCTAGAAAAGATAGAATTTCGACCCATGCTCTCTAAAAGCGCCTTCCTGCGATCTGCTACGTTATCGCTGGCGACCTGCTTTTTTTCCTCGATACTCCTTTCAAAGCCGGTGGCGATGAGAGTAACTTCGACGCGGTTGTTTTCCATCTTAGGATCGGTGGTAGTGCCCCAAGTAACGTCGGCATCCTTATCCACGGTATCTTCGATGATATTCATCGCGGATTCAATCTCAAGCAAGGAGCAATCAGGCGACATCTTGAAATGCACTAACACGCCCATAGCGCCGTGGATGGATGTATTATCCAAAAGCGGAGATTGGATCGCACTTTTTAGCGCTTCTTCTGCCGCGCCGTCGCCCTCACTAACGCCGATACCCATAAGCGCCAAACCGCGGTGCGTCATTACCTTTTTGACGTCGGCATAATCGACGTTAATATCGCTATCGCCGGACTCTAAGATCACGGAGATCATACCGTTTACGGCTTGGAATAGGACATTGTCCACAATCTTAAAGGCATCTTTTAGGCCGGTTTTTTTATCGATGATCTTCAATAAATTTTGATTTGGGATAACGATTATGGAATCGCACTCTTTTTTAAGCTCTTCAAGACCCTCTTGTGCTAATCTCATGCGCTTTTTACCCTCAAAACCGAAAGGGGTAGTAACGACGCCGATAGTTAGCGCTTTTTTCTCTTTCGCAGCTTTTGCAACGATAGGTGCAGCGCCCGTGCCGGTACCGCCGCCTAGACCGGAGCCAACGAAAACGATATCGGAGTAGTCCAAGCGGTCCTTAAGATCGTCGTAGTTCTCCTCCGCAGCCATCTTGGCAAGCGCTGGATCCATACCGCAGCCAAGGCCTTTGGTGGTGTTTTCGCCTAGTAAAATTCTAGTATTTGCGATCGACTTTTCTAACGCCTGTGCATCGGTATTAGCCACCATAAGCTCAACGTCGGTCTTGGTAAATCCTTCGCGGATCATATGATTTATCATGTTGCATCCGCCGCCGCCAACGCCGATAACCTTCATCTTGGCACCGTAGATGCCCTTTCTTTCTTCCATACTGTATCCTTTCACGAGTATCTCCTTAGCTTAAAATTTAAAACCAATTTTTCATAGACGACCAAATTTTATTGAAAAAATTCTGTCCGTCTTTTTTGGGAAGTTGGATATTCAAATCCTCCTTCTTAGCCGCACCGCTATCCGCTCTGATGCCCTCTTTTTCTATCGCCTTACTGACCTCTTTTTCATAATATTCGTTCACATTTCGTTTCGGAGCCTTGTTTATAACTTCGTCTTTGTAGCGGAGTTTGCCGTTAGAGTCCATCTCGTAAGGGGTGAATTCGCCGAAACCATACATGCAAAGTCCTAGTGCGCAAGAATTTGAAATATCATCGGCGATCTCGTGCAGACCGCCCACGCTCTTTGCTCTTGCAACCCTAACGGAAGTGTTATCAAAAACTATCGCCGCTAAATCGCGCACATCGTCTAGCTTCGCCATACCGCCCGTGATTACGATACCTGCGCCTATGCGGTCTTTATAGCCGCTTCTTTCGATCTTATCGGCTATCATATCGAAAGTCTCTTTAACGCGAGCAAGGATTACTTGCGAAATGATCTCAAGGCTTATTATGTGATTTTCCGATTCGCTATCGCCTAAAGCAGGCAATTCAACTTCGCTATTGCCTTGATTAATTAGATCGTTGTAGGTGATCTTTATGTTTTCCGCATATGGAAGCGGCGTGTGCAGAGCGCGCGATAGATCGTTAGTAACGTTATTAGAGCCGAACATCACAACATCGTTATAACGTAAGGAATTTCCCAGGTGGATGACTATATCGCATGTAGCGCCGCCCATATCGATCAGTACGACACCTAGCTCCTTTTCGTCTTTGCTAAGCGTAGATATGGAGGATGCGTAGCCTGAAAGGACGATGTTATCTACCTTTACGCCCGCCATCTCGACGGATTTTTTTAAATTTTTAATAGAGCTTTCAGGAGCGATAACAATATGGGTAGATACCTCCAGGCGGGTACCGCTCATACCGAGGGGGTCTTCGATGTGCTCCTGCTCATCGACTCTAAAATCATACGGAAGCACATGCAAGATTACACTATCGCTAGGCACGTTTGCTTGCGCTTCGGCAACCTGCATGGCACGCTTTATTTCATCTAGTCCGATCTCATTTTCCATGGTTATGACGCCACGAGATTTAACGCTTTTGGCATATGAGCCAGAGATCGATATAATGGCTTTATCGTAGCTTCTACCAGCGCCTTTTACTGCTGCTTTCACCGCCTGTTTTATTGAGCCCGCGGCTTGTTCTATGTTTGTTATGACACCCTTTTTGATACCTAAAGTATCGGCTCCGCCAACGCCTAAGACCGTAAAAATGCCATCATTTTTAGCGATTATCGCGCGAATTTTAGTCGAGCCTATATCTAGACCTAAAATATACTCACTCACTGTCTTTACCTTTAAAATATCTTTCGGTTTTATAGCGCTTTTCTAACATTTTGGTTAGATCGTTTTGCAGATTGGAATTTAATAACGTGGTTATCCTATCGGCGACGATCGCTCTTTCTTTATCTATCTCTTCGCTGCTACCTAAGCTCTGCTGTGAAATTTTATACACTACGGCTTTATTATCAAACATCACTATCCCTTCTTTGGCAGGCTTATTAAACATATCGATAAGAAATTTATAAAATTCGTCATCGCTCAGCTTGGTATTATTTTTACTATTAAGAGATAGCGTGCCGAAATCTTCGCCTTTGAAATTTTTAAGCGCATCTTGAGCTCTTTTTTCAAGTAGCTCTTTACGTTTCTTCGTTTCAAATTCTTTAGAAGCCAAAGGCTTAGCCTCTTCAAAGCTCATCTGCCTAGGCTGCTCTACACCGTTTAGTTTAGCAATCAAATATCCGCCTTTGTACTCGAAAGGCTTTATGACATCTCCTGGCTTTGCAACCTCAATCTCAGATATTGGAAAATTGCTAGCCGTAGCAGCTATAGTTTCATTAGTATCAAGCTTGCCTTTTTTGATCTCCAAATAATCCTTTGTAGCGTCTTTTTTAACCTGATCCATTCGGTAATCTTTTAAGACGTTAGGTTTGGCTTCTGCAAAATCCAATAATTTATCATCCAGGCTTCTATACTCACCTCTGTGTTCTTCATAAAATTTACTTAGTTCCGTCTCATTCACATCGGCTTTACTAGGCGCCACGAAATAGACCCCTAGATTATATTTTTTCTCGGTCATAAAGTGCGATTTCTCGCCTTCCCAAAATTTCTTTAGCTCGTCGTCGCTAAAGGTAACGTTAGCGTCTGCGTAGATGATCTCGGCTGATACTTTATCCTGCATTAGCTGCGATGCGGCAAACGCCTCTATGATCTTGGAATTTGGCGTGATCATTAAAGCCTTGCCTAGCTTTTGCAGAGTTAGCGTTTTTTGTAGATTGCGCTCAAATTCCTTTTTGGTTAGTCCAGAATTCCTTACGACATTATCGTAAAGTTCCTTACTAAATGCGCCATTTTCTTGGAAATTCGGCGAGTTTAGCACAAATTCCGCCACATCTTTATCACTAGCCTGAACGCCTAAGTCTTTAGCAAAATTTAGAAAATACGCTTCGCCGATTAGCTGATCTACTGCGATCTGATCTAGATGCATATTTTTGGCTTGTTCTTGAGTAAATTGCCCATCGCTCATAGCGCTTAGCCGATTGTATAGTTCGGAGTATTTTGTGTTTAATTCTTGATTTGTTATGGAAATTTGCCCAACTCTGGCGATTGAGCCTGCGCGGTTAGCGTTCATATCATATGCGCCCCAGCCGACGAAGCCTGCGCCCACGAAAGCTATCGTGCTTATCCAAATAGTCGGTATAAGCGACTTCTTATGCTTTTGCATCCATTCTATCATCTAAATCCTTAAATAGCTAACTAAAGAAATTTTTTGTTAGTAATTATACAGATAAAACCTTATGTAAGGCTGAAAAATAGGCATTTTTAGCGAATTATAACGCGTTAGTAAATGATTTGGTATACATTAATCTTAGCTTAGCAAAAGCAGCTTTGAACTCATTTCTAAAATCGCTATTTTTTTCGCCATTTGCTGCGCGCTCCTTGCATGGGCAAAAACCCCATAGCCGCGAATCACCATTATATCGCTATTTTCATTTATCATATAGTTGCAAATTTCGTACGGCGCGCGCTCGTGCCAGTCGTCGTAGTTCTTAGGATCGTAAATTTCAATGCGCTTAAATTTGCTCACCCCAAAGTAATCTCGTGGCAAAATAAAATCATGCTCCAGCGTATATGCGACGAGATACGGCGGTGTCGCGTAGGTTACAAATTTCGCCTCTTTTATATTTTTATAGATATTTATATGTATGTCGCTATCGATGCTAGCATCCTGCCAGCGGTAGTCTTTTTTTGAAAACAGCGTTATAAAATCATCCCTATTCAGGCTATCGAAAATCGCGTCTTTTTTGTTGATCAAGAACTGATTTTCTTTAATTTTTGCTGAAATCGAGCCGTGAAAGATCCCAAAAAGCCTATCTCTAAACATCGAAAGCGAAATTTTGCGTAAAATTTCATAATAATACTCGTCCATCTCTCGCCTTTGTAAAAAATTTCGCTATTATATAGGATTAGAAATTTCAAAAGGATAAATTTAAGTGCAAGCTCCACATATTCCGGTACTTTTTTCGCAGACGATCGCAGCATTTTCGCAGCTTGAAGACGGCTATGTTATCGACTGCACGCTAGGCTACGGAGGGCACAGCGAAGGCATTTTGACCGCTAATCCGCACCTTAAACTCATCGCTTGCGACAGAGATGCCGAAGCGATAGAATTTTCGCGCGAGCGGCTTGGTAAATTTAAAGATCGCATAGAAATCCACAAAGCAAAATTTAGCGAAATTTTAGAAATTCTGCCCGAGCAAAAGCTCCGCGCAGTTCGCGGGATCTTAGCCGACATTGGCGTTTCATCTCTTCAGCTGGATAAAAACTGCCGCGGCTTTTCCACTAAAAGCGACGCGCTGGATATGCGAATGGATGAGAGCGCAGCTCTAGATGCGTCGCATGTCGTAAACCGCTACTCGCAAGCGGATCTGGCGCGCATTTTCCGCGAATATGGCGAGCTAACAAACGCTAACGCAATCGCTTCCAGAATAGCTACTGCACGGACTAACGCACCACTAACAAGCGCTAAAGCTTTGGCAAATTTAATCGGAACGAAGCCCGTTAAAGGGCGCAGCATCAGCACGGCTACGCTAGCATTTCAGGCGATCCGCATCGAGGTAAACGACGAGCTTGGCGAGCTAAAGCGCCTGCTCACGCTCATTGAGCAAAAATCGCGCGATTCAATTCTAACTAATGCAAATGTCGCTATAATTTCATTCCATTCGCTTGAAGACCGCATAGTAAAGGAGCGATTTAGGGCGTGGGAGCGCGATTGCGTCTGTCCTAGAGAATTTATGCGCTGCGAATGCGGCGGCGGGCATTCGTTAGGCAAAATCCTAACCAAAAGCCCGATAATAGCAGACGCGCAAGAGCTTGCAAAAAACTCGCGAGCAGCGAGCGCAAAGCTTAGAATTTTTCGACTGAAATAACCGTCTTTGATTGCTATGAATTTTAAATTTTGACGAAATTTTGTAAAATTTACAGATTTGCAGGCATTAAATTTTAAAATTTTACGGAATTTTAAAATCCAACTTACAAAAATTCGCTTTAAAATTTATGATATTTTTCAGCGTTATTTTAAACGCACAATAGCTAAATCATAAAATTTAGCGAAAAATTTAACGTTGAATTTTACGCTATATTTAATGTATAATTTTATGAGATTTAACTGCTGCATGTTTTTATGGACTAGGCGGTAGCATAGGCACAGAGTCGAAGGCTCAGTAAAATTCTAACGGTTTTTCAGATGATTTGAC
>NZ_CALBWL010000051.1 GCF_937973075.1 uncultured Campylobacter sp.
CTCTTGATAGAAGCAAAATTCTGGGGAGTAAATTTTGAATGATAGCCAGCGGCACCGCGCTGGCGAGCAAATTTGAGCGGTCCGCTCGTCCGGGCGGTTTGGCTGTCCGCATTGGATAAAATTTAAGGCGCTAGTGGAATTTAAAGGTTGTGAAATTTCAAATACTCGCGGAATTTCGGATTTTTGTGGGATTTTAAAACCTCGCGAAATTTTAAATATCGCGAAATTTAAATACCTCGAAATTTTAAACGCTAGTAAAATTTCACGCCCTTGTGCGCGAGCATTAAAGGCGGCGCGGTATCGCAAGTATTCGCAGAGTGCCGAAACTGCGAGTAAATTTTAAAAAATTCGCAAAGCAAGATTTAAAATTTCGGCGCTGGTACATAGCGCTTATAGGCTGCGCTTAACGGTTGTCGATTTGCCGCCAAATGATTGAGCTTGCCGTTTATCGGTCAAATTTTGCCGCCATGCGAGGCAAAATTGATTCGGTTCGCATTAAATTCAGGAAGCGCGAGCTGTTGGCGGCAGCGTAAAATTTAACCCGCCCGCATAAAATTTTAAGGAGCGCACGATGGCAAATGCCGTAAATTCCGCGCAGTACCAAGCGCGCATCAAGCAGGCGGAAGCTCTTTTCGAGGGGCAAAATTTTACCCAGTGCCAAACGATAAATTTAAGCGGCGGATATGAGATCGTAAAGGACGCATATAGGCTCGGCGCGACAAGCTTTAGCGGCGGCGAATACACGCCGTTTGATACTCACAAAACGCAGATAAAAAGCTGGCGCTGTATAGACGATAGGGCGGAATTTTTTAGCCTGATCCGCCACGCAGACGGCAAATTTTACCTCGTCTTTCTCCAAGATCTATACGGCTACAGCGTGCTTGAACTGGATCGCGGGCGGATTATGCGCTTCGTGCCGGACGCCTGGACGCTCGGCAAGGAGAGCTTCATTTGGGGCGGCGTGCACTATCTGCGGGACTGGGACGCGCTGGCGGTGAGCGGCTGCTACTGGGGCGCTCCAAACGGCGTGCATTTGGTGAGCTTTGCCGAGCCGATGAGCGAAGAGCAGAGATATGTCGATGTTTTAGACTGCATGCAGAGCGGTTGCGACATCTACGAGCAGGCTGATTTTGCGGGCTTTGAGGGTAATGAACTGAGCTTAAAATGCTTTCGTGCGGACGCCTTGCGATATGAAAAAGTAAAAATTTCGCGCGAGCGCTACCGCGAATGGATGTGCGAAGCAAAACGGCTATAAGGCTTAAATTTGCTAAATTTCGCGCTTAAATTTCAAGGCTTGCAAAACGGTAAATTTTAATGACGAGCCGGAAAAAGCGAAATTCAGCGAGATCAAAGGGGCTGAAATAAGGAATACGGATGTTTTTTGAATACATTTTAATCGGCGTTGCGGTAGGCTTTATCAGCGGGTTTTTCGGTATCGGCGGCGGCACGGTCGTGGTGCCCGTGATGATGCTCTTCGGCTACGATGTCAAATACGCCATCGGCATCAGCATCATGCAGATGATTTTTAGCTCGATCTTTGGCTCGTTCGTAAATTTTAAAAGCAAAATGCTAGACATCGCGCCCGCGCTGGTGCTTGGGCTCGGAGGCTTTTGCGGCGCGCTTAGCAGCGGCTTTATCGTAAGCTATTTTTCGTCAAAATTTCTTCTGGGCACGCTTATTTTGGTGCAGATTATAAATTTAATCAAACTCTTCAAAACCCCGACCGAGCCCACGGGCGAGGCCAATGAATCCAAAATTTTACTATTTTTGGTCGGGCTGTTCGTCGGCGCCGTGGCGATCAGCGTGGGTATCGGCGGCGCGGTATTCGTGATGCCTATTTTGATCAGCTTTTTAAACTACGACATCAAAAAGGCCGTCAGCACGGGGCTATTTTTCGTGATATTTTCCTCAAGCGCGGGCTTTATTAGCCTCTCCGCGCATGGGCTCGTGTACTACGAAATCGGCGCGTTGCTCGGCGTCGGCTCACTAGCGGGCGTTTATGCGGGCGTCAAAACCTCGCACAAGATCGGCAAAAAAGCTCAAAAGCGCTGGATGATCGCACTTATCGTTACGATACTTTGTATCACGGTTAGGAAATTTTTGGCTTTGAGCTAGGTGCGCTTGCCGAATCGAAGCTAAAATTTAGATCTAAATTTAGTCGCGGCGCCTTGCCACAAATTTAACTTAAATTTAAAAGGACCATCAATGAACGAAGCTCAAATTTCGCTAGCGGGTAAAATTTCAGACGCGCTAAAGTGCCTGATCGCTAGCAAGCTCGGCTCGCAGTACAAGGGCGAGGCGCCGTATTCTGGCTGTCTGGTACAGGAGGGGTATTTTGATTTTTTGGGCGTGGAGTGCCGCGGATCACGCATCAGGCTCTACCTTCACGACTTCGGTGCGGACAGCTTTAGAGCCGATGCGCCCGAGATAGACGAGCTAGAGCGCGAGGAGTTTGAGGCCATCGTCCCACTTATCGCAAAGAGCGCGGAGGAGGAGTTTTTGGCTGAAGCAAATCTGCCGTTTTTTGCGTATAAGCTGGATCTAGCGGTCAAATTTGAAGGTGCGAGCGAAAGCTTGGCACAGCGTAGCTGCGAGCATAAATTTTACTTTGAAAACACTGTGCGAAAAGTAGGGCTAAAGCGCAAAATGGATGATTATATAGACGAGCTCATCATCCGCCGCGATAAAAAGATCAAAGACGGCCGCGAGATTTTCGTGTTTATGGACCGCATTTTTGATCTTTCGCTTATGGATTACGACGAAGCGGCGCTAACGGCGCTGCTTGAGCGAGTTATCGCCGCGGTGCAAGACGTCAAAAACAGGCGGCTTTTTGGGGATTTTATCATCGCGCTAGAGAATAATCTAAGGCGATGGAAAGAGGAGAAATTCCTGCCGAAATTTTACGATATTAGTGATGACCGCTGGAGCAAATATTACGAGCTTAAAAAGGATTTTACGCGGCAAAACGTGGATGCGGGCGAGCTTGCGTTTTTCGTGCGGGCGGCGTTTTGGAATATCAAATTTAAGCGCTATAGCTGGGATGTGAATCTTGCGCGCAAGGATTTGGAGTGTGCGGCGAAGATTTTCGGCTCGGCTCAGGCGCAAAGCTATCTGGACCAAGGCACGGGCGAGCTTGGCGAAGAGCTAGTAAAATTTAAAGACGCGGACGCGGAGTGCTTGGCAAACGACGTTTTCGCGCAGGTTCGAGTAAAAATCAAAAACGAAACGGCGGGCGCGTATAAAAAGGCGCTAAATTTCATCATAAAGCTGCTGCTAGCGGGCTTTCCCGCGAGCTACGCCGTAAAGCTTAGCTCCAAGGCGCAGAAAACTTATCTGCCGATCAAAGGCCTTGCACAGACGCAAACTCACCGCTTTTTCGCCGCCGCACTCGCGCACGGGCTCGACGAGGAGCTTAAGCTTTACGCGAACGAGGCGCTAAAGCACAAGTTTGAGTTCTACACCGACACGGACGGCGAAAAGTGCCTGATGAGCGGCAGCTACGCAGTTTTCGGCCTTGCGCTAAAGAGCGAAAAATACTTTGGTCTCGCGCGGCGCTACTTTGAGACGGTAGATGCCGAACACCAGAGCGCGCATATAAAATTTATCGAGGCATTTATCGATCGCTACGGCATTAGCGAGCGCAGTTTAGAGGTGATCGTTGCGGGGCTGCTGTCATATCAGGAGGATAAAATTTACAAGAGCTTAAAGGCACTAATGAGCGAGCCTGCGAACAAAACTCTATTTCTGTGCGCGATCTCGGGGTTGAGCGAGTATGAGAAGGAGAGCGCGGCGTATGCCGTGTGGGGTAAAAACTGGCAGAAAAATTTAAAAGGGTAAATTTGAGCACTATTTTATATTGGTTTTTGACCGAAATTCAAAGCGGGCAACGGTGCCTGATCGCTGTAAAATTTAGCAGACTTTTGAAAATTATAAAAATTTCGTTTAAGCGTAAAAAGCTTTGTTTCGGCTTAGGAACGGCATATCTGATTTTGTATTTGGCATTTGATTTCTTGCCGAAATTTTCATTTCATACACCTATTTTTAATATTTTTTACGATTTTATCTACTTTGTATTTAGAGTTTCCGTGCCGCTATTTTTAGTCTATTTTTGCATAGACAAAAGCAAGCTTTTATTTGCAAAAAATCAAAATTTAACGCCACAATTTATGATTATCGCCGCTGGTTGGTATTTATTGGCTTTTTATCAATTCAGTAGAGGATATTTTTACTATTTTTATATTGCATCGCCGATTTTATTCTTAATTTTTAAGGTTAGGAGTATAAATTTTATCCTCTTTCTCACGCTGATTTGCTTCGAGCTATTTTTTGATGCGTTTTACAATACGGGCGGCTTCTTAGCTTTTTTGCTATTTTTTATGTCGATTTTTATGTGGTTTTTGTATGATAAAATTTTACGAATTTTATCAAAATTCGGCTCAGCGAAATCGGCAGAGAAAAGATCAAAATAAAGGAGAAAAAATGGCGATAGACGGAGTAAAAATCATCGATAGCGACGACGGATACGATATCTATTTGACTATCACCGAGCGATACAAGGACGGCGAAGATGTTGAAACTATCCTGCAAGATGTTTTGGCGCAGGCGGAGAATTTCTGCACCGATGAGCTTTATAGCGAGATTTATTGGACGGCTCTGGCGTATTCGCTTTGGAAGATCGGATTTTTAAACGACGAAATCCGCGAAAAAGCCCTTGCCATCATAAAAAGCGGTGCAAGCGGGATGTGGAATAAGGTCTTTGACGGATCTCAAAAGAGCCGCCAAAAAGCGCTCGATAAATTAGCCGTTCAGCTAAAAAGCGAAAACCCAAGACCGCTTAAGCGAGCCAAAATTGCGAAACAAAAAACGCCGTATTTTGAGGAGGGCGACGTTTTGTCTATCCAGATGCAGCAGGGATATGGCGTTTGCTTTGTCTCGGCGGTAGATCAAACGCCTAGGAAGCTCGAGTATCATCTGGCCTGCACTAGACTGCTGCAAAAAGAGCCGCCCGGCATGGATGATTTTTTAAAAAGCAAGATCGCGAGCTCGAAAAACGGCGAGTTTCTTAGGGCGGACCGCTGGTTTAATCATAAGGATTTAAAGGAGCTGCTGCCTTATCTAAAAAAGATCGGAAAGGTAAAATTTGCCCCGTTTAAATTAGGCGAATTATCTCCCGCGAAAGAATTGGAAGATTTTTATAATAAAATCACGGCAGATCCCAAAATATGGGGCTTTAGGCTAATTAATACAGCCCGTTTCGTAGAAGCGGTGATCGAGGATGTGGATAGATAAAAGCGCCGCGTGGGAAATTTTAAAATTTGACCCTGGCGAAATTTCATAAATTTAGCCATTTGCGGCGAAATTTTATAAATTTAACTCTCCGCGCGCGCTTTGCTTGCTGAAATTTCATCGCCGCTTGTATTATTTAAAATTTCATCGCCGCTTGCGGCGTCTTTCGCAAGCGCTTTTTGAAATTCGTATTTGAAATAAAACGCCCACGCGAGCGGACAGAGGATTATTAAAATGACGGCTACGACTTCGGCGGCTTGCGCATGAAATATTACAAATAAGGCACCTATGTAGTTAAGAACATAGGCAAAACCCCAAAATACCGCGTTTGAGCGGTCGTTTGATATTTCGGTTGCGACCGAATAGATGCAAATGCAAATTAGCGAGGCAATTAAAAAGGCTTCAAGGACGCCTAGTTTTTGATAGTTTACGT
The DNA here is from genome assembly GCF_937973075.1 of uncultured Campylobacter sp. Lineage (GTDB taxonomy): Bacteria > Campylobacterota > Campylobacteria > Campylobacterales > Campylobacteraceae > Campylobacter_B. Next base: position 5,720 of record NZ_CALBWL010000051.1, read on the forward strand.
CCGAAGCAAAATAACCCAGCGCGCAAGACGCTAAGATTATCGCGAATAAAATTTTACGTAAAATTTTAAGCGATTTGACTTCGGGCGAAGCATAGATTATATGCGCGCAAAGAGCTATAAAATAGGCACCTGCGACAAAATCGAAAAATATGTAATAAGCGAATTCTCCAAATATCCCCAAATCATAGCCGCTTCCTAAAATTTTTTCATCTATGACATATAGCGCGCCGAATTTCGCCGCTAAAAACGCAGCCGTAAGCAGGATCGGATGTAGTAGCGCTCTGCCTACAAGCAGGTCTGTGCAAATGCGCCTCAGGAAATTTATCAATCTTTTCACGCTAGGCTCCTTTGAGATTTCGCTTCTTGCGACGTCTTTCGTGAAATTTTCGCCCGTCTGGGTTGAGTTTAAATTTGATCTCAAATTCGGGATAAATTTTAGCTTGAGAGCTTTTAAAAATCGCTTAGCGGCAAAGGCATAAATTTGCGTGCTTGGAACAGGTCGCGTATTTTTGAAATTTGCGCGGTTCAAATCATTTCCTATCGCAAGCTGTTTTGCGGGCGAGCACATATTGCAAAAGGCGCGGATGAAATGGGGCATCAACTAGCTCGTCCGTCCGCTCGTAGTATTTAAAATTTTATTCGATTTTTAGTTGCGCAGCCGGCTTATCCGCGGCGAGGTTGCGTATAGCGAGGTTTGCGCGCGGCCGTCTTGCTTGCGGTATGGATTTGTATGTAGCGGGGTTTTGCGCGGCAGATTTATGCGTAGCGAGGTTTATGTGCGGCCAGGTTGCGCGCAGGCGGCGGGTGGATTAAAATTTTGATTTATCGTTAGTGAGGGTGCGCCCCTTTTCGCAGCGGATGCGAGGCAGGGCGCAAATTTTATAAATTTTCGGCGGATCGCCTAGCTCAAAGCGTAAAATTTTACGCACCTATAATCACAGCCGACAAAAGTCCCCATAAAATGGCCTCTATCGCTAGCACTGAATGAAGTACGGCCTTGCTCATCGCTTCTCCTTTGTTTTTAATTTCATTATTTGCCAGACTCGGACCGCTAGGGGCGTGTCCGATCGATCTATGAGCGGGATTATATAAGGTGATTGTGTTCTTAATGTGTCTTTTGCAATTTAGGACAAAATTTCTCCGTCCGTTGCAAAGCGCGAGCGAGTGGCGGCAGATTTCAGGCAAAATTCGACCGTCTGCGTTAAGGCGCGGCAAATTTAAGCGAGCCTGCCGCCCGCCGTAATGCGCGGTAAAGTCGTAAAGGGCGGCAAAGTCGCAACGCGCGGTAAATTTAAAGCAGAATTCCGACCTCGTCGCGCCGCGCGAGGCGTCCGCGGCAAATCGATATAAAATTTAAAGCAGAATTTTTTGTGAATGCGGCGCGCGACACACCCGCGCTTTTTTACGTCGTCAAAGCTTGTATCATTAGAGATTGCATCGGCCATGATTGTGCCGTCAGGGCCCGTATCGTCAAAGCTTGTATCGGCGTGGCTTGCGCCTGTGGGGCGAAATTTTACGGCGAGCTACGAATTGTAAGACGCGGCTCATCCGCACCGTCTTGATCTGAAATTTAAAGCGGGATTTTAACGCGCGCCTCGGTTCCGACGCCCGGTTCGCTTTCATATTCGATCTGTCCGCCTAAAAGATCAAGTGCCGTGCGTACGATGCTAAGCCCAAGCCCGCTGCCGAGCTCCTTATGCGATTCCTCGCATTGATAAAATCGGTCAAAAATTTTATCCAGCTTCTCGCGCGCGATGCCGATGCCTTCGTCTTTGATGCTCACCTGCGCAAAGCCATCGCAAGCGCAGCAACGGACGAAAATTTTACCGCTCGGCTGCGAGTATTTAAGCGCGTTTTCGGTCAAATTTCGCCAAATTTGATTTAACAGCCCCGCGTTTGATCGCACACTAAGCGGCGACAAATTTAGCTCAAACTCGCGCTCTCCGTAGCTTTGGTTCAGCGATATGATGCATTGCCTAAGCTGCTCGTCGATACGTACCGTCTCATCTAGGCGCACCGCCGCGCCGCTATCGAGTCTCGTCAGCTTTAGCATATCGGTGCAGAGCTTGCTTAAGCGGTTTGCTTCTGCGCCGATGGAGGCTGCATATCGCACCGCGCGCTCCTCGCTCACGCCGCCCTCTATCATCTCGCTTAACGCAGCGATCGAGGAGATCGGCGTTTTCATCTCGTGCGAGACGTTTGAGACGAATTCCTTTTGCAGCTGCTCGTGCTTTTGCAGCTTCTGCGCCATTTTATTGACGTTTACCACAAGCTCGTCCAGCTCGTGCATATAGACGTAATCGGTGCGGTACCTGTGTATCTTACGCTCGGCGCGCGCCTCAAAATCGCCGTTTGCGATCGCGGTGATCGCGCCTAGTAGCCGCTTGATCGGGCGAAATAAAATTTTAAGTCCGAAGTAAAGCAGAGTAAAATTTAGCGCCATCGTGATTAGACAGATGATCGCGCACAGCGCCACTCCGTCCCAAAAGCCGCCGATCTTGCCGCCGATACCGATGTAAAAAAGCATGCAAACCGCAAAGCAGACGATGAAATTTATCACGCCGAATGCGAGCGAGGAGTAAAACGCGATGAAGCTTTTGAGACTGATGAGGTATTTTTTCATACTCGCTCCTTTTTTACCGCTTTGTAGCCGAGCCCGCGCACGGTGATTATCTCAAAGTCCTTGGAGTTTTCAAATTTTGCTCGTAGCTTTTTGATGTGCGTATCTACGACGCGCTCGTCGCTGTCCGTTTCGTAGCCCCAAATTTCGCTCATTATCTCAAATCTCGTAAAAATTCTGCCTGCGTAGCTTAGCAGCAAAAACAAAAGACGAAATTCCTTCGGCGCCAGGCTTATCCGCTCGCCCGCCGCGCAGACGCTAAGCGTATCATAATCAAGCTCGCTTCCGCCTATGAGAAGCCGCTTTTCGTTCGCGATCTTTGCGCGCCTTAGCAGCGCATGCACGCGCAGCACGAGCTCTTTTAAATTTATCGGCTTGCTCATATAATCGTCCGCGCCGCTTTTAAAGCCCGTTTGCATATCCTCGATCTCACTTTTTGCCGTTATAATCAGTATCGGTTGGCTCTTGCCGTCGCGCCTAACGTATCTGCTAAGCTCAAAGCCGTCCATCTTAGGCATCATCACGTCCGAGATGATTAGATCGAAGTGCGCCTCATCCAGCGCTTCTGCCGCCTGCTTGCCATCGAAGGCGCAGCTCACGCTAAAGCCCTCATCAAGCAGCTTTTCCCTTATCGCCGAGCTCAAAATCTCGTCGTCTTCGACTAGTAAAATATTAAGCATCATCGCTCCCGTTTTGATAAATTTATGCGCTTAAATTTATACATAAAATTTTAAGAAACAATGAGATATTATACGTAAATTTTTTCAAGGAGTAAAGAATGAATTTCAAAAAAACAATATCGGTTGCCGTTATTGCGGCTTCGGTGCTGGCGCTATTTAGCGGATGCGCGAAAGAGAGCTCTCGCGTAGTGCAAACCCCTACGGTAGCAAGCATAAACACCAACTACTCTGGCGAGCGAATTGCCGTGTCGGTAGGACGCTTTAACAACCAATCCTCTTACAACAACGGCGTGTTCTCCGACGGCGAGGACAGACTGGGCAACCAAGCGCAGACAATTTTGATCTCAAGCTTACAGCAAACAGGACGTTTCTCGGTGCTTGACCGCACGAATATGCGCGCCATCAAAGAGGAAAGCGCAATCTCTAAAAGCGCACAAAATCTAAAAGGTGCCAGATACGTTATCACCGGCGACGTGACGGAATTTGGCCGCAAGACGACCGGAGATCATCAGCTGTTTGGAATTTTAGGCAAGGGAAAGACCCAAACCGCGTATTCTAAAGTAAATTTAAACATCGTTGACGTCAGAACGTCCGAGGTGGTCTTTTCGACTCAGGGCGCGGGCGAATACGAGCTATCAAACCGCGAAGTGCTAGGTTTCGGCGGCACTGCGGGCTATGATTCGACGCTAAACGGCAAGGTGTTAAGTCTGGCGATCATCGAAGCGGTCAATAATCTCGTAAACGGCCTTGAAAACGGCGCGTTTAAGCTAAGATAAGGATAAAATTTGAAAGCAGGTAGCGCTCTTGCGCTTGCCGCTGCGGCCGTGATCTTTTGCGGCTGCGGCGGCGGGGCGCGGAATCAAATTTATTACTGGGACGGCAGCTACACGGACTCGACCTATCAGTATCTAAAGCAGGAAGGCGACGTAGGCGAACAGATCGAAGTGCTTGAAAAATCTATCCAAAAGGCATACGAAAAAGGGCGTAAAGTCCCGCCGGGGCTTTATTCGCATCTGGGGCTTTTGTATCTAAGCGCGGGCAACGGCGCGAGGGCGAGAGAGAACTTTGAAAAAGAAGCTCAGGCTTTCCCTGAATCAAAGCCGTTTTTGACCTTCGTTACAAACCCCGCCGCGCTTAAAAAAGCTGAGGCTGCGACCAAGCCCGGCGCCGATAAAGCTCAAGGGCCAAGCGGACGCGAAGCCGCCAAAACGGCCTCTGCAAAGCAAGGTAAAGCTGCCGCGAAACAGGGCGGCAAAACGAATAAAAAGGCTAAAAAATGAAAAATAAAGCTCAAATAGCTATTTTTAGCGTATTCGTGGCGCTGTTTTTTAACGCGTGCGCTCTAAGCGAGCCTGAAATTTACGACTACTCGGCGCTTCAGCAGGCTAAGCCGAGATCGATTTTGGTGCTGATGCCTACAAACGAAACTACCGAAGTGGACGCAGGTGCTGCCGTGCTTGCCAATGCGATCTATCCGCTAAGCGAGGCGGGCTATTACGTATTTTCGCCCGCGCTCGTGCATGAGACCTTCAAAAATAACGGAATTTACGAGGCTAGCGACATCCAAAATGTCTCCGCGCACAAGCTAAGACAGATTTTCGGCGCAGACGCCGTGCTATACATGGATATCGTTAAATACGGCACTTCGTATATGCTGCTAAATAGCGTAAGCGTCGTGGCAGTCAATGCCAAGCTCGTGGATCTGCGAAGCGGCGCGACGCTCTGGGAGGGCTCGGCGCAGGTCAGCGATGACTCGGGCGGAGGCGGTAACAATCTCGTGGGTATGCTGATCTCCGCTGTCATTAAGCAGGTTGGTGATACGATCACCGATGCGGGATACAAGCTCTCTGCAAGTGCAGATGCGATGCTGCTGGCTCAAAACTGCAACAAATGCTTGCTCTACGGCCCGTATTCGCCACACTACGGTCAGGATAGACAGCTTGGCGGCGGAAAATAAATTTTAAAAGGACGAAAATGAAACTAGCCGAGGCGCTGATACTGCGCGCAGATATACAAAAACGCATCGAGCAGTTAAAATCAAGGCTCGCGGATAATGCAAAGGTGCAAGAGGGCGAGAATCCCAGCGAAGAACCAAAGGCGCTGCTAGCCGAGCTAGACGCGCTCACAAGCGAGCTTGAGCGGCTAATCGTTCGGATAAATTTAACCAACTGCACCGCAAAAGCGGACGACAAGAGCTTAACCGAGCTAATCGCCAAGCGCGACATACTCACGCTAAAAGCGGGCGTATTGCGGGCTTTCGCGCAAGCTTCCGCGCAAAAGGTGGATGTTTATTCGCGCAGCGAGATTAAAATTTTAAGCACGGTCGACGTTGCGGCGCTGCAAAAGCAGGTGGACGAGCTAGCTAGGCAGATCAGACAGCTTGATACGACGCTGCAAGGCGCGAACTGGCAGACCGATCTGATCGACTAAAGCGTCAAATTTAGCGGCGAAATTTGAAAGGATTTCGCGAAAAATAAAATTTCGGGTAAGTATCGCAAGAGGCGAGTACGAAACTCACCTGCGAAGCAGGTTTATGGCAGCGCTCGCGGAAACGGCGCACCCCTTTTACGATTTATTTTCAGTAAATTTACAAGGGCAATGTAACTACGCAATGTAACTACCGCGTACTGATCTAGCGATACCGAGGGCGGGAACGGGGAAATTTAAAACGAAATTTTGATTTTAACGGCGCGGTTTGCGGGCTCGCGGCGAAATTTAGCGGCGATCTGGGCGGATTTGACGCTCAAATTTTACGTTAAATTTAGACGCGCCTGCTATTTTGCATTTTGACCCGTCTGGCGTCAAATTTTTACAAAAATCATAAGATTTAGCCAAATTTAAAGGATGAAATTTGAAATTTAAAACCCTTGCGCTAGCAGCCGCGCTTTTCTTTGCAACCGGCATAAATGCAGAGCTTGCGATAGAAGCGAATTCCATAAATTTTAGAAAAACGAGCGGCGTGGAGCAAAATCTCGCGGACGCAAAAGACGCCAAATTTAAAGACGCGCATTTTAAAGATACAGATACCGCGGCGCACGGCGCAAGCTCAAACTCATCGCAAAAAGCAACCCTCATCGACGAAGCAAAAAATTTTTACCGCGTGGATGAGCTGCTGTTTCGCAGCGCTCAGCTTGACGGAGGTGATGCCGCGAAACTGCATGAGCTTGGCATCAAAAGCATTGTAAATCTGCGCCATTTTAGCAGAGGCGGCGACAGAAGGGCGTTTGGGGATCAATTTTGGCTCTCGAACAAGCCGCTTCAAAGCTGGGAGATAAAGCCCGCGCAGATCGCGGATGTTTTGCGCACCATTCGCGAGCGCCAAAAGGAGGGCGCCGTGCTCGTGCACTGCTATCACGGAGCCGATCGCACGGGCCTTGTGGTGGCGATGTACCGCGTGATCTATCAGGGCTGGAGCTTGGATGCCGCGCGCAGCGAGATGATAAACGGCGGATACGGCTTTCACTCGATGTGGCAGGATATCGTGGGCTTTTTGACGCCGCAAAACGAAGCGCTCGTAAGAGCCGAGCTTGGAATTTAGACGAAATTTGCCCGTCCGATCAGACGGCGGCAAAATTTGTAAATTTAATAATGACAAAATGCCGTTTATAACGAAATTTTAGAATATGGGCTATGTATATTTTCTGGGGCGAGGCTCGGGATACGCCAAAATAGGGGCAAAAAACGAGCTGCAAAGACGCGCGGAGTTTGAGCAAAAATTTGAGGCGTGCAAACAAAAGGCGCGGGAAATTTTAAATTTATAGGTATCGCTAAAATTTCACTCTTTGCGGCGAGCTAAATTTAAAACCGAAAATTTCTAAAAAATATAGCAAAGAGATTGCAAGATGTAAAATTTAAGTCGTAAAATTTTACGCATTTTTCTACTGAAAATTCTCATACCTTTTTTCAAATATGCGCTCACGCCTCTGCGTGCGTATCGCAACGAAAATCGGCTAAATTTTAAAAGTCCGATTTGCGCTTGCGGCGACGGGGCGCGTAAAACGCCGCAGATATTAGAAAAATATCCGTAAATTTAGCCGAAACGTAGTAAAATTCGAGCGGTAAATTAAGCAAAAGGAGCGATCGGTGGAAAATTTATTACTAGCGCAGCTGCGCGAGGCGCTACCGCAGGGCATGCGCGTGCCGAGCGAGACCCAGGCGCTTTATGCGTGGATCGAAGCAAACGGCTTTTATGACGACGCGGGCGGGCGCAGACGCGGCTATCTCTACCCGCAAGATCGGCTGCAACAGAGCTGGAGCGACGATGAGCGCGAGGGCGGCACGGACATCGTATTTTTCACGGATGAGCCGAAAAATCGCGACGAGGAGCTAAGGTATTGGTTTTACGGCGAGGATCGCGAGCTTGCCGCGGAGATCAAGCAGAGGCTTTGCGTGTTTGCAGGCAGCGGCTCGGAGGGCTCGATGTGCGCGCTGTGGCTGGATGATGCGGGCGAGACTAGACCCCGCACATGGGCTCCGGCTCGGGCTCGACCATGACCTGCGTTTTGGCTCATAGCGGGCTTGATTTTTTGCGATTGCTCGCGATCGGATACGATGAAATCTGCTGGGATGAGGATTTTAGCGCGCCGCCAAACAGCGAGGAGGACGATTTTTTCGTGCATCCAAACGTAAAATTTCAGCAGTGGCTTAAGGACACGTTTAAAACGACGATCCCGCAAACCGCGCTTGAGCTCGTCACGCCCGCGCATATGGACGACGAGAAGCCGAGCGATGAGTTTTTGATCTGGGTAAATTGCGTCGCAGGATAAAATTTAAAGCGGCTTTTTTGCGCCGCTTGATGAAGTATTGCGAGGTTTGCTTTCATAGGAAACCTTGTGAAATTTAAGCTTTTACTGCTAATTTAAAGAGCGTAAATTTAATGGATATCTTTTGATTAAAATTTTAATGGTAGCGGTATCCATTTGGAAAAGTATTAATCATCTATTACTGCTTCTGCTACTTTTAAAATTTTTAATAAATCTGCCTGATAGAATTTAACTCTTTGCAGTGTGGCGGTAGAATTTTGCTGCTATTTGAAATAAGACGTGATAGAAAAGTTGGCACGTTTTTAAGAATCCAAATAAATTTAGCTAAATTCCGCGTGGATGGGTTATATCAAAGCATGGAAGTTCTGTTGGTTTATTAGCAAAGAACTGATTGAGACTAAATTCTAAATCAGAAAAAACAAGGCTAAAAGCTTTTCGGTAGTTTTGGCGATAGGTTGTCTTTAATGTCGTATCAGAGAAAATTGTGACTGCAGCGACGTAGGCAGCGCGCGCAGAGCAAAAAAAATGGCGCGCATTAGTATATCGGCGTAGCGCTTTAGGCTTCGTATGAAAGATAGCATCCAAACAATCCTTCTGTCAAATATCCGCATAAATTACGGCGGATTTTTATCTAGGGTATGGGGGTGAGCTACAAGGCGTATCCAGCAAATACGTCTTTGCAGCTAGCTGCATGCAGGCATTTAAAAGACGGAAAGTAAAAGCAAACAAGTTAAAATCTGAAAGTATTAATAGCTGCGCAATAGGCAAATTGCGCTCAGTGGCGAAGTGAGCGCAAACTTTTGGCAGCTTTAAGCTATCTGCACGCGCACAGGGTAGCAAGTGCTACTTTACTTTAAATCTCTTTTTGGATCTTGGAATTTGCACGCTCAGAGCAGAAAGCACTAAGCAGCTAGGCGCGGAGATATCGTATTTTGCACCGCTTTCGCAATAGTTCTCTTTTATACCTGCTGGCTGATGCGTTTCTAGCAAGACGAGTGATTGTTGTTTTGACATTAATGAGGATGAGCTTGGCGGGCGCATAGACAGCATATACAAGCTCAGTAGCGGTAAGCACGTAGTTCGCAGCGTTTTATGATTAGCGGAGAGTTTGAGCTGAGTGCTGTGGCGGATATTCATAGTTTTTTTAACGTCTTGTGGAAATTTAAGACGAGTGTTATTGCGAGCGGGTGCAAATTTTTAGGTAAAATTTTATGCTTATTGATTTTTATATGGCTGTACTAAAGCATGCTTCATACGTCAATTTCTTATAAATTTTTAACGTAAACTTTTTGCCCATTTAGGGGGAGAGGAGAAGGGAGTAAAATTTTTCGATCAAAAGGGCGTGGGATTATGTCAGCAGGCTGCGTGTGCAACGCGAAAATAGCAATGCAGGAAGCGTATCGAGTAGTGCGGATAAAAAGACGATCTTCATCCGTCACTTTTTAAAATAAAATTTTGCGACTAAAAAGGCGATTGTGCCTTTGTAAATTTTAAAATTTTAGTAAAAATTCTTCGTATTTTTCTGCACTTTTTGCGATATATTCGCTATCTGGATGAAATGAAAATCCATAGCCGAAGTGGCACGGCAGCAGCTTAGCGCCCGTAAAATTCATCGCGCATTTAAAAGGTATGATAACTTCCTCTATGCCAAATCCGATCGTGCCGTCTTTTTTATAGTTATTTTGCTCATCGCCGATAGTGATCGCTAGGGCAAATTCTTTGCCTTTCAGCTTGCCGCCGGTGCTGCCGTAAGCCCAGCCGTAGGCGAATACATCGTCGAACCATTGCTTTAAAAGTGGCGGATAGCTGTACCAATAAAGTGGAAACTGAATGATAATTTTATCGTGGCTTAAAAGTAACTCCTGCTCGCGCGCAACATCGATTTTGCCGTTCGGATAAGTAGCGTAAATTTCGTGAATATCAAATTTATCCGCTTGCTTTTTGGCTACCTCGCGCCACGCCTTGTTTGCGTGTGAGCTTGCCATATCGGGATGAGCGATGATGATGAGATTTTTCATATTTTCTCCTTGTTTTGAATTTCTTACATTATATGTTTTTTGGCTGAAATTTTGATTTATCATCTAGCATAATATGGATATGAAATTTCAAATAAAATTTTACTTCCACTCAAATACTACTGGAAGGCTTATAGTTTTTTGCATGCGATTAGAAGTTAAATTTTATAAGCAAATATGGCAAACCCCAAAATCGATAGAATTTTATCTATTAAATTGTATTAAAAATTTTAAATGGTATGAAAAATGCGCCGAAAAATTCGGCGCAAATGAAAGGAATACTAATCTTAGATTAGCGCAGGAGCTACTAAAAATCCTAGAGCGACCGAAATCGCAACCATAATGGTTCCCGGAAGGAAAAACGAGTGGTTAAATACAAATTTACCGACTCTAGTCGTTCCGGTATCGTCCATGGCGATCGCGCCGAGCGTCGTAGGATAAGTAGGGAGCACGAACAAGCCTGAAACGGCTGCGAACGATGCGACTAAGATCCAAATTTGACCTGAATTTTCAGGGCTAGTCATTCCAAGCGCGGCAGCAACGGCAGGCATCATAACCTTTGTGGTTGCAGCCTGCGAGTATAGCAAGCAGCTTAAGAAGTATAGCGCGACGGCTAGTACGAAAGGATACTGCGTAACGACGTTTTTAGCTACCTCTTTGATACTGTCAATATGTCCGTTAACAAAAGTAGTACCGAGCCATGCTATACCGATGACGCAGATGCACGCATTCATACCGCTTTGGAAAGTGCTGGTAGAGAGCAGTTTGCCTGTATCGATCTTGCATAAAACAGCAATAAGAAAGCCGATGGTTAGCATAAAGCTGATGATCGCGCTATCTCTTGAAAGGATTGGTTTTTCTACCAGGCCGACGCTCTTTGAGATCGCAAGCGCATAGCAAACGACGATCAAAACGCCGATAGCGAATATCGCAACCGATCTTTTCGCATAAGGCTTCGGCTCTTTATACTCCTCGGCTTTGATCTCGGCTACAAGACCTTTTGAAAGTCTCTCTTTGTAAATAGGGTCTTTTGAAAGATCGAGATCGTAGAATTTATTTACGATGAAAGCCGTGATGATCATAGCTACGAAGGTAGTAGAGATGCAGATAAACAAAAGCTTAGGATAGCTAACGCCTAGCTTCTCGCACAAGCCGCTCATAGCGACGAACGCCGCTGAAATAGGGCTCGCAGTGATCGCTACCTGAGATGAAACGACCGAAAGCGCAAGAGGAGCGGAAGGTTTGATGTTCTGCGTCTTTGCGACCTCGACGATAACCGGGATCATAGAAAACGCAGTATGTCCGGTGCCCGCAAGTATCGTAAGTAGATAGGTAACGATAGGCGCTAGGAAGTTGATCTGCTTAGGATTTTTCCTTAAAATTTTAGATGCTACCTGCACCAAATAATCAAGTCCGCCTGCGACTTGCAGCGCCGTAATCGCGGAGATTACCGATGCGATAATTAGGATAACGTCAATCGGGATATCCTTCATATCGACCTTCATGCCCAAAATGGCTAGGACGACAACGCCCAAGCCGCCTGCATAACCGACGCCCATGCCGCCTAGCTTAACGCCTAGGTAGATGCCGCCTAGCAAAACGATAAATTGCAATATCACCATAAAGTCCATTGCAAAACTCCTTATAAAGTAATTTTTTTAACGGCGCGCAGAATTCTAAAGATTTCAGCAGGTAAAATCCGAATTATCTTTATAATTCAGTGGTCGGAATTCTATGCGGAATTTTATCCTAAAATTTCGCAAGTGGAATTTTACTCCACGGAAGCTAAATCTAACTTGATGAAATTCTGCATCTACGGAATTCTGCACGATCGATCTTATCTATTTTGAATTCTACTTTGCGGAATTTCGCCTGTTAAATTAACTGATGAAATTCCGCGCCGCACCTAGTTTGGAACTATTTTTTGCTCATATGTGGGTTGAGCATAGATTTAGGCTCTAGGATCTTATCGATCTCCTCTTTTTTCAAATATCCGCGCTCTAAGCAGATTTCGCCTACGGATTTGCCTGTTTGCAACGCCTCTTTGGCGATACTTGCGGATTTTTCGTAGCCGATGTAGGGATTAAACGCCGTAACGATACCGACAGAATTTAGCACCGATTTTAGGCAAGCTTCAGGATTTGCCTTTAGATGTTTGATAGCTTTTTCGGCTAGTGTATTCATCGCATTTTCTAAAAGCACGATCGAGTTAAATAACGCATATGCGATGCCAGGCTCGAACGCATTTAGCTCAAATTCTCCGCGTTCGGAGCAAAGCATGATCGTAACGTCGTTGCCGATAACTTCATAGCATGCCTCGCCTACGACCTCGGCGATGACTGGATTTACTTTGCCCGGCATGATGGAGCTGCCCGGTTGCATCTTAGGAAGCTCTATTTCGCCTAGTCCGCATCTAGGACCGGAGTTCATAAGACGTAGGTCGTTTGCGATTTTGCTTAGGCGGACGGCTGCTGTTTTTAACGCGCCGCTAACGTGGACGAAGTCCGCGGTGTCTTGTGTAGCGGCGATGAAATCCTCTGCGGCTTTAAATTTAACGCCGGTGATTTCGCCCAGTTTTTTCTCGACTACGTTTTTATAATCAGGGTGGCAGTTGATGCCCGTACCAATCGCCGTAGCGCCCATATTTAGGTAAGTCATAGACTCCCTAGCGGCTTTGATAAGCGCGATATCGGTTTTGATGTAGGTAGCAAAAGCATTGAAAGTGTTTCCAAGAGTAGTAGGAACGGCGTCCTCAAGCTCTGTCCTTCCCATTTTGATGACATCTTTGTATTCTTTGGCTTTAACTTCAAGCTCTTTTTTCAAATTTTCCATAGCTTTTAGTAGATCGGTTAGCTTGGCGTAAGCGGCGACTTTGATCGAGCTAGGATAGGTATCGTTGGTGCTTTGACCCAAATTTGTGTGATCGTTTGGATGAAGGTATTGGTATTCGCCCTTTTTATGTCCCATGCTCTCCAAAGCTATATTGGTAATGACCTCGTTGGTATTCATATTCGTTGAAGTTCCGGCGCCGCCTTGGATCATATCGACTACGAATTGATCTCTAAACTCTCCTGCGATAAGTCTGTCGCAAGCTTTTGCAATCGCATCGGCTTTTTGTGCGTCTAGGACTCCGACCTCTTTATTGGCTAGCGCAGCTGCTTTTTTGATTTGTGCAAATGCTTTGATAAAAAACGGATAGTCTTTGAGTGCTCGTCCGCTTAGGTGGAAGTTCTCTAGTGCCCTAAATGTTTGCACACCGTAGTAAAAATCGTCGGAAATTTCTAATTCACCGATGAAATCGTGTTCTTTTCTGGTCTTTGCCATAATAAGTCCTTTCGTTGAAATTGTTAATGGAATTTTAAAGCTTTTAGTATTAAAAGTAGCTTAAAACGTAACGAAAAATTAAAATTTAGAAATTAGTATGATTGTTTAAGGCTTTAAATAGAATTTTACTTAAAAATATTTTGGAATTCGCTACTAAGGCATAATTACACTTTAATAGAAATATCGTATCGCACGCAGATTATGAAAGTGGAATTATAAAAATTCTTGTTTAGCTTAAATTATAATTTGAAAAATTTGAAGTTAAAGGCGGTAAAATGGAATTTTTCATTGTATTTATATTTACTAGAACGGAGCTATCTTTTGCGTTTTATAAAATAAACATATAGAAGCGAGATTATAATGACGATGGCGAACAAAGCGATCGTAATTAGATGCAGATCTTGCTTGATTAGCTCCTCGTTTTCGCCGATGAAATATCCTAAGCTCATCAGTATTAATGTCCAAATCGCAGCTCCAAGCCCGGTAAATAGCACGAAGCGCGCGACATTCATCTTTGCAAGCCCCGCAGGAAGGCTGATGTATTGACGAATACCTGGGATTAGGCGGCAGTTAAACGTTGAAATTTCGCCATGGCGGTTAAAAAAAGCTTCGAATTTTGCAAATTTCTCCTCGGTGATGCCTACGTATTTGCCGTATTTAGCGATAATCTTACGTCCAAAAAAGTAGCATAGATAGTAATTAAACAGCGCGCCGGTGATGCTGCCGCCAAGCCCACAAACAAATGCTAGAACAAAGCTCATCTGCGATTTTGAGGCCAGATAGCCTGCAGGGATCATCACGACTTCACTTGGGAAAGGAAAGAAGCTGCTTTCTAAAAACATCATCATAAAAATGCCAAGGTATCCCCAACCTGCGACAAATTCTACGATAAAATTTACGATATTAGAAAGCATTTGAATTCCTTGATTTAATGTGTAAAAACCGGCTGTACTTACAATTCCGCGAAATTTAGCATCGGTAGAGCGAATAAATTTAGAATTTAACAATCCGACGATATAAGAGTGATCTTAAAATTTCACAAAATTTAGCGTATATAAAACAAAAGCGCGGGCTAAAATTTATTCTTGCAAGTTACTGCCGCAGCGAACTTGCATATAAATTTAATAGTCTCGCGCCTTAAAATTAAAACTATTTTGCGTATTCGATGTTTAGTTTGCCGAATAGCTCATTAGCCTTGTCATCGATTTTTTTGTTTACTTTGCTTGGAAGTAATTGATTTTTGATGAGATCTTTTACTTTTTCAAACGGCATAGTCTCAGCCTTTTTGCTGCTTTCTTTGTAGATTACATGATATCCGAATTGCGTCTTTACCGGCGTTTTGCTCATCTCACCATCTTTTAGCGCAAACGCCGCTTTTTCAAACTCCGGCACCATCATTCCTTTGCCAAAAGAGCCCAAATCACCACCGTTTTCTTTAGCACTTGGATCGATTGAAATTTCTTTGGCTAGCTTATTAAATTCCTCTTTTAAATTCTCTTTTTTGACTTTTGATAGCTTCGCAATCGCGTTTTTAGCAGCCTTTTCGTCTGCTACTAAGATATGGCTTGCGGTAACGGAATCTGGTTGCATGAAATTTTGTTTATTTTCATCATAAATTTTTTTAGCTTCCTCGTCGCTGATGCTTACGCCCTTGGCCTCTTCGCGTTGCCATAGATTAAATGCGATGCCATCTTTAGCAAGCTCTAGCTGATGCTTATATTCGTCGCTGTTTTCAATGCCTGATTTTTTCGCCTCTGCGATTAGAAGTTTGTATTTGATTAGATCATCGATTAGTTTTTTCTTCTCATCGGCGGTCGGTTCCTGTCCGCCGTGCTGCATACCTTGAGCTAAAAACGGTGCAACATCCTCATCTGTAATAGTGATATTCGCGTCTTTTGCAGTAGCCAAAACGCCTGCATTAAGCGAAGATATAGCCATAGCGGCAACAAAGCTGAAAGATAAAATTCTTTTCATTATTTTTCCTTTACTCGGTAAATTTCGCGCAATTATAAAAAAAGATAGTAAATAAAATAGCGAATGCCAGCAAATTCGGCGCGAATCGTGCGCCGAATTTTAAAAAGAGAGGAGTTAAAACGATGGAATGATTGCGCCTTTATATTGCGTCTCGATGAATTTTTTCACTTTCTCGCTTTGAATTGCTTTATCTAGCGCCTTGATTTTAGGGCTGTTTTCGTTGCCTTCTTTAACGCTAATAACATTTGTGTAAGGGTTGCCCTCAGCCTTTTCTAAAAATAGCGAATCCTTGATTGGGTTTAAATTTGCGTTAAAGGCAAAATTTGAGTTGATAACCGCAATATCGACATCGCCCAGGGTGCGTGGAAGCGCGGCGCCTTCAAGCTCTAAAATTTCTAAATTTTTAGGATTTTTCGTGACATCTAGCGGCGTGCGAAGCTTAGCGTTTTGATCTACTTCGATGAGCCCTGCGGCTACGAGCAGATCAAGAGCGCGGCTTTCGTTAGTCGGATCGTTCGGCACGGCAACTTTGGCACCGTTTTTAAGATCTTTTAAATTTTTAATCTTATGGCTGTAGATGCCCATCGGCTCTAAGTGCACACCCACGGTCGCTTTTAACTTCGTGCCTTTATTAGCGTTAAATTCCTCCATATATGGCACGTGCTGGAAAAATCCCGCATCCACGTCGCCGCTATCAGTAGCGAGGTTAGGGGTTACGTAGTCGTTGAAAACCTTGACCTCAAGATCGTAGCCTTGGGCTTTTAGATCAGGCTTAATCTGCTCTAAAATTTCGGCATGCGGTATCGGAGTAGCGGCGACTACGATTTTTTCGGCAAGAGCGAAGCTGACGACGCTGGCGCTAAGAAGCGAAGCGAGAAGAAATTTCTTCATATTTAATCCTTTTGGTTAAAATTTCGCGGTATTATAGCAGGTAGAATTTTTAATGTCAAGTGTTTTTATATGATTTTTTAAAATTTTATCTAAAATATTCTAAAATTCGATATTTTTACATATATTTAAATACTACATTTTATTGTATAATGCAGAATTGGCACGCTTTAATGAGCGCTTTACATAAATTCCGCTAAAATCGCAAAATTTAAAATTTTAAAAAAAGGCTAAAGATGGCAGATTTTTACGACGCGAAAGCCGTAGAGGAGAGCTTTTATAAAATTTGGGAGCAGCGCGGTTATTTCGAGATCGACGGCAATAAAGATATCCAGCAAAAAGGCAAAAACTTTTGCATTATGATGCCCCCTCCTAACGTCACCGGAGTGCTTCATATCGGGCACTCGCTCACTTTTACGTTGCAAGACATAATGACGCGATACAAGCGAATGGACGGCTACCGCACGCTGTGGCAGCCGGGGCTTGATCACGCAGGCATTGCAACGCAAAACGTCGTCGAGCGCGAGCTTTTGGCGCAAGGGATCAAAAAAGAAGAGATAGGGCGCGAGGAGTTTTTAAAGCACGTTTGGCACTGGAAGGAGCAAAGCGGCGGGCAGATCGTAAGGCAGATGAAGCGCCTGGGCGTCACGCCTGCGTGGAGCAGACAGCGCTTTACTATGGATGAGGGGCTTAAAAACGCCGTGCGCAAAGCATTCGTAAGCTTATACGACGCGGGACTAATCGTACGCGGAAACTACATGGTAAACTGGTGCACGCACGACGGCGCACTAAGCGACGTGGAGGTCGAGCACAAGGAGAACAAGGGCAAGCTTTATTATCTGCGTTATTACTTTTCGGACGCGCAAGATAAATTTATCGTAGTGGCTACTACGCGACCCGAGACCTACTTCGGCGATACTGCGGTGATGGTAAATCCCGCGGACGAACGCTATAAAAATTGGATCGGCAAAAAGCTCGTGCTGCCGCTAATCGGCCGCGAGATAGAGATCATCGCCGACGAATACGTCGATATGAGCTTCGGAACGGGCGCCGTAAAGGTCACTCCCGCGCACGATACCAACGACTACGAGGTCGGCAAGCGCCACGAGCTGGAGTTTATCACTGTTTTTGACGAAAAAGGAATTTTAAACGAGCAGTGCGGTAAATTTAATGGTTTAGAGCGACTTGCTGCGCGCGATCAGATCGTAGCGGAGCTTGATCGGCTGGGCTTTATCGAAAAAATCGAGGACTACGAAAATCAAGTCGGCTACTGCTACCGCTGCAAAAACGTCGTCGAGCCGTACATCTCGCAGCAGTGGTTCGTGCGCGCAGATATCGCAAAAGATGCGATCTCTAAGGTAAATTCCGGCGAGGCGGAATTTTTCCCGAAGCACTGGATCAATAGCTTCAACGCCTGGATGCGCGAGCTGAAGGATTGGTGTATCAGCCGCCAGCTGTGGTGGGGGCATAGAATTCCCGTGTTTTACTGCGACTGCGGCCATCAGTGGGCGGATGAGCGAGAGAGCCCCGATGTCTGCCCGAAATGCGGCGGTAAAAATTTTACTCAAGATCCCGACGTGCTCGATACGTGGTTTTCAAGCGGTCTTTGGCCGATCAGTACGCTTGGCTGGGGCAACGGCGAGGCGCTGAAAAACGAGAAGTGGTTTGAGGGCGATTTGGCGGAATTCTATCCCAATACGATGCTGATTACCGGCTTTGACATTTTGTTTTTCTGGGTCGCGCGCATGATGTTTCAGTGCCAAAACGCCATGGGCGAGCTGCCGTTTCGCGACATCTATCTGCATGCCTTAGTTAAGGACAAAGACGGCAAAAAGATGAGCAAATCGAGCAAAAACGTAGTCGATCCGCTGCTAAAAATCGATGAATTTAGCGCCGATATTTTGCGCTTTACGCTTACGATTTTGTGCGTGCAGGGGCGCGATCTGCGCCTTAGCGACGATAAGCTTTTGATATATCGAAATTTTACGAACAAGCTTTATAACGCGAGCAAATTTTTGCTTTTAAACGCTTCTAAATTCGACGATTTAGACGCGGCGCAGATCAAAACGAGCCTCGGCAAATATATGCTTTCGCGCTTTAATTGCTGCGTGAGCGCGGTGCGGGAAAATTTAGACGAATACCGCTTCAACGACGCTGCGACCGAGCTTTATAAGTTTTTTTGGGACGAGTTTTGCGACTGGGGCATTGAGCTTAGCAAGGCGGACAAGGCCGCGATCGGTGAGCTAGGGATGATTTTTAAAGAAGCGATGAAGCTACTAAGCCCATTTATGCCGTTTCTAAGCGAGTATCTTTATCAGGAGCTAAGCGGCACGAAGCTACAAGACGCGCGCTCCATCATGGTGATGCGATACCCGCAGCCTGGCGAGCGCAACGAGCGGATCGAGGAGCTATTTTCGCTCGTTATTGAAGCGATCGTTAGCATTCGCCGCGCAAAGGCGACGATCGAGCTCGGCAATGCGCGCGTAGCCAAAGCCTACGTCAAATCTGCAGTCGATCTAAGCGCCGCCGCAGACTACATTAAAACGCTTGCCAAGGTAGATGAAGTGGAATTTACGCAGCAAAATATCACAAATTCCGCCCGCGACGTAAGCGAGAGACTAGAAACTTTCGTACCGCTTGATGGAGTTGATCTTAGCGGCGTGGTTTCGCGCCTTAGCGCGCAAAAAGCGAAGTTGCAAAAAGAGATCGAAAAGCTCTCTGCGATGCTAGACAATGAAAAATTTATCTCCTCCGCGCCCGCTGACGTCGTCACCGCAAACCGCGAAGGGTTGCAAAGCGCGCAGGAAAAATTCGCCAAAGTATGCGACGAGCTAAAGGCGTTTGACGAGTAGTCCGCTCATTTGAGTCTAAATTTAAATCAAGGAGAAAAATATGTCAAAAGGTAGTATCGGTGGATTTACATTAGGCACGGTCATAGCCGTCGCACTATCATGGGGAGTCAATAAAAGCATAATGTGGGCGATAATCCACGGATTTTTAAGTTGGTTATACGTGATTTATTATTTCCTACTGAGGTAAAATTTTATCGGCGGCGCGCCGTTTTACGCGCTAAATTTTAAAATTTGAAGGATAAAAAATGAGCGAAAAAATAAAAATA
Source organism: uncultured Campylobacter sp. (assembly GCF_937973075.1). GTDB lineage: Bacteria > Campylobacterota > Campylobacteria > Campylobacterales > Campylobacteraceae > Campylobacter_B. The sequence continues at coordinate 25,102 of NZ_CALBWL010000051.1, forward strand.
GCGGTTTTGGGATATGGAAATTTAGGTCGCGGCGTAGAGCTTGTCGCGCGAAATAGCAAGGATTTAGAGCTTTCGGCGGTGTTTTCTCGCCGTGAGCCGCACAGCGTGCAAACATGCGGTGCGCCGGTATTCAGCGCGGATGAAATTTTATCGCACAAGGGCGAATTCGACGTTTTAGTTCTTTGCGGCGGCAGCGCGACCGATCTACCGACTCAGACGCCAGAATTTGCGCGGAGCTTTAACGTCGTTGATAGCTTCGATACGCACGCAAAAATCCCGGAGCACTTCGCCGCGGTAGACGCCGCCGCCAAAGCGGGCGGAAATGTAGGCATCATCGCCGTTGGCTGGGATCCGGGTCTGTTTTCGTTAAATAGACTATTTGGCGAAAGCGTGCTGGAAAACGGCAGCAGCTACACGTTTTGGGGTAAAGGCGTGAGCCAGGGCCACTCCGACGCTATCCGCAGGATCGAGGGCGTCGTGGACGCACGCCAATACACCGTGCCGATAGAAAGCGCTCTTGAGCGAGTTCGCGCGGGCGAAAACCCGAGACTTAACACGCGCGAAAAACACCTGCGCGAGTGCTACGTAGTGTCCGAGGATGGCGCCGATAAAGCGCGCATCGAGCGTGAGATAAAAACGATGCCGAATTACTTCGCCGATTACGACACGAGCGTGCATTTCATAGATCTTGCGACGCTTAAAAAAGAGCACGGCGGCATCCCTCACGGAGGATTCGTTTTGCGAAGCGGAGCGACTGGCGAGCGCGGCGAAAATAAACACCTGATCGAGTTTTCGCTAAAGCTTGACTCAAATCCCGAATTTACCGCAAGCGTACTAGTAGCCTACGCCCGCGCGGCGTATCGCCTAGCGCAAAGAGGCGAAAGTGGCGCGTTTAGCGTATTTGACATCGCTCCGGCGCTTATTTCGCCAAAGAGCGCAGATGAGCTAAGGCGCGAAATTTTATAAATTTTTGGGGGCGCTTCGGCGGAATTATGAACGAGGAAATCTGAGTGATAAAGATAGAGAATTTAAAGAAATTTTACGGCAAAACCTGCGTGATTGACGATGTGAGCCTGGAAGTAAAGCAGGGTGAAATTTTTGCTATCGTCGGCCGCAGCGGCGCGGGTAAAAGCACTCTGCTGCGCTGCATAAACGGCCTTGAGGACTATCAAGAAGGAAGCCTCAAAGTAGAGGGCAGGGAGGTAAGAGAGCTAAACGCCGCTCAGATCCGCGAGCTGCGCAAAAATATCGGTATGATTTTTCAGCACTTCGCGCTTATGAGCCGCCGCACCGTCGCGCAAAACGTCGCCACGCCGTTAGCATTTTGGGGCTATTCGAAGGACCATACAAAGAGCCGCGTCGCCGAGCTTTTGGAGCTCGTGGGGCTTGCAGATAAAGCAAATGCCTATCCTAGCGAGCTTAGCGGCGGACAGAAGCAGCGCGTGGCGATCGCGCGCGCGCTTGCATTAAGCCCTAAAATTTTGCTTTCCGACGAGGCGACCTCGGCGCTTGATCCTAACACTACCGCTCAAATTTTATCGCTTCTGCGCCGCATCAATCGCGAGCTAGGCATCACGATCGTGCTCGTCACGCACGAGATGGAGGTCGTAAAGGGCATCGCGCAGCGAGCGATCCTGCTTAAGGGCGGGCGCGTGAGCAACTCGGGCGATATCGTCTCACTGTTTTTGCACCCGGATGAGAATATGAAGGAGTTTTTGGGCGAGGAGGAGGTGCTGCCTGCAAGCGGCGTGAATATCAGGCTCTTTTTCCCGCCCGCGGTCGCGTTTGACAGCGTGATCACGCATATGGCGCGCGCTTTGGAGATAAATTTTAATATCGTCTGGGGCAAGCTCGAGCGCCTTGATAAAAACGTCGTCGGAAGCCTCGTGATCAACGTAGAGCCCGCATACGTCGCGCGCGTGGAGGAGTTTATCAAAAACGCGGGCGTGATCTATGAGATCGTAAGCGAGGATGAGATCAAAAGCTGCGCCGCGATCTAGGTGCGATTTCGCGCCCTGTGCGCTTGCGCCGCACTAAATTTAAGGGCTTACGCGGCATGGCGAATTTAAAAGCTCGCGTGAGGTCGCGAACTCAAAGGCTGGCTCGGCGTTTTGGATTTGACGTGCGCGTCGTGGCATAATAAATTTAATCAGTTTCGCCAGCGGTTTAAATTTTTATCTCGCCGCGGTAAAGCAAGCTCGGCGATGCGCTGTTGGCGTGCGCTCTGGCTAGCTTTGATTCGCGTTTAGAATTCGACTAGCCATAGCGAGGCGATTTAAATTTCAGGGATCGCGACCGACCGAGCGCATTTAAGCCGCGCCGCGTTTGAAATTACAGGCGTTTAAATTTAAATTTGAATTTTTTTGAAATTTCACACATACTTCACTTTTGCGGAAGTATAATTCCGCTAATTTCTTTTAAGGAGTACGTAATGAAAAAACTTACTTTGTTTGCGCTTAGTGCGCTATTTGCTGGCACTTTTGCCGTAGCTGCCGACATGGGCATGAAAGATGAGATGAAGGACGCCAATACATCAATGCATAATGGTGCGAAAGAGATGAAGGGCGACATGAAAGATATGCACAAGGATGCTATGAAAGAGGGTAAACATATGAAGGATGAGATGAAAGGCGAAATGAAAAAAGAGATGAAAAAAGAGATGTAGTGAGTAAAATTTTACTCGTAGAGGACGATGAGACGCTTTGCGATCTCATCGGCGAATATCTAAAAGACGCGGGCTTTGACGTATGCGTTTGCAGCGACGCTCAAAGCGCCGCGGATCTTGCTTATGAACAAAAATTTGATCTTTTTATCTTTGACGTAAAAATCCCCAAAGGCGACGGATTCTCACTTTTAAAAGAGCTACGCAAGAGCGGCGATCGCACCCCTGCGATATTCGCCACGTCGCTAAATACGCTTGATGATCTTGAGGTTGGTTTTAAAAGCGGCTGCGACGATTATCTCAAAAAACCGTATGAATTAAAAGAGCTGCTGCTGCGCGTTAATTCACTCATAAAGCGAAACTTCAGCCATAATTTTGATGATTTTGTAACTATTGACGACGAGTTTAAATTTTACTTTGCAAGCAAAGAGCTACGCAAGGCAGGCGTGCCCGTCGCGCTTTCAAACAAAGAACGCGAGCTGCTGGCGCTTTTTTTGCAAAATAAAAACAGGCTTTTAAGCAAGGATGAAATTTTCTCCGCGATCTATGTTTTTAACGAAACGCCAAGCGAAGAAGCGCTACGAACTTATATCAAAAATCTACGCCGCGTCCTAGGCGAAGAGCATATCATAAATCGCCGCAACGCAGGGTATCTGTATGTCTGAAAAGACTGCTTTAACGCTTAAAATTCTATCTTTATATCTCATTTCAAGCGCGTTATTTTTAGGATATTTTTTCAAGATAAATTACAGGATGAACGAAGCCGCGCTACTTTCGCACAGGATAAAAGAGCTAAAAGAGATCAAAATGATGATCTATATGAAAGCAAGCATGGACGGGCTGGAATCGCTAGCGGACTTTGAGCGCGAAAAGGGCGTGAGTGCGTGTATATTTAAGCCAAACTCTGATGAAATTTACGGCTGCAGTGGTGAGCTTGGCGCACTTGATAAAGCGAAGCTAAAGGCGGAATTTATAAGTGGCGGAAGGCTAGGAATTTATGAAAATCTGCAAAATATGGAGGAGCGAAACGCCTTTTCCAAGGCTAAAATCATTCTGCTTGGAAGTAGCGTGCAGGGCGAAATTTTAACGCTTCGTATCAAAACCGCAGCGATGATGATAGCGCTTTTGGGTGTGATATTAGCCGTGGCGTTTTATCTGGTGCGGCTAGGTACAAAGCCGCTTTACGATAAGATTGACACGCTAAATCGCTTCATCAAGGATAGTACCCACGAGATTAATACTCCGCTTAGTATTATCTCCATGAGCGTCGAGACGATGCGGCACGCAGAGCTTGGAGAATACAACGCCAAGCGCGTCGCTAATATCGATCTTGCCGCTAAGACGCTTTCGCGCATCTACGAGGATCTTGTGTTTTTAACCTTCGGTATGAATAAGGAGGGCGAGATTAGCTCGATCGATCTAAAAAGCCTCGTTGCTTCGCGCTGCGAATACTTCGCGCCGTTTATTCAAAAGCGCAGACTAAGCCTTAAAACCGATCTTTCGGATGCGAGCATGAACGCAAATATTTATGAAATTTCGCGCCTGATCGATAATCTGCTAAGTAATGCCGTAAAATACGCCAACGCAGGCGGCTACGTGGATGTGCGGCTAAGGCACGGCGAGCTGGCGATCTCAAACAGCGGCGAGGGGATCGATAAGAAAAAAGGCGACGAAATTTTCAGGCGCTTTGCGCGCTTTAACTCAAGCGAGGGCGGCTTTGGAATCGGGCTTAGCATCGTAAGCGAGGTCTGCAAAAAATACTCCTTTTCTATCTCCTACGACAGCGTGCCGGGCGAGATAACGACCTTCCGCCTTACGTGGCGCGAATAAAATTTTAAAATTTAGTGAAATTTTAAAATTTAAAAGCGACCGCCTGCGGTTTAAATTTAATCGTCGTTTGGTCGCTTAAATTCCGCGCAAAAAGGCTCTAATTGCCGGAGCGTTTAAATTTAATCGTCGCTTGTTTTTGTTCTAAAACGGAGCGCGGAATTTTATCAGTCGTTCGCTTTGCGCTCGTAAAATGACCCTAAAAGTTATGGGTGCGGAATTTTATTCGTCCGCGATTTCATAAAATTTAGCTTTTATTTCTTGATAAGTATATCCAGTGGATTATATTACTGAATAAAATCGGAACAGATATACCAAAAAACATTGAGCCGCCTCCAAAAAACGATAGCCAACCAAACAGGCTCTCTCTGCTCGCAAAAGTTGGAAACGTCCGCCCGTTGCCTACTTTGTGTGGGATGCCGTTTATGGCAAAATCGGCGTAGAAATAATTATTTAGAAGCCAATAGATAAAAGGTATGCCGATAAGCATAATTAGCTGCGTCTTGACGGCGGGAAGCTCTTTTTCATATAAGAATACGGCGATTGGATAATACACGCAGCTTAGCGCGAAAGCCGTTAAAATAGGTACCCACAATGCCGCGACGTAAAATTCCGCAAGCTGCGTGTGCGGGCTTATTTTGCCGATTGCGGCGATGTTTGGAAAAAACCGCTTCATAAATCCAACGAAGTCCGCGCATGCCGCACTTACGTCTAAAATATTTTCGGGTAGCACGAATACGCTAAGCGCCGTGATCGCAAACAGCGCGAAAACCGCCGCGTAAAGCCGCCCGAAAAATTTAGTAAATTTCGTATCGGGATATGACGCCTCTTGCTCTTGCGCGCCTTGAGAATTCGGCAGATCGCTCATCGTTCGCTCCTTTAATAAAGTTTGCGTGCCAAAACCCGGCTTGCGCTAAATTTTAAAATTTTATGCCTTATCATTCGGTAAAATTTCACGACGAGGACTTGCTTTGGAATTTCGCGGTCAAATTTGAAATAAAATTTATTAAATTTAACCGAGCAATGCTTTTTTACAAACAAAGTCTCGCCGCCTCTAACGTGCAGTGGGGTAGGTGGGGGTTTTGGCGGCAGACCTGCTTGCGGTTGCTAGCCGAAGCAAAGTAAAAGGGCGCTTCACAAGTATAGCCCCTTCCGCTCCGCCTCTTCCGAGCAAGAATTTAAGCCTTATCGGAAGCGACAAATAAAATTTAAACCCGCGCGTAGCGTGGCAATTTCTCGTATCGTCTTAGCCAGAAAGCCACTAAAATAAAGAAAGCCCTTTCATTTCACGCAAGCTCGCAGCCAAGACCCAAAATTAATTGCCTAACAAAAAAGGCAGGTTGGCGTTGCTTGCTCGCAAAATAACCGCGGAATCCCACTAGATAAAATTTAAATTTAAAATTCCGAGTATTTCTGATAGTCGATCTGCGCGGAGTTTTTGTTGATCGTATCGACCGTAGCTTCGGCGATCGCCAGCTCCTCGTTGGTAGGGATTACAAGCGTTTTTATTTTGCTATCTGCCGTGCTTAAATTTCTAATCGAGCCAGTATTTTTTGCGTTTTTTGTCGCATCGATTTCGATGCCGATATGAGCGAGCCTCTCGCAGACATTTTGCCTAAAATGCGGCGCATTCTCGCCGATACCGCCGGTAAAGATCAAAGCGTCCACGCGCCCGAGTACGGCGTAATACGCTCCGATCGTCTTAACGACGCTGTACACGAGCATCTCAAATGCAAGTTTCGCGCGCGGCTCGCCATCCTCCATCTTTTCATATACTTTTCGCAGATCGCTTGCACCGCAGATGCCCAAAAGTCCGCTTTTTTTGTTCATTATGGCGTCCATATCCTGCGCGTTGTAGCCCGCGACGCGCTCGATGTATGGGATGATCGCAGGATCGATCGAGCCGCATCTGGTGCCCATGATGATCCCCTCAAGAGGCGTTAGCCCCATCGAGGTGTCGACGCACTTGCCGTTTTCTATGGCGCTTACGCTAGAGCCGTTGCCAAGATGTAGCGTAATGGCATTGAAGTTTTCGTATTTTTTACGTAAAAATTTCGCTCCCATCGTCGAGACGAACCAATGCGATGTGCCGTGCGCGCCGTAGCGACGAACCTTATATTTTTCGTAGAATTCATATGGCAGTGCGTACATATATGCATATGGTGGGATGCTTTGATGAAAGATCGTATCAAAAACCGCGACGTTTGGAATTTTTGGAGCGATCTTCAGGCAGGATTTGATGCCTGCTAAATTTGCGGGATTGTGTAGTGGTGCAAGCGGCGCAAGCTCGGCGATTTTAGCCATTACGTCCTCATCTATGAGTGCAGGAGCGTCGAAATAATCCGCACCCTGAACGATGCGATGTCCGATGCCGCCCACTTGAGTCAGATCTTTGATTACTCCGCTTTGTTTTAAAAGATTAATCGCGATTGCGATCGCGGTTTCGTGATTTGGAATTTGCTCGTTTTCAACCTTTATACTTCGTCCGTTGGCGCAATTGATGCTTCCGCTTGCGTGCGTCGAGCCGATCTCCTCGATGAGCCCACTTGCTATGCAGGCGTGATTTAGCATATCGTGGAATTTAAATTTAACCGAGCTCGAGCCGGAATTTATGACTAGGATATCCATTAATTCTCTCCCGCTTGAATGGCGCTGATAAGTATCGTGTTTACGATGTCGGCGACCTTGCAGCCGCGGCTTAGATCGTTTATCGGCTTTTTTAAGCCCTGCAGAATCGGCCCGATCGCCACGGCGCCTGCGGTGCGCTGAACGGCCTTATAACAGATATTTCCGCAGTTAAGATCGGGGAAGATAAATACGTTCGCACGCCCTGCGACCGCGGAGCCGGGCATCTTTTTCTTAGCGACTGCAGCATCGACTGCGGCATCGAATTGCAGCGGCCCGTCGATTGTGAGCCCCGGCGCCTTTTCGCGCGCTTTTTGCGTTGCAGTTTTTATGAATTCTACGCTATCGCCGCTGCCGCTATCGCCGCTGGAGTAGCTTAGCATCGCCACGCGCGGCTCAAGCCCAAACGCCTTTGCGGTCGCGGCACTTGAGATCGCGATACCCGCCAGATACTCTGCGCTCGGGCTCGGCGCTACGGCGCAGTCGGCAAAAAGCAGAGCCTGCGTATCCAGGCACATTATAAATGCGCCGCTAACGGTAGCGATGCCGGGCTTTGTCTTGATGATCTGAAGCGCGGGGCGGATCGTCTCTGCAGTAGTCGTGCCGGCACCGCTTACCATCGCATCGGCCAGCCCTTCATACACGAGCATCGTGCCGAAGTAGGTGCGATCGCGCACTAAATCGCGTGCCTGCGCCTCGCTCATACCCTTTGCCTTGCGAAGCTCATATAGATCGCGCGCAAATTTTTCTAAGCTCGCATCCGTCTGCGGATCTAAAATTTTAACACCCGCTAGATTAAGACCTAGCTTGCTTGCGCTTTTTTGCACTTCGTCTTGCCGCCCTAAAAGGATCAAATTTGCAGCACCGCTTTGTTTTATAATCGCGGCCGCGCGCAGAATTCTCTCATCGTCGCTTTCTGGAAGTACGACGGTTTTAACGTTCGCGCGAGCCTTGGCGTAGAGCTTGCTTTCAAATTTCAACGGGGTTAGAATTTCACAGCGCGTGGAGTTTGCGGCATCAGTGAAGTAGCTTTTGTCGGTAACGACTTTATCAAGCTCTATCGCGCCGCTTTGGCACGCAGAATTTTCGTCGTGAAATTTTGCATCACTTTCGCAGGCGGAATTTTTATCGCAAAGCTCCGATTTTTTAGAATTTGCACCCTCTTGTGCAGGTCTTAGCGCGGAAAATGAAATTTTATCCTCATATATGCTGGCAAAGCTTATCGCTTTTGCTGCGGCGATCGAGTGCGTGCCAATGCGCGCGGCAATTTCGTTAGGATAAAATCCGCAAACGGGGATATTTAGATCCTTTGCGATTTGTAAATTTAGCTCGCGCAGATCGGCTCCCGCTACGCCGCGAACCAGTACAAAATTGCACTGCTCTAAAATCTGCGTAAAGCGCTCTATCGCCGCCTTTCGCACACGCTCATCCTGCCCATCCGCGAGCGCTTTTTCAAGCTCGCTCCTGCTAAAAAGGGCATTGTCGCCAGCGATGCAAAGTTGCAAAACGTTGTGAAAGCTCATGGATAAAATTTTATCTAGTTTTTTTAGCTCGGATTGGTAGGCGGCAGGCTCGTCGCATAGGAGCAAAATTCCGTTCATCGGCTGATCCTTTGAAATAAGATAGTCAATTGTAGCAAAATTTTGCTTGCGTGTTAATCAAAGATTTATCGTGAGGGTTTAAAATTTGGTAACTTCCAACAAAGGAGCGCACATGAAAAATTTAGTGATTTTGGCTCTTTTAGTGAGCCTCGCCGCGGCGAAAATCAACATAAACGAAGCTAGTCGCTACGAGCTGATGACGATCGGTGGGCTTGATGCGGGTAGGGCGGATATGCTTATGCAATACCGCCAAAAGCGCGAAATTTCAAGTGCAGATGAGCTAAAGGGCATCAACGGCTTTGCAAGTTACGATACTGCTAAACTGCAGAAGAGCTTTGAAATATCGCCTAGAGCTAACGTGCAGCAGCCGGTGCAGCCTGATCGCGATATAGTCGTGGTCGAAAAGACCCGCACCCGCACGGTTTACGGAGGCTCTACTTACAGACGCGTGGAAAATTACGGAAACGGCATCACGATCACAGAGACTGGCACTTTACCGCCTCCTCTTCCGCGAGGATATGGTAGGCACGGCGGCATGATGCCGCCTCCTCCCCCACCTCCTGGCGGCATGCCACCACCTCCGGGAGGCATGCCACCACCTCCGGGAGGTATAAAACCGCCTCCTCCGCCACCGCCACCTCCATCAAGTGACTATTACCACAGAAGTTCTAACCGTATGAGCGATAGTGAAATTGGCGGAAGCTCGCGCCGTAACATGCCGGTGCCTATGCATATGGGAACGATCCGCTCGAAAAGATCCAGTAGCGTCACAAGCTTCGGCGACTGCGATCCACAAAGCGGCAACTGCGCTAGCGTGGGCGTAGGCGTGCAGGTAGATAGAGGGTTTTAAAATTTAATTTTACGCAGGCGGAATTTTTAGAATTTACAATCGAGATTCCGCCCGCCTTAAATTTACGGCTAAATTTTAAAATTTTGGTAGTGTAGAATTTAAAATTTATGCAGGTATCGCTCTACGCTACAATAAAATTTCAAAAAATTTTATAAATTTAATCGAGCCTCGCGTGGTAAAATTTCAAGCTAAAATTTTATGTTAAAACTGCTGCGCCGCGTTTTATCAAGATAAAATTTGCACCTTAAAATTTTAAATTCAAAATCCAGCCACATGATAAATTTTAAATTTGCCTTTTCCACTCTTTCTAAATTCCGAAATTTTGCCCCGTCTTGCTGCTATTAAATTTTAAATTCGACCCGATTTAACGCCTTAAATTCGTGAAATTTAATTTACAAAATAATATAATCACAAAATTATTCCAATGAAACAGGATGGGCGTATGAAAGAAATTAGCGGATCGCAGATGATCGTGGAGGCGTTGCGGCAGGAGGGGGTCGAGGTAGTTTTCGGCTACCCGGGCGGCGCAGCGCTAAACATTTATGATGAAATTTACAAACAAAAATACTTCAGGCATATTTTGGTGCGCCACGAGCAGGCTGCGGCGATGGCTGCGGACGGATACGCGCGCGTCAGCGGCAAGGTCGGCGTGGCTGTCGTCACAAGCGGACCCGGATTTACGAACGCGCTTACGGGGCTTGCTACGGCGTATAGCGATAGCATCCCAATCGTGCTTATCAGCGGGCAGGTGGCGACCTCGCTTATCGGCACCGACGCCTTTCAAGAGATCGACGCGATCGGAATTTCACGCCCCTGCGTTAAGCACAACTATCTAGTTAAAACGATCGAAGAGCTGCCTAGAATTTTAAAAGAAGCCTTTTATATCGCTCGCAGCGGCAGACCTGGACCCGTGCACGTTGATATTCCCAAAGACGTAACAGCGAAGCTTGGCGTTTTTGAATATCCTAGCGAAATCAAGATGCAGACTTATAAGCCCAATTATAAGGGTAATTCTAAACAGATCAAAAAAGCCGTCGAGCTAATCGCAAACTCCAAAAAGCCTATCCTCTACATCGGAGGCGGCGTTATTAGCGCGGGCGCAAGCGAGCTGGTGCGCGAGCTTAGCGAGTTTGCGCAGATCCCGGTCGTGCAAACCCTTATGGCACTGGGAGCTATGCGAAGCGATGATAAGCTAAATCTAGGTATGGTCGGAATGCACGGCAGCTACGCCGCAAATATGGCGCTTAGCGAGTCTGATCTGATAATCTGCTTGGGCGCGAGATTTGACGATCGCGTCACCGGCAAGCTTAGCGAATTCGGCAAAAACGCGAAAATCATCCACGTCGATATCGATCCTAGCTCGATCTCAAAGATCATAAACGCGGATTATCCGATCGTGGGCGACGTGAAATCGGTGCTAGAGGAGATGCTGCCGCGTATTAGAAGCGAGGTTAGCCCTGCAAATTTCGAGCAGTGGCGCGAGCTCATCCGCAAATACGATGAAATTCACCCGCTTAAATTTAACGACAGCGATGAAATTTTAAAGCCGCAGTGGGTTATACAAAGTACCGCAAAAATCGCGGGCGAGGACGCTATCATCGCTACGGACGTGGGGCAGCATCAGATGTGGGTCGCGCAGTTTTATCCGTTTTGCAAGCCGCGCACTCTGCTAAGTAGCGGAGGGCAGGGCACGATGGGATACGGCCTGCCCGCAGCATTGGGCGCGAAGGCTTATGCGGGAGATAGACCGGTTATAAATTTCAGCGGAGACGGCTCGATTTTGATGAATATCCAAGAGCTGATGACTGCGAGCGCGAGCGGCCTAAACGTCGTAAATATCGTATTAAACAACAATTTCTTAGGCATGGTGCGGCAGTGGCAGAGCCTATTTTACGGGCAGCGTTTCTCATCGACCGATCTTAGCTCGCAGCCCGATTTCGTAAAAATTGCGGAGGGCTTCGGCGGCGTGGGCTTTAGCGTTAGCACCAAAGCGGAATTTGAAGATGCGCTGAAGCAGGCTCTTGCGAGTAAAAAGGTAAGTGTCATCGAGGCCAAGATCGATCGCTTCGAAAACGTCTGGCCGATGGTGCCTGCAGGCGGCGCACTTTATAATATGATTTTTGAGCAGGAGTCTTAGGATGAATAGCATAAGAAGAGTAATCTCGGTCGTCGTTACCGACGAGCACGGCGTTTTGTCGCGGATCTCGGGGCTTTTTGCGGGGCGCGGCTATAATATCGACAGCCTCACCGTTGCGCCGATCCCAAATACGGGTCTATCGCGCCTTAGCATCGTCACTTCGGGCGACGAGCGCGTCATAGAGCAGATCACTAAGCAGCTTCATAAGCTGATCCCCGTTTACAAGGTCATTGAGGATGCAAAATTCGTCGAAAAGGAGATGGTTTTGGTAAAGATCGCGCTGGGCGAAAATTTAGCGGGGCTTGATGCTGTTTTAAAAGCCTACAACGGCAGCATCGCAAACAGCGACGACAGCAAGATCGTCATCATGGCGTGCGACGACGCAGACCGCATCGACGGATTTTTAAAGACGATAAAAAAATACAATCCGATCGACGTCGTCCGCGGCGGCAGCGTCGCGCTGGATATGTAAGCGGCGATAAAATTTAATCAAAGGAGCGCAAATGAAATTATCTAAAATTGCCGAAATTTTAAACATAGAGCTTAACGGAGCGGACGCGGAGATCACCGCGATAAATTCGCTTCAAAACGCAAGGCAAAGCGAGCTAAGCTACTGCGATAGCGACAAAAACGAGAAATTTTTATTCGCCACCAAAGCAGCCGCCGTATTGGTAAAAATCGGCACCGCAGCCCCAAGCGGCGTGCGAGCGCTGGAGTGCGAAAATCCGCATCTAGCCTTTGCGATCTTAAGCGCGCATTTTGCTAAGCCGCTCATTCGCAGCGGTGCGCCCGCAAAGATCGCCGCCAGCGCGCAGATCGAGCAGGGCGTGCATATCGGCGTAAATTCCACGATCGGCGAGAATTGCGTCATTTTAAGCGGCGCGTATATCGGCGATGACGTGCATATCGGAAGCGGCTGCGTGATCCACGCAAACGCCGTCATCTACAATGACACGATCATCGGCGAGCGCTGCATAATCCACGCAAACGCCGTCATCGGAAGCGACGGCTTCGGCTATGCGCACACCAAAACGGGCGAGCACGTTAAAATTTATCACAACGGTAACGTCGTGCTGCAAGACGAGGTCGAAATCGGCGCATGCACGACGATCGATCGCGCGGTATTCGGCTCGACGATAATTGGGCGGGGCAGCAAGATCGACAATCTCGTTCAAATCGGGCACAACTGCGAGCTTGGGCAAAACTGCCTCATCGTCTCTCAAGTTGGACTTGCGGGCTCGACGACGCTTGGGCGTAACGTCGTGATGGGCGGACAGAGCGGCAGCGGCGGGCACGTAAGCGTGGGCGATTTCACTCAGATCGCGGCGCGCGGCGGCATAAGCAAGGATTTAGCGGGTGGCAAAAACTACGCAGGGCATCCTATAATGGAGCTTAGCGAGTGGTTCAAGCTGCAGGCTAAGATCGTTAGATTTTTTAGAGATAAAAAACACTAGCCGTTTTGCCTTGGCTGATTAGATCGATCGGCTTGATTTGATCGTTTTGATCGTTCGCTCTGATCGACTCCTCTAGCCAGCTCGATTTGATCGGTTCGCGTCGTTTTAGTGAAGTTTGAAACCGTCAGGCAGTTGGTGATTGTGGAGCGGTTTGCGCTGCCGTTCGGGCTTTGGTGTATTTTGTAATCGCTGCGGCGATAAATTTTGCCCTTTTATCGGCAAAATTCTGTCCGCGCTATTTTTTATCGTGCGCTTGCTTTGTGGGCGCGGTAGAATTTACTCTGCTAGTTTGGGTTGCATTGCTCGCAGTCATTGCGGCAAAGCTTTACGAGCGCTTTTAAATCAGCGCAAATTTAATTAAAGGAAAAACAATGATAGAGATGTTTTTATGCTCCTATTTTGCGGGTGCGGCGACGCTTTTTGAGGACTATGCGAGACAAAATATCCGCGCTAAGGAGGTGCTTTTTATCCCGACCGCCGCAAACGTAGAGGAGTACCGAGACTACGTGGACGAGGCGAAAGAGGCGTTTTCTAAAATGGGCTTTACGCTTCAAATTTTAGACGTTTCCAAAGCTAGCGAGGCTGAAGCGAAGGCAAAGATCGGCGCGGCGCAGGTGCTTTACGTAAGCGGCGGCAACACATTTTATCTTTTGCGCGAGCTTAAAAAGAAGGATCTGTTAACCCTCATCGCAGATCGCGTCCGAAGCGGCAAGCTCGTGTACGTGGGCGAATCGGCAGGCGCGATGATCGCTGCACCCAGCGTGGAGTACGTGGCAGTGATGGACGATGCGGGCAACTACGGGGCTGCGGCGCAAACGGGGCTTGATCTGGTGAAATTTTACCCCGTGCCGCACTACGGCGAAGAGCCCTTCGTGCAAAGCGCGGACGAAATTTTAAAAATTTACGGCGGCAAGCTAAATTTGACGCCGATAAATAACGCCGAAGCAATCGCAGTGCACGGCGATAAATTTGAAATTTTAGGGCGGTAAACTGCGGCGTAAAAGTAAAATTTAGTAATTAAACGCTTCGTAAAATTTACGCTTATATTTTCGCATAGGGCTGCGAGGTGGAATTTGAACTTAGGTGCAGCGAGTCGCTAACGAATAAATTTAATCAAAGGATCAAAATGAAAATATTACTTATCAATGGCGGAGCACCTTTTAACGGCAAAGGCGGCAAGCTAAGCAAGACGCTGCACGAGCTAGCCAAAAAAACGCTACAAGCCCTAGGGCACGAAACGCGCGAAACTACGATATTTGAGGGCTACGATATAGAGGGCGAGGTAGAAAAATTTCTATGGATGGATGCCGTGATCTGGCAGATGCCCGCGTGGTGGATGGGCGAGCCTTGGCTAGTCAAAAAGTACGTGGACGAGGTGTTTATGGGCGGCATAGGCAAGATAGTGGCAAACGACGGGCGGCACAGCGCGAGCCCAAACGACGGCTACGGCACAGGCGGGCTGATAAAGGGCAAATCGCACATGCTAAGCGTTACTTGGAATGCGCCGCTTCAGGCGTTTGATAAGCCGGGCGATTTTTTCGAGGGCGTGGGCGTGGACGGCGTTTATCTGCATTTTCATAAGGCAAATGAGTTTTTAGGCACGAAAAGGCTACCTACTTTTATGTGCAACGACGTCGTTAAAAATCCTGATGTGGAGCGTTTTATGAAAGATTACGAAGCGCATCTAAAAAGGGTTTTCGGCTAGCCTTAACGGACTCAAACGAGTTTATTTGCTCTTAATACAGCGCCAGATGAGCTAAAGCGGATTATAAAATCGCTTCTTAAACTCGGATATTACGACACTTGTGAAATTTTAAAATAATGCCAAGCAGTACTTGTTCGAGTGTGGCTTGCGACGCGCGAGGTTTTCGTAAATCGCGAGATTCGAGCTTTGCTCGGCTGAGTGACACTGCGTGATGTGTGGGAGGTGTGAAATTTGCGGCATTGCGGCGTGAAATTTCGAGTCTTGCGGCGTGAAATTTCGAGTCTTGCGGCGCGCGATTTATGCAGTCACTATATAAAATTTCATACGGCTGTCGCAGCTTTTAAGTCTGTGTGAAATAAAACTTGCGAAACGACGTGGCATTTTGCGATCGTTTTAAATTTTGCAAATGCGCTGTATTTTAGCTCGGCGCGAGATAAAATTTTACGCGGCGCACTTTTATGTGATGTACGCGTCTGGCTTGCCGTTGCTCGTTAGTGCCATGTCGGCGAGTGCCTAAGTATGGATGAGCGCGATGGCTGGCTCGTGTAACTATTAGCGTGCCGTTCAGTGCTGCTAGTGGCTTTAAGAGGCGCGATGTGTATTTACTATAGGGGAAGAGATGGTTAAACTCGATATGCTTAAATTCTTTCGCTTGGGCGAGTTTGCGGGCGTAGAAAGAGGCTTGAGCTGCGCGCAGACCATCGCGATGCTTGGCTCTGCGGATGCGAGCTTTAAGAGCGCTGGAGCTGAAATTTTAAGATACGGCGCCTTTGAATTTCACTTTTTTCGGGGCGAAATTTTTATGATTTTTTCGGATCATTTTAGAAGTGGGCCTCTAAATTTCGGCGGCGCAAGGGCGCGGCAAATCGAAATAGAGCCTTGGATATTTAGCGGAGCCCCTATCGATCTTGCGGCGGTGAAAGGCGCTTTAAATCGTGAGCGAATCGAGTATCGCGAGCGCGCAACGGATGAGGGTTTGAAGCTAAGCTTAAGCAACGGCGTTACGCTTGCGTTTGAAAGCTTGAGCGGGTTGGGCGAGCCCCGTGGCTACGAGCTTGCCGCATTTTGGATAAAATTTTAACCGGAAAAGCGTGGGCGAAATCTAGGTAACAAAGTAAAATTCAGCCGAGTGAAAATAAGCGGCCGCTTGGATAAAATTTGACCAAAAATGCAAAATTTCGCGGATGAAATTTAACGAGTAAGGATTTAGGCGAAATTTTAACGCAAAGCCCGTGAGTACCCATAAATCGGCATTGTGAGCACTTGTGCATCTATATCGCAGGCTTTGTTTATTCGCGCTGTATGTTTTGTTCATCTATCTCACAAACGTCCTACTGGGTTCATTCTGCGCTAGCTCGAGATATTTTTTAAAATTTCAAAGCATGATTTAGCCGGAATTTCATAAAACTTGCCAATAACAATCGATCCTGAAGCTGAAAGATCTGCAAATAGATCTTAAATTATATTCACTTGATAAAATTTTTTAAAACAATATTAGTATTATTTTATAAAAACTATTGACTTATTTAACCCTCTTTTGATAAACTATCGCATCAATTTTACCGCAAAGGAAACACAGATGGATCAAAATTCCCTCCTATATAAGGTGCTTAATTGCCTGTCAAATTCGCAAAGCATATTTGTAAATTGCATAAGGTTTGCAATTTTCGTCGTCATGATCTGGATAGGCGGCCTAAAAGTCGTGCAGTATGAGGCGGACGGCATCGTGCCTTTCGTCACGAACAGCCCGTTTTTCAGCTATCTGATGAAAAATAAAGATGTAGTCGACAACGGCAAGAGCAAAATGGTCGCGGAGTATAATCTGCACAAAAACCCCGAAGGCTTGGTCGTGCCGGATAATATCAAATGGCATAAATCAAACGGCACCTACACAGCTTCTTACATTATCGGCGCGACGATTTGCTCGATCGGCATCTTGATGCTGCTTGGCATATGGTTCCCAAAAATTGGCGTCGTAGGCGGACTTTTGACCTTCGGTATGGCTATCGTTACGCTATCGTTTTTGATAACGACGCCCGAAACCTGGGTGCCGAATTTGGGCAATCCCGCCCTCGGCATAACAGAGAGCCCGAACCACGGCTTCCCGTATCTCTCTGGCGCGGGCAGGCTGGTGATAAAGGATCTGATAATGATGTGCGGCGGTTTGATAGCGGCTGCGGATGCGGCTAAAAGGTGGCTGCAAAGTCTTTCGAAGTAAATTATAAAGCTAAAATTCTATCTCGCGGCGGGCGCAGGGCTAAATTTTACCGCCGCGAGCGCTAAATTTAACGCTCCTGTAGT
This sequence comes from uncultured Campylobacter sp., assembly GCF_937973075.1. Classification (GTDB taxonomy): domain Bacteria; phylum Campylobacterota; class Campylobacteria; order Campylobacterales; family Campylobacteraceae; genus Campylobacter_B. The sequence goes on from NZ_CALBWL010000051.1 coordinate 42,264, forward strand.
TTTGCCTGCAAGCTTAAAATACGTACGTAGCATAAATTTTCCCGTTGTGTTTCGCGGTGCGCTACCGCTAGATTTGATCTGCGGTTTAATTTCTTTGGAGCAAAAGAGCTTAATTGCGGCCGTCTTTCTAAATTCTCCGATTTGCTCCTCGCAGCGTCTTGATTGAGGCGATATGGCCCGTGCTTTTAGATGCGGACCGTGCAAGCTTTGTAAATGTGGATTTTAAGTGATGCTTGCAATTTTGCAGTCAGATATGGATAGAGGTAGTCGGCGTCGATGGATGCGCTGAAATTTGCACCGATAGGCACGTATAGAGGTCGATAGAGCTAGAAATTAAATGCCCGCTCGGTCAAAGCCGGTCGAGCTAGTTTAGAGAGCCGCATACCGATAGGGCTTCCAAAAAGTTTAAAAGCCGGAGGCAAATGAGCAATTGAGTATCACTCTACGCAGATATTTGGAAGGCACGACCAAAGCGACAAATTTAAAGAGAGAACCTACTTTTTTATTATAAAATTTAGCCCAAATTTAAGGCTAAATTTTTACGCGCTTCCTAATTTTCCTCGGCTAATTTTTTCTCTATAAATTTTAAAATTTCATCCTCGCTTACGCTCTGCCGCTTTAGACCTGCGCGAGTGATGAACTCGACGCTTTCCTCCGCTAGGGCTTTTCCCGCGAGCACGGCATACGGAAAGCCCATCAGCTCGAAGTCGTTCATCTTCACGCCAAAGCGCTCCGCGCGATCGTCCAGTAGTACGCGGATGCCGCGCTCGCGACACTGCTCGTATAGTTTTTCGGCAAATTCTACCGCTGCCGCGTCTTTGTGATTTGAGATGATGATCTCAAGCTCGAAAGGCGCCAGCTCGCGCGGCCACACGCAGCCTTTCTCGTCATGGCTGCTTTCGATCGCCACGGCGATAAGGCGGCTTGCGCCGATGCCGTAGCAGCCCATGTAAAACGCACGAGCCTTGCCGTTTGCATCCAAAAATCGCGCTCCCATCGGCTCTGAATAGCGCGTGCCGAGCTGAAAGATATGACCCACCTCGATGCCCTTCGTGATGCCAAGCTCGCCGCCGCAGCACGGACATGCGTCGCCCGCGCCCACGGCCGCGAGATCCGCAAAGCGCGATTCGTTAAAATTTATCACGCTTGCGCCCACGTAGTGGTAATCCGGCTCGTTCGCGCCTGCGATCATCTCGCGCGCTCCTTTTAGTTCGACGTCGATATAAAATTTAGCTCCCTCGCCGAGCCCGAAAGGTCCGCAAAAGCCCGCCGTAAAGCCCACTCGCGCGATCTCCTCCTCGTTAGCATCGACTAACTCTAGCGCGCCGCAGGCATTTTGCGCCTTGGTCTCTTGCAGCTCGTCGCACCCGCGGATAAAAAACGCTACGATCTCGCTGCGATCCTCGTATAGCGCTTTTTTGATCACCGCTTTGACGGTGTAGAATTTATCCACTTTGAAAAATTCCGCCACCGCGTCGATCGTTTTCATCGCGGGGGTTTTAAATTTCATCATGCCGTCGGTCTCGGGTGCTGCGGCGTTCGTGGTTTTGGGCGCACGGCGCGCAGCCTCGATGTTTGCGGCATACTCGCAGCGCTTGCACACAACGATATCGTCCTCGCCGTTGTCCGCTAGCACCATAAACTCCTTGCTGCCGCTGCCGCCGATCGCGCCGCTGTCCGCATCGACCGCTCTAAAATTTAACCCCAGTCGCGTAAAAATCCGCGAGTACGCCTGCCTCATCACCTCAAACTCGCGCTTCATATCCGCAGTGTCTGCGTGGAAGCTATAGGCGTCCTTCATCGTAAATTCGCGTCCGCGCAGAAGCCCGAAGCGAGGGCGCGCCTCGTCGCGGAATTTCGTATTGATCTGATAGATATTTAGCGGCAGCTGCTTGTAGCTCGTGATCTTATCCGCTACCATCAAAACCGCCGCTTCCTCGTTGGTAGGGCTTAGTACGAAGTCGTTATCCTTGCGATCTTTGAAGCGCAGCAGCTCCTTGCCGTATTTGGCGTAGCGACCGCTTTTTTTCCACGCATCCGCGGACGTCACGACGCTAAAAGAGACCTCCTGCGCGCCCGCAGCGTCCATCTCCTGCCTGATGACGGCGCAGATCCGCTCTAGCACTATCTTTCCTAGCGGCAAAAAATTATAAAGCCCGCTGCCCAGCTGCTCGATAAATCCCGCGCGGATCAAAAGCGCGTGGCTAGGTAGTACCGCGTCTCTGGGGGCCTCTTTTAGGCTTGGAGCGAAAAGCTTGCTAAATTTCATTTTGTTTGTCCTTTTTCTCATTTTCTTGATTTAAAAATTTTTCGTAGTTTTCTTGCAGTTCAAAAATTTCGACCAGCGCGTTTACCGCGTTATCGGCATTATCTGCGTCGCCGAGGTTTTTTAAATTTACCGTCGGAGCGTGCAGAAACGCTTTAAAAACCTGATGGATCAGCTTGCGCGCCTCCTCTGCATCGCTGTGCTTTAGATAGCCCTTTTTAAGCGCTTTGGCTAGCTCTAGCTCGGCTACTTGTTTTGCGCTTTGGCGCAAAGCCTTGATGATCGGCGTGGATGCCGCCGCCCTCAGCCATTTGAAAAACTCGTTCGTGCATTTTGCCACGATCGAATAGGCGATCTGCGCCTGCTCCTCGCGAAGCAGCAAATTTTTCTTTACGATCTCCTCCAGATCATCGACGCTGTAAACCTCGACGTCCTCGCTTTGGCTAAGCTCTACGTCGCGCGGCACGGCTATATCGAAAAAATATCGCTTAAAGCTTTTGGGTTCTAGCAAGCTATCGGTAATGATCGACTCTTGCGAGCCAGTAGCACTGAAAAATAGGCTATTTACGTTTAAGTATTTTTTGAGATTATCAAGACTATCGATTTTAATGCGGGATTGTGCCTGCGCGGAGGAATTCGCGAAGGGGGCAGAATTTTTATCGCCTTTGGAATTTTCGCCTGCTATGTGAGATTTATTGCCGTCTGTGAAAATCTTTTTATTAAAATTTACGCTGTCTTTGGAATTTTGTTTTTGCGCGACATTTTCGCCTGCGAAATTCGCGACATTTCCGGAATTTAAGCCATTTGAATTTTTTCCTGCGCCGGGATTTTCATCCGCGCAATTTTTCGCATCCAAGGAATTTTCGCCAAGCAACGAGGCGGCTAGCCTCCGCGCGCCGGCTAAATTTCGATTTAAGATCGTGATATTTGCGCCGCTTGCGAGCAGGTGTTTGCACGCTAGCTCGCTCATCTCTCCCGCGCCCACTACCACGGCGTTTACGCCCTGCAAGGAGCCTAGCTTTTCCTTTGCCATCGCCACGGCGACGCTTGAGACCGAGATCGGGTTTTTTGAAATTTCGGTCTGGTTGCGGATGCGTGCCGCACACTTTAGCGCTTCATCTATCGCTCTTGCGATCTGCGCGCCAGCGTGGGAGTTTTGTTTGGCAAATTTAAAGGCGTCTTTGAGTTGGCCTACGATCTGCGTTTCGCCCACTACGAGGCTGTCAAGAGAGGCTGCAACGGCGAAAAGGTGGTGTATCGCGCCGTAATCCTCGTAAATATCGGCGCGCTCGGCTAGCTCGTCGTAGCTCACGCCGCTTACGCGTGAAAGCGCCAAAAGCACGAATTTGCTGGCTGCTTTGAAGTCGCTTACGGCGGTAAAAATTTCAACGCGGTTGCAGGTGCTAAGCACCAAACACTCCTCTATCGCGGAGTTTGAAGCCAAAAGGCGCAAAATTTCTTTCTTACGCACATCGTTTGAAAACGACAGCTTCTCGCGCACCGTGATGTCCGTGTTTTTGTGGGTGAAGCTCACGCTCATATACGCCATCAAAACTCCCTATCTATCATATCTCGCACGATTTGCTCCAGCTTGTCGTTTTTAAATTCCACCACGGCTTCAAGCGCCTTTTGCCCGTAGGCGCGAGCTTCGTTTATACAGCGCTCGATGATGCCGTGCTCGCTAAGCTTCGCCTTGATCCATGAAATTTCGCTCTGGCAGAGCTGCTTTTTAAAAAACGATTTTAGCTTTTGCCGCTCAGAATCATTTAAATTTTCGTATAGATAGATGTAGGGCAGGGTGGTTTTTCCCTCCGCAAAATCGCTCAGACTCGGCTTGCCTAGCGCTCCTGAGCTTTGCGTGACGTCTAAGATGTCGTCGATGATCTGAAAGGCAAGCCCAAGGTTTTTGCCGTATTCACCAAATTTTGCGCTCGCGCTTGAAATTTTATCATGATCTTTCGCGGCGCTTGGAATTTCGCCCTCGTTTTTTTCGCAGCTCATATCTGAAATTTCGCCGCGATTTTCCGCGCCACCGAATTTCAAAAAAGCCCCGCAGCGCGCGACCTCTTCGATTAAGGCGGAGGTTTTTAGATAGATCATCTGCAGATATTTGCTCGCATCGTCGTTGAAATCGTTGCTTAAGCTCACGTCCATCAGCTCGCCCACTGCGAGCTTCGTGACGGCGAGCGAAAGCGCAGCGGCGATGCAGCTTTCAAATTTAGAAAGCTCAAAGTATGCCTTGGAATAGAGTATGTCGCCCAGCATCACGGCGTTTTTGGAGCCGTAAGTGGCGTTTATCGAGGGTTTGCCGCGGCGCACCGAGCTTTCGTCGATGACGTCGTCGTGCAGCAGGCTTGCGGCTTGAATTAGCTCGATGATCGCGCACAGACGCAGCGATTTTTCATCCTTTTGCGCGATGTTTAGCAGCAGCTTGGAGCGCAGTTTTTTGCCGGGGCTTAGCTTATCAAACATCTCGCTAGCAGGCTCGTAGCCGCAGTCTGCGATGAAGCTTTTCATAATTAAATCAATTTGATCTTGCATTATTCGTTGTTGCTTAGGATATTCCCGCTCATTTGCAAAAATTTGTCGTTTAGCTCGTCTTGTAGATCCTGCTGCGTGATGAAGCTTTCGATCTCGCGCTCGCTAATGCCGCGCGCTTTGCAGAGCCGCTCACAGGCGATGAGGCGGATTAGAGCTTCTTCGATCTCGTTTTGCACTAAAGTAGGGCTTGCAGCGGATAAAATTTCAAAAAATTTCTCTCTTGGGCTGCCTTCAAAAATATCCATTTACCTTCCTTAAAATTTCGCGATTATAGCAAATGTAAAATTTAATTTAGGTTAGGGCGCGGCAAACTATCGGGGCTTTTAAACAGGAACGATTGCATAGATTTTGCGCTTGCGTGTGGTAAATTTTAAACTTAAGCGCGGGATTTTGAGCTTTAAATTTCATAAATTTTAAAATTTTACTTGTTTGCGAGATAGGCAGAGCGAGCGGAATTTAAAAATTTAATCTTGGTCGCGTGGCGGATTAAACGCGAAGCTTTGCAGATAGGCGGAATTTTAAATTTACAGATAAGCGGCTTGATTTTTTGCGGAAATTTTAAAATTTTGTGGTGCGGGTGAAATTTTAGATTTCGCATGAGTGGATAGAATTTCGCTTTGTTTGAGCGATAAAATTCTTGAATTTTGCGCAGGTGGAGAGGATTTTCGCTTTGTTTGTGCGGTAAAATTTTGATTTTTGCGCGGCGGATAAATTCTATTCTCACAAAATCTAATCGTGTGTATAACACAGATCAGGCTTTTTAAAATTTTAAAATTCCGCCGCTTTGCGAGAATTTGAAATTTCATGGACGCGGTAGAATGCTAAAATCGCGTTTGCATTAAATTTTAAGTCTGGTTTTCGAGGCAAATTTTAAATTAAGCCGCGAGAGGGCGTCTTTAAATTTTTAAAATTCCGCCCCCTTTTACAGATAGAATTTCATTTTTCGCGCAGATAAAATATCGCATTGCAAAAGATACTTTAAAATTTTAAATTCCACTCGCGCAGATGAAATTTCGGTTTTTGTGCTAGTGGAATTTTTCGCGCAAGGATTATTTTTAAATTTAAGCTCGCTTGCGTTGCACGCGAGGATGGAATTTACTCCGTTTTAAGAGCCTAAGCGTGATTTTGCCATGCTGCAATACTACTTTTAATTAGCTATGCCTAAAAAGCCAGGCTGCTTTAAATTCCGCCGATGATTTCGCGCGCTTGCGCGATGCTTAGGGCATTGCGACTTAGTTCGCTAGGCTCGCCAAACCCCCAGCATACCTGCAAATACTCAAGTTTTGCGCCTTTTAGATCTGCCAAGTTTGCCTGAAAATATCGCGCTGCCGCAGCTCGTGCGCTTTCCGTCGCTTCTGCTTTTGTGGAAATTTTAGCGCCTTTAAAGCTTAGCGTTGCCGCTCCGTCAGCACCTGTGTCGTTAGGGCGGATTTTTTCATCCGCGTTAAGATTTTCGCCGCAAGAGCTTAAGCTTCCGCTGCTAGCGCTGAAATTCTTTCTACTAGTGTCACGGCTGGCATTTAAGCTCTCGCCGTCATTGCCGCCTTGAAATTCTAAATTTTGTAAAAATTCCGCGCCACGGAGTGCGGCTAGCTCATCTTTTTTGCTATCGCCCAAAAAAATCGCGTTTTTGTGCGGCGAGCGCGCGATTACGTGTAGCAGCATCGCAGGGTTGGGCTTTGAGGGCATCTGCTCGTCCGCGCCTACGACCAGATCAAATAGCCTGCGCACGCCCGTTTTTTCTAAGATCGCGCTTAGGGTATAGGAAGGTGCATTGGAAGCGACTGCGAGAAAAAATCCTGCTTTTTTGCACGAGTGCAAAAGATCTTCGATACCCTCGTAAAGCACGGCAAAATCGCGGTAATTGCTTACAAATTCCTTCTCGAAAAAAGCAAGCTCTTCGGCGCTCGCTTCGGTTTTGCCGTAAAATTCCAAAAAGGCGTTTTGGCTTGGATCGTTGATGGTGTGGACGATGAAATTCTTTTGTAGCGGCGCTAGGCCGTAGAGCTCGCGGCGAGTGTTATTGACGCTGATTTCGATCGCGCTCGAGGAGTCAAGCAGCGTGCCATCCATATCAAAAATCACGGTTTTCATCTAATAATCCTTTAAAAAATCGATTTTATGCTTGTCTTTTTTGTAACTTTTATTGTTTTTGAGCTTTTGCAAGGCGTTTGCTTCATGCTGCAGCGCCGATCTAAACACAGCATCGCTGATCTGTCCTGCCTCGCTAGCATCAAGGACGTTTTTGGCAAAGCTTTCAAGCGCTTTGGTGTAGGGACTATCGAGATTTACAGCGGCCGCTTTAGATAAAATTTCGTAGTTTTTAGCTATTCGCTTCGCAAAAAGCTCTGCGTCGAAATCCTCGCGCTTTAGCAGCACTACGGCGGATTTTACAAAGCGTTCTAATGCGCGGATATATTTAACGCGCTCATCTTTTTCTCTGATTTGCATGATCTTTCCTTAATTAAAGCGCGCATTATAGCAAAATTCGAAATTTTGGCAAAATTGCGCATATTGTAAAACTATATTTTAATAATGTTTTTTCTATAAATCCCTTGTTATAGGCATTTTAAAATCATATAAAAATACTTGACTTTATTTTAAAATTTCGCTATTATTCGCCAAATTTTTTACAAAGGACAAAAATGCAAAAAGAAACCCTCGCAACTCATTTTGGTTACGACTCCGTCGCCGGCTACGGCACGATGGCAGTTCCCATTTATCAAAGCACCGCGTTTAACTTCGGTTCTAGCAAAAAGGCCGCCGATCGCTTCGCGCTGCGTGATCTAGGGCCAATTTATGGGCGTTTGACAAATCCTACTACTGATGTTTTTGAGGCGAGACTTGCGGCGCTGGAAAACGGTAAAGCCGCCATCGCGGTCTCTAGCGGGCAGGCGGCGATATTTTTTGCGGTGGCAAATTTAGCCGCAGCGGGCGAAAATATTATCATCGCCGAGAAAATTTACGGCGGCGCAACTACGCTTTTGGCGCATACGATCAAGCGTTTCGGTATCGAAGCTAGGGTTTTTGACTCCGAAACGGCGGATAATTTGGAAGGTTTAATCGATGATAAGACTAGAGCGATCTTTTTTGAGACGCTTTCAAATCCTCAAATTTCGGTCGCAAATACCACTAAAATCGCTACAATCGCAAATAAGCACGGCGTAGTAACGATTGCGGATAACACGATCCCAAGCCCTGCGCTTTACAATCCGCTTGATGACGGCGCCGATGTCGTAATCCACAGCGCTAGCAAATATATAAGCGGGCAGGGGCTTAGCATCGCAGGCGCGATCGTTTCGGGCAAGGGATTAAATTCCAAACTCAAAGGCAATCCGCGTTACGCACATTTCAACGAACCTGATGAGAGCTACCACGGCTTAGTTTATGCGGATTTAGTAGATAATTTTGATATTTACACGCTTAGGATTCGCCTATCCTTGCTTCGCGATATTGGTGCAACTCTATCGCCGTTTAACGCGTTTCAGCTCATCCAGGGACTTGAAACACTGCCGCTTCGCATGCAAAAACACTCGCAAAACGCGCTAAAAATAGCAGAATTTTTACAAAATCATCCGAAGGTAAAGCAGGTCAATTATCCGGGGCTTGCAAGCTCGCCGTTTAATGCCGCAATCAAAGCAAAATTTAAAAACGGCTATGCAAGCAGTCTGATGAGTTTCATCGTAGATAGCGAAGAAACAGCGCTAAAGGCGGTTAGTAAGGTTAAAATTTTCTCCGTCGTAGCAAATATTGGCGATACGAAGTCGATCATCACTCATCCTGCGAGCACGACGCATTCGCAGCTAAACGAGGAGCAGCTAAACCGCGCTGGCGTGCCTACGAGCTTAATCCGCCTAAGCGTGGGTATAGAGGACGCGAATGATTTGATTTCCGATCTTAGTGAGGCACTGAAATAATGGCACTTTTAAGCACAAAGGGCGTTTATGGGCTGGCTGCGATTTTGCAGATCGCCAAAGCTAGCGAAGTAGCGCCGATAAGTATAAAAGAGATCGCCGAGCGTACGGGAGTTTCTAAGAATTATTTGGAGCAAATTCTAAATACCCTTAGAAACGAAAAGCTAGTGTGTAGCATCAAAGGTAAAAACGGCGGCTATCACCTAGCCAGAGATGCTAGCGAGATTACTTTCGGTGAAATTTTTACCGCTCTTGAAAAGGATCTGCGGATGACTAGCATTCAGATGAGTGATCCCGGACTGCGGGCGTTTTTTGAGAAATTTGACGTCAAGCTGGCAGATATATTTAACGAGCCTCTAAGCAGCTACGAGGAGATGATGGCGCGAAGCGTCCAGTATTTAAATTTCAGCATTTAAAGGAAAAATATGAAAATAGCAAACGATGTTACGGAGCTCATCGGCAATACTCCGTTAGTCAGAATCAATACGTTTGGCAAAAATGCCCTCATCCTAGCCAAGGCGGAATTTTTAAACCCAAGCCACTCGGTCAAGGATCGCATCGCATGGCAGATCGTAAAAGACGCGCTAAGCTCAGGCAAAATCGATAAAAATAGCGTTTTGATAGAGCCTACCAGCGGAAACACGGGTGTGGGGCTTGCGATGATCGCAGCAAAGCTCGGTATGAAGCTCATTCTAACGATGCCAAGCTCGATGAGTATCGAGCGCCAAAAGCTCATAGCCGCATTCGGGGCTAAAATCGAGCTGACCGATCCAAAATTTGGAATGAAAGGCGCGGTAGATAGGGCAAATGAGCTAGCGGCGAACACTCCAAATAGCTTTATCCCGAGCCAGTTTGATAACCCGAGCAATCCAAAGGCGCATTTTCAAAGCACTGGACCTGAAATTTGGGAGCAAAGCGGCGGCAAGGTAGATATTTTAGTCGCGGGATTTGGTACCGGCGGCACGCTCAGCGGTACGGCGAAATTTTTAAAATCTAAAAATCCAAATCTCAAAGCCTACGGCGTGGAGCCTGCTAGCTCGCCGCTTCTTACGTGCGGTAGTGCGGGCGGCCATAAGATCCAGGGCATCGGCGCAAATTTTATCCCTGATAATCTTGATAGAAGCGTCATCGACGGCTTTTTGAGCGTTGAGAACGACGATGCGTTCGCCGCGGCTAGACAGCTGGCACAAAAAGAGGGCTTGCTCGTGGGCATCTCAAGCGGTGCGAACGTTTATGCTGCCGCTCAGATCGCCGCCAAGCCCGAAAACAAGGGCAAAGTGATCGTTACGATCCTCTGCGATACCGGCGAGAGGTATCTTTCTACCGAGCTTTTTAAATAGACAGCAGTTTTGCGCCAGTGCGACGTTAGCGCGGTAACTTTTACGCATTTTACGCGGGCGCGTAGCTTAGCGCGATTAAATTTTACGCAGGTGCGCAGCTTTGCGCGATTAAATTTCACGCTGGCGCCGGAATTGGCGCGATGAGTTTTACGCGATCGCGCGTGTTATTGCGACGATTGCGCGACTATATTTTATATTTTTCGCGTTGCGTAGGCGCGAGATTAATACGATAGTTTCTGCGCAGGCGAGGCGATAGTCACGATGGTTACGCGATGGGTTTATGTGAGCATCGTGATTTTGCACTTTATCGATTTTGCGTTTATTGATTTGCTAATTTGGCGGCTCGTCGCCCGCCGCGAGATAAAATTTAGCCCCAAAATAGGGCTAAATTTTAAAATTTCGCCTCGCTCACAGACAATAATTTTTGGGCGCGCTATGTATGACGGCGCGATCGCGCAGCGCAAGGCATTAAATTTAAAGCCGCCAAGCTCGCTAAATCTGCGCGATCTATTCTTGCCGCAAAATTTTATATCGCTAGCTCGCGCGCGGCATAAAATTTTTAAAATTCTACTGAAATTTTAAAGCTCGCTGTGGGCCGCAAATTTCAAGCTCTCACCGCGCATAAATTTCAAATCCTCGCCGTATGTAAAACCCAAACCGCTCTTTAAATTTAGCCGAATTTAAAAATTTAATCATAAAAACGCTATCATCGGTGCAAAATTTTTAAGGTTGCAAAATGAGTTTGAGCTTGAAATTTCGCCCCAAAAGCTTAGAGCAGATCGTGGGGCAGGGCAAGATCGTAGCGGTTTTTAAAAAATTCGTCGCCGCAGGCAGCATCCCGCACAGCATATTTTTCGGCGCCGCAGGCAGCGGCAAAACGACGATGGCGCGCGTGATCGCAAGCGAGCTGAACTACGATTTTTACGAGCTTGACGCCACGAGCCTGAAGGTCGAGGATATCCGCAAAATTCTATCCTCGCACGCCGGCTCGCTCATCAAGCCGCTCATTTTCATCGACGAGATCCACCGCCTCAGCAAGACGCAGCAGGAGGTGCTGCTCATCCCGATGGAGAACTACGCCGCGATCATCATCGGCGCGACTACGGAAAATCCGCAGTTCGTGCTAAGCAGCGGCATCCGCTCGCGCTCGATGATCTTTGAGTTCGAGCCGCTTAGCTACGAGGATTTGGAGGCGCTTTTGGCGCGGGTGCAGGGCGAGATCGGCTTTGAGATGGACGAAGAGGCGCGAAAATACCTGCTAAACTCCAGCAGCGGCGATGCGAGGAGTATGTTAAATTTGCTCGAATTTGCGCTTTTAGCAGATAGCGCCATTACGCTGGATACGCTTCGTACGCTGCGCGCAAATGCCGTCGCTGCAGGCGTTAGCAGCGACGATCTGCATTATGAGCTTGCTAGCGCGATGATAAAAAGCCTGCGCGGCAGCGACGCCGACGCCGCGCTGTATTACGTCGCGAGGCTGATAGATGCGGGCGAGAGCGCGGATTTTATCGCGCGCAGGATGGTGATCCTAGCTAGCGAGGATATCGGCAATGCCAATCCAAACGCCCTGAATATCGCTACTAGCACGCTAACTGCCGTCAGCAAGATCGGCTACCCCGAGGCTCGCATTATCTTAGGGCAATGCGCGATCTATCTGGCGCACAGCCCCAAATCAAACGCCGCGTATTTGGGCATCAACGCCGCTTTGAAGTTCGTCCGCTCCGCTGCACCGTTGCCTACGCCGCGCTATCTCGTCAACTCCGACAAGCAGATCGCAGACTACAAATACCCGCACGACTTCGGCGGCTGGGTCGAGCAGGCCTATATGAGCGAGGCGGCGAAATTTTACGAAAGCAAGGGGATCGGTTTTGAAAAGACGCTGGATGAGTGGCTGGCGCGATTGCGCAAAGAAAAGATCAATATCAAGGAGTGAGAATGAACTTCAGCAGCGTCCTAAAACTAATGAAGCAGCGCTACGACGCGGATGGCGAGTATCTGTGGGATGAATATCCCAATTTTGCGGTTTTTCGTCACGCAGGAGGGAAGCGCAAGTGGTTTGCACTTCTGATGCGCGGGCTTGCAAACGAAAAGCTCGGTCGCGCACTTCCTGGCTCAAGCGACGTGATAAATTTAAAAGTTTCGCCCGATTTGGCGGCAATTTTGCGTGACGAAAAAGGAATTTTTGCAGCCTATCATATGAATAAAAAGCACTGGATCAGCGTCTGCCTTGATGCGGTGCCGCGCGAACAGATCGAGGATCTAATCGAGCATAGTAGGGAGCTTACGAGGTAGAATTTGCGCCTGGGCTCGGTTTAAATTTGCGTGCGAAAGAGGCTAAATTTGAACCGAGAGCGCAGATTTTAGCGGCTCGTGAGGCTTAAATTTAAAAATATTCGCAAGGAGCGCGGATGAATGAGCAAAATTTAAAATATATCGCAAATTTAAAAGTGCAGGACGTGCCGTGGAGCAGGCTCACGACCGCTTACGGCAGGGCGAGCGGATTTCCCAAAATTTTTGAGAAACTCGCACGGGCAATCGAAGCTTGTGATGCGGCGCGCGGCTTGGGCGGCGAGCAAAATTTAAAAAGCAAGCCCGGAGCAGGGCAAAATTTAAAAAGCAAGTCCGGTTGCGGGAAAAATTCTACGGATGCGACAAGATGCGGCGCGGCGCAAAATTCCATAAATTTAGCGCAAAAGAGCGAGTCCAAATTTCAAAAGGCGGATAACGAGGCTGCGAAATTTAAAGCGGGTGGAGAGACGGAGCTTAAAACGGGCACGGCGAAGTGCGGCGAGGCGGAATCTAAGAGTGCGGATGGCGCGGCGATAAAATTTAAAGCGAGCCAGGCGAGTAAATTTAAAACGAGCGCGGCGGATAAGAGCTCGGATGCGAGCGAGCGGGAAAAATTTGACGCCAAGGCCCTTCAGAACGCGCTTGATAAGATTTTTAACGAGATAGAACATCAAAGTACGCTTTGGCACGAACCCCTTTTGCGCTGCTGTTTTTGGCGCGCATCTTTATGCAGGCGCGCGCTGCGGCGGACAAAAACGCGAATAAAAATAATCAAAACGCTGCGGCAGACGAAATCGGTGGAAATAATCAGAATGCGGCGGATAGAAATGCGGATAAAAGCCGGCAAAATGATGCAGCGGGCTTTATCGCGGCTCGGCTCGGCGGATTTTTTGCGTTTGTGATTGAGATTTGCGATGATGCCGATAAGATCTCGCACGCAGCGCCGCTGGCGAGGTTTTCGGATATGCTTGCGGAAAAATATCTGTGGCCGCAGAGCGACGAGAATGACGAGGAGCGCTGGGAGGAGTATTTTTACGACGATGAGCTATTTTACAGCCTCTATTTTTATTCGCGGGCGGTTTTGGACGCGACGGGAGTGGACTTTGCGCAGTTTAAGCCTGGGTCGGGTGGCGTTTAAGGCTACCGCCGCCTCGCCCCTTGGCTCTAAATTTACGGAGACGCGGCGCGTTTTGACGGCGCTTTGTTTAAATTTAGACTTCAAAATTTTAAAATTTCGCCCAAAAGTCGCGGTAGACGGAATTCGCAGATCGTCTTTTAAATTTAAAATTCGCGCGATTTTTGATCGGCGGTATGATTAAGGCGCCGGTAGCACTTTTAAATTTAGATCGCCGCGAAGCTTCAAACCCGCTTGCGGCAGAGCTTTTTATGTGGTTTTAAAAAGATACCAATTCGGCGCAATTTTTTCTATCATTATAAACTCGCTAGGACTAATTTGCGGCAGATCCGCCTCGTCTTGCACCCGCAAAAAGCCCATGGAGTTACCCGCCGATGAGCAGCATTAAATTTTTTGCATTGTTACCGTATAAATTCCAGAATTTATACGCTACTTCGATGCTTTCAGATTTATCTAGCATTTCGCCACATAAATCTCAGAAATTTCATATCGACGTAAAATTCTACATCGTCACGTAAGCTAGCGGCGTTACATAAAATTTATATTCAAAAGCCTATCTCTAACCTCGATATCCTCCAGGTTTAGATCGAGTTCATCTTTTAAATATTTTTCTAAATTTTTTCGTTCAAAATCGCTTAACATCGCAAGTGGGATACTGACGAATACCCCATTTTCGCCGTCTAAAAATATCAAGACATATAAATTTATACTTTTTATCCTACCCCTTAGCCGCAAAATGGCAAAGCATATCAAATCCATCAAATACAATATCCACGAAAAAGCCATTAAAATAAGCTTTTTAAAGGTGCCAATATTTTTATCATAGCTAAATTCTTCTACCGCAAAATCTACGAATTTATAAATCGCTACCTTATCAATACGCGCTATGTCGATAGATTTTTTTGTAACTATCGTTTCTTGATAGTTTGCAGAGGATTTGTTATATTCTATTCTGCCGGGATAGAAGCTTAAAAATTTGTTTTTATTTATCCCCAAAAGGCCTATTAAGGTTAAAATCCAAACTCCAACCCAGTAATGCCAGTGAATACCCCTAGTGACGAGTTCAAAAAGAATCATGGTGATGGACGAAGTAGCGCCCAGATCGATATAAATCCTGATCCAATAATCTTTGATTATAAAAAGTGGCATTTGCTCTTTTTGCATTAGGGCTTCTTATAGGCTCGCCATCTCTTCAGCGCGCGCGAGAAGCTGCTTTGCGCCCTTTTCGATAAAAACGCGTGCAAGCTCCGCACCTACGCTTTGGTATTGAGATTTTTGTGCGACGATGCTTTGGTGGATGCTCTCGCTGCCGTCAGGTAGGCCCACTATCGCGCTGATGTGGATATTTTCGCCCTCAAGGCGCGCGTTGATGCCGATAGGAACCTGGCAGCCGCCCTCCAAAACCCTGACGAAATCCCGTTCCACGGTCGTTTCGATAATCGCGCGTTCATCTTTTAAAAATTCTATCGCGCGTAGAATTTGCGGCTCGTCCACCGCCTCGATGCCGAGCGCTCCTTGCCCCATAGCTGGGATCATCTGCGAGATTTCAAAGGGCGCTACGTGCTTTACCTCGGCGCGCAAATTTAATCGGTTGATGCCCGCCATCGCTAAGATGATCGCGTCGAATTCCCCGTCTTTTAGCCTTCGCAGGCGGGTTTGGACGTTGCCGCGCAAGGATATAACCTCTAAATCGGGGCGCATGCTAAGCAGCTGCATCTTGCGGCGAAGGCTCGTGGTACCGACTTTTGCGCCGCGAGGTAGTTCGCCGAATTTAGAGTATTTTTCGCTGATCATCGCATCGCGCACATCCTCGCGCGCGCAGATCGCCGCTAGCACTAGCCCCTGCGGAAACTCCACGGGCACGTCTTTTAGGCTATGCACTGCGATGTGTGCTTCGCCGCGAAGCATACTCTCCTCAAGTTCCTTCGTAAAAAGCCCCTTGCCGCCAATCTTTGCAAGCGGCGTGTCTAAAATTTTATCGCCTTTGGTTTTCATGCTTTTTAGCTGCGCTTGGATGCCGCGGGCGTTAAGCAGCGATGCGATGTGCTCGCTCTGCCATAGTGCAAGCACGCTGCCGCGCGTAGCGATGATCAAATTTTTCATTTTTCCTCTCCTATGCTTTTTCGAATCTCGATTTCGTTCTCTTCGATCACCTCAACGTCGATTACATCGTCGCTTGCGTGGCTGCGTCGCCAAAATTTTCGCTCTCTTTTTTCGGAATTTTCGCTGCTAGTGTTAAATTTAGGCACATCGCTGGTGACGCAGTAAAATGACGCAGTGATTATGCAAACGCCTAAAATATCGCCGAAAATGCCCGGTGCAATGAGAAAAACGCCGCCTACGACGAAGCCCACGCCGCTTAAAATTTCTTTCGGCGAGATTTTCATTAGATTAAAAAAGCCCATCCACGAGCGGTTTGCTACGACGTATCCGCCTAAAATCGCGCTTATGACGATCTCCACCGCATACGCCGCAAAGCCGTTTGCGCTTACGAAATAATAGGTCGTAAATGCCTCAATTATCAGATATGGAACGATCAAAAGCCTAAACATATTTTTCCTTAGAATTATCGCTTTAAACCGCGCCTCTTTAATGGCGCTAAAATTTAATCGCGGATTTTAGCAAATTCCGTCTGAATTTTTAATGTATCGCAAGAGCCCCTCGCAGCCGCGCTTGATATCTGCGTAGCAGCGCTCAAAATCGCGCGTGTAGTAGGGATCGGCGATTTTTAGGCGTTCGGAGGCGGTTAAATTTGAACCGGCGTCTTTTAAATTTAAGTCGGTTTGTTTTAGCGCGCCTTTAAAATTTAACGCATCGCAGTCTGTAAAATTTCCCCCTCCAAATTCCAAAAGAAATTTTACCTTAGCCATATCCTTGCCGCGAAAAATTCGCCCCAGCGAGCGCATATTTTCATCATCCATACAAAGAATGAGATCGTAGCGCTCGTAGTCTGCGGGCGTGACCTGCACGGCGCGATGCGCTACGAGCGGCACCTTTTGCTCTTTTAGCACGCGCTGCGTTTCGTAATAGGGCGGCGAGCCGATCTCGTCGGTGTGTGTCGCCGCAGAATCTACGCTCACGCGCGCTTTAAGCTCGCTTTGATTAATAAAATTTTGCATCACGGACTGCGCCATCGGCGAGCGGCAGATGTTGCCGTGACAGACGAAAAGTAGCCTCACGCGCACCTACTGAGTGATGATGTCGTAGTTTTTCGGGATTGCAGGCTTAAAGATCGCCTCATTTACCGGCGCATTTTTACGGACATTACTTAGATTGATGACGACTTTATTATCCATTTTATCGGTGTAGCTGATCTTGCTCGGTAGATCACCTTTTAGCTCGATTAGATATTTCACGTCGTCGAAGCTTGCCTCATAAACGCCATTTTTATTGGCTTTTGCGTTCGCCAAGATCGCCGTTAAATTCGGGGTTTCTTTGATATTTGTGATGATAGCTTGTTCGAGTTCCGGCTCAATGACGACGACCTTTGTGAAGCTAAAGAATATATTTTTTATCGTAGGGGTCTTGTAATGCCACACGGCGTGCTCTTTTGTGGCGCTAAAATCGCCGCCGTAGCTGATTTTTGCATCGTCGCTCTGCACGGTTTGCGAAAAATTTGCGCTCAGTGTGTTAAATTCTATTCCGCCCGCAAACGCAAAAACGCAGCTTGCCGCTAAAGAAATAAGAGTTTTTTTCATAAATTTTGCCTTTATTTTTGAAAATTTGCGCGTATTATAGCCGTTTTTCTAGGATTTAATTAAATAGAAACTAAAAATATGTTAATATGCGCGGTTAAAATTTTAAAACTAAGGTTTGAGATGTTTAAAAAGGTCATCCACGGGATTTTCGGTACTAAAAACGATAGGATCGTCAAACAATACGCCAAGCGTGCAGCACAGATCAGTGCGCTCGAGGAAAACTACGCAGCGATGGACGATGCGGCGCTTAAGGCGGAATTTGAAGCGTTAAGAGCGCAAGTTCGCGCAGGCGAAAAGAGCACGGACGACGTGCTTAACGAAGTGTTTGCTATCGTGCGAGAGGCGGGCAAAAGAGTGCTAAATATGCGCCACTTCGACGTTCAGCTGATAGGCGGTTTGGTGCTAAACGACGGCGCGATTGCTGAGATGAAAACGGGCGAGGGAAAGACCCTCGTAGCGACTTTGGCGGTAGTGCTAAATGCGATGGAGGGCAAGGGCGTGCATGTCGTGACCGTAAACGACTATCTAGCTAAGCGCGATGCCGCGCAAATGGGCGAACTATATGAATTTTTAGGGCTTAGTACCGGTGTAATCGTAGGCGGCGAATACGATGACGCCAAGCGCAAGGCTGCATACGCGTGCGACATCACCTACGGCACGAACAACGAGTTTGGCTTTGACTATCTGCGCGATAATATGAAATTTAACGCGGATGAAAAGGTGCAGCGCGGGCATCATTTCGTAATCGTCGATGAAGTAGATAGCATCCTGATCGACGAAGCCAGGACGCCGCTAATCATCTCGGGTCCTACGAACCGCACTCTAGACGGCTACATCAAGGCAAATGAAGTAGCTCACCAAATGATCCGCGGCGAGGCGCCAGCCGATCCGAAAGGCAAAGCTACGGGCGATTTTACCGTAGATGAGAAGAACCGCGCCGTTTTGATTACGGAGGCAGAAATTTCAAAAGCCGAGAAGCTTTTTGGCGTCGATAACCTCTATAGTCTCGAAAATGCCGTGCTTAGCCACTACCTTGATCAAGCACTTAAGGCAAATTATCTATTTGAAAAGGATGTGCATTACGTCGTGCGCGACGGGCAGGTCATAATCGTGGATGAATTTACGGGTCGTCTTAGCGAGGGTCGCAGATTCAGCGAAGGGCTCCATCAGGCTCTTGAAGCTAAAGAGGGTGTGCAGATCCAAGAGGAGAGCCAAACTCTTGCCGACATTACCTTTCAAAACTACTTCCGTCTTTACG
Organism: uncultured Campylobacter sp.; assembly: GCF_937973075.1. Classification (GTDB taxonomy): domain Bacteria; phylum Campylobacterota; class Campylobacteria; order Campylobacterales; family Campylobacteraceae; genus Campylobacter_B. The sequence continues at coordinate 60,705 of NZ_CALBWL010000051.1, forward strand.
AAAAACTCGCCGGTATGACGGGTACGGCACAGACGGAAGCAACGGAATTTTCTCAAATTTACAAACTCGAAGTGGTCTCTATCCCTACGAATGTGCCGGTCATCAGAAAGGATCAAAACGATCTTATCTACAAAACCGAGCGCGAGAAATTTGATGCCGTCATAAATGAGATCAAGCGGCTAAATTCTAAAGGTCAGCCCGTGCTAGTGGGTACGGCGTCGATCGAAAAGAGCGAGAAGCTGCACGAGCTTTTGGTTAAAGAAAACATCGCGCACTCCGTGCTAAACGCCAAAAATCACGAGCGCGAGGCGCAGATCATCAAAGACGCAGGCGTAAAGGGCGCAGTTACGATCGCTACGAATATGGCGGGACGTGGCGTGGATATCCGTATAGACGATGAAGTGCGCGCTTTGGGCGGGCTATATATTTTAGGTACCGAGCGCCACGAAAGCCGCCGCATCGATAATCAGCTCCGCGGACGAAGCGGGCGACAGGGCGATCCGGGCGAGAGTAGGTTTTTCTTAAGCTTGGAGGATAATCTGCTTAGAATTTTTGGCAGCGACAAGATCAAAAATATCATGGATCGCTTGGGTTTAAAAGACGGCGAACATATCGAATCAGGTATGGTTTCGCGCGCCGTAGAAAACGCGCAGAAAAAGGTCGAGAGCTTGCATTTTGAAGCGCGTAAAAATATCTTAGAATACGACGACGTCGCAAACGAGCAGCGCAAGACGATCTATAAATATCGCAACGAGCTTTTGGATCCAGACTACGATCTGAAAGACAAAATCATTCAAAACCGCGAGGAGTACATCTCTAGCGTGCTTGAGGAGCTTGAAATTTTCGACGGCGCAAATATCAAAGAGGTCGATAAATTCCCGATCGTCGCCAAAATTGCTCAAGAAACGGGCGAGGTACTCGAAAATAGCGAGCTTGAGAAGGTCGATGATTTCAAAGAGCTGAAAGAAAAGATCATCGGCGCGCTTGCCGTTTCGTATGAAAACAAGATGGCGTCGATTGATCCGCAGCAGCGCAAAAGTATCGAAAAGATGCTTTATTTGCAGATCGTCGATCGCGACTGGCGGGAGCATCTGTATCAGATGGATATCCTAAAAGCGGGCATCGGACTTCGCGGCTACAACCACAAAGACCCGCTTACGGAGTATAAAAAGGAGAGCTACAATCTCTTTATGGAGCTTGTAATGCGCCTTAAATCCGATAGCATCCGCTTGCTGCATTCGATCCAGTTTAAATCTAGGGAGGAGATAGAAGCCGAGCAGCGTGCGATGCAGGAGCGTATGGAGAGCTCAAACGCCAAAGAACTCGCCGCTGCAAGCACGAATGAAGCGCAGCTAAAGGGCTCAGACGAGTTCGGCGACAAAAAGCCTAAGCGAAACGATCCTTGCCCTTGCGGCAGCGGCAAAAAATACAAAGACTGCCACGGCAAGGGCGGTCCTAAAAAAGGCGGCTTTGCGAGGTAGGCGCGGCGATCGGTCGTAATATCGCGCGATCGGTGATTTCGATTGCGAGCATTGCGTAATTGGTGCTTTTCGACCTTGCTTTGCTTCTGTGCTCAGCGGATATGTCGCGGGCGAGAGCGTCATAAAATTTTAAAGGGACTTGATCGCGAGGCGGTGCGGACGGCGCGCAAAGCTGCGCGATGGGGCGGAATTTTGGTTTTAAAATTTCAAAGCGTGCCTGATGCTTTGCCGCATATTTTTCATAGCGCTGTTGCGGTGCGCCGTGCGGCAAAACGTGAACGGCGCACGGTGCTTAAATTTAGCGTGCGGCTAGGATATTGCGCGTATTTGAAATTTTAAATTTATGCGATTGTGGGAGAGCTTTTTAAGCGAAATCCGCTTTTTAAATTTTAAGAATTTCAAAATTCTAAAAGATTTGGAATTTCTAAAAATTTTAAAATTTCAAGTCGTTTGAAATTTTAAAATTTAGAATTCGGGTTTAAAATTTCAAAGTTTTGGTAAAGAGGTCTGTTTGATTTGCCGTATCCGATATCTCTTGGGGTAAATTTCATTTTATGTAAGTAGATTTCGGCGCGATTTTAAATTTTCAAAACTCGCCGGAGCTTTTATATTTGAAGGCGCAAAACCTATTTTTGGAATTTTAAAATTCCAAAATACTTAAAATTTCACATATAATTTAGCGCTAAATTTTATGTGAAATTTTACAAGGACGGCTTTTTGGTAAAGTATTTATTATTCAAATATCTCAGATTCGACCGCTCTCAGCCCTTCATTACGCTTTCGGCGCTGCTTGCGTTCTTGGGCGTCGGCGTGGGGCTTACGGTGCTGATCGTCGCGATGGCGATAATGAACGGCTTTGATAAAGAATTCGAGCGCAAGCTCTTTACGATGAACTACCCGATCACGATCCACAGCCACTTTCGCGGCGGTATTTCAAAAGACGACGTGGAGGGGCTGCGGGCGGACTTCCCCGATCTGATCTTTAGCCCCTACATCAGCTCGCAAGTCATCGCCAAAAGCGGCGAGAAGCTCGAGGGCGGGCTGATTTTCGGCGTAAATTTAGACGACGAAAAGCGCATCAATTCCGTCGTCGCAGCAGGCGCCAAAGACGCCAATCTAACGGACTACGGCATCATGATAGGGCGCGGGATCAAGGACGAATTTATGCTGGATGATGGCAGTAAGATCACGATGATCTTTACGAAGAGCGATCCGGGCGGCTTTGCGCTGATCCCTAAGATGAAGCGCTTTGATGTGCGCGCGGATTTCAGCTCGGGGCTGATCGCCTACGACAAGGCGTATTCCTACGCGGATGCGAGCGATCTAGCCAAAATTTTGGGCTACGACGAGGGAACGTTCGACGGCGTGCATGTTTTTTCAAACGATCCGTTTAAAGACCTGGAGCGCATCAAAAAAAGCCTCCCCGGCGGCACTAACGCCGTGGGCTGGTGGCAGCAAAACGGCAATTTTTTCAGCGCCCTTGCGCTTGAAAAGCGCGCGCTTTTCATCGTACTGATGCTAATAATTCTAGTCGCAAGCCTAAATATCGTAAGTTCGCTTCTGATGACCGTGATGAACCGTCGCCAAGAGATCGCGCTTTTACTTAGCCTGGGAGCCAGCAAAAAGGAGGTCAAAAGGACCTTTTTCGCGCTTGGAGCCACGATCGGCGGCGGCGGCATCATATTCGGGCTTATTTTGGGCCTATTCGGCGTGTGGCTGCTCGGAAGCTTCGACATCGTAAATTTGCCCGCCGATGTCTACGGAAGCTCGAAGCTACCGATGGAGCTCTCGCTAGGCGATTTGGCGATGATTTTAATCGGCGCGGTGCTTATCGTGGCGCTATCGTCATGGTACCCGGCCAAAAAAGCCACGCAGATCGACGTTCTGCAAACACTGCGCAACGAGTAAATTTAAACGCGGCGCTTAAAATTTAGCTAAATTTTAAAATTTCAGAGCAGCGCGGTTATATATTTAGCAGTGTATTTGGCGCGGCATTTCGGCGCGTGGGTAGAGGCTGCGCGATCTTGCGCGGCGCGCATCGCGTAAAATTGCACTAAATACGATTTGAGTCGCCAGAATTTTGATTCTTGCGCGAGATTATAAGCTGCGCGAAGCCTAAATTTTGACGAAATTTGTGTCGTTAGAATTCGCCAAAATTTTAAATTTCAAAGGGGATAAAATTTTTATGAGTGCTTTGAAAAATTTTATGAAATTTTGCAACCAATCAAAGATAAAATCATAAAAATTTTGAAAGGAGCTATGGTGCAAAAGATCGTTTTGTTTCTGTGCGCGGCGCTGTTTCTATGCGGCTGCTCTAGGAGCGGACCGCAAGATGTCCCAGAGCCAGAGCAAAATAAGGCACCGAGCCACCATTATACAGGCTACTATTACGCATAGCGTATATTGCGCGGCGGGCGGCGATACGAGACGTTTAACGGCGAGAAAATGGAAACATTGTAGTTCTTGCTCATTCGTGGACAAAAGCTCTCAAGCCTGCAATACGAGCCTTAGCAGCGTCTCGGCCTGAATGTAGCGGCGACAAGGCGTCCATCCGTCTATAATGACGATAAAATTTAGGCTTATTTGAGCAGGACGAAATTCTTTTTAAAATTCTTTCGAATTCCCATAAATCCTGCTAAATAAATCTAAATTTTATAAATTTTAGGGTAACATTCCCTATTTTTCAAAAAGGCTTTAAATGACTTTAATCGACGGCAAAAGCATAAGCGCAAAGGTAAAAGAGGAGATCAAATCGGCCGCTTCGGATCTTGCCGCAAAGGGCGTAGAGCCCGCGCTGGCGGTGATTTTGGTAGGCGAGGACGCGGCTAGTAAGACCTATGTCGCGAGCAAGGAAAAAGCCTGCGCTGTCTGTGGGATCCGCTCCGTAGCGCACCGCTTGAGCTCCGACGTGAGCGAGGCGGCGCTTTTAGAACTGATAGAAAATTTAAACGATGACGAAAGTATCGACGGCATCTTGGTGCAGTTGCCGCTTCCAAAGCACATTGATACGAATAAAATTTTAGAAAAAATAAGCCCGCAAAAGGACGTGGACGGATTTAGTGCGATAAACGTAGGCAAGCTTACTAGCGGGCTTTCGGACGGTTTTGTGCCTTGCACTCCGCTTGGCGTGATGCGCCTGCTTGAGGAATACGGCGTGCAGATCGCGGGCAAAAATGCCGTCGTGCTGGGTCGCAGTAATATCGTCGGAAAGCCGATGGTGAGCTTGCTTCTAAATGCCGATGCCACCGTCACTATCGCTCATAGCAAGACGAAAGACTTAAAGCGGCTTTGCGCAGACGCCGACATTTTGGTCGCGGCGGTCGGCAGAACCCGTTTTGTGGGCGCCGATATGGTAAAACAAGGCGCGGTGGTGATCGATGTGGGGATCAATCGCGGCGAGGACGGCAAGCTAAGAGGTGACGTCGATTTTGAAGCAGTCGCGCCAAAATGCTCGTTCATCACACCCGTGCCCGGAGGTGTGGGGCCGATGACGATTGCGATGCTTTTGAGCAATACGATAAAATCGGCGAAAAATCGCTTAAGACAAAGAGCCTAAATGAAAATACTAAGCAAAATTTATAAATTTTTATCGAGTTGGACGGGGACGGTCATCGTCGTTTTATTCGTCATTCTTTTTGTTGCGCAAGCCTTCGTGATCCCCAGCGGATCGATGCGCACTACTCTTTTGGAGGGTGATTTTTTATTCGTTAAAAAATTTAGCTACGGCATCCCGACCCCGCATATTCCATTTGTAGAGTGGCAGGTGGCTCCGGACAGCGATGGCGACGGGCATATTATCCGAGGCGAGGGTCCGAAACGCGGCGACATCGTGGTTTTTCGCTATCCGATTAATGAAAAAATGCACTTTGTAAAGCGAAATTTTGCCGTAGGCGGCGACGAGGTGATATTTGATCTGAATAATTTCTACCTTCGTCCGCATGAAGGCGACGAGTTCATTGCTGCGAACTATGATGCTCGCGACATTGTGATTTTAGGTGGCGAAAAATATGTCAAAGAGCCGTATAAATTTAAGGGCATTCACTACGACCCTAATGCTAGAAACTCAATGCTAACAAATGTCAAAATCGCACTTGAGAAGGGTGAGCTTTCTATGAAGCCCATTAGTCTAAGTGAAATTCCTCACAGCTTCGAAGCTGCGGGGATAAGCTTCAATGCCTTTTACATCAAAGTGCCGCAGGATGAGTATTTTATGATAGGCGATAATCGAAATAATTCCGCCGATAGCCGCTTTTGGGGTCCGGTACCTTATCGTCTGATCGTCGGTAAGCCGTGGTTTACATATTTTAGTATCGATGCCGATCGCAAGATCCGCTGGGAGCGAATCGGACGCTTCGTCGATACCTTGCAAAACGACGAGAGCCTAATCTATGAGCAAAAATAAGGAGCGGCAATGCAAATAAATAAAATTTTCATAGCGAGCGATCACGCGGGCTTTCGTGCCAAGGAGCAAGCCAAAAAAGCGCTCGCCGCTTTAGGTTACGAAGCGGTCGATCTTGGCACGCACAGCGCAGAAGCGAGCGTGGACTATCCCGATTTTGCGGACACACTGGCTGATAAAATTTTAGCCGAATGTGAAGCCTGCGCGCGAAGTGGAAATTTTAAAGAAAACGACGGCATAAATTCTGCTGCAGCCGCGGAAAATTCTGAAGCAGGCGGTAATAGCGGCAGCGAAAATTCCAGCGCGAGTATAAACGGTAGCGGAAATTTTAACGACGCCGTACAATGTAGCGGGAAAAATGAAAATTTTAACGTTATAAAAAATGCTAGTCGTCAAAATTTTAACGCTAGCGAAAGCATGACTACCTGCGTAAACGCAGCCGTAAGCCCGAATGCGAGCAAAGATAAAATTTTAAATTCCACCGACTACGGCATTTACGGCGTTTTGATTTGCGGTACTGGCATCGGTATCAGCATCGCTGCAAATCGCCACGCTCACATCCGCTGCGCGCTGTGTCATGACGCGACGAGCGCTAGACTAGCTAGAGAGCACAACGACGCCAACGTCCTAGCCTTCGGCGAGCGATTAATGGGCGCGCTGGTGATCGGAGATATGATTAGGGCGTTTTTTAGCACCGATTTTGCGGGCGGTAGGCACATTAAGCGCGTCGCAAAGCTAGGTGCTTGCGGTAGTGCGAATTGCGCGCATGGATTTGATGGGGAGAATTTCATGCAGAACTCCGCTCAAAATTTTACGGAACAAAGCTATAGCGCTAATTTAAATGGGCGGAATTCCAAATTAAGCTTCGGTGGTAAAAATCCTTCCGACAAAAATCCTATCGACACGGATTCCGCGTCAAATTTTGCACGGAGCTTTAACGATAAAAATTCCTTATTTACCGGCGAGAATTCCTTGATAGGCTTTTGCGGTGCACGTCATATAAATTTAGATTCGACACACGCAAAGATAATCTTTAATGAGAAAAATCCGCTAGATAAAAATTCCACTAGCACAAATTCTACGTTAAATTTTACGCGCGCGAGCGTTTGCGAGAAAAATTTTGCTCAAAAAGCTAGCCGCAAATATTTTGTCGGTTTGAACCCAGCAATTATAAATTTCAAGGCTACAAATTCCGTCTGTGTGAGTGTTAAGCTAAAAAGCATGAATTGCGCTAGTGCGGGTTTAACAGATGCGAATTCTGCTATTACGAGCGTAAATTTAAAGGAAGCAAATCTTTCTAGTGCGTATTTTAAAAACCTAAATTCTGTCTATTTTAACGCAACACCCGCTACTATGCGCTTTGCAAATCCAAATGAAGGAGGCGAGCAATGAGCGTAGTATTAGGCGTTTTAGCGCTATTTTTTGCAGCACTACTTATTCTATCGATTCGAAAAAATTCTAAAATTTACGCCTTACTTCGCAAGAGCGAAGAGAGAATTTCAAAGCTTAAAAGCGATAATGAAAAGCTCAAAACTGCCCTTCGCTTCGGCATTGAGGCCCTACAAAACGAGGAGAGCGAAAACTGCAGCTTAAAAATCCAAAACGCAAGATTGAAAAGAGGTAAGCTATGAAAAGCCTAAGCAGCGAGCAAAAAAGCTATTTATTTCGCTCGATCCGCACCGTGCGCGACTTCCCAAAGCCCGGTATTTTGTTTTACGATATCACGACGCTCGTAGGCGATCGCGAGGCGTTTAATTTCCTGCTTGATCATCTAGCCGAGCGCTACGCCGATTACGGACTTGATTACATAGTAGGCATAGAAAGTCGCGGATTTATTTTTGCAGCGGCACTTGCTGCGAGGTTGAGGGTCGCTTTTGTGCCAATTAGAAAGCCAAAGAAGCTTCCTTATATTACGATTTCGCAAAAATACAGCCTTGAATACGGCTTCGATCAGGTCGAGATGCATGTGGATGCATTCTCCGGCGTGCAGGATGCCAAGGTGCTGCTAATTGACGATCTTATCGCCACCGGAGGCACGGCGCGCGCGGCATTAGATCTCATCGCGCAGACGCAGGCCAAGTGCGTCGAGGCGTGCTTTTTATTAAATTTGCGCGAGTTAAACGATCTAGGCGAATTTTCGCGCCGCACAAACGTTTATTGCGTTTTAGAGGCGTAATTTTGGAAGAGCTACTTAAAAATTTATTACAAGAATACCACCAATACGCCTATATCGTGCTTTTTGTTTGGTGTATTTTAGAAGGCGAAATCGCACTGATTTTAGGCGGCATAATGGCGCACGAGGGGCACATAAATTTGCCGCTAGGTATCTTTGTCGCGGGTCTTGGGGCATTTTGCGGCGATCAGTTTTATTTTTATATCGGTCGCTACAACAAAAAATATATCAGTAAAAAGCTCGCGGCGCAGCGCCGAAAATTTGCGATTGCACACCTACTTTTGCAACGCTACGGCTGGCCGATAATTTTAATGCAGCGCTATATGTATGGCTTCCGCGTCATCATCCCGATGAGTATCGGTATAACTCGCTACAGCGCAAAGAAATTTGCGATTATCAATCTTTTTAGCGCTTGGTGCTGGTCGGGTGCGACGATGGTTTTAGCGTGGTATTTCGGCGAGGAGATCTGGAGCGGGCTGCGGCTAATCGAGCAACACTGGTATTTTGCGATACCTATCATAGGTGGAATTTTATATCTATTTTTTAGGTTATTTAAACGTATGGAAAATCACTTTATGAACTCACGAAAGGAACGAGATGAAAGTAAAACTGCTAGATCGTAAAATTAACGAGATAGAGGCGGATTTTGAAGTTATTTTGGTCGTGGATAAAAATTTAAATCACGAATTTATTAAAGACGCGGATAAGTTTGCGCTTTTTAACTACAAAGGCGAGGGCAATCTACTCCTTGCCGAGAGCGGGCGGCTGTACGTAGGGATCAAAGAGCTTAGCTTCGATAGGTTGCGAGCGGCGCTTGCGAGCGCATACAATGTGCTTAAGGGCTACGCGATCAAAAATTTTAAAATCGCCTTTTATAAATGCGGCTGCGACCGCAGAAGCACGATGGCGATGGTCGAGGGCGTGCTTTTGGGCGGTTATGAGTTTAACAAATACAAAAGCGATAAAAAAAACTCCAGCTTGAATGAAATTTTAATCTCGACGCAGGAGTACGGCGGCAGTAGCCTCGACGTGCAAAAGATGAACTACGGCGTGCAGCAGGGCACCGTGATGGCAAACGCCGCAAATTTCACGCGCGACGGCGTCAATGAGATTCCTGAAATTTACACGCCCGAAAAGATGGCGAGCGAGGCTGAAATTTTGGCGTCTAACTACGACGACGTGAGCGTTAAAATTTACGACGAGGACTTTTTGCGCGAGCAGAATATGAATGCGTTTTTGGCGGTCAATCGCTCCAGCGCTCATCCACCGCGCCTCATCCATCTGATCTATAAGCCGCAGCGCTGCTTAAAGCGCGTCGTTTTCGTGGGCAAAGGGCTTACTTATGACAGCGGCGGGCTAAGTCTGAAGCCGAGCGATTATATGCTTACGATGAAAAGCGACAAAAGCGGCGCGCTTGCCGCGATGGGCATCATCAAGGGCGCCGCTGAGCTTGAGCTGCCGTTTGAGATACATGCGGTCATCGGCGCTACCGAGAATATGATCGGCGGCGATTCGTATAAGCCCGACGACGTGCTACTTAGCCGCAGCGGCGTAAGCATAGAGGTGCGAAACACCGACGCAGAGGGCAGGCTCGTGCTCGCCGACTGCTTAAGCTACGCGCAGGATCTTGCCCCCGATCTGCTAATCGATATGGCGACGCTAACAGGCGCTTGCGTTGTGGGGCTTGGCGAATACACTAGCGGCATCATGGGAAACAGCGAGGAGCTAAAGCGTAAATTTAAAGATCTTAGCGATTGTAGCGGCGAGCTATTTAGCATTTTGGAATTTAACGATTATCTGCGCGAGCTAATCAAAAGCAGTATCGCGGATGTCTCCAACTGCGCTTCCAGCAGGTACGGCGGCGCGATAACTGCGGGACTATTTTTGGATAAATTTATAAAAGACGAGTATAAAGACAGGTGGCTGCACCTTGATATCGCAGGACCTGCGTATCTGGAAAAGGCGTGGGGCTATTACGCCGCGGGCGCGACTGGCGCAGGCGTGAGAGCAAACTTATATTTCTTGCAGGCTCTAGCCAAAGAGCTGAAGGACGCGTAAATGGGGCTTTCAGTAGGGATCGTAGGGCTTCCGAACGTCGGTAAATCCACCACTTTTAATGCACTTAGCGGCGCGCAAAACGCGCAGGCGCAGAACTATCCATTTTGCACGATCGAGCCCAATAAAGCGGTCGTGCCCGTGCCCGATGCCAGGCTCGGTAAGCTAGCACAGATCGTTAATCCGCAGCGTATCGTGCATTCTACGATAGAATTCGTAGATATCGCGGGCCTCGTGCGCGGAGCTAGCAAAGGCGAGGGGCTAGGGAATAAATTTCTTTCAAATATCCGCGAGTGCGAGATCATCCTTCATATCGTGCGCTGCTTCGAAAGCGGCGACATAACTCACGTCGAAGGCTGCGTCGATCCTATCCGCGACATCGAGATCATCGAAACCGAGCTTATTTTAGCAGACATCGAGCAGCTTGGCCGCAAGATCGAGCGCCTCGGCAAGGAAGCCAAAGCAAATCAAAAGGGCGCTAAAGAGGCGCTAGCCTTGGCAAACGAGCTTTTAGCGCATCTAAACGACGGCAAGCCCGCTTCAAATTTTGCGCTCAAAGAGGACGAAAGCTACATCGCTTTAAATCGCGAGCTGCGCCTGCTTAGCGCCAAAGATGTAATCTACGGCGCAAATGTGGACGAAGACGGCATCGCGCAGGATAACGAATATGTCGCGCGCGTAAGAGAATACGCAAATGCCCGCGGCGCCGAGGTGATCAAGCTCTGCGCCAAGATCGAAGAGGAGCTGATAGGACTAAGCGACGAGGAGACGCACGAGATGCTGCAAAGCCTGGGCGCACAGCAAAGCGGGCTGGAGCTCATCATCAAGCGCTCCTTCGCAAAGCTCAGCCTCATCAGCTACTTTACTGCCGGTGAGATGGAGGTGCGCGCGTGGACGATCACGAAGGGCTGGAAGGCTCCGAAGGCCGCGAGCGTGATCCACAACGACTTTGAGCGCGGATTTATCAGAGCCGAGGTGATCGGATTTGATGATTTTATCGCGTGCGGCGGCGAGAGCAGGGCGAAAGAAGCGGGCAAAATGCGCCTTGAGGGCAAGGACTACGTCGTGCAAGACGGCGATGTGATGCACTTTAGATTTAATGTTTAAATTTGCGCTGCATTCGAGCGAAATTTAAAATTTTACGGAGTTTTAATTTACGCCGAATTTGCACACCCGATTCAAATTTTTAAATTTGCGAAATTTGAATTTCTATGGCGTGTGAGAATTTGAAAATTTAAAAATTTTGGTTGAAAGCAGCGATTTAAAATTTTGAAATTTCATAAAAAATTCCCGGGATCGAACGTATGCTCGGGTTCGGCTCGATTTTAAAATTATATAAATTTAACTCGCGCAGGATGGAACTTTGAATATTATCGTAAGCAAGCTCAACTTTACAATTCTATGCACTTTAATCCGCTGTACCTTTCGGTGGCGAATTTTGCGCACGGACTATAGATATGAATCTTTTGCCAAAATCCGAAGCTAAAAGTAAAATCACGAGCAGAATCGAAAATTTAAGCGTCCATACATTGCGAAAAGTATCGATACATTTGTGCTTTTTGAGATTAAGGGTGTATGTTTTCGCATACGCTGCTCGGTTTTAGAGAATTTCTATGATTGCGTATCGTTAATATTTATTTTAATGGGGCTTCTCGCCTATCTTAACGCGAGTGTGCAAAAATTAAAATTTTAGTGCGAATACCACAGAAAGTAGCGCGTATTTTACGAAATTTTACCGAAATTTGGAGGAAAATAATGTGGCATTTAAAAAAGAAAGCTTCAAGCAAATTGAAATTTTTCACAATTATCGGCAAGATGGAAAACTTAGAAACAGACTGGGGGCGAGACGGACTGTATGTAACATTTGAAGTAAAAGGAATAAGATTTTTCGACTATCCCGATCAATGGTTTGCTGATAACGGCGATATAGTCGAGGTAACGTATTGTTATCTTTCACCTGAGTCACCTAGCGTAACGCATGTTTTGATTTTAGCTAAGTATTCAAATTATATGGGAGTGAAACAGGCCCTAGCTATAATTTGGGATTTTATATTAATAGCCTTTTTAATCGTAGCGTTTCTCATATGGTTTTACGGCATTAGTAAGTTGTCCATTTTATTATATATTGCCTTGGGGTTCTGTATCTTACAAAGAGCTTGTAAAAAAATCAAAATTTTATATGAAATCGAGAAAAATAGAGGCTAATTCGTCTTTATTTTTCCGCGTATTAAAGCATAAATAAAAAATCATTTGTCTTAAGCATCGTCTTGTGCGCCTTATCGTAGGTCTCATTCTGCCGCCGTAGTTTTGCGTGCGGTTGTCAAATGTCTTCGGTGCTTCTAACTCGTCTTTATTAGGATCATACGGCTAGCAAATTTAGGTGATATGAAAGTTTGCCTTTGACCTTAGTAAAAAAGGCTTTATCGATAGAAATGTAAAATTTATACCGTACGGCGGTAGGTTCTGAGCCAAAACCGCATAAACGAAAGCGGCGATATACAAATTTAATGCGCGCACAAAATGTTACCGTTCGGCAAAAATTATATCGCTAAAAATTTTATTGAAATACCAAAAATACGAAGCGATCTTGCTCTTGCGTTGCAAAGGCTCATTGGATAAATTTAAAGCATAAATTGCAATCCAGGGCTCGATTTGATCAACTTGAGCCATGGATTCGAAATTCGTTTTAAATTTTGGATCGAAACACACCAAGAACTAAAATGTTACCTCCCAGTTAAATCTAAAATTTCTACGTGGCGCGTAAAACCTGCCTATGCCCGCACCCGTCGCTTGATCGATCATATTGACCGTTCCAAAAGCCCTGATCGAGCGGGCGCTATCCCAAGTGATATATTTGGCGTTGGTTAGGTTGTAAACGCCTAGACTAAAGTTAAAATTTTTTTGCGGCTTTGCATAAGCAATAACGTCCACTACCGTATAATCACCGCTTCGCCAACCTTTGGTATTATCGGTTACGGGCTCTCCGTTTACTATAGAAGCATCGATGTGCCCCCAATATGGATCCGTTCTTTCGACTTGGCTTTTCCAATACATATTGTAGGTATCTTTGCGCTTCTTGGCTCCTACGTCAGTTATGAAAAGATCAATGCCATATTTGTCGCCGGGCGTAGAATAGCCGATATTATAGACGGAAGTAGGCGGTTGGATCGCATTCATCGGCACCTCTTCGCCCCTACTGCATCCGGAGTTTGAATCATTGGCGTTTGAGCCGTTGCTGGCGCACGACATCCTGCCCTTTTGCCTGCTGTATTTGTACCCCAGCCTAAATCCCTCCAGGCTCTCCGATACATCGCCTAGCTCCAGATGGGTATTTATCTCAAATCCATGCACTTTGGCGCTATCTCGGTTTACGTTTTGATAAAACGGATAGGGTATCTGCTGATCTACGACTTGTAAATTTCCCAAAAATTCAAGATCGATAAAATTTTTATAATCCGTCTTAAAGACATCGAAAGTTATGCGGCTTCTCTCACTATAAAAAGTAAGAGCGATCTCTTTCGTCCTTGCGATCTCGGCTTCCAGGTCGATATTTGGACGGATAGAAAAGTCCGGATGCTTAAAGGTCATATACGCCTCATCCGATGTCGGAGCGCGGAAGCCCTTGGATCCCTTTAGCTGTATCCTCATCCAATCCAGCGGGTCTAAATTTAGACCTAGTTTATATGAGCCGCTTTTGTATTCCTTCTCTCTTAACAGGAATTTTAAATTTTGCTGATAATTTTCCTCTCCATAAGGAGTGTAGTAACCATGTATTCCGTCATAGGGGTTGTAAGGATACGGCACCCACAAACCGGTTATGATGCCTCTGGGCACTTCGGGATAGCCGGTATATTTCGGTTTATGTTTTACCTTGTCGTAGCGATAGCCGAGATCAAAGCCTACATATTTAGTTATTTGAATTTCATCCCCGATATAGCTTGCCGTAGTCGTAGTTTGCACCGGGATCAGATAGGTGTTAACCGCCGTAGTATTGCTTCTTAGATTGCCATTCATATGCCAATCTGGATTTGGCACATTATTTACATTACCGAAAAATATACTATCCCACCATCGTGAATCGCCTGCATAAAACCCGTCTTTGTTCGTCATCGATTTATCGGTCTTATCTAAAAGTCCGCCGTATGATATGGAATTATCGATGATGTTAAATAGGCTAAGCTCTTTCTCAAAATCCAAATTTAATTGTTGCGTTTCGGTATCCAGCGTCCTATCGGTATATTGTATGGAATTATAGCCGTCCGTTCCCGGAGTTAAAAAAGATAATTTATGGGATTTTGTTCCATCGTCTGCATCGCTAGAATCTCTTTTTATGGTTCCGTAAGTTCTTCCGTCGGCAAGGGTATGTTTTTCGATCTCTCTTTCTACGAGTTCATAATTATAATTCCAAGTATTCCCATCGTATGTTTCTTTTAATACTTTAAATTTTTTATTGCAATCTATTTTGGAGCAATCTACATAAGTTGAATGATAAACATCTCCCCACATGTCAATTGCGGATCCAAGATGTGCTTTATAATCGTCGTTAAGTCTAAGCACATTACCCGAGCCATCTCTTACGATATAAGCTTCCTCCGCTACATCCCCGGGATCGACGCTTATAGGTCTATTATTTTTATCTACTAGATTATGCGTACCGGAGCTCGAGTCTAAATGCATTCCCGATGGATTTTGTGTTTGCTGGCAGGCGCTTCCTTGGCAGCCCTCTCTGTTTATCGCGCGGTTTTTAATACTCTGCTTTGAGTATGAAATTTTAACGTGATCCCAAAGCGGCGTTTCGCTGAAATTTTCGTAAGCAAACTGCACGTTTTTTCTGGTAGAGCTATCGTGGTTTGTTCTATTTCCATATCGTTCCGAAGCATCTGGACGGCTACCCATTCTTAACGTATAAGAAAGATCCTCGCCGTCAGAATTTTGCTTCGAGTCATCTATCGCGACCGAAAATCTATTCTCATCGCCCGGCTGAAACCCTACCTTTACGAGCGTGCTTTTTTTGGTTATGGTGTATGGGTCCGCCTTTTCGCGAGTTTTACCTATGTGAAGTTTATCCTCTTTACTATCATATATGTCGTAGAAATAGTTTTTTCTTTCATGTCCGTGTCTATCGGTATTTATAACCAAAAGATCAAACCAGCCGTATCTAGCCGCACCGGTAAAGGAGTGAAAATTTTGACTATCGACGCTTTGATAGCCCTGCTTAAAGCCGAAATGGTAATTCTTTTCTGTCAAGAAATCCCTAGCGTCTTTGGTTTCAAACATAACCGATCCGCCGAGTGCACCGCTTCCTGCTTTTATAGAGTCGGCTCCTTTGGTGATATTGGCCGTTTTGACGTTTTCCATCTCTACGCTGTTTCTTGTGTTGTTAAAATTTCCATACCCCTCAAAGAGGTCTTTAAAGCCTTGCGAGCTTAAAGTCTCCGCTTGACGAAGCCCGTCCACCGTGATAGCCACACGGTTTTCGTCCACGCCGCGAACGGCATATCCGCTAGCGCCGAATCTACCCGTTTCGACCGCCGTGATACCGGTTTGGTATCGCACCAAGTCTCTGCTATCGGTGATCTGCTGCTTCTTGATAGTCTGCGCGGTAGTTTTAGTTTCGCCGACCTTTTGCTCGGCTACGCTTTGCGAATCGACATTGCCCGTTACCTGGATGGTTCCTAATTCTTGCGAATTTGCCTGGTCTTCCGCGTAAAGCGAGCCATAAAAGAGCAGCGAGGCATAGAGAGAGAGAGAGAATTTTCTAAACATTCATATTTCCTTACTTAATGATTATAGAATTGATTATTAACGCGGCGAATAATAATACAAAGATTTTTAATGTTTAATTAAATTGCAGTTTAAATTCAAGTATAAATTTTAAATGGCTAAAATTTTGATTTTTAAGAAGTAAAAAATTTTGAATAGTCAAGAAATGCGTAATAGGCGTATTTTAAGCTTTAATATAGCCTAAATTTTGCAAAGCGTTTTTGAAACGGCTAGCAAAAATACTGAAAATTATAAAAGGGCGAATGATAATAAAGCGCATTTTATAATATGTAACGCATTTTTAAATTATGATATTTTTGCCGGTAATTTTAAAATTTTATACCCAATCGCTGCATTGTAAATTTATCATTTTATAGATTGTCGCCTCTCGGGATTTGTTAGCAGATTTATTTATCGGTGCCGGAATAGGGCATAAATTTTTGCCGGGCATAATTTCGCGCCATGCTATAAATTTTATGCGCCGCGAAATTTTGAAATTTTGTTTCGCACAAACACGGCTAGCGGCAAAATTCTATCTCACAAATAAATCATATCGCTATGCTGCGGGCATTGATAATCTACTCGTTTATTTCGCCAAATTAACCCATGCCGTCGTAAATTTTATGTTTTAAAATTTCACGCCGAATCTTTCTCGGCTAAAAAATACCTCGCAGAGCCGCTGTGCCCTCTACATGTTTGTATGGCAAGAAATAATGCGTGAAGTTTGTGCAAGTGCCCCCAGGCACGCATATTTCGGCGCTCAGTTTGTGTTCGACATGCGTAGAATCGAGATCAGGTATCTCTAATCCGCCGCTTTTGTAACCGCTATAGCCCATCTCTATCGGCACCTCTAGCTCATCTTTTTCAAAAACGACACGCCCGCTTTGCACCTGCTCGAGCTTGATGTTTTTCAGCACGATCCCCGGCGCGCTCACGTGGTCAAATTTTATACTTAGTTCATACGGAGCGCCGGTGGAGTTGTCGTCCGAGAAGTCGGGCTCAGGCTCGCGCTCGTCGCGCCATAGTCGTCCGCCGATAGTGGTAGCTCTTAAGTTGGCGCTGACGCTAAAATCCTTAAGATCCAGCGAAGCGCTGCTAAAATCACAGATGAGCGTCCAGGCTACGACGGTGCGGCCGAAAAATTTATCGGCGATCATATATGTGCCGAAAAGCGAGCTTATGACCACCCAAAATAGAAATATAAATTTAAAAACCTTACGTAAAACGAACTTCAATGTTTTCATCGCTATCCTTTCGATCTAAAGCTTAAGCGGAATTCCGCCTGTGAATCCGCGAATTAAAATTCCGCGCGGGATTTCACTTATGAAATTTCGCGCCTTTTCGGTTTACGGCAGAATTTTAATACAGAATTACGTACCGAAATTTTGCCGCGAAATTATAAAACAAATTTCGCCCATGAAATTTTACCTAGAATCTCTCCTGTAAAATTCCATAACGAAATTCGAAGATGAAATTTTATGGGCGGAATTCCATAGCTAAAATTTCACGGCAGAGCCCAGAAATCAACTCCAGCGGCAGAATTCCACGCCTTAAAATTTTAAGAAAGTATGAAATTTCTTATCTGATCGCAGATCGCTTCTTCGGATTGCGCGGCGTCGATTTTCAGAGTCTGAACTCTGCACGCCGTGCACGCTTGCGCCATCAGCTCCTGCACGCGCATTAGGTATTTCAGCCCGCGAGCTTCGATTATATCGCTGCTAGCGCGCGTTTTGAGCCGCCGCCCAACGAGCTGTTCGTCCGCCGAAAATAGCACGATTTTATCTGCGAATTTACCTCCAAGCGCAAATTTATTAAACGCGATAAGCTCGCTAAGATCCGAGTTTTCGTCGTTTGCCAGCGCATAGGCAAGCCCCGAGATGAAGCCGCGATCGCTTAGCACGAGCCTGTCCGCGCCGTCCTTTATCACGCGCTCGTAGTGCTCGGCGCGGTCTGCGAGGAACAAAAGTAGCTCGGCGCGCTTTGAAATTTCGCCGCAGACCTCGCGCAGATTTACGCTGCCGCGCCGCCACTTAAAATCCTCGCCCAAAACGAGGCTTCGCACCGCCTCGCCGAGCTTCGTGCCGCCGGGCTCCTTGGTCACGATCGCCTGCGGAAAAGTTGCCGCGAGTCGCGCTATCTGCGTGCTTTTACCCACGCCGTCGATACCTTCGAATATTACATACATTTTTCGCCTTTAAATTTGAGCGCTATTTTACAAATTTATAGCTAAATAGCGGCTTTTTTAAACAGCGGGGCGTAAAATTTCGCCTCAAAATCGGTTTTTGCGCGAGCTTATACTAGCTGCTTTTGATCTTTCGGCATAAAATTTTATCGGGCGCTCTGCCTTACTCGGCTCCTGCTTTTTGCGGCACGGCTCGCGGTTAAATTTAGCGCTTGGGCGGATGCGTCGCATAACAGCAGGCGAGTAAATTTTGCGCTTACGGACATGTACCGAGCGGAGAAGGGCGTTAGACGGGACATGGCGCGCGTCATGCGAGGCGGAAACGGAACGGGGTATGCGCCCGGCAGAACAACGGGCGCTAGATAAACGAAAGGCGGCGCGTCGGTGAAGAAGGCAGTATGAGGTAGCGTATGTTTTTTAATAAAAACAGATAGCGTGTCTGGAAGGCATCGGGCGCCGTATAAAGCATGGTATATTGTCCGATAACGCAGTAGACGCGGCGACGGGCGGACGCCGCGTGCGATGAAAAATATAAAATCGCGGCGCCGATAAAATTTTTAGCCGCCGCAGATCATGAAATTTTGCCGCAATGAGCGAAGGCGCAAAGCTCGTCCTGCGCGCCGAAAGATGAAATTTTAAATTTTGCCCTTATATGTGCTTACAAGCTCGGGATTTATCGCTTTGAAATTTTTCCGTAGATCGCTAAGATCATAATCGCTCGCTACGAGCGCAAAATCCTCGCTCACGTCGAGCCCGAGCTCGCCGATATCCGCCTTAAGCTGCTTCGCGCACTCCAAAATAAGCTTTTTGGCTTGCGGATATCTGCCGTTTAGCCGCGTTTCTTGATTGAAAAGATCGAAAAGATTTGCCGTCTCGTCATCCTCGTCCAACTCGGCCTGAAACTCGTAATCGGCGACGTTCCAAACGATCCAGTTATCGTCATCGCCCTGCGCAAGCCACTGCGCGCGCTGCTCTTGCGAGCCGAATCCGATCTGAGGCGGTAGCGAGCCCGTGTCGTCGTAGGCTAAATTTATGCAGTAGAGCTTGCAGCCTGGCGCGTGCTTTTTGATCGTCTCTTTAATCGCGGGCAGCAGCCTTTGCGCGGCGAGCTCATAGAGTTTTTTATAGCTCATTTTTTTATCCGGTTTTCTGTAGTGCACGTAGCCGCCCTCGACTATTAGGCCTAGCTCGCCTATCGCGTCAAATTCGTAGTTTATGACGCGGTCGAATTTGCCTCCGTATGGATCCGTGCCGTGCCACTGCTTTTGCGCGAGCTTACCGCCTTCGTAAGCGAAATTCTCTATCCAGTAGCCTTCGCTTGCAAAAGCAGAGTAGATGGATTTTAGCGTGCCATCTTCGTAGACAAATCTTTTTACGTTCACGCATTTTTTATCGTAATAATCAAATCGGTAGCTTAAAATTTCATCCCGCTGCCAAAAATAAAACTCTTCGTAGAAATATTTTTTGCTCACATACTGCCTCTTAAAAACGACGCGATCTTGCGCGTCAAAGCCGTATTCATAGGCGTTTGCGATGTTTTTGGGCGCTTCTTTTAAAACCCTACCTTTTGAGAAGCGGTTGAACTCAAAATAAAACGGCTCTAAATTAATATACTCATCCGACGCCCAGCGTCTGCTTATGGCCTGCGCTTCAGCCCTCTTTTTTAGGGCTTCGTAGTCATTTTTTGCGCTTTTAAAAAGCGCTTGCAATTTTTCTATCTCATCCATTTGCTTATTCCTTTTTATCTCCCGTGCAGCTTGTAAATTTTAAATTTTGCCCTTATATGTGCTTACAAGCTCGGGATTTATCGCTATGAAATCTTTCCTCAGATCGCCAAGGTCGCAATCGGTAGCCGTGATCGTAAAATCTTCCGTCATATCGAGCGCAAATTCGCCAAGACCTTCTTTGAGCTGCTTCACGCACTCCCAAATGAGCTTTTTAGCCTGCGCATATTTATCGTTTAGTTGCGTTTCTTGATTGAAAAGATCGAAAATTTTCGCCGTTTCGTAGTCTACTTCGACCTCGGCTCGAAACTCGTAATCAGTAACGAGCCAAAGAAGCCAGCCATCCTTTTGCGCAAGCCACTGCGCGCGCTGCTCTTGCGAGCCGAATCCGATGATCGGCGGTAAACTCCTATTATCGCAAGCTAAATTTATGCAGTAGAGTTTACAATTCGGTGCGTGCTTTTTGATCGTCTCTTTAATCGCGGGCAGCAGCCTTTGCGCGACGAGCTCATAGAGCTTTTTGTAGCTCATATCCTTATCAGGCTTTTGATAGCGCACATAACCATTTTCGGTTATCAAGCTCAGCTCGCCCATTGCGTCAAATTCATAGTTTGTTACGTCATTTCTTCTGCCTGCGCGAGGGTGCTCTACATACTCCCGTCTTTGTGCGAGCTTGCCGCCTTCGTAAGTAAAATTTTCTATCCCATAGGCGTTGTTGTCAAAGGCCGAGTAGATGGACTTTAGCTCGCCATTTTCATAGATAAATCTTTTTATATAGAAGCATTTTGAGCATCTTTTATTGTAGCAACCGAAATGATATTTTAAAACTTCGTCCCGCCCCCAAAAATAAAGGCTTTCAAAGAAACTTTTTTTGCCGTCATGTTGTCTTTCAAAAACGACGCGATCTTGCGCGTCAAAGCCGTATTCGTAGGCGTTTACGATTTTTTTCGGTTTAGTTTTTAAAATTTTGCCCTTAAAGAAGCGGTTATATTCGAAATAAAACGGTTCTAAATTGATATAGCTACCAGACGCCCAGCGCCTGCTTACGGCCTGCGCTTCGGCTATTTTATTTAAGGCTTTGTATTCATCTCTCACGCTTTTTAAAAACGTTCGCAGTCTTTCTATCTCATCCATTGCTTCGCTCATTTTTATCTCCCGTGTGGCTTGCAAATTTTAAATTTAGCTGCGCCCGCGAGCTAAATTCAGGCTAAATTTCAGTCGCTTGCAAGCTCATTTTTTCAAAAATTTTAAAATTTCGCTCGGCACCAGGTGCGAAACGTCGCCGCCGTGGCTCAAAACGGAGCGGACAATCGAGCTTGAGATGAAGGCGTTTTTGAGCGTCGGCATCAAATACACGCTCTCAAATTTCTCCCATAGCGAGGCGTTTGCATAGCCGATCTGTAGCTCGTACTCAAAGTCGCTGACCGCGCGAAGCCCGCGGATAACGAAGCGCACGCCGCAAGATTTAGCAAAATCCACGAGCAAATTATCAAAGCTTTGCACGCTCACGCCACGAAGCCCGCGTATCGCGGCTCGCGCCATCTCCAGTCTGGATTTTAGGCTGAAGTAGGGCTTTTTGCTCTCGTTTAGCGCGACCGCCACGATAACCTCATCAAAAAGCCCTAGCGCACGCTTGATGACGTCCAAATGGCCGTTCGTAATAGGATCGAAAGTGCCCGGATAGATACATTTTCTTGAGTTTTGCATTATTGCCACCTTTTAAATAGCTCGTTTTGCACGCCCAGAGCGTCGCACCACTTGCCGATTATGAAATTTTTTAAATTTTGCACGCCGCAGTAGCCTGCGATCACGGGCGGAGCGATGATGACGCCGAGCGCGGCTAGTTCGCTCATCTGACGCAGGCTGATCGCAGAAAGCGGCATCTCACGCACGCCAAGAACCAGCCGCTTGTGCTCTTTTAACGCGACTGCAGCGGCGCGGGTGCTTAAGCTGTCGCAAAGCCCGCCGTAAATTTTAGCCAAAGAGCCAATAGAGCAGGGCGCAAAGATTGTGGCGTCAATACCGAACGAGCCCGAAGCGGGCGGCGCGCCCAGATCGGTATCGAGATGAAATTTTACGCTTCTAAATTCCGTGGATTTTAAGACCTCGTCCGCGTCTATGCCGCTTTCGGCGCGCAGGACGCGGCACGCACCCTGAGTAAGTACGGCGTGGATTTCATGCGGCGAGCTGGCAAGAAATTTAAGCAGATCAAACCCGATCTCGCAAAAACTCGCGCCGCTTACGCAAACTAAAATTTTCATTTCAAAGCTTTCATATCGAAATTTTGTGCTTCAAAAGCGAGCGAAACGGAAGGAATTTTAAAATTTGAAGTTAAGATGGAGCGGGAAACGAGAGTCGAACTCGCGACA
>NZ_CALBWL010000052.1 GCF_937973075.1 uncultured Campylobacter sp.
CTTAGAAAACTGCGGAGCCGCGGAATTTTACGGTTTTTAAATTTGCAAAGCAATTTAGAATTTTAAGTATGAAATTTAGCGAAATTTTAAAATGCGTAGAAATTTTATCTTTTTAAATTTGACGATGCTTTAAAATTTTAAGATTGTAAAATTTCAAGGATAATTGAATTCTGTGCGGTGCGGGTTATATATAATGTAGTCGTGGGATGAAATTTAAAATTTCGCTGCTAGTTTATGAAGCCGCAAAATTTATGGCGCGCAGAATTTGAAGTAGATAAAATTTTGCGCCTAGGGGAGCGGAATTTAGCGCTACCGTGCAGCTTGAAATTTTAAAATTTTATCCGCTTATATGATGGTGGAATTTCAAAATTTCGCCGCTAGTGCGAAGCCAGCCTGCGCAAAACGAGATTTAAATTTGCCCATCGGAGCTTAACGCTGCGGCCGCGAGCAGGATAAAATTTTATAAATTTTAAGGAAAATATGAAAAGCGGATTTGTAACGCTCATCGGGCGGACGAATGCGGGCAAGAGCTCGCTGTTAAACTACCTCTGCGGCGAGAAAATTTCGCTCGTTTCGCACAAGATCAACGCCACGCGCCGTAAGATTAACGGCATCGCGATGAACGGCGCAGATCAGGTGATTTTCACGGACACGCCGGGGTTGCACGAAAGCGCCAAGCTGATGAATAAGCTGATGGTTGAAGTGGCGCTCGGGGCGATTGAGGGTTGCGATTTGGTGCTGTTTTTGGCGCCGGTGCACGATGATACCTCTGAATACGAAAAATTTTTAAATTTAAACGCAGGCGCGAAGCACATCGTGATTTTAACTAAAACCGACGAAGCAAATGACGAAAAGATCGTACAAAAGCTGCTGCAATATCAAAAATTTACCGATAAATTCGAAGCGATAATCCCCGTTAGCATCAAAAAAAAGGTCTATAAAAAGCAAGTTTTGGACGAAATTTGTAAAATTTTGCCGGAGCACGAGTATTTTTACGACCCCGAAATTTTAAGCGCGAGCAATGAGCGTGAAATTTATCGCGATTTCATACTTGAGGCGATCTTTGAGAGTATGAGCGACGAGATCCCGTATTGCAGCGACGTCGTGATGGAAAAAGTGGTTGAAAAACCTGGTCTGATCTCGGTCTATGCGAGGATCATAACGGACAGCAATTCACACAAAGAGATGTTGATCGGCAAAAACGGCGAGGCGATAAAGCGGATCGGAATTCGAGCCAAAAAGTTAATTTCAAATTTTTCTAAGGTCAAAATTTACTTAAAATTAACAGTTTTTGTAAAAAAAAGCTGGAAAAATGACGAATTTAGGGTAAAAACCGATTTTATCTATTGACATTTTATTTTATTTCTATTAGTATTAGCAGCGTAGAAAATTTCATTTGGAAGTGGAGTGTTATGGCAAAGAATAGTAAAAATGCTAGTTCGATTGTTGCGATTAACAAAGTCACGCAAACCATATTCGGTCTAAGTGAGAATGAAGTTTTCGAGCACGACTTCTCAAAAGCAAATCGTGCGAAGGAAACTTACGTCTCATATATTCCGTATAAGGATATAATGACTGCGACGGTCGAGATAAGCAGATCGGTAGAGGACGCGGATCTTTTAGATGCGATCGTCGTTAAGGTGTATGAGGAGCTGGGGCTTGACACCGCTTTGGATTACAAAATCACCTATAGTGAGGTAATAGGCGCTGGCGGCGATGATAGAATTTTCAATGTCTTCGTCGTAGATAATGCCAAACTCACTTCAGAATTCGATGCGATCGCCGCTAGGACGAACTACATCGACTATGTGGCTATGGCTCCGTTTTTATACGAGGGCTTGTATAATAGAGGCGTCCTAACTCGCGACGGAATCGACTGCTTCATCTACTTGCAGCGCGACGATGCGTTTTTGGTAGTGTATCAAAACGGCGAATATTTTCAATCCCGCCAAGTAAGATATAACCTAAAATTCTTGCATGAAAAATATGTCGAGCTAGTCGGTAGCAGAGTCGATGAAGAGAGCTTTTATAGACTGCTCTCCAAACAGGGAGTAAATTTAGAAAATCCGACCGAACGCGATTATATGATCCAAATTTTTGACGATATGTTTTACTACATCAACGACGTGTTGAACGGTATTAGTAAAATTTACAACGTCAATATTCAAAACGTTTATATCGGAACGGATATCGGTAAAATTCCTGCGATCGAGGTTTTTGTAGAAAATAATCTAAAGCTAAGATACAAGGATTTTAATTTTAACGTTGCAATCAACGCAAAAGATTATCCGCTCACTCAGCTAGATATTTTGATGTTCTTGGTAGGTCAAGATTATTTGGTTACCAAAGATGACGATCACAACTACTCGCCGTTTATGAGACCTCCGCCTTTGACCCAAAGATCAACCGGCAAGCTGATAGGCTATATGTTGCTAGGCTGCTTGCTTGGCGCTGCGTATCCTGCGTATAATTTTGGCTACGGCTATTATAATAATATGGTAGCTGATGATAAAACTAGCGAATATAAAGGTTTAGAGGAAAAGATGGGTCCTGCTAGAACTGAAAGTGCACGTTTGGATAAAGAGACTCAAGCGGTAAATGCCCAGGCTGCTAAGAGTGGTAAGGAGCTTAACGATAGGCGCAAACTAATTAATGCCATCTTAGATAAGAAAAACAATTACGCTATGAAGGGTGTTTCTATTTTCGAGCTAACCAATATGATCGTTAAAAATAAGGGCAATATGGTTAGGATCGGTGATGAGAATAGGACTCTGACTGTTCAGGTGCGCACTAAAAACGATAAGCAGATGACCGAGCTTTTAGAGGATATCAGTAAAAAAGAGGTGTATGGCGTGGATACTAAAACAATCGCGCTGCAAGAGGGCAATAAAACCGTCTTTTACGATAGCAACATCAGTGTGGAGGTTAAATAATGAAAAAGAAAAGTTCATTAGATCAACTTGATCAATGGTTTGCCTCCAAGGGAAATAGTGCAAATAACTATTTTTACATAGCTTTATTGTTTGTAGGTGTGGTAGCTTACTTTATTTTGAGTAACTATGCGGATCCGTATTTAGAAGAGAGCGAGACAAATCTAAGTACTGCCACGACTAAGCTTGAAGGCGCACAAAGAGAGTATAACGAGTTTTTTGGCGGTGATCCTGAGGCTTTTGTTAATAATAAACGCAATATCCTCAATGGTGCTAGGACCAACCTTAACAATATTATTGAAGAGCGTGGGTATCTAGACGGTAAGCTAAAAGAAATTTCGAAGCTTACTTATAATGAAAAGAACTGGGCTAAGTTTATGGATAGCCTTTCAACGATTGCAGAGAATAACAATATTAAAATTTATGCTATTCACAGCGATAGAAGAGAGCCTAGCATCAAACAGATTTTTCAGCCTGAGGCTTTGCTGGATATAGATGTGAAATTTGAAGGAGCATTTTCGAACGTCCTTAGGTATATCAACCTTATAGAACAATCGGAGATGATCGTAGATGTAAATAAGATGGATATCAATGCCACTAAAAATGGCAAAATCGGTGGAAGCATCGGTATATCTATCTGGGGAGTAAATTACTAATGAAAAAGTTAATTTTATGCTCTTTGCTACTTTCTACTGCTCTATTTGCTGTAGATAATAATCAGACGGTGGCGCCTAGTAATGGAGCCTATAAAGCTAAATACGATGCGATATTCGATGATCTTAGTAAGCCTAGAGTGGGTCTTAGCGATGAGCAGATAGCTTCTTTGCAGGATCCGTTCTATCCTAAAGAAGCCAATGTGCCTAGAGAAGCTAATCAGCAGGTGGACCTAGGTTATCAGCTAGTAGGTATTATGGGTGATAAGGTTAAGCTAAACGATAAATGGTATGGTTTGGGCGAGTATGTAGGCTCATATAAGATCGTGCAAATAACGGGTAATAGCGTTATTATTACCAACGACGATGAAAATAAAGTCGAACTAACACTAAAACAAGGAAGTCAAAATGTCATTATTACATATAAGTAAAAAGCTTAGCATAGCCGCTATGCTTGCTTTGTCTGTTACGGCTACTAGTCTATATGCCGCTCCCGCAACTGCAGGTAACTGCGATAGGAAGGCGCTAAATATTAAGATTAACGATACCGTTACGCTAAACGAGATGCTAACTCAGCTATCCGATATGTGCCGCTTTTCGGTGGTAGCAAAAGACGCTATCGCTCAAGAGGAGATGAGTAAGCCACTGCAAGGCGTAAGCATCAAAGACCTTTCTTTACGCGAAGTTTTAGATCTACTCATAAAAGAGAATAATCTAAGCTATGAGTATTCTCATGGCATATTAAAAATTTCAGCGCTAGAGACTAGGACTTTTAAAGTGGATTACATCACTTCTATTAGAGAAGGTACTGCTGTTACTAAATCTTCTGTCGATTCCGCACCTACTAAAGTAGATGATGGCGATAGTGATAAAACAGAAAATGACGATAATAAGATCACTACCAAAGAAAAATTTGATTTTTGGGAGAAGATTAGCGAGGAAATCACCTCTGTTTTAAATAACGGTACTGAAAAATATGTCGCAGTCGCTCCTATTATAAATCAAAATGCCGGTTTAGTAACCGTTACTGCTATGAAGTCTCAGATAGCTCGCGTCGATAGATATCTAAGCGGTATGCAAAAACGCCTTAGTCGTCAAGTCTTGCTAGATGTAAATATCATATCTGTCGAGCTAAATAACGAATACACCACCGGTATAGATTGGAGTAAATTTCAACTAGGATTTAATACCTATGTAGGTGGAGATCCGACTAAGCTTTCAGGATATCACATAGATAACGGAAATAGAGGAAAGGCTAGCGATACTCACGGAACTTGGACGATAGGGGCTAATCTAAATTTCAATATCGACGGTTTGATTAACTTCCTAGAGACTAAAGGTAAAACTAAGGTTATTTCAAGCCCTAAGGTAACTACAATGAATAATCAACCTGCTATTATATCCGTAGGTGATACTATTAACTACGTATTAAGATCCACTAATACAGGTGATTATCAGGGTGGTAGTACTCAGTCAGACGATCAGTATTCGATATTTGTAGGTATTCTTTTGAATATCTTGCCTGAAATTTCAGATGATAATAGGATTATGCTACGAATTAATCCATCTTTAAGCTCTCTAAAATACGCAGAGGATAATGTAAGGACAAATAATAGAAGAGAGATTGCACCTGATACCTTGCAAAAGAAACTCTCAAGCGTAGTTTGGGTAGATGATGGCGATACTGTAATTTTAGGCGGTTTGATTGGTGCAACTAAGTCGAAAGATAACACTAGGGTGCCTGTGCTAGCCGAAATTCCATTAATCGGAAATCTTTTCAAAAGCACTGCTGATGTTTTGCGAACGTCGGAGCTAATATTTGTAGTAACTCCACATATCATCGACAATACCGGCGCGCCGCTTGCTACCTCTCTTAAAGAGCTAGGTTACTCAAAATCCATCTACGAAAATGAGTAATAATTATACGGCGATCAAGGAGATTTTTATCGAGGATAACGAAGTCTCGGACTTCGTTAATCTCGATAAATCGACCCTTGCTTATCATAAAATTTTAAATGCTTTGCAAAAGCCGTTAAAACTTATACTTTTCTACGGCAAACCGGGTTGCGGCAAGACATTTTTGCTTAATAAGATCAAGGTCGATCTTGAAAAAAAGGTAAGAGTCGTATTTGTGCCGCAGCCGTTTTTTGATGAGAAAGAATTTTTCTTAGAGCTTTATTCGCAGATTTTTCATTCAACTCCTAGTGAGCCGATTGATAATTATGAAAATTTTATGCGGGTTTACAGAGAGAGATTTGGAATTTCTACGAACGTGGGGGCGGTAGAGCAGGTCGTTATTTTGCTTGACGAAGCTCAGCTGTATCCTGGGAATTTGATAGAAAAAATTCGTCTTATGGCAGATACCAGATTATTTAAATTTTTATTTACAGTGCATAAGACGGACGAGGAAGACCGCCTCGCAAAGGATTATTTTAAAACTAGAATTTGGGAGAGCATTGAGCTTCCTAATTCAAATTTAGGCGAAGTCAAGCTGTATATTGAAAAAAAGCTTGTGCTCCATGGCTTTCAACAATACTATTTTATGTTTAGTGACGATAATTTCGATTTGATTTTAAATTTAACGGATGGCAATATGAGGAACATCAACAAGCTTATGTATAAGATGTATGAGCTTTTTGAGTATTACGAGGTAAATAAACCTACGGAAATTAGTTTTTCGCAGATTAATAATAAAATCATAGAGATGGCAGCGATAGGCTCGGGGATAATAAATGCTTGAATTTTACGAAGTAAACGAACTTGAAAAAAAATGGGAAGAGTATAACAAAAATAGAAAGCAGTTTTCCTTTTTGAAATCTAAGCCGAATTTCGTATTGAGATTTGACAAGACGATTTTGGGACTTTTGATATTGATCTCGGTTGCTATCGGAGCGATATTTTGGCTGCTTAAAGATAGCGATAGTGTTAGCATGGCAAGTATCAATCAAAATATTGAGGATAAGAGTGGAGCTACAAATTCTGCTAATGATGCCGAGCAGCAGGCGGCAGATCTTGCAGTGCAAAATAATATCTCCAAAGAAGATTATAATATCAGCGCGCCGAAAGTTGCCCACACCTCTAACTCTAAACACGAAAAGGAACGCCCAAGTTTAAATTTAAACGACGTGGGTGTACTATCCAGCGAGGATTCCGGTGGGTTTAAGATAACCAATAATTACGAAAATGGCGGAAACTATGGCGGGCAGGCTCAGGCGCAAAATTTTGGCGGTCAAAATTTTGGCAATCAGAATTTTGGCAATCAGAATGCTCCTACATTTAATGTGCCTAATGCCAATAACGCAGCTTTTGCAAATCAGCCACCTAAAAACGAGGTTATAGATTTTGGACGCGCTCCATTGCCGCCTAAATCAAATTTCTCGGGAGGTTCTACAAATACCGCAAGTAGCGCTCCACTAAGTTCTAGAATTGAGATAAAAACTTCAAATTTAAGCGAAGATAAACAGAGCTTGGAGAGCAAATTTTATGCAACGAATAAGATTGAGTATTCGCTATCGCTAGCCGAAGAAGCGTATAATAAGAAAGACTACGATAATGCAATTAAATGGGCTCTTACGTCAAATGAGCTTGATAAGGACAACGTCGCCAGTTGGATAATTTTTGCTAAAGCCAATTATAAAAAGGGTCGTAAGGAAGACGCGCTTTACGCTCTTGAGACCTTTAACGCAAAGGCGAAAAATAGTGAAATTTCTAACCTAATTTCAAAGATAAGAAGCGATAAACTATGAAAATTTTATATATTTTAGCTTTTGCGATCGCGTCGTTATTTGCAGTTAGCGCCGATGACGTGCGCAACTGGGATCAGATCGGTCAGTATAACCGCATCTGCCAAGAAAGCGTGCGAAATTTATTCATCGAGGAACAAAGTGAGGCGCTTGCGAATATGTATGCTAAAGCGTGCCTCAAGATGGACAAAGTAAATGAGCTCGTCGTGCCTACGGTGATGCTTTATAAGACGAAAGAGGCTCGCGAGAATGCCTCTCTTTATTCGACTATAATTTTTCAAAAAAAGATGCTTTATTTAGCACTTTGTGATGGCGTGGATATTAGCTATATCCGCACGCCTAAGATCAATTATATTTTGTCTGAAATTTTTGATAAATTTACGGAGAGAGCATACGTAAAAAAGAGTGATACGTATGTTTTTACCCTAGAAAACGGCGAGCGTGCCGAGCTTTTTATCAAAGAAGAGGAAGAGGTAAAAAAGATGGTAATTGCAATTTATGCTGGCGATAAGCTTAGCTCGATTAAAATTTATTGGTGATCGCGATGACAAAGATTGAAGAGCAGATTGTTGCGATTTTAATACGAAATAATATCCTTACTAGCACCGTTGTTCCGGAAATCAAGGACAAGATGGATATTGGCTTGACGCTAGGCGAGGTTTTAGTCGGAGATAACTATCTAAGCCAGGATGATTTTTGCTCGATTTTAGTTGAGCTATACAAGCGCCGTCAGATAGAATTTGACGATATAAGCGAAAAATTTTCGATGGATCCGAAGGAATTTTTGCAAATTCTAGCTAAAAAAATGAATCTGTCGTATATGAATTTAGACGATATCGACATAGATTTTAGGCTATCGGAACGCACTCCTACCGCACAGCTTAAAAGATACGGCGTGATACCGGTTAAAGCGGATGATCTGAATATTTACGTTGCTTTTTCTGATCCGTTTAATCTTGAGTCGCAAGATAAAGCGCAGGCTATGTTTAGCAAACAGCTGCTTAAAATCGTAGTAGCCGATCCAAATCAGGTAAATAAATATCTATCTAAGCTTGAGCTTTCAGAGAGCATTAAAGGGCTCGTAGCGGAGATCCGCAAAGAGCTCGCCAACACCGGCGGTAGCGGAAGTAGCGATGATACCTCGGCGATTTTGAAGCTCATTGAGATGATAATCAGTCAGTCTATTAAGATGCGCGGTAGCGATATTCACATCGAGCCTACCGAGAATAACTGCGTCGTGCGCACCAGAATCGACGGAATGCTCGCTGAAATTTTTATCTTTGATAAGGATATCTATCCGCCGCTAGTAAGCCGCTTGAAGTTGCTTTCGAATATGGATATCGCCGAGCGTCGCAAGCCGCAGGACGGTAGGTTTAGTATGAAAATTTCAGGTCGCGAATACGACTTTCGTATCTCGACTCTGCCTATTATCAATGGCGAATCTACCGTTATGCGTATCCTTGATAAATCGAAGGTTATCATCAGCCTCGAAAAACTAGGCATGCACCCTGATAGCTTTAAGAAATTTAATAACGCTATGAAGGCTCCATACGGTATTATCTTGGTTACCGGCCCTACGGGAAGCGGTAAGTCTACGACGCTATATGCAGCGTTAAATGATATTAAAAATATTGACACTAAGGTTATTACTGTAGAAGATCCGGTCGAGTATCAAGTAAATTTAATCCAACAAGTCCAAGTTAACGAAAAAGCGGGTCTTACCTTCGCTTCAGCACTGCGCTCGATCTTAAGACAAGACCCTGACATCATAATGATCGGTGAGATTCGTGATCAAGAGACCCTTAGGATCGCGATCCAGGCTGCTCTTACGGGACACTTGGTTTTCTCGACCCTACACACCAACGACGCCGTTAGCGCGATCCCGCGAATAGTGGATATGGGTATCGAAGCCTATCTCATAAGCGGTGCACTGATTGCGGTAGAGGCGCAACGTCTTGTGCGAAAGCTTTGCCCGCACTGCAAGCAGTCTACGAATCTACCTAAATCGATGCTTGATCAGCTGAAGGAATTTTTGCCTGAAAAATACACGTTTTTTAAGGCTGTGGGTTGTGATCAATGCGGTCAAACGGGCTACATGGGGCGTGAGATGATTAGTGAAATTTTACCTATTACCGATAAAATGCAGAGCTTGATCGCTAACGGTGGCTCAAAGGACGATATGAGAGCCTTGGCGAAGGAGGAGGGTTTTATAGATATGTTTGAAGACGGTGTTATACGTGCTGCGCGCGGAGTAACTAGTATAGAAGAAATTTATAGGGTGGCTAAACAATGAAAAAGCAATTAGAAGTTGAATACAACGCCAAGGGCGCAAGAAGAAAGATGTTTTTGCAAGCCAGCGATAAGGTGCAAGCAAACAACCTCATGAAGCAGCGCGTAGGTGGGACGATCGTAAAAAGGGGTGAAACCCAGGTTGTAGCCAATACGGGCGGCGATTTTAAGGCGCAGGTTTCGCGCATGCTAGGTGGAAGCGGAAGAGTTAGAACGTTGCCGTTAGTAGCATCGATCCGCCAGCTTTCGGTTATGACAAATGCCGGAATTTCAATCCACGACTCGATCAAAGAGGTCGCAAGAGCGGCAGAGGATAAGACGCTAAAAGAGATTTTTAGTGCTATGAACGATGATCTTAACGCAGGTCTTAGCTTGACCGAGTCTACGGAGAAATTTAGAGGCCAGCTCGGTGATGTCGTCGTTGCGATGGTAAGCCTTGGTGAAGCAACCGGTAATATGGCAGAATCCCTAGCCAAGCTTGCCGCTATGCTTCAAGAGCTTTGGGAAAACCAGCGTAAATTTAAAAAGGCGATGCGTTATCCGATGATCCTTATGATCGTTATGGCGATTGCGTTTTCGGTTTTGATGATGTATGTTGTGCCGAAATTCCGCGAGATTTTTGAGGATTTGGGCGCGGATTTGCCGTTACCTACTAGAATTCTACTTGGTATCGAAAGTACTCTTAATAATTATGGAATTTTTGTTTTAGCGGGCATCATAGGCACTATCATAGCTCTTAGATGGGCATATCGCAATAATCCTGAGTTTAAAAAGGGCTTTGACAAGACGATTTTAAAGGTCTACCTATTCGGTAAGATCATATTTTTCTCGACGATGTCGCGATTTATGCTTATTTTTACAGAGCTCGTGCGAGCGGGTATTCCTATCGCTGATGCGCTGGATACATCTGTTTTAATGGTGGATAATCATACTTTAAAAGAGAAACTCTCTACTGTCAAAATTGCCGTACAGCAAGGCGTGAGCCTAACAGAGGCATTTAACAATACAGGGCTTTATGAGAGTATGCTTATTCAGATGATCAGTGCGGGTGAGCAGGCCGGTAACCTCGATAAGATGCTCGGCAACGTCACGGATTATTATAAAGAGAAATTTGACGATATCATCGATAATATCTCAAGCTACGTCGAGCCGATCATGCTATTTTTTATGGCGGGTATGGTTCTTCTTTTGGCTCTTGGTATATTCATGCCTATGTGGGATCTGGGCAAAGCCGTCAAAAACTAACCCCTTTAATTCCGCGCCTTCAAGGGCGCGGAATTTTATCAAAGCATTAAAATTTCGTCCTTCAAATAAAATTTTAACCTTCGTTTGGCTAAAATACCGCTTTAAATTTAAGGATCAATCATAGTTAAAGAAGTATATTTTATCGTCATATCGGCTATCATAATATTTTTTGGGCTTGCTACTATTGCGCCCGATTCCGCGCTTGTAGGCAGCGCGGGCAACGCCATCCGCTCGTTTAATACCCAGCTATTCGGCTATTTTGCATACATCTATCCGCTATTTTTGCTCGCCTTGGCATACGTAGCCTATAAGCATTTTCGCGGTTTTGACTTTAGATTTTTTGAGTTTAGCATCGGCGCGATTTTGCTGTTTTTTACCATTTTGATGGTGCAGTCGAGTCTCTTTGGCGCTAGTGGCGGAGCAGTCGGCAGCTTTGCAGTGGACGGACTTAGGCGAATGATCGGAAGCGTCGGTGTGTGGATTTTTAATATTACGATTTTTGTGCTTTCGCTAGTACTTATATTCGAAGACCGCTTTACCGACATCATCAAAAACTGCTTTATTGGCTCAAGAGATGAAAGCTCGCAGGATGAAATTGGAGACGATTTTGCTAGCGACGCGGATGCAGCACAAAGAGGCGGGCTTGCAAGGCATTCGTCTGCGCAAGGATTGAGAGGTACAGAAAATTTTAA
The DNA here is from genome assembly GCF_937973075.1 of uncultured Campylobacter sp. GTDB lineage: Bacteria > Campylobacterota > Campylobacteria > Campylobacterales > Campylobacteraceae > Campylobacter_B. Next base: position 11,553 of record NZ_CALBWL010000052.1, read on the forward strand.
CGCTTTGAATGACACTTTGAGCGCAGAGGACGGTTCGGCGAGACAGAGCGATTTTGCGGAGCAGGGTGCAAGCGGACGCGGTTTTGAAGGCGGGCAAAATTTTCAAAATTTAAACGATGCTCGCGAGCCTGAAAATGAGCAGAATTTCGGTGACGCGCAGGGCCTACAGGCTTCCGCTGAACGCGAGCTTAAAATGCCGCAAAAGGGAAAGCCGAGCAGGCTAAAAAGGGTCGAGCGCCTAAGCGAGGTCGCCGAAAACAAAAGGCTTTTGGATCAGCTCGATAAGGGCAGAGTGGCTAAGCCCAAGGATTTTAAGCTGCCGCCTCTTGATTTTTTAAACTTGCCGCCGAAAAAGAAAAGTAGCATCGATGAGAGCGAGATCGATCGTAAAATTTACGACCTGCTCGATAAACTGCGTAAATTTAAGATCGACGGCGACGTGGTGCGGACCTATTCGGGCCCGGTCGTTACGACATTTGAGTTTCGCCCCGCCGCGCATATCAAGGTAAGTAAAATTTTAACGCTGCAAGACGATCTCGCGATGGCGCTTCGGGCACAGACCATCCGTATCCAGGCGCCGGTTCCTGGCAAAGATGTCGTGGGTATCGAGATACCGAATCAAAATATCGATACGATCTATCTGCGCGAAATTTTAGAAAGCGACGTGTTTAAAAGCGCCTCCAGTCCGCTTACCATCGTGCTTGGCAAGGACATCGTGGGGCAGCCTTTCGTCACCGATCTTAAAAAGCTGCCGCACCTTCTCATCGCAGGCACCACGGGAAGCGGCAAGAGCGTGGGCATCAACGCCATGCTGCTTAGCCTTTTGTATCGCAACTCGCCCAAGAGCCTGCGCCTTATAATGATCGATCCAAAGATGCTCGAGTTTAGCATCTACAACGATATCCCGCACCTGCTAACGCCCGTCATCACGCAGCCTAAACAGGCGATCATCGCGCTAAGCAACCTTGTTTCAGAGATGGAGCAGCGTTACTCGCTCATGGCACAAAACAGGACGAAAAACATCGACAACTACAACGAAAAGATGCTGCGCGAGGGCGGCGAAATTTTGCCTTACATCGTCGTTATCATCGACGAGCTCGCGGATCTGATGATGACGAGCGGCAAGGATGTGGAGCACTACATCGCGCGTCTGGCGCAGATGGCGCGCGCCAGCGGCATCCATCTCATCGTAGCGACGCAACGCCCAAGCGTGGATGTCGTCACGGGGCTGATAAAGGCGAATCTGCCCAGCCGCATCAGCTTCCGAGTGGGCTCGAAGGTCGATAGTAAGGTGATTTTGGATCAGATGGGTGCGGACAGCCTGCTCGGGCGGGGCGATATGCTCTTTACGCCGCCTACCGCGCCGGGGCTCATCCGCCTGCACGCGCCGTTTACGACCGAGGATGAGATCAACAAGATCACGGAATTTTTAAAGGCGCAAGAAAGCGTCGTTTATGACGAGCGATTTTTGATCGAAAACGAGAACGCCAAGCAAGAAGGCGGTATAATCAATCCGCAAAATATCGTGCTTGACGAGCTTTACGACGAGGCGAAGGCGATTATTTTGGAGGAGGAGAAGACCTCGATCAGCTACCTGCAGCGCCGCTTGCGTATCGGATACAACCGCGCCGCGACGATCATCGAGCAGCTTGAGCAGATGGGCGTTTTAAGCGAGATCAACGCCAAAGGTCAGCGCGACATAATCAAATGAGCTTTAAAATTTCGATAAAATTTAAGCGGTGAAATTTTAAAATTTATCGGATATGCAGCGGTGAAATTTGAAAATTTTTTGATCTGCATGGCGGATTTTAAATTTTAAAATTTGTGCGTTCTACAGCTCGCGCTGTGCCTCTGCGGCTGCGGGAAGGCGGACGGTTTATACGGATGCGAGGATGCGATCGAAGTCTCTTGCAGCGCGGGAGGCGTTTTAAAAGTAGCGCTCGGCAGGTACAAACAGCACGTTTTGCAGCTTGCATTTGTGGCGTGTTCGCTGTCTAAATTTATAAGGCGTAGTTTAATTGCGCGCTGTACTCTTGGCGCCAAATTTTAATCGCGGCGTGAAATTTTAGAGCGCAAGCGGAGCAGAAACAGGGTAGGGTTTTAAAATTGAGTGCTAAAAATTTTACGGTTTTAAATTTTATAAATTTACAAAGCCTCGCAGAATTTAAAATTTTAAAATTTCGCTTCTTTTTAGGCTTTGGAATTTTAAAATTTTAAAATTTGCCGCAGCGGACCTGAATTTTAAATTGTGCCGCGCCGACATGAAACGTCTTGCGACTGCGCAAGCGGAAAAAGTTGTTACAGACTTGGCTTGCGGCGCGCGAGTACATGAGTGAAAAGTTCGTCGCGCGCTGAAGGCTAGTAGCGGAGTATTGCAGTCGTTCGCATCGGCTGATTTATAGTGCGAGTGCTCAGTCGCACGCCAAAAACCGATGCGTCGTTAAGCGGCGGAGCGCGCTGTGTTTTGTGCCGGCATGTTTCGTAGTGCGGCTGCATTTGCGGTATGTTTTGCGAGCGAGTGCTTGCAATACTCTGCGACGTAAAATTTTAGAATTAAATTTATCGCCGTGCGCATAAATAAATTTGCGCTATAGCGGCGAATAAATTTAAAACGAAATTTCGCACCGTCTGCAAGTACAAACGCGTTTTTGCAGCGAAGTCGTATTTTGCAGTGTGGCTGCGTTGTAAGATACGGCACATTTTGCACCGCGGCATGTTGAAAATTGATCGACATGTTAACAACACGTAGCGTAAATTTGCGACTACCGCGCGCTACCAGAGTGTATAGCGTAAGGCCTTGCGACTACCGTTGTATTGCTCTCGTGTGCGATTTTGCACGGTCGCGGTTTGCGACCTTGTTATCGCGTGCCGAAAGTCGCCGCGATACGCCTGCCAGAGTAGAATGCACCCGCCTGTGTATTAAAAGATAGTGCGAGGTTGCGTTCTACGGCGCGGTAGCGCGTGTCAAAAGGCCGCGCGATACGCGAGAGTAAAATGCACGCTTAAAAAGCGGCATGGATTTCGCTTCGCAGTGCTCTATCCGCAGCGTGCGTCAAAAGTCGTCGCGATATGTTAGAACGGAGTGTGTGCAACGCACACTTATGGGATAACGAGAGATTGTGCTTTACGGCGCACTATCCTGCAGCATGCACCGAAAAGCCGCCTATGCGCGAGAATAAAATTCGCGCCGCGTTCCAAAAGACAATGTGTGATCGCGCCGCGCGTCAAAGATGCACGATCGTATTGCGTGCCAAAAGACAATGCGCGATCGCGCCGTACACCAAAAGACGATGCACGATCGGCGCCGTGCGGCACAGGCGCGATGCGAAGTCCGAGCCTCGCGCAGCAGACGAAGCGTGCACGGCACACGCAAATGCGAATAAATTTTAAAACGGAGAGATGATTGAAAACCGATAAATGGCTATATTACTTCACCTGCGCGCTCATTACGATCGGCATGATATTTTCGCTGTCGCTGAGCTCATATACGGTGCTTCTGCTGGGTGCTACGCCACTGCATTTTTTTTATCGTCAGTGCGCGGTGGGGATCGCGTGTATCGCGGTGATGTGGATCGTCTCGCGCGCCGATCCCGATAAATGCCTAACGCCGGTGTGCATGTCGCTTTTTGCGATCATGGGGATTTTGATGCTCGCGATGGGCTTTTTACCCAAGTCTTTGGTCGCCGACGTAAACGGCGCGGCGCGCTGGATCAGACTGCCGTTTTTTAACCTCGCGCCGGTGGAATTTTTCAAGGTGGGTTTCATCTACTTTTTAGCGTGGAGCTTCTCGCGCAAGCTCGATCACTCCAAAAAAAGCATCGGGCGCGAGATCGCGACGCTGCTTCCTTACGTAGCGCTTTTCGGCTTTGTGGTGATCCTAGTCGCCATCGTGCAAAACGATCTGGGGCAGGTCGCGGTGCTGGGGCTTACGATGATTTTTATGTCGCTTTTCGCGGGTACGAGTTTTAAGCTCATCGGCTTTAGCCTTATGGGGATTTTGGGGCTTGCTTACGTTTTTATCGTCACGAGCGCGCACAGAGTTGATCGCGTGCGCTCGTGGTGGGGCGGCGTGCAGGATTTCGTGCTGTCGTTTATGTCGCCGGAGACCGCTGCAGGGCTGCGTATAGAGGACGCTAGCGCGCCGTATCAGGTCGGACACTCGCTAAATGCGATAAACAACGGCGAGTTTTTCGGGCAGGGGCTTGGGCTCGGGAGCTTTAAGCTTGGCTATCTGAGCGAGGTGCATACCGACTTCGTGCTCGCAGGTATCGCCGAGGAGTGGGGATTTATCGGGATTTTGCTCATCGTGGCGCTATTTTATGCGATGCTCTTTCGCATCTTTCAGACCGCGAGTAAGTCGCCGAGTAACGTAAATTTCCTCTTTTGCCTGGGTATCGGCTTTATGTTTTTCTTTTCGTTCATCATCAACTCCTACGGCATTACGTCGATCTCGCCGGTTAAGGGTATCGCCGTGCCGTTTCTGAGCTACGGCGGCAGCCACCTGCTCGCGGCGTCGTTTGCGGTGGGGCTCGTTTTGATGGCGTCAAAAAGGGCGAAATTTTAAAGCTTCTGCGGGCTTTGGGCGAGCGCGGTTTAAATTTAGACGTAAAATTTAGAGCCGAATTTGCGCTTAAAATTCTACTCCAAAGCGCGCCGAGGCTTAAATTTAAGCGAGA
>NZ_CALBWL010000053.1 GCF_937973075.1 uncultured Campylobacter sp.
ATAGGTTTCCCACCAGCCTTCTTGGAGTGAGAAGGAATGGTTAAATATCAGTAAATGTAACGCAAGCGTTATACAAAAGCAAAAAGCAACCATTAAATTTTCTAAAATTTTAGTGTTAAACATATCTACCTCAAATCATTTAAAATTATTTTCGCGCTCTCGTCGAAAATTTTACCTTTCAAATGCGCTTTGCAAAATTCCACTATGAGCCCGTGAAATAGTGCATACGCGCCGTTTTCGTTCTCCAGCTTATCTGCTTTTGCCGCCGCATCGCAGGGAAAATTAGCGGAATTTACAAACTCATAGATCCGCTCAAATTCCAGCTCGCCGAGCCACGCGCTAAGCTCGTCGTAACTTTCAAACTCATAGCCCAAAGCCCCGAGCAGCCGCGCCGAGTAGCTGTCTGCGACCACCACTGCGCGCTCACACGCATAGCACAGGATCGCATCGCAGCTCTCCGCGCCGATCCCCTTGCGCGCTAACAGCCACTCGCGGCTAACGCCCGCTTTAAAGCTCTCAAAATTCTCAAAATCCGCGATTATAGCTTTGCAAAGCGAGTTTAGGCGTCTCGCTTTTTGATTATAAAATCCGCTCACTTTAATGATCTCCGCAAGCTCCGCTTCATCTAGCCCGGCAATCCCCTCTAAGCTCAAAAGCCCCTTGCTACGCAGGTTTTGCAACGCCGCGTCGGCATTGCGCCACGCCGTATTTTGGATCAAAATCGCCCCCACGACCACCTCAAAGCATCCAAACCCTGGCCACCAGCGAAAATCCTTGATTTTCACGGCGCGAAAAAGCGCGATAAAAAGCTCGGTCGCGCTCATCTCGCGCCTCCGAAATTTCTGGCGTCGTTTCTAAAATTTCGCGCGGCGACGGCGATTTTCCGCATGCACTCTAGCACGGCGATAAAATTTACGCCAAATTTAAATTCGCGCGCCGTATTCATCTGCCGCCTTTTAAATTTGCAAAAAATTCTTCGCTAAAGCTCAAGAAAAACTGCTTTGCCGCGCGGCCGCTGCGGCTTGCGCGAAGCATCGCAAACTCCCGCGCCTTTGCGTGCAACGCATCTAAATTTGCGGCGAAGCTCAAGCGAAATTCCGCCGCGCTCATACCTTGCGCAGCCGCAAAATAGGCATCTACGATCCCTAAATACTCCTGCATGCTCCCGCCGTAAAAGCTTAGCTGCAGCCCGAAGCGCTCGCTCAGGCTGATTCGCTCGTTCGCCGCGTCGCTTAGGTGCAGTTCTCCGCGGCTGACCTGCGCGACATCGTTATCGCTTGCGCATTCGCCTACGATGTGGCGGCGGTTGGACGTCGCATACATCAGCACGTTACGCGGCGCGCGCTCTAAGGATCCTTCTAGCAGCGGTTTTAGGTGCTTGTAGCCGCTCTCGCCGAGCTCAAAGCTCAAATCATCGCAAAAGATGATAAATTTAAAATTTGTTTCGCGGATCGCGTCGATTATATCCACGAGATAGCCCAGATCGTCCCTGCCGATCTCGATGATCTTAAGGTCTTGCGGAATAAATTTAGAAAAAACCGCCTTTGCAAGGCTTGATTTGCCGCAGCCGCTCTCGCCCCATAGCAGCGCGTGGTTGGCGCTTGCGCCGCGCAGGAAAGCGTCAGTGTTTTTCATAAGAGCTGATTTTTGGCTCTCTAGCCCCACAAGCGCGTCAATACCCGTGAAATCGATGTCACGGACGATCTTTAGCGCCTTTTTATTCGCGCGAAAGACGGCGACCTGTACCGTGCCCCAATCAATCGCGCTAAAATCGCTGAAATAAATTTGCTCGCCGGCACCGCTCTGCACGCTTCTTAGGACGGCTTGCGGCGCTAAATTCAAACCGCTCGCCGCGTTTAAATTTAGTCCTTCGCTTCTACTTTTGCTTGCGCTTTTTTTGATATTTTCATCGCAAGTTCGCATTTTTTAGCTCCCTTCGCAGATAGATCAAAATTTCGCTTATCACGTCGTCATCGTCGCGCGTCTGTGCCTTTAATCGCACCTTATCGCCGTTTGCAAGGGTGATCAAGATATTTTCGTCCATGCTCGAAATCACGCGCAAGCCAAGCTTCGTGGCCAAAACCTTAATCATCATCACGTCGATGAATTGCTTAGTGTAAATGTCCGCGCGCCCAAAGCGATCCTCGATCTCGCCGAAAATTTCAAGCACTTCGCTCGCCTCTGCGCACTTGCTAAGCCGCCTGTAAAGATCGAGGCGTAGGCGATCCTCTCTGATAAATTCCGAGTTCAAAAAGGCGTTTACGGAAATTTTAAGCTCTACGCTCGCAGCGGCGCTCTTTCTGCTTAGCAGCTTGCCGATTTCTTCTTCTAGCATCTTTAGATAAAGCGAGTAGCCAATCGCTTCGATATGCCCGCTCTGCGCCTCTCCGAGCAGGTTTCCGCCGCCGCGAATCTCCAGATCGTGATACGCTAGCACCGAGCCGCTACCCAAAAACGAGTTGCTCTCAAGCGCTACGAGCCGCTTTAGCGCGTCCTGCGTAAGAGCGGTTTTATCCTCGATCAAAAAGTAGCAAAAGCCCTGTTTGTTGCTGCGCCCGACGCGGCCGCGCAGCTGGTGTAGATCGGCGATACCGAATTTATCAGCGTTTTCGACGATTATCGTATTTACGCGCGGCATATGAATGCCGCTTTCTACGATGCTGGTGCAAAGTAGCAGATCGTATCCGCCCGCCACAAATTTTAAAATTTCATCCTCCGTAGTTTTAGCGTCGATCTTGGAGTGCAAAATTAGAATTTTAAGGCTCGGCAAAATTTCAAGCAGCTTCTTTTTGGCGCTTTGCATCGTCGCGATGTGGTTGTGGACGTAAAAAATCTGCCCCCCGCGCCGCAGCTCGCGCGAGATCGCTTCTTTTATGATCTTTTCGTCCCACTGCTTGACGAAGGTGCGCACGTCCAGGCGGTCCTGCGGCGGGCTAAGCAGCGTGGAGTAGCTTTTAATCGAGCTTAGCGCCATATTTAGGCTGCGCGGTATCGGCGTAGCGGACATACTAAGTAGGTGCGAGGCGGCGCTTTTCTCTTTGAGCCGCTCCTTTTGCTTAACGCCGAATTTATGCTCCTCATCGATGATTATGAGCCCTAAATTTGCGGGGTTTAAATTTAAAAGCGAGTGCGTGCCGACCACGACGATCGCCTCGCCGTTTTGCAGGCGCTTTAAAATTTCGCTCTTTTGCCTCGCGCTACTGAAGCGATCGAGCTTGAAAACAGGAATTTCAAACTCCTTAAAACGCTCGCTAAGCGTGGCGTAATGCTGAGAGCTAAGCAGCGTCGTAGGCACGAAAAACAGCACCGAATGGCCGCTGCGGATGCAGGCAAAGATCGCATTCATCGCAACTTCGGTCTTTCCAAAGCCCACGTCGCCGCTAAGTAGGCGGTCCATCACCTTGCCGCTTTGCAAATCCGCCAAAATCGCGCTCACCGCCTTTTGCTGATCGCTCGTGTAGTTAAAGCCGCTCGCGCTTAAAAATTTCGCATAATCCGCGCTTTCGTTTTTGATGACGAGCCCTCGCACCAGCTCGCGCTTGGCAGCCAGCGCGATGATCCTTGAAGCGATCGCAAAGAGCTTTTCGCGCACTCGCTCTTTGATTTTTGAAAAGCTCGCCCTGCCCAGATGATCCAAGCTCACCGCGCCGCCGCTTGCGACGTAGCGATCAATCTTATTTAGATACTCTACCGGCAGCAGCAGCTTGTCGCCGCCCTCGTAGAGCAGGGATACGAACTCCTTGCTGCGCCCCATCACCTCGATGAGCTCAAGCCCGTTAAATTTAGCGATACCGTGATCTTCGTGCACGACAAAATCGCCCACGTTTAGCTCATCCAGAGCCAGGCTCGATCTTCGCACGCGCTTTTTAGGCGCCGCTTTGTTTAGAGAAAGGATGATCCGCTCGGCGCTTATTAAATTTACGACGAAATCTTCGCGTAAAATTTCGATATTGCTAAATCCGCTAAGATCAAACGGCGCGAGCAGAGCGTCGTTTCGCGCGATCAGCGTGATAGCCTCGCTGCGGTGAAATTCAAAGAATTCCTGCGACGGCGTCACCGCGAGGTCTTTAAATTTACGCGCCGCCGGCAGTACCTCGATCGCGTCTAAAAAATCCAAATTGCGCTCGGAAAAAATTTCATCCTTTTTGATCTCGTGCAGCAAGACGCAATCAAACGCCTCCGTGTAATCGACGAAGCCCTCGATGAACCAAAACCCGAGCGAGCCCAGATCGCGCGCTAGCGCGTCGCTATCTGCGCGCGATATCTTTTCGCTCACGCTCTCAAACTCGTCCTCGCTTAAATTTGCCAAAAACGGCGCTATCTCGGTCTGTGCAAGTTCATCTTTTTCGCTTTTTTGCGTCGCGACGTCAAAGCGCCTGATACTCTCGACCCTCTCGCCGTCGAGCAGAATTCTAACCGCGCTTTCGCTCCCTACCGAAAAAATATCGATAATCTCGCCACGGAAGCTCATCTCGCCCATGCTTTCGACGATGTCGCGCACGTCGTATCCCAGGCGTAAAATTTCCTCTTTCAGTTCGCTTAAGTTTAATTCGCTTCCAAATTTTATATTTAACGGGCGCAGATGGCTTGCGGCGGGGAGTTTGTTTAGGATTGTGCGGACGGGCGAGATTAAAATTTTTTTACCGCTTGCTTTATAAAACGCGCTAAGAGCGGTGCTTATGCCCGCAAGCTCGCCCATGTAGCTGCGCAGATCCTCGCCGAAGCTAGCTCTAAAATCAGGCAGGCAAAAGGCCGCATAGCCCATAAATTTTAGCACCTGCTCGCACGCCGCAGCCTCTTTATCGTCCTCGCAAATCAAAAGCTCTTTTTTGTTTTGCAAAAAGTATTCGTAAACCTCGGCTTGCATTATTTAAACCTTTCGATCTGGTGCTGCACGACGTTCGCGATCTCCTGCCACGATACGTTAGGCTCCAAGGTCGAGATATTTTTGAAATTCTGCGCGTTCCAGCTCATAAAATTTGCAGGATCGACGCTTTGAGCCAAAAACCTAACTTCGTAATGCAAGTGCGGACCGGTGCTGTAGCCGGTGTTGCCGCTATAGCCGATGAGATCGCCCTTTTTAACCCAAGAGCCCGGCGTTACGACCACGGAGCTAAGGTGTCCGTAGCGGGTTTCAAAGCCGTAATTGTGCGATAGAATCACTAAAATTCCATATCCGCTGCCGCTACCGCCTGCAAACTGCACGAAGCCCTCTGCCGTCGCAAACACCGGAGTGCCCTCACTCGCTCGCAAGTCGATGCCGTGGTGCATCCTCATAACGCCGCTGATTGGATGAGTGCGCATCCCAAAAGGGCTAGTAACGCCGCGATACTGCATCGGAAGTCCGTTAGGCACAGCGCTAAGAATCGCGCTCGCCGTTTTTTCGCTAGCTGCAATGTGCGCGCCGGAGCCCTTTTTACGCTCCTTTTTCATCTCATTCATCGCAAGCATTACCTGGATATCACTATCCAGCCCGCCCCCATCGTCTTCGCGTCCGTCCAGCTTAGCAAGTACCTCCTCGTTTTTGCCCTCAAGTGCGATATTTTGCTCTTTAAGCGCGAGATTTTCGGCGTAGAGGGTTTTGTTTAGCTCCTTTAAATTTGAGCGGTCGCTAGCGAGTTTAAAGATCGCAAAAAACAAAACGAGCAGAAAAATTACGAAAAACGCGGATAAAATTTTAAGTTGAAATCTAAAATTTTCGCCAAAATACAGCGTCTTGGTGCCAAAGTGATCGCTTAGGGTAAGTTTAGTTTTAGCCACGGCGCGCCTCAAGCCATAAAATAAAATTTTCTACCAAATGAAACGAGCCGAAAACCAAATACTCCTCGTCCGCTCTAAGCTCGCCGCGAAACGGCGAATGCGGAATTTTAAGCGCGTCAAGCGCACGGGTTATCGCCTCTGCCGCCATTTCGCGATCCGCAACCTCGTAGCTAAAAATCTCCACGCGCTCTACCACGGGTGCTAAAGTCCGCAGCACCGCGACTACGTCCTTATCGGCAAAAGCATTGTAAATTAGCACGATCTTTCTGCCCCCGTAGATTTCGGTAATTTCGCGGGCGACTTGCTGTGCCGCAAGCTCGTTGTGTCCGACATCCACGCGTAAATTCGGCGCCAGAGCCTCCATCCTTCCGCGTAAATTTAGAGGCGGCAGCTGTGAAATTTCAAATTTCAAATTTAAAAATTTCATCGCGGCAAGCGCTAGAGCTAAATTTGAAATTTGAAATTTAGGCAGATTATTGTGCGCGCAAAACTCTACGATCTGCGCTCGCTCGCTCTTGCTTAAAAGCTCTGCTGCAAACCTCAAATGAGTTCCTTTTTGCTCTGCGATCTGCTGCGCGATACGAAGCGGAATCTCGCTCATCTCATCGCTTAAGATCGCTTCCTTATCCATCGTAATGAGCTTAGTGTGGGCGATCTGCTCTAGATTTTGTCCTAGCATACCCAAATGGTCGGTGCCGATCGGTGTAAAAAGCGACAGCGTGCGCCCAAAGCTTGACGTAGCGTCAAACTCGCCGCCCATCCCAGCCTCGATCACGCAGTAATCCCTAAAAAGCACTGCCGCCGCAAGCGTGAGATACTCGAAATACGACAGACTATCTTTAAACTCCGCGGGCAAGCTCTCTTGCAAAAACTCATGCGCGAAATCAAGCTCCTCATCCGTAGCATCGCGCCCTAGCGAAATGGGAAGCGAGCTTTGAGCGGATTTAAAATTTGATCTTAGCGGAGATTTAAAATTTTGCTCAGACGGCGATTTGAGATCTTGCGAATTCCATAAATTTTGCGTAGAAGCAGAATTCCGCGTATCTATGGAATTTCGCGCGATAAAATTCTGCTCGCTATAAAAATTTTGCGTGGTATAAACAGAGTTTTGCATGGCGGAATTCTGCTCGCTATGTAAATCCTGCGTGGCGGAATTTTGCAAATTAGAAATAGAAATTTGAGAGGCGGAATTTTCTCCGCTCGCAAAATTTTGCATCTTTACGGAATTTTGTTTTTCCGTAAAATTTGACGCCGAAGCGGAATTTTGCTCGTTTTTAAAATTTGAAGCGCCTGAATTTAACTCAAAAACAGGACTTTGCGCGATGCGTCCGCCTAGATAGATGCGCTCGTTGAGCTTAAAAACGTGCGGGCTGGTGTAGTGCCCGACGCTAAAGCCCGCTGCGGCGATCGCGTTAGCCAAAAATCGCCCGGTGCTGCCCTTGCCGTTGGTGCCGATGATTTGAATGACGTTTTTGAGCGGAATTTTATCTTTAATGGCAGCATACGCCCGCGGGAAGCGCTCATAGTCGATTTTTTTGTAATAAATCGGGCGATTTTGCAAAAATTCTTTAATGCTGCGCCCGCTCAAGTCTGAATCCCCTAATCGCAAGCGCCGAAATAAACTCGTCAAACGCCTGCGCGGAGGCATTTTCGATCGCCTTGTAGCGGTCCTTATCGCTAATGATCGAGCTCGTATCGTAGCTATTTTTGACTAGGCGGCTAACTTTAAAATCGTAATCGCCCACGCAATCCTTGCTGAAAACCTCGCCGTTTTTAAGCTTGGTGCTAAAATTTACGACAAGATTTGCACGGTAGCTAGTGACATAGCCGAACTGATCGTATGAAAGCTCGCTAAAACTTAGGCTTTTTATGCTCGCTACTACGATCGTCTGCGCCGAGTTTTTATCCGCAAGGCTCATCCCTAGGCGCTGGACTATACCCTGCCTGATCGCATCTTTGATCGCGACGGTGTTTTGCGGATCGGTCTTGCTCATCATCACATCCACAAATACGCTTCCGCTCATCGTCTCTTTTGCAATCCTTGAAACGGGCTTGTAGCCGCAGCCGATTAAAAAAATCAAACAAAAAACGGTTAAAGCTTTTCTCATCTTCGCCTACTTTATCACCAAATTTACAAGCTTGTTTTTAACGTAAATTTCTTTTACGACGCTCTTGCCCTCTAGCCATTTGGCGCAGTTCTGCTTCGCAAGGCTTAAAATTTCGCCCTCGCTTAGGCTCGCGCCCGCTTCAAACTCGGCGCGTTTTTTGCCGTTAATCGTGACGGCAAGCTTGATCGTATCGCTCTCAAAGACCTCTTCGCAAACTCTCAGCTCGCAAAAATTCGCCCGCCCAAACAACCTCTCGCTAAGCTCGGCGCAGATGTGCGGCACTATAGGCTCTAGTAGGTTTAAAATCACAAAGTAACCCTCGGTAAATACGTCTTTGTTGCTCTGCGCATTTAGCGCATTTAGCGCCTCCATACACGCGGCGATTAAGGTATTGAAAGCAAAGCTGCTCTCATAAACCTGCTGTGATTTCTTAAGCGCCTCGTAAACTTTGAGGCGGGCGTATTTTTCCTCTTTATTTAAAGCGGCGTGGTCGATCTGCGGAATTTTATCAGTAGCGTAGGCGTTTTCGGCGCGATCGTAGAGACGGCTAAGAAATTTATACGCGCCCTCTACCGCGCTGTCGTTCCACTCAAGCTCTTTTTGAGGAGGCGCGGCAAAAAGTATAAAAAGTCTCGCCGTATCGGCGCCGTAGGTCTCGATAATGTCGTCGGGATCGACGGTGTTTCCCTTGCTTTTGCTCATCTTTGCGCCATCTTTTAGCACCATGCCCTGAGTTAACAGCCGCTCAAACGGCTCACTATCGCGCAGATAGCCTATGTCACGAAGAGCCTTTTGGAAAAACCTTGCATATAAAAGGTGCAAAATCGCGTGCTCGATGCCGCCGATATACTGATCGACATTCATCCAGTAATTCACGCTTTGCTCGTCAAACGCCCGCTGCTGCCACGTCCGCTCGTCGCTTGCGTAGCGCGCGAAATACCACGAGCTTTCAAAAAATGTATCGAGCGTGTCGGTCTCGCGCACCGCGTTGCCGCCGCATTTAGGGCATTTGCAAAACTTCCAGCTAGGATGCGCGTCGAGCGGATTGCCCTTGCCGGTGATCTTAATATCCTGCGGAAGCTCTACGGGCAGATTTGAAATTTCCTCGCTTACCAGCCCGCATTTTGGACAGTGGATCATAGGTATCGGCGCGCCCCAGTAACGCTGGCGGCTCACTCCCCAATCGCGCAGTTTAAAATTTACCACGCGGCGTCCGAGCCCTAGCTCTTCAAATTTTGAAATGACGGCACTTTTTGCTTTCTCGCTATCCATGCCGCTAAATTCCGCGGAATTTATTAAAATTCCAGGCTCGACGTAAGCCTTGCTAGCGTCGTAATCGCCGCTTTTAGGAGCAATACTTTGAATGATCGGCAGGTTAAATTTCTTCGCAAACTCGAAATCTCGTTCGTCGTGCGCAGGCACAGCCATAACCGCGCCACCGCCGTATTCTGCTAGGACGAAATTTGCAGTCCAAACGGGGATTTCTTTGCCGCTTAGCGGATGAAGCACGCTGATCCCGAGGCTCACGCCGTCTTTATCTCTTGCTTGGCGCTCGCGCGGGCTTTGATTTAAAATTTCCCTCACCTTCGCCGCAGCTTCGGCGTCAAGTAAATTATTATCCAAAAGCCTCTTTACGACCTCGTGCTCCGGCGCGACCGCCGCGTAGCTCATGCCGTAGATCGTATCGGGGCGCGTCGTAAAAACCTTAAAGCCCTCGATGCCGCCAAGCTTGGCGCTGCTTTGCTCGTCAAATTTAAAGCTAAATTCCAAACCTTCGCTGCGCCCGATCCAGTTTTCCTGCATCGTAAGCACCTGAGCGGGCCATTTGCCCTCAAGCTGCTTTAGGCAATCCAAAAGCTCCTGCGCATAGGCGGTGATTTTTAGATAATATCCCGGCATCTGCTTTTGCACGACCTCGTTGCCGCAACGCCAGCACCTGCCCTCCTCGACCTGCTCGTTGGCAAGCACCGTCTGATCGTGTTCGCACCAATTTACCACGGCGCTTTTTCTATAAATGAGCCCTTTTTCAAAAAGCTTGATGAAAAATTCCTGCTCCCAGCGCGTATAAAGCGGATCGGAGGTGGCGAGCATGCGACGAGCTGAAAAGCTAAAGCCCAGGCGGTGCAGCTCGTTTTTCATATAATCGATATTTTCATAAGTCCAAGTTTTAGGGTGAATGCCGTGTTTGATCGCCGCATTTTCCGCAGGCATGCCGAAGCTATCAAAGCCGATCGGCTGAAGCACGTTGTATCCGCGCAGCCTGTAGTATCGGCTCAAAGCGTCGCCGATGCTGTAGTTTCGTACATGCCCCATGTGGATGCGGCCGCTTGGGTAGGGAAACATCGAAAGGATATATTTTTTAGGCAGGCTATAATCGTCCTTAGGCTCGAAAACTCCCTCTTCGTCCCAAATTTTCTGCCATTTAAGCTCAATACTTTTACTATCGTAAGGCATTCTGCGCTCCTAGAATTCGTCTTTAGTTTTTGCCGATTCGATCGCTATTAAAATTAGCGAGAAAAAGTTTGCAAGTAGCGCGCCGATAGCAAGCGAGGTCACGATCGACAAATCTCCCGGCGCTACTACAATCAAAACGAACGCCGGTATGAGATGCAGATCCGCTACGAGCGAGCTTGCAAAAAGCTCGGCTGCTAGCATATTTCGTACGCCTACCTTCAAAAGCGTCGAGACTGCATTCACGCTGGTTGCTATGAAAAGTAAAATTTCATTCTTCTCATACAAAAACCCGCCTATCGTAGTCATACTCATCAGCGCAAAAAATATGTAAATTACCCTTCCCCAGTTCATCTTTTATCCTTACACCGTGCCTTTTTCATACATGGCGCGATTCTTTTCTTTCTCTTTGATACGACGCTGTTTTTCAGCCAAAAACGCGCGGTATTTCTCGACATTAAATTTAAACAAAATCAGCATCGGAGCAGCTACAAATACGGAGCTGAAAGTTCCTGCTATGACGCCTATTAGCATCACGAAGCTAAAGCCGTGGATCATCTCGCCGCCCCAAACGAATAAAATCACGATGACGATGAGAGTCGTAAGCGAAGTAAGCAGCGTGCGCGATAGTGTGTGAGAGATTGATTCATTTATAACCTCGTCAAGCTTAATCGATTTGCTATCTTTTACTCCTTCTCGAATTCTATCGAAAACAACGATGGTATCGTTAAGTGAGTAGCCCATTATAGTTAGCAGTGCAGCTAGAATTTCAAGGTTGAAATCCACGCCGGCTAAAATCATCGCACCTACAGCAACTACGACGTCATGCAGATCCGATAGCACTGCGGCGACCGCAAATCTCCACTCAAACCGCAGGGTGATATAAACCAAAATGAGCGCAAACGATACGCATACCGCTAAAATTCCGTTTGTACGAAGCTCCTCGCCGACTTTAGGACCTACGATATCGACCTTGCGAATGTCGAAGTTTCCACTCCCTTGCAAAATTTTTTGTGCCGCTAAAGCGGGATTATCACCCAGTTCGCTCGCAGCGCCTGAATATCTAATCGTAACTTCTTGATCGCTGCCGAATTCCGTAACGTTGATATTACCTAAATTTGCCGCTTCGAAGCGCTTTCTGATCTCATCAAGCGGTGCTTTAGCGTCATATTTAACCTGAATGAGTGTACCACCGCTAAAATCGATGCCGTAGCTGACACCTTTAATGAAAAATAGCGCAATAGAGCCTATTATCAAAACAGCAGAAAGTGCAAAGGTAAAATATCTAAATTTCATAAAATCATAAATTTTGCCCTTATCAAACACTTGCATTTGCGCCTCCTCTTAATTTATAACCGAGCCAAAGCGCGGTATTTTTGCTCTTTTCCATCTTATCCATTACTAACTCAAACATTCCGTGAGTGCCCAAAATCGCTGTTATCATCGACGCTACGATACCGATGCTCATCGTGACGGCAAAGCCCTTTACCGGACCCGTGCCGTAAGCATAAAGCGCAGCGGAAGTAATTAGCGTAGTGATATTTGAATCCACGATCGCGCTCATCGCATTTTCATAGCCTTTATTTATACTTTGGCGGATTGAAACTCCCGTCCTTAGCACCTCTCTAACGCGCTCATTAATGATTACGTTCGCATCCACGGCCATTCCGATAGTTAGCACGATTCCCGCCATTCCAGGAAGCGTTAATGTTGCACCAAAAAGCGCCATACAAGCGATCAAAAATAAAATATTTACTACAAGCGCGATATCGGCAAAAAGCCCCGCTACGCCATAGTATAAAATCATAAAGATCAAAATCGCAACCGCTGCAAGGCTTAGCGCTGCCATACTTTTATCGATGCTATCTTGTCCTAGGCTAGGGCCGATGCTGCGCGTTTCTGAGACTTTAACCGGAGCCAAAAGCGCGCCGCTTCTAAGCGCAATCGCTACGTCGTGCGCCTCCTCGACGCTAAATCCGCCGCTGATCTGACCGCTGCCACCGCCGATACGCTCGTTTATGCGCGGCGCGGAGTAAACCTTGCCATCAAGCACGATCGCAAGGCGCTTACCGACATTTTTACCAGTAAAATCGCCAAAAATTTGAGCGCCTTGAGAGTTCAGCGTAAAATTTATGATCGGCTGGTTGGTGTGCTGATCGAAAGCGACCTTCGCATCGACTAGCATCGCGCCGTCTAGCACTGGAATTTCGTTTATGAGATACTTGTAATTCGGATTTTTAACGTCCGGGTAGATCACGTCGCCGTAAGCTCTAGCATCCGCTGCGCTGATAGTCTGCGCGCGGTCTTGGCGCACATCGTCCACTGCCATAAGCTGCAAGTGAGCCGCTTTGGCGATCAAATCCTTGGCGCGTTGCTCATCAGCTGCACTTTTGACGCCCGGAAGCTCAACCAAAATATAACTCTCGCCCTGCTTTGCTACCGTAGGCTCCGCAAGTCCGAATTGATCCAAGCGGTTGCGGATAGTTTCTACAGCCTGTTCAATCGCGTATTTTTTAGTCGCTTCGACCTCCTCGGGCGTTAGCGTGACGCGGTATTTTTCGCCAGATTTTTGAATGTCTAATCCGCTTGCGGCGCTATGCAAAATCGCATCAAATTTAGAAGCCTCGTCCGCGTCTAAAATTTCAAACTCAAACGAATCGCCTTCCAATTTTAGCCCGTCCATTAGTAGATCGTCGCGCTTGGCGGCATAATTGACGCTCGCGGCGATCGATTTGATCTTAGAAACGACCGCCTCGTCGCTTTGAACTTCCAAAAGCATATGCAGGCCACCTTGCAGATCCAAACCCAAGTTTATCTTGCTTCCCTTTTCGGTCTGAAAGATCGAAGGCGCGGCAAAAATCGCCGAAAAAATAACCGCAGCTAAAAAGATCAGCAGACGGTATGAAATTTTACTGCTCATCTAATTTTCTTGCCACAAATTGTTTATCCAGCTCAACCATGACCTCATCGTTAAGCTTAACTGTGATAAAATCATTGTTTGTTTTCACGACCGTGCATTTTATGCCACCGCTAGTTATGATCTTATCGCCTTTGCCGAGCGCATCGACCATCGCTTTATGATCCTTGGCCTGCTTTTGCTGCGGTCTGATAATCAAAAAATACATAATCGCAAAGATTACGACGATAGGCAGGATTGATGCAAAGAAATTTCCTTGTTCCATGTGTTTCCTTCATTAGAAATTTAAAAAGTAGCTATTTTACATTAAGTTACATAAATAAAGGCTTTGTTCTTGCCCTTGCGCTTTCAAATTTTATTTTCGTAGAAATTTTAAGCTCTAAATTTGACGGCTTGGCTGCTTTGGCGGCGGAATTTTTCTCGCCTCTAATTGCGATAGCGGCGCTTTTTTATCTGCTAAAAGCAAGCAAGGCGGAGTGGTTTTGGTGCGGATTTTTTATCGGCGCGCTGTGGATGCACTGGATCAGCTTCAGTCTGATCTATTTCGATCTTGCGTTTTTGATCCCGCTTGAAATTCTTGGAATTTGCCTCGTTTATGCCTTTATTTTCCGCATCTTTGCGATCTTTGACGCGCCGGTTTTGCGCGCTGCGTGCCTTTTAATTCTAAAATTTATCCATCCTTTCGGCTTTGATTGGCTAAATTTTGAACTGCTGCTAAGTCATGGAATTTTCAGAGCCGATCTTAGCGCGCTGGCTCTGATTTTAGCGGGGCTTTGCGCGATTTTGTATCTACGCGGACGCGGCGCGGCGGCTAAGCTTAACGCCCTAATTTTCACGGCGTTTTTGATCTGCGCGCTGCAATTCAGCCAAAAAGAGCCCACGCCGCTACCGATTAAAATTTCACTCGCAAACACCGACATTTCGCAGCACGACATCTGGGCGAAAGATAAAATTTTGTCCGCCGCGTTGGCAAATTTGGCTCGGATTGATGAGGCGATCGCAGAGGGACAAGACGCGATAATCTTGCCCGAAAGCGCCTTCGCGATGCCGCTAAATTTAGAAAACGTGCTAGTTGAAGCTTTAAAGGAAAAATCGCGCGCAATTACTATCGTAGCGGGCGCGGAAGCGTATGAGAACGGGAAATTTTACAACAGCGCCTATCTTTTTGCGAACGGGGAAATGAAGCGCTTCGATAAGCACATTTTGGTGCCGTTTGGCGAAATGGTGCCGCTGCCGGAATTTGCGCGAAATTTCATCAACCGCGTGCTGCTAGGCGGCGCGACCGATTTTTCCACAGCTAGCGGCTTTAGCGACTACGAGCTTGGCGGGCGAAGCGTAAGAAGCGCCGTTTGCTACGAGGCTACGCGCGCAGAGCTTTACGAGGGCTCGCCCAAATACGTCGTAGCGATCAGCAACAACGGCTGGTTCGTGCCGAGCTACGAGCCTTATTTGCAGCGCCTCATAATCCGCTACTACGCGAGCTTGCACGGCACATTGATTTATCACGCCGTAAACGGCAGCGCTAGCGAGATAATCGCTCCGAAAAAGATCTGGATAAACCGCCTTAAAGATCATCTAAAATAGCCTAAAAAGTTATTTTTAAACGACTTTTGGGTAATATTTTAAAATTTTATTAGGAGCTAAATTTATGGCTAAATACAATCGCATACTCGTAAAATTTTCGGGTGAAGCGCTAGCGGGAGAGAACGGCTTTGGGATCGACAGCGAAATTTTAAAATTTATCGCCAAAGAGATCAAGCAGCTCGTAGAAGGCGGCATCGAAGTAGGCATCGTAATCGGCGGCGGCAATATCATAAGAGGCGTAAGCGCCGCAGCTAGCGGTATCATCAAACGCACCAGCGGCGATCATATGGGCATGCTAGCGACCGTCATCAACGCAATAGCGATGAGAGAAGCGCTAGAATACGCAGGCATGGATGTGCGCGTACAAAGCGCGATAAAGATGGAAGCGATCTGCGAGACCTTCATCATCGGCCGCGCCAAAAGGCACCTCGAAAAAGGTCGCGTCGTGATCTTTGCCGCGGGCACCGGAAATCCATTCTTCACGACCGATACTGCGGGTACTCTCCGCGCGATCGAGATCGGAGCCGACGCTATCATAAAAGCTACCAAAGTGATGGGGATCTACGACAAGGATCCGCAAAAATTTAAAGACGCTAAATTGCTTTCCAAAGTCACTTACGATCAAGCCCTGCACGACAACATCAGGGTGATGGACGATACGGCTATCGCGCTTGCCAAGGATAATGCGCTTCCGATCATCGTATGCAATATGTTTAAGAGCGGAAATTTATACAAAATCGTCGATGGCGGAGATCTAAGCTCCTGCTCGATCGTAAAAAACTGAAATTTTAAATTTAAGGAGAATTGATGAGAACCGAACAAATTGTAGCCAAAGCGTTAAAAGTAACGGGCGGAGACCGATATAAGCTATCTTTGATGATAAGCAAACGCGCCGAGCAGCTAGCTGCGGGCGAACCGCCGTTAATAGATAACGTAGATACTCGCAGGATGAAATTTGCCGATATAGCAATCTTGGAACTAGCCGAAGGTAAGATCGCATTAGATGGAATCGTTGACAAGGATTAATGATAACTTCCTAGAAAGTCTCATCGACGATGTCGTCGATACCAAAGACATTCAAAGCGCCAAGCAGCTGCTTTATAATCTAAAAGAGCCCACTCCGCTGCTAGTGGATGCTATAAATTTATGCATCGCGCAGCACGACGGGCAGTTTCGCAAAAGCGGCGAGCCGTATGCGATCCATCCGATTTTGGTAGCTTGCTTCGTATCTTTTATGGGTGGAGACGACGCGATGGTGATATCTGCGCTACTACACGACGTAGTAGAGGATACAGATTACAGCATCGAGCAGGTTAGACAAAGATTCGGCGACGAAGTAGCCAAGATCGTAGAAGGGCTTACTAAAATCGTAAACATTAGAGAGGATAAATTAGCTCCATCCGGCGATAGCAACGCCAAGCTTCGCACCACGGCGCTTACCTTCCGCAGGATGCTAATGATCTCCATTAACGATCAGCGCGTCCTAGTCGTAAAGCTCTGCGATAGGCTGCACAATATGCTTACCCTAGACGCACTTCGCCCCGATAAGCAAAAACGTATCGGCGAGGAGACGCTTTTGGTTTACGCGCCGATCGCGCACAGGCTTGGAATTTCATCGATCAAAAACGTGCTTGAAGATCTTAGCTTCAAATACGTCATGCCTAAAGAGTATTCGGCGATCGCCGATTACGTCGAGGAGCATAAGCAGCAGCTTCAGATGAGCTTGAGCAAATTTAGCGAAAAGATCAAAGAGTATATGCTCTCAAACGGCTTTAGCGAGGGCAGCTTTGAGATCCAAAAGCGGATGAAGCACTACTACTCGATCTTTTTAAAGATGCAGCGCAAAGGAATTTCGATCGAGGAGGTACTTGATCTTTTGGCTATCCGCATCATCGTGCAAAAGCCGATGGATTGCTACTTGGCTCTTGGCATCATCCATACTAAATTTAATCCGCTGATCTCACGCTTTAAGGATTATATCGCGCTTCCGAAGCAAAACGGCTACCAGACGATCCACACGACAGTCTTTAACGAAAGTATGATCGTAGAGGTGCAGATCCGCACCTTCGATATGCATAACACCGCAGAATTCGGTGTCGCCGCTCACTGGAAATATAAATATAGCGGCTCGATCAATCCGAAGCTTGATTGGCTAAACGACATCGGCATGCAGGA
>NZ_CALBWL010000054.1 GCF_937973075.1 uncultured Campylobacter sp.
TGTATTTATAGAAAAGCCAGTATCTTTATATAAGAAAGATATCAATGACAATTAAACGCCAGCTATTCTCTTTTCTTTTAGTAGGTATCCTAAATACCGTCTTTGGATATGGGCTTTTTGCCCTTTTTATCTATCTGGGTCTATATTATCCCCTTGCCGTGTTGCTTTCTACGATACTTGGCGTATTGTTTAACTTTAAAACCATAGGCGGACTGGTATTCGGCAGCAACGATAATAAACTTATTTTTAAATTTATTTTAGTGTATGTTATAATATATCTTTTAAACATATTCTTTTTATGGCTTTTTAAGCGGCTTGGCTTTGAAAATATGTATCTAAACGGTTTTGTGCTTTTGATCCCGTTAGCTGCGGTATCATTTTTATTAAATAAATTTTTCGTCTTTAGGAGATGATATGAAAAAGATCAGTATAGTTACCGCCTGCTTTAATGAGGAGGAGAACGTAGAAGAGGTCTATGCGCGCGTAAAAAAAGTTATGGGCGAATTTTCGGAGTATGCCTACGAGCATATATTTATAGATAATGCTTCGACTGATAGAACAGTTGAAATTTTAAAACGCCTTGCAAACGATGATAAAAATTTAAAGATCATCGTAAATTCCAGAAACTTCGGGCATATAAAATCGCCAACCTACGCGCTTTTGGGTGCAGACGGAGATGCTGTTATCTCTATCGTAGCCGATTTGCAAGATCCGCCCGAGATGATTGCGCAGTTTATAGAAAAATGGCAAGAGGGCAACGACTTGGTTTTGGCCATTAAGCGTGACAGCGAGGAACGCGGCGTGATGTTTAAAATCAGAGAATGCTATTACGAGCTTTTATCAAAGTTATCTGAGATCGAAATTTTTAAGAATTTTACCGGCTTTGGACTTTTTGATAAAAAGGTCATCGCGGCTCTTAGACAGATGCATGATCCGTATCCGTTTTTTCGAGGAATGCTTGCGGAAGCCGGTTATAAGGTAGCTAAGATCCCCTACGATCAACCGGTAAGAATTAAAGGGGTTACCAAAAACAACTTCTACACGCTTTATGATATGGGGATACTCGGTATAATCTGCAATTCCAAAGTACCACTTCGGCTTGCAACCTTTATAGGTATGATAACGGGTATTTTAAGTATAATAGTAGGACTTGTGTATTTTATACTTAAGCTAATTTATTGGGACGAGATGAACGTAGGCATTGCACCTCTCATAATACTTTTTTCATTTGTCTCATCTGGAATTTTATTTTTTATCGGTATAATAGGCGAATACATAGGTGCGATCTATACTCAAGTATTAAATCGCCCGTTGGTATTTGAAAAGGAAAGAATAAATTTTGGCTGAGGATATTTTTTTAAGCATTGCAGTACCGACTTATAATAGAGCAAAATTCTTAGATAAAAGTCTAAATAGTCTATGCAAAAGCGTGTATAAAAGCGAGCGAAAAGATATTGAAATTTTAATTTTAGATAATGCTTCCAGTGATAAAACTTCGGATATTGCAAAAAAATATATTGATTTCGGACTTGTAAAATATATAAAAAATAGTGAAAATACTGGTCCAGATAATAATTTCAAAAAAGCGATTTCTTTGTCGCGCGGAAAATATATATGGATATTCGGCGATGATGATTTAGTGTTTGATGATACGATTAAATATTTAATGCGGGTACTAGATTCTTCTTCGAAATTCGGTATCATTCATTTAAAGGCACAAAATTTCATAGACAAAATTAAGCCGGTAGAATTTAAAGAATTTAATAATTTTAAAATTTATGATGATAGTAAAGCGGAGTTTATAAAAGAAGCCCATACTAATTTAACTTTTATAACTTCTAATATAGTAAATAAAAGTTTATTTAATAGAATCGATTTAGACGCGATAGCAAATAACAATCTCGTGCAGCTTTATTGGAATATCGCCTGTGCGATTTTGTCTGATAAGCAAGTCGTGGTATTTGATAAAATTTATGCAGCAAGGCAGTTTAATAGTGGAAGATATAATTTTTCAGAAGTATTTGGTGCAAATCTAAATGATACCTTAATCACTATTGAAAAGAATTTTGACGTAGATTTCGTGCTTGAAATTTTTAGAAAAAGGCTTTTAATATATTATTATCCCGCCAATATAATTAGGATACGAAACGGTCTTTCTGCAGTTAGGAACGAAAACTGCTTTCGCAATTTATATAAAATTTATAAGAAATTCCCTTCTTTTTGGATATTTACGGTTAGCGCGATGTGGATACCAAAAAAGCTAGGTCTTTTAATAGTTAAATTTATGCAAAAGACGATTTAGGATGGAATTTGCTATCTAAAATTTCATATATGGCGCTAGCGCAGATATTTTTTGCGTTTGTATCCGCAGTATCGATCTTAGTTCTACCGAAGCTTTTATCTTTAGAAGGCTTTGGATACTATCAATTATTTATATTTTTTGCCAATTATGTAGAATTTTTACATTTTGGACTATCTGATGGTATATATCTAAGATACGGCGGTAGGCGATATGAATTTATTTCTAAAAGAACTCTAAAATCTCAAATTTGTACGATGGAGATTTTATATATTATAGAATGCCTAATTATATTTTTTACGGTTTGTGCGTTTTCGTTCGATAAAAGGTTATTTTTATATATTGCTATTTCGGGCGCTATCACAGTACCAAGATCATTTCTATATAATCTTTTGCAAAGTGTAAATGAGATAAAAAAGTCAATACTCGTTTTGTTTATAGAAAGAATTTTTGTCTTATCATCTATAGCAGCAGTTTATTTCGTGGATTTCGATAAAGCTAAATTTTTAATATTTTCATTTATTTTTGCCAGATTTATATCGCTTGTTTATATTTATTTTTTATGCAGGGATCTTTTTAAAGTAAAAATGGCTTCTTTTACAGATAGCTTATTTTATATATATAAAAATATGCGAATAGGTATAAAATTAACAATCTCTGCGCTTTGCAATATATTTTTGATATTTATTGCAAGATCTATGATTGCATGGAAATTTAGCATCGTCTTATTTGGTAAAATTTCACTTATATTGTCGTTACTAAATTTTGCTCTATTTTTTATCAATGCATTCTCGGCGATCTTATTCCCGATATTACGAACTAAAAAAACTTGCGAACAAAACGAAATTTTTAAAATTTTAGATGATGGACTATCAATCATATTTGTATTTTTATTTCTATTTGCATATCCTGTAGAAATTCTACTGAGCGCTTGGTTACCTAAATATGCGGACGTTTTAAATTATATGCCAATAATTTTTGCGATATTGCTATGCGAAGGTAAGACGCTCCTTCTTACTAATTCATATTTTAAGGCATTACGCAAAGAAGGACAAATGCTTCGTATAAATTTAATTTCTTTGATTATATTTTCAGTATTTATTGGATTTATTGTATATTTTTGCAATGATATATTTATCATAATGTTTTGCCTGTTTTTATCTCTTTTTGCCAAATATATCGCATTGAGTTATGGTCTGAAAAAATTTATAAAAAGTGTAAATTTTTGCAATATTGGTGTAGAATTTTTTTGTGGTGTTTGCTTTATTGCTATATCTCATATATTGCCCGGCGTCTACGCGTTTTGCTTAATAATAGTAAGTTTTATAGTTTTAATTGTATTAAAAAGGAAAACTTTTATCCAATTGCTTAAATTTATAAAAACGATATAAATCTGAAAATATTGCTATGAGTAATAATTATATCAATTTCGATGTAGTATTTTGTATTTTCATAAATTTCGCTAAAATTCAAATTTTTCAAAGAAACTTTATTATATACTTCCCGTTCACTTTAAAAAAAGGACGACCATGCCAAAGATGAAAAGCGTGCGCGGTGCCGTCAAGCGTTTTAAAGCGGGCAAAAACAAGATCAAAAGAGGCTCGGCGTTTCGCAGCCACATTTTGACGAAGATGTCTCAAAAACGCAAGAGGAATTTGCGCGAGGCCCAATACGTTGATTCTACGAACGTATCTGCGGTTAAAAAAATGCTTTGCAAATAGTGCGAAGTTAGTTTTTGACGAAAGTCATTCAAACTCCCCTAAATTCATGGATTTTAGGGCAAGATCCCCAAAGGGACGCCGATTAAGAAAGGATTAATATGGCAAGAGTAAAAACGGGCATCGTTAGACGCCGCCGTCACAACAAGGTGCTAAAGCTTGCGCGCGGATTTTATAGCGCAAGACGCAAACATTTCAGAAAGGCTAAAGAGCAGCTGGAGAGAAGCCTCGTTTACGCTTTCCGTGACAGACGCGCGAAAAAACGCGATTTCCGCAGACTTTGGATAGTGCGCATAAATGCAGCTTGCAGGTTAAACGACATCAGCTATTCTAAATTTATAAACGGACTTAGAAAAGCGGGCATCGAGCTTGATAGAAAAATTTTAGCAAATATGGCTATGAACGACCCCGAAGCTTTCGCAACAGTCGCGAAGAAGGCAAAAGCGGCATTAAAATAAGCTTTAAAATTTGGCCGTCTTAAGGCGGCTAAATTTTTAAATTTCGACAAAGCTTTTAATTTTTAAAGTGCGTCCGTAAATTTGTCGAAATTTAAGAATTTGGGTAATTTTATTTGAGGCGGTGCAGAATGCTAAAGTCTTTGAAAAAAATCGTGTCTCTTGCGCTTGTCGGTGCAGCAGGGTTCGGCTATGCGAGCGAGCAGAATTCCTGGAGCTATGAAAACGCGCAAAAATCTCCTTCCAACAACACTTCCCGTTCCGACGTAATGAGCGCTGCGGACAGCCTGGGCGCGAAATTAAGCAGGCGCGACGCGGCTAGCGATAGCTCCGCGAGCGACGAATATGAAAACTCATTTCGTATCAAGCTCGAGTATGCAAGGGGCTTTGCCAAAAAGGGCTCATATTCGGGCAGGCTTAATAATCAGCGTGTTATGATGCCTGCGTTTCGCTGGACGGGCAATAGCGGCGTAAATGCCGAGTTTTGGAACGGCATTACCAATATAGGCGGCGCGCTGGTTCCTTATGTGGCTTTCGGTTCATACGAGGCGGCGATACCGGGCGATCAAACTACGCAATATCTGGTCAGAAGAGAAGAAGACGCTGTTCAGATGAAGCGAAATATCGCGGCGGGCATATCAAATTTAGGCTATACCTATACCAAAAATTCTACTAGAAATCTAAATTTAGTCTATGCCGATATCGATAATTTCGTAAATTTCTACGGCAGAGAAAATATCGCGGGATACTTTATCGACGAGGTTAATACCGAAAACAATCCCGCAACTATCGCCTATATGGCTAATATCTACAATTATATCAAGACTAAATATCCGGGAATGCTTGTTTTGGCAAACAACGGTTGGGGCGTGCGCGACGCTATAGCCCCTTATGCGGACGTTTGGATGCTGCAAGAGGTGAGCGCGGACGATTATATAAACCACTACCGCCCTAGAACTTCGGAATTTGAAAAAGACCCCGCAAATTCCTCTAAAATTTTGCATGTCATATATAACGCAAGACCCGATCAGTACGATGAGATCATAAGATTATCTCGCGAGCGTAACGCGGCAAATCTATTTATCACCTCCGATACAAATGCCTATCCTAGTGGATACGACGATCTGCCTACCTATTTTGAAGCCCTGATGCTAGCGATCAATAACTTCACGCCTAAAAACGGCAGCCTGTTTTCGCAGGTCGCAAGAGGCGGCAACCGGGTAGGCATCGAGATGCCGCGCTCGAAGGTCGATCTGGATCTTACCAAGCTTGCACGAAATTCTGCTTATAAAAATTTAACCGACACCGACGGGCAGGAGTTTAACGTAAACGTAAGCGCGATCGGAAACTACGGCGGGGATTACAAAGACCGCTCGGGCGGCGTCAAATACGATCACAAGAGCGACGGAATTTTACTCGGAGCCTCCAAGAGAGTGGATGATCTTACGCTGGGCGTGATCTTTGGGTACCAAAAATCGGACGCTTGGTATGAGGGTAAATTCGACGGCGTGAAAGAAAACATCAAATCCTACGAGCTCGGTCTGGCGGGCAGATACGATTTTAACGAAAACGTGGATCTGGCGGTAAATTTAACATATTCGACGAACGATCATAAATTTGAAACCAATAACGGATTCGGCGCTATCCACGGCGCGAAATACAAGTCGCAAATTTGGGATTTTAGCACGAGAGCAGGGTATAAATTTTTATTTGAAAACGGCTATATTAAGCCATATTTGGGGCTTGGAGTGATTAGGGTAAACGAGGATGCGATCTCCAGGCTTAAATTTAGCTCCGCTTCAAAAACCGCGCCGAACGGCACCGCGGGAATTTACACGATCAAGGCTTTTGGTGATCTGCAGATATTCGCAAATGCGGAGTACGAGCATCGATTTAGTGGCGATTCGTATCATGCGAGCAGAAAGTA
The DNA here is from genome assembly GCF_937973075.1 of uncultured Campylobacter sp. Classification (GTDB taxonomy): domain Bacteria; phylum Campylobacterota; class Campylobacteria; order Campylobacterales; family Campylobacteraceae; genus Campylobacter_B. Next base: position 6,400 of record NZ_CALBWL010000054.1, read on the forward strand.
TTCGGACAGATACGACGTCGAGGGGCTTGATTATTCTAGCGGCGTATTTAACGGCGCGATCGGACTGAAATATAAGATCCTTCAAAGCGTCGGGCTCAGCGCATCGTACGAGCTAAGCGAGAGCAAAAATAGCCTGGCAAGAGCCGCTTTTGACGTGGAGTTTTGATTTTAATCGGACGCAGCCCAAGATAGGCAGCTTGAAGCACGATTATAGATTCCTCTTTGCCGCAACACAAAAATTTTATGAAATTTGCGGCTAAATTTTAACGGGGCTTTGCCGCGAAATTTTAAAATTTCGGCCGTGGATTTGCTTGCATATTTTCTCGCTTTTAAATTTCATACACTATCGCTTTTATGCTACTTTCAATATAAGGAACAATGCAGAATTTTGCTGGAATTTTGCACGTGTAAAATTTCATAAAATCCGGATTAATTAAAATCGCTAAGCCTAAGACGATGAGGTAGAATTTTGCGGATCGCTCCGCAAAATTTTTAGATTATTTTAGTTTGTCCATTTCGATGATGTAAGGCACTGAGTTTACTCCCGCACTGAAGTATTTAGTAGCTAGGGCTTTTGCAGCATTTAGCTCGGCAACGCTTACGTCTTTGGCACCTGCTTTGTTATCTTCAGCGTAGTATTTTCTAAAAACCGCTATCTTTTGCTCGTCGGTTTTAGCATTTTTGATCTCTTTGTAGATGAGCGCGGATTTTGCGTGGCCGTCATCGCCGTGAACGGAGGTCATGACGATATCGACATTATTATTTTTTAGCGTTTCTTCAATTCTTGCCATCTCTTTACGACAGAATGGGCACAAAGCGTCTGTCAGCATCAAAATCGTAGGCTTTTTTGGATCGTTCCCTAGCTTGATGATATTGTCTTTGCTCTCTGCTTTGAAGACCTTACTTAGCTGTCCTGCGATGCGGTCTTGTTTGATCTGCTCCTTATAGACTACGCGTTTTTTAGGATCGATGATATCGGTAAAGATCAGATCGCCTTGAGTGAAAATGATCTCCTCTTGCGACATATTGCCTTGAGAGATTTTTAAAACGACCGCCTCAACGCCCTTTGGCTCGCTAAGCGGGATGCGCTCGGCGACCTTTATTTCGATGCCTTGAGGCGCGCCGCCGTAGATGGATAGAATTTCGCTGTCGCTTAAAGCCGCGTTTAGGCTTGCTGCGAGCGCAACTGAAGTTAAAATAGCTTTTTTCATTTTTTTCCTTTGCAAAAAATTCCGCGCATTGTAGTGCAAAATTTTAAATTTTTACTTTTTCAAATAGCGTTTATTGTCGATCGTCACGATATTTCCCATCTTATCAAGGTATTCGAGGTAGCAGATGACGAATTTTCTGCTAAGTCCCAGCTCCTCTTTAGCGTTCGTGACGTTTACGAAGCCCTCTTTTTCGATGATCGCGTAGAGGCGCTTGATCGCCAGAGCTAAATTTTCGGCCTCGACGAAGAGATTGTGCGCGAGACGGACGACCTTTTTGGCGTATGTTAGCTTTTTTAGCGCGTCATCGCCGCTACTGCGGTCGATCTCCAGCTCGTCATAGACGTTATACGGCGCAAGCGGCGCGATGCCACCCTTTTTGATGAGATCAAAAATTTTACTCTCCAAGCTCTGTTTGAGCGCGTCAAAATCCACCCCCGATTTTACGTAAACCCCGCCCTTTTTGGAGACGATGCCGCTCCGCTCAAGCTCGCCAAGCGCGCGCGCGGCAAGATCTTCGCTGGCCCACGAGAGCTTTAGAGCGATCGAAGCAGGCGAAAAGATCGCGTAGTCGTTTTTCGAGACGATAAATTTTATGAGGCTTTTTACGTCCTCGATCGCGCTTAGATCGTAAACGCATAAATTTGCTTCGTCAAAATACGTCCCTTCTATGCCGCGCGCGATCTTTACCGCTTCGTCGTACTCCATCCCGAAGCGCTGATACGCCGAAAATAGCCCGAATCCATGCTTGTGAAAGAGGCTTAAAATTTTAAACGCTTCGGTGAAATTTCGCTTCAAAAGAGCGGTGAGAAGCACGGCTTTGCTCTGCTTTTTTAGCGGCTCGACTACGGCGTTTAGCACGCGTCCGCCGCCGATTACGCGCGAGTTTGCCAAGCAGACGAAGGGCTCGTCGAATTTCAAAAACATCGTTTTGTCAAATTTAAAGCTCACGAGCTTCTCGCCGCTAGGAAGTTCTTTTAAAATGAGCGCTTTTGCCGCGCTTTGCTTACTTCCGACGCAAAACAGCACGTCTTGGTTGTGTGAAATTTCGCCGCTAAAGGTGCAGTCGGCTTCATTAAAGCCGCGGAAAAACCCCTTTTTGCTTAGGATTTGCCCCTTTTGCAGCTCGCTCGTTTTGGCGTCAAGACTTAGTGCGACGCGGTTTGGAGCCTGCGCCAGTGGCGTGTCCTCGTCGTGTATCTGCACGCTTTTGACGTTAAAAGCTTTGCCCAGATCGCAGTTATAAAGCTTCTCGCCCTTTGAAATCGCGCCGTTAATGAGGCTGCCCGTTACGATGGTGCCGAGCCCCTTGAGCGAAAAAACTCGGTCGATGTAGTAGTGCACCACGCCGCCTCCTTGGCGCTGCGCGGGCTTGATATTAAAGAGATAGTTTTTCAGCTCGGCGATGCTTGCGGGATCTTTTATGCTGATAAAAAAGGTGTTTAAAATTTGCAAATTCTTAAATTTGAGGATATATTCTCTGCACTGCGTCGCGACCTCAGATCTGCGCGCGTCGTCCGCCAGATCGCACTTGCTGATACACAAGATCACGCTTTTTACCCCGAGCAGCGATAAAATTTGAATATGCTCTTTGCTTTGTGGCATCAGCCCGTCGTCAGCGGCGACTACCAGCATCGCAGCGTCGAAGGCATACGCGCCGCTAATCATCGTCTTTTCTAGATTTTCATGACCAGGAACGTCGATAAACGCAACGTTGGTATCTCCCGAGCGCAGATGCGAAAAACTAAGATCGATCGTGATGCCGCGCTGCTTTTCGCTCGGCATTCGGTCTCCCTCAAAGCCGTTTAGCGCCTTGATTAACGCGGTCTTTCCGTGATCGATATGGCCTGCGGTGCCGATGATTACGCTATTCATAAATTTCTCCGATCTTTTTTATTAAATCTTGCAAGTCGCTTTTTAAAATCGATCTGAAATCGAGCAAAAATTTATCATCCTCGATCCGCCCGATTATGCCTGCAGCGCGAAATTTTGCCTGCGTGCTCTGCGGATCTGCGCCGTCAAGTATCGCAAGCGCGACGCTAGGATAGGAGGCGCCGGGCATCGTACCGCCGCCTACGAAGGTGGTGGTCGGCACGATCTGCGATTTTACGCCGATGCGCGATTGCACTAGCTCCGCTCGCTCACGCAGCTCGTCCAGGCTCAGATGGATCTGATCTATCGTCGTGATGAGATGAAATTCTTTATTTATATACGCCTTGATCGTCTCGGCAAGCAGGCTTAGCGTGATCTTATCCACGCGCAGCATTCGCAGTAGCTGGTTTTTGCGCAGGCGCGCGATAAGCTCGCGATCCCCTAAGATGATGCCGCACTGCACGGAGCCGAAAAGCTTGTCGCCGCTAAAGCTAAGCAGCCGCACGCCGCTTTTTAAAAGCTCAAAAATGGATGGTTCGCTTTTGCCTAGCCCAAATCCCAGTTCGCTCGCGTAGCCGCTTCCAAGATCGTAATAATCGATGATCTCGTTAAAATTGTCCTCTTTTTTCATGCTAAATTTTGCGGGGTAAATTTTAGAAATTTCGCTCTTGTCGCCCGCACTGTCTCCATGAAAACGCTCGCTCTTTGCGGACGGCTCGCCGCTATTTAAATTTAGAGCATTCGCAGAAGCTGCCGCTAAGCTTAAATCATTCGCCGCGGAATTTAAAATTTCGCCCGCCGTATCCGACGAGCCGCCGCAAAGATCCGCTAATTTTTTAAAGCTTGCCGCTCTAAGCGCTAAAAATTCCTCTTTTTTACGAGTCGCTTTTCGCGCCAAAGCCGCAACTTCCGCAGCGCTTACGCTCGAGCTGAAGCCTGAAATTTTAAAATTTGAGCGGTGCACCTTCATCAAGATCGCCGTGTTTTCATTGATCGATTCTTCGTAATCGTCCAGCTTGGTTTTGTTCGTAGTGCCGATCTCCACAAGCTTTGCGCCCGAGTTTGACATCACTTCGCTTACCCGAAAGCTCCCGCCGATCTCAACTAGTTCGCCGCGGCTTACCACGACTTCGCGTCCGCGCGCGAAGGTATTTAGCACCAAAAATACCGCCGAGGCGTTGTTATTGACCACGAGCGCGTCCTGCGCGCCGAAGAGCTCGCTGCACAAAAGCGCTATGTAGTCGTATCTGTTGCCGCGCGCGCCCTCGGATAGGTCGTATTCTAAATTTGAATACGAGGTGATGATCTTTTGCGCGCGGGCTAAAATTTCGGCGCTGATGACGCTGCGGCCGAGGTTTGTGTGCAGCACGACGCCGGTTGCGTTGATGAGCGGCTTAAGGCTTAGATTTTGAAATTTTTCGTAGCGCGATTTGATGCGCGCGATGATCTCGCTTTCGCTTGCGAGCTCGCCTCCTTGCAGCGCCTCCCTGCGTGCCTCTTCGATGAGCTCTTGCGCGATTTTGATGATTTGCGGGCGGAGGCAGTTTTGAAACTCCTGCGCGTTTGCGATTTTGTCGATTTTTGGTAGTTTGATTCGTTGCATTGCGACCCCGATGCCTTAAAATTTAGGCGATTTTATCATTTAAAGCTTTGATTTTGCTTTATCTATAGAATTATTAATTTAAATTCGATTTACTTTAAGTGCAGAATTTAAAAGCTGTTTAGAAAATAAGAGTAAAACCCGCCTAATTATCAATTTAGGATAGATTATGAAAGAACATGGATTTTACGCCGCGGGGCTAAAAGATGTCGTCTTAAGCGACGATATCGAAATTTGCGGCTATGAAGAGGAGGCGAAAAATGAGGAATTTATCGTCGCCAATTCGCCGAAATTAAAAGCGCAAATTTATGCGCCCGAGATAAATTTTTATATAGAAAATTCCGCAGATGAGCCGCTACAAATCGCTAAAAACGTAGATATTTTGTATCGCGCCAAGGATATCGCCTTCGACGGCGCGCTAGATAGCGACTATCAAAAGCCCGTCGGCAAAAACGTAATTCTTGCCTGTGATGAGCCGCGAGAGGAGCTTGTGGGGCTACTTAGGCAGCATGGATTTAAGGTGATCGCGTTAAGCAGGGCTGAGATAAAGTTCGTCTACGGCGAGATTGGTGATCTTGCGGTTACGATTTTAAGCGAGCGGGATGAGGTTGAGACCGAGGCGGATTTTTTCTTGATTAGCGGCGCAGCGCCCTATCAGCTACGACAAAGCGGCTGCTACGAGATCTCGGGGCTAAAAGACGATGAAATTTTAGAAATTTTAAATTCCAAAAGCCCGGTTTATCATTATAAGAATTCCACGATCTTTGATCCTGCGATCTGTCAGTATCAAGGCAGGCGAAATGAGCTGCGCGCGCCGTGCGTGGAGGTTTGCCCTACAGTGGCGATTTTGAAAAACGACGAAAAGCGCGAGCTCATGTTTTCGCATATCGACTGCATCGGCTGCGGCGCGTGCGTAAGCGTCTGCCCTAGCGGCGCGCTGAAATTTGCCAAGCTGCCCCAAAGAGTATTTGGCGAGATCGCAAAGCTCTATGCAGGCAAAATTCCGCTTCTCATCGCAGAGAGCGAAATCGCATCCGCACCTGCAGTGCAGCTTCCGTGCGGCGTGTTACCGTTTGGAATTTTTGGAAGCAAGCAAATAGATGAGGCAAATTTGCTAAGCGCGATGCAAGAAAGCGGCTCGAGCGTGATCATTTACGGCGCAGACGTGGGCGAGAGCACGCGCGAAGCGGTGGAGCTTATCAATGGAATTTCGCGCGCGATCTACGGCAAGGACGCGGTATTTTTAGCGCGAAATTTAATCGAGCTACAAGAGGCGCTAAAGTGGGCGCAAAGCTCTCAGCTGTGGGCATTTAGCTTAAACGAGCAGGGCCTTAGCAAGAAAGAAATTTTCTCAAAACGCGTAAGCGCGATGGTTGGCGAGGGCAGCTTCGGCGCTGTAAAAAGCGGAGAGTTGCTAAAATTTGGCAAAGTAAGCATAAACGAAGCAAGCTGCACGCTCTGCCTTAGCTGCGTGGGCGCCTGTAATACCGGCGCGCTGTATGCCGACAACAGCGACAATTCGATTAAGCTCAACGCTTCGCTTTGCACGATGTGCAACTACTGCGTGTTAAGCTGCGCCGAAAAGGATACGATCGAGCTTAAGCCTTGCGGCGTGGAACTTGAGCCTGGATTTTTTAATTACAAAATGCTAGCTAAAGACGAGCTTTTTAAGTGTATCGAGTGCGGTAAGGAATTTGCGACGAGCAAAGCCGTGATGAAGATCGCGGATATGATGGGCGCGCATTTTGCAAACGAGCCTGAAAAGATGAAGACACTTTTTTGCTGCGGCGATTGCAAAGCGAAAATAATGATAAAAAAGCAGATAGAAGATGCTAGAAAAGGGGCGATGTAATGGATGTAAATTTAATTAAAGCAAGAAGCTACTACTACGAATTTTTTGCAATTCCGTTTTTTTTCTATGAAACGGACGCGAAATTTAAGCGCTGGCAGCAGCAACTGGAGTTTTTACGTAGCTCGCCCATCGTGTCTAGCGATGAGGCGGAATTTCAAAATTTAGCGAAATTCGACTTTGCGGCGTTTAAAAGCGAGCAAAATTCCGTACTTTTTGATTTTTCATACGCCAATGTGCCGATGAGTGCGAGCTTCTACGACGAAGGACGCGACGACGGGCGTATGCGTGTCGCAGTAATCGACGTGCTAAAAAAGAGTAAATTTCGCCGCAATATGGAGCTTTGCAAAGAGTGCGAGGACTATGTGGGATTTATTTTTTACCTGCATTCAACCCTACTTCGCGACGCGGCTGCAAAACACAGCGCAGTTTTAAACGGACAAAATTCCGTGGCAAACGAGCAAAATTTTACGAATAGCGCGAGCTTGACGGCGCAAGACGGAAAAAATTCTGCAGGTTTGCATGGCGGTAAAAATTTTACGGACTCGCAGGATGGCAAAAATGCTGCGAACTCGCAATACGCTAAAAATTTCATCGGTGCGCAAGGTGGCGAAACGCTGGCGTTAGAGCTTTTTACGAATGTCACCAACAGCTTTGTGGATGAGTTTAGCGAGCTTTTGTGCGGGCATGTGCGGGCGGATTTTTTCAAATCATTAGGCGCACTAATGAGAAGCTTTTTTGCGCTTGAACGCTCGCTTTTAGCGCTTGCCGCTCCGCAAAAGAAAGATCGCAGCGTCGTTAAAGAAGCGATCAAAAAAGGTGGCTATCAAAATAAATTTACCAATCCGGAAGATATTTTTGATCTGGATTGATAAATAAAATTTTTAACCAAAATCTTAACGTAAAAGCAGAATTTCGGTTAAATTTTAAACTTGCAAGCTCGAATTTTGCGAGTAGTTTTTTAGTTAGAACTTTATATTTTGAATTTTAAATAAAATTTAAAAAGTAACTTAAAATTTAATTTCCATCTCACTGCCTTTTCGTTATAATTCATTAGACTTAAATCCTGTAACAGGCGTTACTACAATAAAAGATTTAAAGCGATTTCTTCACAAAGGAAAACCATGGAGAACAAACGCAGGGATTTTCTTAAAAAATCTCTAAAAATCGGCGCAGTAGGCGCTGTGGGTATTGCTGCATCTCAGGCTCTAGCAAAAAATGAGCAGGACTATGGCGATACCGTTCGTGGCAAATCACCGAAAAAAGAGGTGCTTTACTGGGAGAGTGAAGCGTGGAAAAAATACTATAAAGTAGCTTACTAGGAGAATTTTCATGAGTGAGAATGCGATCGGAAGGAGATCGTTTTTGAAACTCGCCGCTTTAGGAGCGAGCAGCGTAGCTGCATTTGGCGAAAATAATACGCTAAGAGCCGCTACTGAGCAAGAGATCAAAAACCCATTTCCAGGTTCCGTTATGAAGCGAACGATATGTTCGATCTGTTCCGTAGGCTGCGGTATCGAGGCTCAAGTGGATGAGAGCACCAATACCTGGATTCGCCAAGATATGGCAGTAGATCACCCGATCTCGCAAGGTAGCCACTGCTGTAAGGGAATCGATCAAATCGATCTAACCAAATCTAAAATGCGTCTTAAATATCCGCTCAAAAAGGTTGGCGGCAAGTGGGAGCGCATAAGTTGGGAGCAAGCCGTTAACGAAATCGGCGATAAAATGCTTCAAGTCCGCAAAGAGGACGGTCCAGATAGTGTGGTATTTCTGGGTTCGGCTAAATTTTGCAACGAGCAAGCATATTATTTTAGAAAATTTGCAGCCTTTTGGGGTACAAACAGCAACGACCACGTAGCCAGAATTTGACATAGCGCAACAGTCGCCGGTGTGGCGAATACTTGGGGTTATGGAGCTATGACAAATCACGTAGGCGATATGGCGAAAAATTCTAAAATGATCCTTTTCATAGGTGCGAATTCTGCGGTTGCAAATCCCGTAGGGGCTATGAAGCATGCTCTTCAAGCTCGCGATAGAAATGGCGCAAAAATCGTCGTCGTCGATCCAAATTTTACTAGAACTGCGGCTAAGGCCGATATGTATATTAGAATTCGTCCGGGAACTGATATAGCGTTTGTGTACGGAATGCTGCATCTAATCTTTAAAAACGGCTGGGAGGACAAAGAGCTAATAAAAACCAGAACCTACGCTGTAGAGGAGATCAAGGCGGAGGCTGAGAAGTGGGATCCGAAAGAGGTAGCCAATGTCACCGGCTGCAAAGAAGAGGAGCTGATAGAATTTACGAGGATGTTTGCTACCACAAAGCCCGCTACTTTGTGCTGGGCGCTCGGTATCACGCAGCACTCGATCGGTAGCTCGAATACTAGAATTTTGGCTCTTTTACAGCTCATACTAGGCAATATGGGCAAGCCTGGCGGCGGCTGCAACATCCTTAGAGGTCACGATAATGTTCAAGGCGCTACCGATATGTGCAATCTCTCCGATAGCTTGCCTGCGTATTACGGGTTAGCCGATAACGCTTGGAAGCACTTCTGCAAGGGCTGGGGCGTAGATTACGAGCAGTTTATTAAAAGATTTGCCGTCTCTACTAAGCAGCCGCACGAAAAGCAGGGTGAAAAAGTGCCTGGTACGAATTTTACCGAGTATTTTCACTACGATCCGAGCATCGAGCAAGATGTGATAAACTGGCGCAACGAAAAGGGTTTTTCGCTATCTAAATGGTGGCAGGGCGTTTTGAAAAACGAGCCCGTTTTGAGTAGTGGTAACGTCCGCGTCCTTTGGGTGCAAGGCACAGGAATTACTTCTATGGCTCATGTTCGCGAGACTCAAGAAGCGTTAGGTAAGATCGATATGCTGGTAGTCGCCGAGCCATTTTTAAACGAAGTGGCGATTCTAAACGATAGACCGGATGGAATTTATGTTTTGCCGGTAGCTACGCAGTTTGAAAGTGAAGGTCATCTAAGCGCTACAAACCGCAGCGGTCAGTGGAGAACTCAGATCGTTAAGCCTCTATTTGAGAGCAAAGAGGATCAAGAAGTAATGTTTCTATTCGCGAAAAAATTCGGCTTTTACGACGAATATATTCGCGGCATGAAGATGGGCATCGTTGATGGCGAGCTTAAGCAGGTTAAAGACGATTTTGTTTGGCCTGACGACGCTACTGATGAGATTGCACGCAATACTCAAAGCATTGGTAATAACGGACGCACCGCAGCTAGATTTCGCAGACAGCAGAAGAACTGGCATCTATTTGATCCCGATACTTTGCGCGGCATAGGTGGCGAGGTCGAGGGCGAATATTACGGGCTTCCATGGCCTTGCTGGGATACGCAACACCCGGGCACGCCGATTCTTTACGACGTAACTAAGCCTTATGCCGACGGCGGTATGGGATTTAGAAACCGCTTCGGCTTAGAGCACGACGGCGTTTCGCAGCTAGCCGACGAGAGCATTACACTTCCGGGATCAAAAATTCAAGGCGGTCATGCAGAGATTACAAAAGCAAATATAGAGCAGGTTTTAGGCATTACGCTAAGCGAGGATGAAAAAGCCAAGATGGGGCCTACGTGGAGCACAGATTATAGCGGCATTATCGCTAAAAAATGCCGCGAGTTTGGAATTTGCCCTTGCGGAAACGCAAGAGCAAGAGCGAAGGTTTGGCAGTTTGCGGATCAAATTCCAAAGCATCGCGAACCGATCCACTCGCCTAGATGGGATTTAGTGGAGAAATATCCGACCTTTGCGGATCAAAAACGAAATTTCCGCGTCTTTACGAGATTTATTTCCGAGCAGAAAAAGCAGGATTGGAGCAAGGATTTCCCTACTATCGTAAGCTCGCTAAGGCTCGTAAATTTAAGCGGTGCAGGTATGATAGAGCGAACGAGCAAGTATCTTTCGGCGATTACTCCGGAAATGTTTGCGCACGTAAATCCTAAGCTTGCCGCTGATAAAGGTATCAAAGATGGCGAGATGATGTGGATTCATTCGCCGCAAGGCACGAAGATCAAAGTCAAGTGCATCTATTCGCACGCCGTAACGCCTGATCGTATTGTTATGCCGTATAACTTCGCGGGAATTTTCCAGGGCGAGGATCTAAGCGAGCGCTATCCTGAGGGCACTAAGCCATATATCAGAGGCGAGAGCTCAAATACGATTACGAACTACGGCTTTGACATAAATACGCAAATTTCGGAATTTAACGCCGGTCTTTGCAGACTAGAAAGAGCATAAGGAGATAAAATGCCGGCAAGATTAAAATTTTACGTCGATGTCGAGCGTTGCATCGCTTGCTATGGTTGCCAGGTAGCCTGCAGCTCGGCGCACGAGGTTCCCGTGCAGATAAATAGGCGCAAGGTTATCACTTTAAACGAGGGCATAGAGGGGCAGGAGGTTTCAAGCTCTATCGCTTGCCAGCACTGCACCGATGCGCCTTGTGCGCAGGTTTGCCCGGTTCAATGCTTCTATATCAGAACCGACGGCGTCGTTTTGCACGACAAAGATAAATGTATCGGCTGCGGATATTGCCTCTACGCGTGTCCGTTCGGCGCTCCGCAATTCCCTAGAGACGGAGCTTTCGGTATTAAAGGCGCGATGGATAAATGCACTATGTGCGCGGGTGGACCGGAGCCTACGTTTTCGCACGAAGAGCTACATAAATACGGCCAAAACCGCATCGCAGAGGGTAAGGTTCCGATGTGTGCGGCGATCTGCTGCACGAACGCTCTAATCGTGGGCGACGCGAGCAGAGTTTCGGAGGTTTATCGCAAGCGCGTACTTACGCGCGGCGTGAGCCTATAAGATTGTGGAATTTTAAACGCCTTTGGTTTAAAATTCCGCCTCTTTTCGCAGAAATTTCAACCGAGCGACGGCTTTAAATTTAGCGGTCGCTCGGCGCAAAATTTTATTTAATAATTCCACTCTTGCCCTTTCGCCACTAGATTATTTCAAAAAATCGCTTCTTGCTGACATTAAAATTTTAAATTTATGCTACAATCACTCAAATTTAAGATTTGAAATCTTAAGCGAAAGGATCCGTCTTGAAAAATAAAATTTCACTTTTTTTGGTCATTTCGGCGTTTTTGATTTTTACGGGCTGCTCTAAAAATGTGCCCGTAAATAGCGGTATCGTGCGCACTTCCGAGCCGCTTCACATTATGGAATTTCCGCAGGATAAGCTCATAAGCGTAAATTTTACCAACACCTCGACGACGGATTCGAATTTAACCCAAGTAGTGATCCAGCATCTGCGTGCGGACGGATTTAAGGTCGTAAATAATAAAAGTGCGGCGAACGTCCAAATCGGTGGCAATCTCAATTACTTCCGCAAGGCGGATTTTTCGCGTAGATCGTGGGATAATCCGAGATTTAGCTTCGGTATGGGCTTTGGCAGGTATTATAGATATACGGGCGTGGGCGTAGGCTGGGGGATGCCGTTCGGATACGATCCTTGGGACGACGACGATTATTACAGAGACTACTTCTACGACTCGCAGATTAGCCTCTACATAAGCGTTAAAAACAAGGGTGCGTGGAAGGACTACGTAACGAACCTCAACTACCAAAGCATCAAAAATCCGGGCTCTAAAGACTCGGTAATGGATGCGCTAAATTTTAAAATTTACGAGTATATAAGACAGATGATTAAGCAGGGAAGATGATAGTAAAAGAGAATAAAAAGCCCGTAGCGATGACGCTGGCGGGATCGGCGATTTTGGCGCTCGCTAGCGGATATTGCTACCACGCGGGCTTTGGCGGTGCGGCGCTTTTCGCTTCCGTAGTGGCGGCATTTTGCGCGTTTTTTTGCGCGCTCAGACTCGGCGCGAAAAATTATTTGCAGATCGGCGAGGATGCTTTTACGATCGTGCGTGGGGCAAATTCCGAGAGCTTCGAATACAAAGATATAGCAAATTTAGGCACAAAAACCTTCGCCGCAGGCAGAAACAAAACGGAGCTTTTAAATTTTGTATTCAAAAAAGCGCCGCAGGCACAGGACCGCTTTAATTTTTTGCGATTTTACAGCGACACGGAGGCCACACTGCCGGGCTCGTTTGAAATTTCGATCTACGAGCTGAGTAAAATTTTGCGCGAAAAAGTGGGTCTTTCGCAAAGCCCTGAGGAAGAGCAAGTCGCTCCAAAGACTCACAAGGGCGCTAAGGGTTCTAAAAGAAGCGCGGGTAGCGGTAGAAATTTTAAAACTAAAAACCTCCGCGATGAAAATTCCGCTTCGCAAAATTCCAGCGAAAATTCCTGCGGCGCACAAAATTTAGGCGTGCAGAATTTCGGCGTGGCGCAAAATTTCGCCGCGCAAAATTCTAATGGCGCCGCTGATTTAAACAGCGCGCAGAATTTAGAGGGCGCTTCAAATTTAAACGAACAAAGCCCCGCCGCGCCGAATGATGCCGCTTCCTCAAATAGCACCTGCGCAGGCGAAAATTTCATAGGTGCCGAGAATTCCGCGCCTAAAATTCTCACGGGCGATAATGAGCCTGACGCTGCGCCCGAAAGTGCGGCGGCAGACGGCTCCGATACTACCGATACGGCGATGCAAAGCTCCGCCTGCGAAAGTAAAAATAAGTAGGTAGGTGCAGTCTTGAACTCCTTACCGATCGGAATTTTCTTGCAAGGAGCTGCACTGATGCTCTCGCTCATCGTCGCGATCGGCGCGCAAAATATCTTCGTCATCTCCCAAGGTCTTGCGAAAAACCATGTTGCGGCAGTTTGCACGGTCTGTGCGCTAAGCGATGCCGTATTTACGGCCGTAGGGATATTTTTAATCGGCGGCGCTCTTAAGCAAGGCTCGTTTTTTACCCAAATTTTAGGCATAGGCGGGGTCATATTTCTGCTCTGCTACGCGCTAAGCTCGTTTTTTAGCGCCTATAAGGGCTCGCATTTTGCCAAGATTCAAAACTCGGCAAATAGCCCGCTGGCGCCCGTCGTAGCCAAAGCTCTTGCGGTGACGCTTCTAAATCCGCACGTGTATTTAGATACCGTCGTGGTCGTGGGCTCACTCGGCACTACGATCGCGGATGCCCAAAAGCCGTGGTTTTACGCGGGAGTTATGTTCGTATCGTTTGCGTGGTTTTTCGGCTTGGGATATGGCTCAGGGGCGCTTTCGAAGCTTTTTGCAAGTAGCAGAGCATGGCGCATAATCGACGCGCTCGTGGGAGTTTTGATGCTGTATATGGCGTATCTGATCGCGAAGTTTGTCTTTAAAATTTAAAATTTCGCGCTAAAATTCCGCATTCTTGATAAAGGATCTATGATGAAAATTGAAATTGAAAGCGGGCTCGAACTAAAAGAGACCTTGTGGCGCGTAGAGAAAGCTCTGCGACTAGTGACCGACAAGGACGGCAAAATCACATCGAGCGCGACGCTTTACGTGGGCAAACATTCGCTTTTAAATTTACTCGATACCAACCAGATCGAAAATATCCAAAACGCCTATGCGCGCGCTAGGACGGAATTTCGCGCGGAGATGCTGGGCGTGCTGGAAGGCTTTTTATCTCAAGAGGATGCCGAGAAAGATCCGGAATATGCGCTATTTAATCAGCTCTACCAAATGGCGATGACTGCGGGTAGAAAGAGCGATATTTTTATCCATGTCCAAGGCATCAGCGAAAACGAGGTCGTGCTGCGCGTGTATCAGCGCTTCGAGCTGGAGAACGGCGAGACAATCTATTACGCAGGCGGCGAGTTTAGCTACACTCTGGATGAAAATTTCGGCAAAATTTATCGCTACGAAATTTGATTAATGCTCTGTGTGCCAGTTTATTTGATACTTGTTTAATAAATTTGGTCATACTCAATAGAATCTTTTTGTAGGGCTTTCTTATTAAATTTTTGGCGTATAAATTTTGTCTGTGTAGTAAAATCCATTTCATTCCTTAAATTATTTTGCCTGTGATTGTGCGTTTGCGTCCATGTAGTCTTTGGTAAGGACATATATATTGACAAGCTTGATAGTGTGGTAGTTAGATTATGGTTTTAACTGGGTGCAAATAAGTCAGAAAGTACATAAAAATTAATATGTCCAAATTTATGAATAAAACAATATAATTTTGTACGAATATAAGTATATCAAGGAGCAGTTTATGCAAATTAAAATATACGAAATAACGAAATATTTTAATGAGTTGCAACACAATATTGAAAATCTAAATTCCATTTCGCTATACGATATAAATAAAATTTACGAGGACATCTTTGTAAAAATTTTAAATGCAGCTTTTAATTGGAAACTAAAGAATGCAAATGAATATACAAAAAACTACCCAGCAATAGACTTGTATGATGACACAAACAAAATAGTTATTCAAGTAACAAGCAATCTAGATAATAAAAAACTCGAAGATACTGTTGAGAAATTTAGAAGTAATGATAAAAAAGAGTATCAATTAAAATTTTTTTACATATTAAAAAAATCAAATTTTCAAGAAGAAACACTACGCAAATACGGTATCAATAATGACGATATTTTGGGTATAGAAGATATTCTTCAAAAAGCAAAAGCAGATGACAGTATAGCATCATCAATATATGACATTCTACAAGCGTGTATGGAATATACGCCACTTACTTTTGATTATGAGAACTATTTTGTTAAAGTAGAAAAAAGCCTAGAGGAAATTAATTATGATAAATTTAGTAATAACTTCAATAATTTTTTAACTTCTTCCAATCAAATATTGGCAGTTTATGGCTTTGGAGGCGTTGGTAAATCGCATTTTTTAAGAGAATGTTGTAAAAATTCTATAGATCTTAAGCCTGTTATCATAAAAAGTAAGAATTTTCTAAACTATATAGAAAAATTAAATAAAAGTGAAAAATATCTAATTGTATATGATGATATTGATAGAAATCATGAGGCTTTAGGCGGCATCTTAGAGTTATCAAAAACAATGCAGGACTGCAAATTTTTAATATCTTTTAGAACAAATTTCAAAGATGATGCTAAAAGGCAATTTGAAATTTACAATAGACAAATCAAATGGCAACAACTAGAGATATCATGGAAAGATAATGAAATTAAAGACATTATGGAGATGCTAAGTATATCAGATGATGAAAAAATTATAAAATTGTGTATAGAGTTTAATAATAACCCATACTTGATAATAAACGCAATAAAAAAAGACTTTGATAGCCTGGAGGGATTTGCAAAAAGGATAAAAGTGGAAGCGGAGAATATTTTAAAAAGTATGTCTATAAGTTCAAATGATTTCTTGTTGGATTTGGCTATGCTTTCGCCATTTGCGCTCGATGGAAAAGAACCTAAAGAAATAAAAGATGGACTATCTGAACTAGAAAAGGTCGGTATTTTAAGACTAGTCAACCAAAAGTATAGGTTTAACCCCGATATTGTGGGGGATATCATTCTAGCCGATTATTTGAGCAATAGGCCGGATTTTGCACGACTAGAACAATTTATACTAAATAATCCAAAACGATCCATAAAAAATTTATCTCATGGAATTTATAAAAACAACTCAAATGAGGATATTTTATATTTCTTTAAAAAATTAGTTAGTGGGTGGATAAAAGGTAGAAAATTTTCGAAAGAGCACATTGAGGCCGTTGTTCCACTGATAGCAACTATTCCAAATATATGTTTTGTATATATGCGAGATTGTCTTAAAGATGAAAAAATAGGCTTTGATGAAATTTTTCCGCTTTTCAATAACTTTATATATCTGCTTTCAAAATATATATCGCAAGATATAAAAATGATAGATATCTTAAAATTATTATTATCGGAGCACTCTCTAGAAAAACCAAAGTCGTATTATAGTAATCATTCACTTGCGAGCATACTTTCAAAGATATTTTCCCCAATTGATAATAAAAATTTAGAAAGTATATATGAGTGTATAGATTTTTTTAAAGACGATGTATATAAAAATCCAGAGAATGAAGTAAAAATAAATTTATTTTTTGAGTCTGTACTTGCAAATTTATTAAGTCCAAACTTTAATACAACTAGTTCAACACATTTTAGTTATAGCTGGGGGATTTCTAGGCTTAATACAGATAATGATAAAATTAAAAAGCTAATAGATTATGCCAAATCGATAGCTGAAGATTTTATGACGAGTAATAGTGAGATGTTAATATGGTACGGAATAGAGTGCATTAGTAAAATTAGCTCTTTTCACGATAAGGTTCCAAAAATATACCATGATGTTCAGTCAGACTTAATAGATAAAGTTGTTTTATTATCAAATAGACAAGAAGAATTATCGTTAAGCATAAAAGCAAAAATCCATACTATATTTT
>NZ_CALBWL010000055.1 GCF_937973075.1 uncultured Campylobacter sp.
TTCGTAGGTTGTTATCGGATCGGCATAAGATGGACGTACGAGCGCCTGAGCGGCAAAGTGAAATACAATGTCGGGTTTATAAGCCGCAAAGACTTCGTTTAATTTGGCAAGATCTCGTATGTCGGCGATTACCTGGATGATATTTAAATTTAAAAGTCCTATATGATTTGGCTCTGTAGGCGCCGGAAGCGAATACCCTATCACTTTCGCACCCATGCGCTCCAGCCACAGACTAAGCCACGAGCCCTTAAAGCCGGTATGTCCGGTAAGCAAAACGGTTTTGCCCTTATAAATTCCGGAGTATAAATTTTGCATTTCTTGTGTCGTTATTGCGTTGTTCATCCGCTACCACTTTTTCCATGGAGCGCTACCGCTATCCCATAGTTTTTCTAATACTTGCTTATCACGCAAGGCATCCATCGGCTTCCAGAAACCACAGTGCTTGAAAGCACAAAGCTCGCCGTCTTTAGCCAAATTTGAAAGCGGAGCTTGCTCGAATACCGTAGCATCACCATCAGTAATATAATCAAAAACCTTAGGCTCGCATACGAAAAAACCTGCGTTTATCCAGTTTCCGTCACCCTTGGGTTTTTCAAAAAACGATGTAATTAAACTCGAATTATTAATATCTAAAGCGCCAAATCTACCTTCTGGCTGAACTGCAGTCATAGTGGCAGCCTTGCCATGTAATTTATGAAATTTTACTAACTCGTCTATATTCACATCACTAACACCATCGCCGTAAGTAAGCATGAAACTCTCATCTCCTACATATTCCTGAGCTCGCTTTATCCTACCGCCAGTCATTGTATCTAGCCCAGTGTCAATCAGAGTAACCTTCCAATCTTCGCTTAATGTTTTATGAATTTTCATATTATTACTTTTTATATCAATCGTTACATCACTTCTATGCAAGAAGTAGTTTGCGAAATACTCTTTTATATAATAACCTTTATAGCCAAGAAGTATCACAAATTCATTAAATCCATAGTAGCTGTAAATTTTCATAATATGCCATAATATCGGTCTACCACCGATCTCTACCATTGGCTTAGGTCTGATGCTAGTTTCTTCGGCAAGCCTAGTGCCAAAGCCGCCAGCTAAAATTAAAACCTTCATATATTCATTTCCTTTGTTTACTTCCTTCATAGCAAGTCGTCGTAGAGAGAATTTATTTGTTTTTGATTTTATCAAAATAAAACTTAGATAAGAATAATGATTAGATAAATTTTAAACTCCCTCACCTTTTATTTCTAATGTAATATTCTTTAACCAGGAGCAAACTTAAAATAGTGGAATTTTAAAATTCCACTATTTTATCGCTGCGATTTTTATAGCATAGCTAAATTTACGTTACGCCTTTTTCGGCGTGATCAGCATATTTACGTAGCGACCCTCCAGCGCAGGCGCTTTATCGCGATCAGCAACTTCTGCGAAAAATTCGTCCCAAATTTTATTGAGCAAATTTACGCCGATTTCCGGGCTTGACATCTCGCGCCCTTTTAAAAATACGCGAAGTTTGACGTGTTTGCCGCTACTGAGGAATTCTTTCGCGTGTTTTACTTTGTAATTAATGTCGTTTTGAGCGATTTTGGCGGACAGCTTGATCTCTTTGACCTCGATGATTTTTTGCTTTTTTTTCGCCTCTTTGAGCTTTTTTTCCTGCTGATAGCGAAATTTGCTGTAGTTCATGACCTTGCAAACGGGCGGCTTTGCATCGGGCGCTATCAAAACCAGATCCACACCCTCTCGCTCGGCGATTTGCAGCGCCTGCGCCTTTGAAATTATGCCGTAAACCTCGCCGTTGTCGCCTATGCACCTGACTTCGCCAGCCGGAATGTCCTCGTTTAGAAAAACCTCTTTGCCTCTGCTCAAAAATTCACCTCGTTTAATTTAGCTTTTACGAAATTTAAAAACTCATCCAGCCCTAAATTTCGCTGTTCGCGCGCCCTGCGATCGCGCAAGGCCACGCTGCGAGCCGAAACTTCATTATCGCCTAGGACGATGATGAGCGGCACCTTCTGCTTTTCAGCCGTTCTGATTCGTTTATTTAGCGTCTCGTTTTTATCTAAAATTTCACCGTCAATGTCTGCTTCGCGTAGCAAATTTAAAATTTCTTTCGCATAGCTTGCGTGCGCCTCGCCGATCGGCACGATCGATACCTGCGTAGGACAGATCCAAAACGGAAGCTCGCCCGCGGTGTGCTCGAGCAAAATCCCCACGAAGCGCTCGAAGCTTCCCAAAATCGCGCGATGCAGCATCACGGGCTGTTTTTTTTCATTATTTTCGTCGATGTAGCCAAGCTCGAAGCGCGCAGGCAGGTTAAAATCGACCTGCACCGTGCCGCACTGCCATTTTCGATCGAGCGCGTCGGTGATTTTGATATCGATCTTAGGTCCGTAAAAAGCGCCGCCGCCCTCGTCTAGGCCGTACTTTAAGCCCTTTTCGTCAAGCGCGTCTTTTAAGGCCTTCGTAGCGATATCCCAAACCTCGTCGTCGCCGACCGCCTTTTGCGGTTTGGTCGAAATTTCAAGCTCGTATTCAAATCCGAAAGCCTTCATCAGAAGCTCGACGAAATCTAAAATTTCATAGACGTTTTCTTTGATCTGGCTCGGCATCACAAACAGATGCGCGTCGTCCTGCGTAAACTCGCGCACGCGGAAAAGTCCGTGCAAGACGCCGCTTTTTTCGTGGCGGTGCACGACGCCGTACTCGCAAAATTTAAGCGGCAGATCACGATATGAGCGGATCTCGCTTTGATAAACCTTGATGTGACCGACGCAGTTCATTGGCTTGATACCGTATTCTTGATCCTCGATCGTCGTAAAATACATATTTTCTTTGTAGTTGCTGTAATGCCCGCTGATCTTCCATGCGTCGGATTTTAAAATTTCAGGACCGCGCACCGGCTCGTAGCCTCGCTTGCGAAGCTGCCTATAAAGGCGCTCCTCGAGCTTTATGCGCATCCTCGTGCCCGCAGGAAGCCAGATCGGAAGTCCCGCGCCGATCTGCTCGTCGAAAGTGAAAAATTTCATCTCGGCTCCGAGCTTTCGATGATCGCGCTTCTTAGCTTCCTCTAGCATCGTAAGGTGCTTTTTAAGGCTATCTTTATCGGCAAATACGACGCCGTAGATGCGAGTTAGCATCTCGCGCTTCTCGTCGCCGCCGAGATACGCTCCTGCGATGCGCGTAAGGGCGAAATTTTTCAAAAATTTCGTATTTTGCACGTGCGGGCCGCGGCAGATATCCTCAAACTCGCCCTGCACGTATAGGCTTACGGGGCCTTCGGGGATGCGCTTTAAAACCTCCTGCTTAAGATCGTCGTTTGCATATTTTTTGGCGACCGCTTCTTTGGTGGAGGCTATCTTTTTAATCTCTAAATTTGCCTCGGCAAGCGCGCGCATCTTTTTTTCGATCGCCTTTAAATCCTCTTCACCGAGCTTCTCGCCGTTATCTTTGCTAACGCGCATATCATAGTAAAACCCATCTTCGATCGCCGGTCCTACGAAAAATTTAGCACTCGGATAGAGCTCGCGCACCGCCTGCGCCAAAAGATGCGCACAGGAGTGGCGCAAAATTTTAAGCGCGTCCTCGGAGTTATCGAAATATATCGGCTGCGCCTCGCTTGCGCGCTCGCCGATACTTTGAGTATCGTAAATTTCACCGTTAAATTTATACGCGATAATATCGCTCATTGGCTTGTTTCCTTTTTTACCGAATTGTCTTTCTTACACTGAAAGAACAAGAGCTAATTTTAGCCAATCAATCCTTAACGATAAATTTAAAAAATATTAAAATTAAAATTTTTGATTCTTTTCTCGCAATAAAAAATACACGGCGTTTGCGCAAAGAGCACAAATCGCCATCACACTTGCGAGCAAAAACGGCTTATTCGCTCCCACTGCACCTACGATAAACGAAATGGCCCCAGCGATGGCAAACTGCGCAGTCCCCAGTACCGCCGAAGCTGCGCCTGAGTTGCCGTCCTTATACAGCGCCATCGCAAGCGTCGTGGCGTTAGGCGCAACAAAGCCAAGAGACGAAAGTAATACGAAAAGCGAAGCCTCAAAGCAGATGAAAGGAAGGCCAAGCATAGAGCATGCTAGCAAAATCAGGCTCATCGCAAGCATTGCGATTAGGCCGAAATTTAATAAAGCTGTGGGTTCGCGATTTTGCACGAGTTTGGCATTTAGTGCCGAAACGAGGGTCATTCCAAGAGCGTTGACGCCAAATATTACACCAAAGGCATGCTCGCCCAACCCGTAATAGCCCAAAAATATAAAGCTAGAGCCCGTGATATAAGCAAAAAGCGCGCTCATTGCGACTGCAAATCCTAGCGTATAGCGCATAAATTCTTTATTTCGCAAGATTATGCCGTATTCGCCAAGCACGCCTTTTATGCTAAGTGTAGCAGTCCCGTCTATCTGCGCGCTCTCGTCGAGTCCGAAAAATATAAATGCAAAAAGTAAAATTCCAAGCGCAAACAAAATCGCAAAAATCGCTTGCCACGAGAAAAAATCTAGCACAAATCCGCCTAGAGTTGGTGCTAGCATCGGAGCTAGCGAGCCCACTACCATCATCAGCGCAAACATCGCCGCAGCCTCGTGCAGCTCGAATTTGTCATTAATTACGGCTCGCGCAAGTACCACTCCCGCGCACCCGCCCAAAGCTTGCAAAAATCTAAAAAATATAAACGCATAAACGCTATCAAAGCTCACACAGGCAAGCGACGCACATATAAAAAGCAAAATGCCCGCATATAACGGCTTTTTACGACCGAATTTATCGCTTAGCGGCCCATAAACGAGCTGTCCTAGCGCAAATGCGATGAAAAAGCTTGCAACCGATAGCTGAGTGTAAAACTCGCTCGTAGCAAAGCTTGCCTTTACCTTTTCTAGCGCAGGCAGATACATATCGGTAGATAAGGGCGCCAGAGCCGACATATAGGCGAGTATAATAACCAGCTTAAATTTAGCGAATTTACTTTGTTTGACCATCGTTTTTCTCAATTATTTTTAGGCAGAGCTCAAACGTGCGCACGAGCGCGTTTAGATCCTTAAATTTTTGCGGCAAGAGCCTGGCGATAAAATATATTGGACGCAGCGCAAGTACCGTAGTCCACGCACTTTGCACTACGTCCTGCCCGCCATTTGAGGCGTAGGCGCAAATGCCTGCGCGCACCAAGCCTTCGTTCAGCCCTTCGCGACAAAGATCATAGACAAACAGCAAAAAATCTCGCATTTTGGCTTTTTGCAGATTACCGCGCTCGCCGCGATTTTCAAAATCTATAAATTTCATCTCGCCGTTTTTTACTAAGACGTCGCGCAGTGCGGGTCTGCCGTGTATGAAGCCGCGCGAATGCAGCTGTGCTAACGCCGCAGCGTAGCCCTCAATGAGCGCCACGCAAGATGCCTTATCCGAGCTTTTTAGCACCTCGTCCACCGGCGTGCCGCCGTCTTTGAGTACGAAAAAGCTCTCGTCTCGCAGCACCAGCTGCGGCACAGGCGCGCCGGCTGCGTACAGGCTCTCGCATTTTAGCGCTTCGTAATCGAAAGCGGCTTTCGGATTAGCTTTGAATATTTTCGTAAGCAATCCGCCGCGGATGCGCAACTCCGGCTGCTTAAGCCAGTATTTCTCGCCCTCGAAACTAAAGCTCGTGACGCGCTCGCCAGGATGATTTTTTAGAATTTCATTTACGTATTCTTTAAAATTTTGCATTCGATAAATTTAGCGAATTTTTTTTAGAAAGAGCTAAATTTGCGAGTTTTATTTCATTAAGTTTCATATATTCGTATAAAATCTATTACATAAATTCGGCAGGGCTAAATTTTAAAACTATCAGATAGAATTTCTTGGAATTTTATAGCGCAGGAAGCAGCAAAAGCGCATAATTTCAGAATTTAGTAGTTAGATAAAATTTCAGAATTTTACAAAAGCTAAGATTTGTGTCAAAAAATTTTAAAACTAGAAGTGGCGACCCCTACGAGATTCGAACTCGTTTTACCGCCGTGAAAGGGCGATGTCCTAACCGTTAGACGAAGGGGCCACTTAATCTGGTATTAAGATTAAAGGCGGTATTCTACTCAAGACGCACTTAAACCCAACTTAAATTAAGGATTATTTATGAAATGCTCTTTTCTGGCGCCGCTTGCACTTTCGCTTCTACTTGCAGGTTGCGCTACCACCGCGCTCAAGCCCGCTTCTACGCAAGCTGTAAATTTCACCGTCATTTCACCGCTTACTCGCACCAGCGACGCGGGCTTTATGCGTAAATTTAAAAATCAAACCGAGGTTCAAATTTATGCAAGCGGCATCAGCGTGCTGAGCCTAGTTTTAAAAGGCGATAAAATTTGTATGAACGGCGCGTGCGACGACGAGCTCGTTTTCAATAAAAAATTCTTCGGCGCCGAGCACTACCGCGGGCTTCTTGGCCAAATCCTAGACGGCAAACCGATATTCGGCGGCAGCGACGCGGGCGAGCGCCGTTGCCTCACGCAAAGCCTGCAAGATGGCTCTATCGATTATAAGGTTTGCCGTGACAAGGACGGCGGCGGAAGATCCATAAGCTTCGCCGACGCAAAACGCGGCGTAAAGATTAAAATCCGCGAGCTGCAGTAAAATTTTGCGTGATCGATGTTTGTAGCACGTGAGATGCGATTCCGCGGGCGGCGCGAGCAAATCTCGAACGAGTAAAATCTCGCGTAGCGGGCGTTTGCGAGCGCGCGGGAATAATGCGCTCTAGCAGCTGCACAAAACACGGCGCGAGCGGTCAAAATCCATTACTCGGCGGAGTAGCCGCCTAAGCTGCGCAAACGGCGCGGTTTTATTGATGCTCTGCGCCGGCTCTTCGCGGCGAAATTTACTAAGCAGCGCGTATGTGCGAAAGAAAAAGCGCGCATTTAAATTTGAAAAATCCGCGCAGCTCGGGTTTATGAAATTTTGCCGCACGCGGCGTAAAATAAAATTTAGGAGGTAAAATGAAGCGGATCGGAGCGCACGTGAGTGCTAGTGGCGGGGTTTCCAACGCGCCGTTAAATGCCGCAAAGATCGGGGCGGACGCGTTTGCAATGTTCGTCAAAAATCAGCGTAGATGGGACGCGCCGCCGCTTAGCGCGGAGGAGATCGCCGTATTTAAAGACGCGCTGAAACAAAGCGGCATCCGCGCGGAGCATGTCTTGGTGCACGACAGCTACCTCATAAACTTGGGCCATCCGCGCGAGGCGGAGCGCGAGAAATCCCTAAACGCCTTCGTGGGCGAGATCCGCCGCTGCGAGGCGCTCGGACTTAGGCTGCTAAATTTTCATCCAGGCTCGCATCTAAATGAAATTTCAGCTCAAGTGTGCCTGGATAATATCGCAGGATCGCTAAATTTCGCTATCGCAAACACCGCAGGCGTCAAGCTCGTGCTCGAAAATACCGCCGGGCAGGGCTCCAATCTCGGCTATGATTTTGCTCAGCTTGCTTACGTGATCGATAAAATTTCAAACAAAGATCGCATCGGCGTCTGCATCGATACCTGTCACGCGTTCGCCGCAGGATACGATCTGCGCAGCCGGCAGGCCTATGAGCGCACGATGAGCGAGTTTGACCACGCGATCGGCTATAAATTTTTAAGCGGCATGCACCTAAACGACACGAAAAACGAGCTTGGCGTGCGTAAGGATCGGCACGAGAGCCTCGGACGCGGATTTTTGGGGCTCGCGGCGTTTGAAAACATCATGAACGACCCGAACATCGACGAGATCCCGCTGATTTTAGAAACGATCGACGATAGCCTCTGGGCGGAGGAGATCGCGCTTTTGCGCAGTATGCAAGGACGCCGCAAAGCCTAATCGGACGCCTTTTGCGCCACGTAGAATTTATCTCATTTCGCTTCAAAGTGGCGCCAGCGATAAGAGCCTTATGCCGTGCGTTTACGTCGTGGGATTTATCACTTAAATTTTAACAAGCAAAAATAATGAGGAACTTCGCGCTAAAAATTCTGCGCCGTAAAAAGTCGCGAAATTCTACGACGAAAACACAGCACCAGAGCAAAAAAGCAAAAATTTTTATTGCAAAATCGCAGCGGCGCAGCAGAAATGAAAAATTTTACGCTGCGTAATTAAAATTTTCAAGCAAGATTTTTAAAGCGATGCGGCGGCAAATTTTAAAATTCTATCGCTACGATATTTCAAGGCTCGGCGCCAAATTCAAAGCTCTATGAATTTTAAAATTCTAAATTCCATATCAAAAAATTAACGCGAAACTTTATATTTGCGACTGCGTAAATTCCAACCTCACAATTCTACTTTCACTTGATCCTTGCAGAGGCGAAGCGTATAAGGCTACGTAATTCTAACTTAAAATTTTGCTGCGTACCAATCTATGCTTTTGGCACGTCTTTGCTTGTAACAAACCTGCCTATTTATTTTAGCGCTTTGCTTACGCCAAAATCTATGCAGGATCCGTGTAAATTTACGTTAAATTCTGCCGCATATCGCCCGATCAATTTAAAATTTTATCGTTGAGCTTAGATCCTACCGCCGCGATTCAAATTTAAACGCGGCGGGATTTTAATCCGCAGCCGACGCATATTATACCAGCCGCAACTCGGCGCGCTATTTTAGCAGTTCATACATATCGCAAGATTTTTGCCAAGTATTGAAAAGTCCGGCGGACGGATCATCTTTGCCTAGATCGCAAGCTTTTTTATAATATTGTGCCGCTTTTTTTGTATCGTTCATAGCAAGCTGACTATAAATGGCAAATCTATAGCAAGAGTCGAAGCTACCCAAGGCATTTTCGCTACCCAAAGAATTTCCTAAATCGCAACTCTTTCTGTAATAAATCGCCGCCTTTTCCATATCATCTGTGCCATATATATCAACGGCTAAACTCATGCAGCCCATATAATATCCGCCGTCGCAAGCTTTTTCAAAATAAATTTTTGCTTTTTCTATATCTTTATCTTTTTCTAAAAATCCTTTTCCTATATATTGGCTTCCCAAAAACCAGCAACTATACGTATCTCCTTTATCGCAAGTTTCTTTAAGCATTTTAACTCCTTTGTCGGGATTGTCGTTCTTAATAATATGTAATGCTCCCGCTTGAGTGCAAGACTTCATATTCCCGCCATCGCACTCTTTTTCCGCAGTCGCAAGATCAGGCGCGCCGAACGCAAAGCAAGCGGCGAGCGCTAACGCAAATAGCAATTTTTTCATTTAATATCCTTTCCGGGTAAAATTTTAATAATTTTTCCCCCCCCCCCCCCTAAAAAATTGATTAAATTTGCCGCGAATTTTAACGAGGCGGCGAGAATTTAACGGTCGCGGATCCACCAAGCCCGCTCAAAATTTAAATTTTACCTGAATTGAGCTATAATCCCTTTTTTAAAATTTAACCTTGGATAAAGATTTGAAAATAGCGTTTTTTGACTCGGGTATAGGCGGGCTGAGCGTACTGGCTGAGGCTCTGCGGCGGTTTAGTGGGGCGGAGTTTTTGTATTTTGCCGACGAGGATCACGTTCCCTACGGCACGAAAAGTAGGACCCAGATCGTGCAGCTAAGCCTTGACGCGGTAGGGTTTCTGGTCTCGCGCGGCGCGGACGGAGTCGTCGTTGCTTGCAACACCGCCACAAGCGCGGCTATTTCAGAGCTTCGCGGCGCATTTAGCGTGCCTGTCATCGGCATGGAGCCCGCCGTCAAGCTCGCCGCGGATAGCTTCGGCGCGCGACCGACGCTGCTCATCGCCACGCCGCTAACGATCGCGGGCGAAAAGCTAGCGCGCCTTGTCGGGCGGCTGGAGTGCGAGACGTGGAGCCTGCCGCTACCCCGCCTCGTGGAGTTTGCGCAGGATTTGGAGTTTGACTCGCCTGCGGTTCGGACGTATCTGCGGGAGGAGCTAGCTAAATTTGAGCTTGAGCGCCTCGGTTCACTCGTGCTTGGTTGCACGCATTTTAACTATTTCAAGGACGTTTTGCGCGAAATTTTGCCGTCTCACGTGCGCATCATCGACGGTATCGACGGCACGCTCAACCGCCTCGCAAGCGAGCTAGGCGGAGGGCTAAAGCTTGCTAGCGTCGAGGATTCGTCGGTACAAACGGCTAAATTTAACGCGAGCGGCGAGAGCAAGCCCGATATGATAGAGCAAGGTATGAGCAGACTTCGTGCAGTGTCGTGCGGCGCCAGAAAAAACGGCGCAGTGGGGTATGATGAGTTTTCTAACGCGGATGAGCGCGGCTTCGGCATGGATACTTTGCGCGACGTAAAATCGCAGGTTTGTGCGGATAAATTTGACGCAGACGGCGATATAAAATTTAACGCAAATTCGCAAACGGGCGAACTTGATGCCAGCGAGCGCGACGGCAGGCTGGCAGGCGATGCGCACGGCGTAGAGCAGTGCGACGAAGACAAATGCCGCATGTCGCCACGCGCCGTAGATACGAATTCGCAGCTTAAGCTTTATTCTAGAGACGGCGCGGATTTGTCCTTGGAATTTGAGCCGCGAAGCGAAGAGGCGGGTATTTCGCGAGTGAATTATCCAAACGGCAACAGCGTAGAGTATTTTTACTCGGGCAGGGCGCTAAATGCGGCGCAGCTACGCAAGGTGGAGATATTTTTAAAGCGGCTCGATGCGATGCGAGCAATCGACTAGGCTACGCGCCCGTGAGCCGCAGCGTGGGTTAAAATTTTATCGCATCGCGGATCGCACCACGCGACTTAAAATTTAGATACGTGGTGGATCGCTCTGCGCAAGTTAAAATTTTGATACGCTATAAATCGCAGCGCAGACTCAAAATTTCGCCGTTTCGTAAATCGCGTCACATAGGCTAAAATCTCAGCGCGCTAAAATTTAACTCGGCTTGATGATTTAGAAGCGGCTTCGCAACGGCGTGCGAGCAATGGTGTCTCGCTACTACCCGGCGCGCGAAAGTTAAAATTTTACGGGGCAAATGCTGCCTTCCGCTGTCCGGCACATAAATTTAAAATTTAACACACAAACGCTGCCGTCTGCCTTGAAACCGCATAGCGCAAGCCAAGCGCCCGCCGTTGCCACTACTTCTTTAAATTTCATAGCGCGAGCCAAGATCGCTTATATGGGGAGTTGCCTCACGCCGCAAAAATTATCGCATTAAATTTGAAATTTTAATTTAGACTAGGGTGCGGATAAAGTGCGCGCGAGGTTAAATTTAGCACGCCGCGCAAACCGCCACTGAGTGAAATTTAGACTAGCCACGCGGCGTAAATTTTAAAATGATTAAATTTCAAGGCGCCGCAAAGCTCCAAGTCTTTTCCGCGGTAGTCAAAAGCTCGCAGGCTTTGGAATTTTAAAATTCGAAATTCTAAAATCTGTAAAGCAAGATTTTGCGCCGTATCATTTCGTAGGCGAGATTTATACCGCAAAATTCAGCGCCGTGGAGGGCAAATTTACCCTGCACCTAAGGCGCAGAGTAAATTAAAATGAACTTAAGCATAAGGCGTAAGAATAATTTTAATATAAAATTAACGTGTTTATCACAAGTCTATGGTTTTTTTACTTATGCCCTCCAGTAAAATATTTTTTACGCTCATTAAATCTATATTCTTCTAACCCCTTACTTGCATTTTCACAATTTTTGTGCATTTTGCTTCCTTCTTCTATCTTATCCCAATCACAATTCTTTTCTACTTCTTTAGCTTCCTCTATATGCTTTTCATAGTATTCTACCGTCATAACTTTTATGTCATTGACCGATTCTTTCGCGTTCACGCAATTTTTATATGAGTTGCTTCCATCTTTAAGGGTATTGAAATCGCACTTTGCCAAAACCTCTTTGGCTTCGTCCAGATGCGCGTCGTAATATTCCTTGGTCTTTACCTCGGTATCGTCACCGCAGCCTACTAATAAAGCAGCTAACACCCCCCCAGAGGAACATCTTAGGATTTTTCATTTCATTCTCCTTGTTTGAAATTTATCGGTATTTTACTACCCGTTTACTTTAAAAATTTTAAATTGCGGGCGCACGCGCCGTTTTAACGCGGCTCGTTAAAATTCTGCTTTTAAAATTTGCTCGCGCTTTTTGAAATTTCGTTTTAAAATTTTAATAGCGCGACGAAATTTTGCGGAGTGAAATTTCGCGAGGCAGATGAGAATTTCGCCCAGCAGAATTCCGCATTGCTGCGGAATTCAAAATTTAAAAGCAAATTTAAAATTTGCGGGAGCTACTCCTCTACCTTTTTACCTGCGAATCGCACCAGAGCCCACGTAACGGCAAGCCCCATCGGCAGCGCAATCCAGACGCTAAGCCCTAGCGCTACGGGCAGATAACCCGCCACCACGGCGACCGCGCCGACGGATAGAGCGTAAGGCATCTGTGTCTTTACGTGCTCGATATGATCGCAGCCCGCGCCCATCGACGAAAGGATCGTGGTATCCGAAATCGGCGAGCAATGATCGCCGAAAATGGCGCCCGTAAGCACGCCCGAGATATTTACGATCATATAGGCGTGAAGCGTATCGCCCGAAAGCCCGTAGTGTAACCCCACGGCGTTTGCCAAAGGTATGGCTAGCGGCATTAAAATTCCCATCGTGCCGTAACTCGTGCCCGTCGAAAAGCTAATGAACGAGCCCAGCACGAAAATCGCTACCGGAAGCAAAAATTTCGGCGTATTTTGACTTAGCATATCGACTAGATAGCGCGACGTGCCGAGCTCCTTAATGACGGAGCTGAGCGACCAGGCAAGCAGCAAGATCACGATCGTGACGATCATCGTCTTCCACCCCTTGATCCACGTAGAGATCGCCTCTCTGACGTCAAAAATTTTGCGGTAAACGCTCATAAATATAGACGCGACCGTAGCAAGAAGCGCCGCTTGAAAAAGCGCGACCGACGAGTTTGCGTTGCCGAACGTCGCCTGAAGCGTCGCAAAGCTTAGCGGAGCGGCTTTTGCGGCCGCGAGGGCATCGCCCTCAAGCTTGCTTAGCCCGCTAAAATAAAAGCTCGCAAACGCACCGCAGATTAGCACTATAAGCGGGATAACGGCGTTTGAAGCTTGCGGCTTGACGCCTTCTTTAGGCTCTAGCGTTTTATCTTCGAGCTCGGCGATGTTAGAATTTTTAGAGTGGATTTCGCCGCTTGCCGCGCGCCTTTCGGCAGAGAGCATAGGTCCGAAATCCCTGCGCATGAACGCCACGTAAACTACGAAAGCGAGCATAAAAAGGTTGTAGAAGCGATACGGCATGGTTTGTACGAAGATCGAGAAGGCGTTTACGTTTTGCACGCCGATCTGATCATATCCCGCTCTTATCAGAGAGACTTCGAGCCCTACCCAGGTAGAAATTAGCGCGATACCGGCAATCGGCGCGGCGGTAGCGTCGATGATGAAGGCGAGCTTTTCGCGGCTGACTCTAAATTTATCGGTGATCGGCCTCATGACGGGACCTACGATCAGTGCATTTGCGTAGTCGTCGAAAAATACGAAAAGACCCATAACCCATGTTGAAATTTGCGCTGAGATACCCGTTTTAGCGCGCTTACTAATCCAAAGCGCCACGGCTTTCGTGCCGCCCGTCCTGCTAATCAGCGCTACCACGCCGCCGATACAAAGTACCTGCAAAAGCACGCCCGCGTTGCCTTTGCTAGCCATAGAGCCCACCACGCGCGAGACCAGATCGGTAAAGCTGCCCACAAGCGCGGAGATCGGATTGTTGCCGACGACTGCAAGCATATAGGTGCCGCTAAAAACGCCGATGAAAAGCGACAGGATCACCTCTTTGGTGATAAAGGCAAGCGCGATCGCCACGACGGGCGGCACCAGCGTCCAGATGCCGAAAAGCTCGGCATTATGTTGCCTGGTCGCGTCATCCACCGCAAACGCGGCAACCGATAAAAACATTAGTAATAGAATTTTTTTCATTTTCTCGCCTTAAAATTTAATGCTTCTCGATAAAAAGCCCAGCCCAGCTCTGCTGCGTCGCCATCGCCTCAATCACGTTGATATTTACGCGACGGGGCATCGCTAGGCAGCTTAGCATGATCTGCGCGATGTCCTCGGGTAGGATCGCATCGACCCCCTCATACACGGCCGCAGCGCGCGCTACGTCGCCTTTAAAGCGCACCTGGCTAAACTCGCTCTTGCAGATTCCAGGAGCGATCTCCGTCACGCGAATGCCGGTGCCGCGCAGGTCGTTGCGGATATTGCGGCTAAACTGCTTGATAAACGCCTTGCTCGCGCCGTAAACGTGACTGCCCGGATAGGGCCACGCGCCCGCAGTCGAGCCAAGATTGAAGATATAGCCACTTTTGCGCGCGATCATTAACGGCAGCACCGCCTTGGTCGAATACAGCACGCCTTTGATATTCGTATCGACCATCGTCTCCAAATCCTCTACGGGCGTCTGCGCGATCCCCTCAAGCCCGAGCGCGAGCCCTGCATTATTTACAAGTACCTCGACGTCTTTGAAATTTTCAGGCAGCGCGCTTACGGCATCAAACACCGCAGCTTTATCGCGAATATCCGCGGCGATAATGTGCGTATTGCCTAGCTCGCTCGCTAGCTTTTGTAGCCGCTCCTTGCGGCGCCCTAGTGCTATGATCTTATAGCCTTGCGCGCTAAGCGCCCTAGCGATCGCCTCGCCAAAGCCGCTCGTAGCGCCCGTGATGAATGCCGTGTTTTTCATATGATCCCTTTTGCGTAAAATTTTAAATTTAGCGCAATGATAACGCAAAACGAATTTAGAATTTATGAATTTTATCTTGCGGCGCGGGCGCGGATGAAATAATGCGAAGACATTGGGCGTGCTTCTAGCGCGCGAGCTCGCGATCGGCAGTGGATTCGGCGAGCGCACGGCTAAATTTAAAATTTTGCGTCGTTTGTTTTTCGCAGTTTGCTATAATCACTTAAATTTAGGGAAAAGGCAAATGAGCAAATTTATACGATTTATCCTTGCTAGTATCTGTGTTTGCGCCATTTATGCGGGTCTTAAATATGCTTTTATACTCTTTATCACGTGGCTCATGTTTAGTGGGGTATATTTTGACGGACCGGGTACGCTGCTTGCCATACCGCTCACGTTTCTAAGCTCATCGGTTATATTTGATTATTATTGTATTGCGCTGGGTTCTCATCTGCTCTTTTTATCGCTACTTAAAGGGCGCGACGTGAAAACGCGGTGGATTTTACCTTTATTTTTTCTCATAACGCTCGCATTTTGTAGTTTTTGCGTCTTAATCGGGCACGAAGATTATCAACGCATAAACGCGCTTTTTGCACTCTTGCTTATCTCTCCTTTTACACTCATCGCATACGCCATCGTTACGACCGTAATCCTTGCCAAAAATAAAATTTCGGATTATTATCCGGTCTTAATCGTGATAATTTTTGTGCCTATTCATGCCGCCAGCATAGGGATATGGGGATTAGAACGGATATATTTTGGAGTATTTCTAAACGCGACGATACTGGGGATCTTTTACTTCACGGCGAAAATAGGGCGCGTAAATTTGATCGCACACAGACCCACATCCGACAAAATGCAAAATTCTAAAGACCGCGTTATCAAAACGATACAAAGCAGCGCGGCATTTTTAAACGACGATATTTTAAAGAAGCGCTAAATTTTATCCTTTTTAGGAATTCCACATAACGCTTTCGTCGCGCGCTACAAGCTTATATGCTTCCAGATAGGTCTGTGATTTACCGACGAAACCTTCAAAAACTGCGCCGTTTTGCCTCTTGATACATCGACGTCGCTATTTGATCAAATTTAGATCCAGTGCGATCTCGTCGTTTTTAATCACGCAGATTCCTTTATTTAGCACGTTTTGCGCGATCTGTTTAGCTTCTGCTAGCGAGTGCATCGCGAAGGTGCCGCACTGAAATTTATTCAGCTCGGGGATCTCTGCTTGAGAGCCCACGCCTAGAATATATCCCTTCATACTCGCGCTCCACGCCGTCGTGATGTTAATATTTGGTTTTAATAGCAACTAGCTCCAATAAAATTTCATCTGTCACGCACAAGGTCTTTTGCGTTTTTCGATTTAGAATTTGGGTTGTGATAATTCCATTCGTCGTTTACGGATACTCAGAATAAATATTGTGGCTATTTTATACGTGTAGGGCAAGATAAAATTTGTAATTCTCAGGCGCAGCAAAATCAGCACGCCCCGTTTTACAAATGGCAAAATAAGGCGCGCTAGAATCGGTCTTCACTTGAAATTTTATTTAAAAAGCAAATCGGATTTTAGCTTGGAATAAACCTGCTCGCCTTTTAGCTCGCGGACGATTTGCAGCGCGAATTCCATCGCAGTAGCAGGGCCCTTCGAAGTCATTATATTTTGATCTTTTACGACATTCGCCGCATTTGTATAGCCTGGGTGAGCGATCTGATTTTCAAAGCCTGGATAGCAAGTGTAAGAGCTTTTTAGCACACCTGCGGTAGCTAGCGCCCACGGAGCAGCACATATTGCGCCAATTTTTGTATTATTTGCATCAAAGTCACGTAGAATCTTACCAAGCTTCTCGCTTTTGGCTAAATTCTCCGCACCGGGCAAACCCCCTGGCAAAACGATCATAGAAAATTCAGACACCTTAATATCATCCAAAATTTCATCCGCCACAAGCTCGATGCCGTGCGTACCGCGAACGCATTTTTTCTCTAACCCCACGGCTGGAGCATCAATATCCGCGCGTCTTAAAATATCAATGATGCTTATCGCCTCGAGCTCCTCAAATCCGTTAGCTAAAACTACAGCAACTTTCATCGCATACCCCTTATTTTAAATACGAGCCCTGCTCACTCGGAGCAGTCGAAATTTCAGTGTTGCCGCTAGCACGAGATGGTCTATCATATAAGAACTCATCGTCGCCTTTTAGATAGCCGATGATATAGCCAACTTCTTCAGCGGTGGTTTTGGCAGCGATAGGCTGCATAATATACTTCATCTTTTTGCCATATTGCCCGTCAGAGGTGTAGCTTGAGATCGCGATTGCAATCTCCTTCGCGCTTAGATCTTTTAGCTTACGAGAGCTGCCATAGGCGCGTTTCTGTCCTTCTGAGCCGTGGCAAGAAGCACAGTTAGCATCGTAGATTACCTTACCTTTTTCCTTGATATAGTTGATGTTACGATTTATTTTTGTGCCACCGCCTATAATGTTGCCTTTGGCATTGGAGGTATTTTTGTAGATATTTACGGTTACATTTTCATCTTTAGAATGCTTTTCGATCAGGGATTTTAGCTCTTTGGCAAACTCACCTTTGGCTTCGAATACATACGTGTCATCACTTGCTTTATCCGCGGCATTTAAACTAAAGGCAAAAAAACATGCTAAAAAAGAAATTTTAAAAATTTTCATAGAAAACCTTGATTTAGAATTTAAAAAGGGCGAAGCAAAAGCTTCGCCCTAATTTTACCTGTATAAGGTAAATAATTAGAAGCTGTATTTAGCCTCAAATCTGATGCGATCTTTTTTCTCATCAAGACCGCCAGCAGCATCGTCAATCTTATAGTGAGAATACCAAGTTTTAAAGCTTAGTTTTTCATTATATTTATAAGAAATTCTACCTACTACCTCATATGCATTATCACCATCTGCTTTACCATCTAGGTAATCGGCACCGATTCTGATACCAGTATCAGGGATAGTATAGCCTGCTACTACATACCAGTAGTGATTTTCGCCACTAAAGTTTCTATAGTCTAACAACTCTTCACCCGGGCTAATGAAAGAGCCTTGATCTTCAAAAGATACAAAAGAAACTTTATCTTTATCATCAGGTTCAAATTTTAAATAACCTGCAGCTAAATCAACGCCAAAGAAACCAGCATTAGCCTCTGCCGCCCAGAAGTCTGCATCACTAGCACCTGCATCTTTATAATCGCCGTCAAAATCAGAGAATGCGTACTGACCTTTTACACCGAGATTGAAATCATCAGAGATATCAAAGTTTAGAGCTAACTCTGCGGCGAAAAGCTGTGCTACGTCCTCTAGAGCATTATACCATAGCTGGAAAGATACCGGATCGTATGAGCCCATAAATCCTATACCGTATAGATTATGATCAGTAGTTAGTTTATTATCTACCGCTGCGCCCCAATCAAGGCTTGAAATATCTCCATCATTCTCTAAAGAATCCATCCAAAAGCCGCTAATTGTCAAGCCCTCGATATCAGTGCTAGTAATTTTAACACCGTCTCCATACATATCATCGGTAAAGAACGAACCTATGCCCTGGCGACCGACTGCAATAGTGGTACCGCCGATAGTGTATCCTAAATAAGCTTTAGCGATATCGAAATCAGAATCTTTGTCGCTTGGATTTTGTGCACCGTGATATTGGCTATTTGAAGAAGAAAGTGACTCGCCATTATCTCTATCTAAGAACCTAACGCCCACTACACCAAAGAAGTTATCATCGATTTTAGCTTTGAAATCTACTTCGGATTTAAATTCCCAAACGCCCTTATTGCTATTTGTTTCATTTTTAAGGTGATCGTGGGTATATCGCATACGAGCGTATCCGTTTAGATCCACGTCCTTGATAGCTTCCTCTAACGGAACAGCACTTGCACTCATAGCAAGAGCACCTGCAGCGACTGCTGCCGCTAAACTAAGTTTAACTAGTTTCATTTTGAACTCCTTTAAAAGTTTGTAAGCGCAATAGTAGCACAAAATGACAAATTATATGCTTAAAATAGGCTGAAAAATACTAAAATTTTACCAAATTGTTACCGAGCATTTACCGAAAATCCAAATTTAACGGGCATAAAAAAAGCGAGACCCACACAGGCCTCGCCGATTATTGAAAGGAGTTCTAATTTCGATGTGGGGATTATATCAGGCTGCGGTAAACAGACGGCAACACCTCTTTCTTGCGGGAAAAATTTGATAAAATTTTACGATACAAAATTTTATGAATGAAATTTCAAGACACAAAATTTGCAAAGCGTGGGTTTTAAAAATATCTACGCGACATCTTATCAGCGGGGAATACTGCACTAAAAACGAGCAGTACGCAAAAAACCGCGAGAAAGAAAATTTATAAGAATTGCACGAATTAAAATTTTAGCGTGGCTGTATTTCTATAAATATAAAATTTACGGACAAAATGGCACTATGCAGCAAGGAATTTTAAGCGTGAAAGCAAGCGAATAGGAAATGCTAACCTAGCCATATAAGTAAGATGTGCAGCGCAGAATTTCGTGAAATACAAAATTCCACAACTTATAAAATATAAAATTTATGCAGGCAATCGCATAAAGAATCAGCGGACTTTAAAGCGCAAGCAAATCGCGCCAGCCCGCCATGATTAAGTACAGAAACTATTGCCTTCATAAGAGTAGAGAGCAAACACAAAAACGTTTATCTCAAATTAAAAGCAGGCGCACTTACCTTCAAAGGCACAGCGGCTAAAAATCGCGTGGGATTAAAAGCTAATATTTTCGCTCTCCGGTACAGCAATAGCGTCGTTTTTATGCATTTGTTTGGTCTCGATTTTACCGATATCATAAGCGCGC
Source organism: uncultured Campylobacter sp. (assembly GCF_937973075.1). Taxonomy (GTDB): domain Bacteria; phylum Campylobacterota; class Campylobacteria; order Campylobacterales; family Campylobacteraceae; genus Campylobacter_B. Next base: position 19,475 of record NZ_CALBWL010000055.1, read on the forward strand.
GGAGCAACGGAACCCGCTTTGCGCGAGATGATTCGCATATCAGTGATAGCGCCTGAAGCGGTACTTATGTAGGCAGTATCTCCCGCAGCCGCATAATATCTGCTTGCGCGAGCGGTGTAGAGCTCGCCGCTGGATAGGTCTTTGAACGTATAGACGTAAGCTGTGGAGCTTTGGCGAGTGTAGTTTACGATCTCGGATTTGAGCGAGCGTAAGTTGCCTGCAGGCGTCGGAGCGGTGTTTACGGCGCAGCCTGCGATGCCAAGAGCCAAAAGTGCAGAAAATATGAAATTTTTCATTCAGTATCCTTCATTGGTAAAATTTGAACTTTTAGAGTAGTAGGTTTGGGCTTAAAGTTTGCTTTTTTGAAAGGCATCGGAGCGGAATTTAAACGACGATGGATGCGCTTGCGTCGCTGGCATTTGTTTTTGAGGAGCATCGAAGTGGAATTTAAACAGATCTCTCTTAGCGCTAGGCGAAGCGAGAATGCGCTTTTGGCGATTTTTCTATATATGCGGGGTAGAATTTAGCAGTAATCGCGAGCGAGATTTAGCAATATCGTCTAAATCAAACGTGATCGTGATGGAGCTCTAACTTCTTTTGCTGGGTTAGCGCGCATCAGCACTCTTTGCGGCGCTGACTGCGATATTTGCAAAAATCGGGCTTGAAGGCATCAACTCTCACTTCGCAACTTTTATTCGCACGATCATCATCGCCTTTTGCCTCGCCGCATTCCTACGCTACGCTAAAGCCTGGCAGCCGCTATCGAGCCTAACCCCTCGCAACTGGGTATTTTTGATACTAAGTGGGCTGGCGACGGGTGCATCATGGCTAGCGTATTTCAAAGCCCTACAAATCGGCAAAGCCTATCAAGTAGCACCGATCGATAAGCTAAGCGTGGTACTCGTTGTAATCATCGCCGTGATCTTTTTAGGCGAGCGCCCGAGTCTTCGCGAATGGCTCGCGCTAGCACTAATCGGCGCGGGAGTGATGATGCTAGCGTTTAAATAGGGTAAAATTTGCTTTAAATCTATCTCTTGTGGTCTTTTTAGCCGCTACGCTATACGCTTTGTCGTAAGATAAACCTACTGCCGGTTTCTGCAAAATTGCCGCCCTAAACCGCTATGATTTCTTATGGCTTGACTTTAGCCTACACAATTTCTAGGCATTGCCTGAAACGTGCCGGTAATCGATTTGCCGATACCTTGCTGTAGCTCGGCGGTCTTTGGGGTAATTTTAGTTCTGCTTAAAAGTAGTGAGATTAAAATTTATGAGAAATCAGGAATTCCCACCTTAAAATTCCAAAAAATATCGGCTCACCGTACCATAAAATAAAATCGCATCCGCAAGTTTAAATCAAACTGTAAACTTCTAAATCTACAGTATAGTCGATCACAAGCTAATTACGCAAGATGCGAATTGAAATCTTGCACACTTCCATAGCTCCGCCTAAATCTATACGCTTGCTACGTAGATCATGCATTTGTCGCAAGCGCTAGACTTATAAATTTAGTAAATTTAAGCTAAGGCTAAAGAATTTACTCTCCCTTACCCTTCTTGCCCCTCTTACCTTTAGCCTTAGATGATCCCTCTTCTTTAGCTTCGTCTTTGATCTTAGCCGTAGAGCTTTTTACTTTACCATCCTCATTCATAGCTTTATCCATGTTATCATCCATTTTCTCTTGCATCTTTTTTGATTTAGCGTTTGCTTTAGCTTTAGAGGATTTGGCGGTATCTTTAGCTTTTTTACTTGCTTTTTGCTTTACGGATTTTAGATCACTTATATCTGTTTGTCCGCTTACGGCAAGATCATCTTTAATAAGCTCAAATCTCTTATCGCCTATGCCTTTGATGTTTTTGATATCCTCGATATCTTTAAATTTATTATCCTTGCGGTAATCTATAATAGCCTGAGCTTTTGCTTCTCCGATGCCCGGAAGCGCCATAAGCTCCTCTTTACTTGCAGTGTTTAAATTTACTGCTGCTAGCATAAATGCAGGAAGCGATAGAAATAGTGCGGATTTAAATAGGTTTTTCATTAAAAGTCCTTTTAGGTTAAGATATCTGTATTGCCAAATAAAACGTCTATTAGCATTGAGGCTTTTGTATACCTATCCCATATCTATGCTTTAGAATGGATATACCGCCCATATAGCTATTACGCTACCTTACAATACGGTAAGGATTATATTTGCAGCGGGCTTAAAGGGAGATAAATTTAAGAGATATATTGAAATTTTATCTGTTCTCCAATCTCTTTTATTAAATAAATACGTTAAATTTTAGCTTGGTCTTAAAAAGCGGATAGGCGATAAAGCTAGATAGATTAAATTTAACAGCGCCTTTTTGTTCCTCTTTGGAGACCGAAAAGGATAAAGCTAGATATATTAAATTTAATACCGCAAGCATTGAAACGGGATTTGGATTTAAATCATGCAAAAGGCTAAGCGGCGATATTTATGAAATTTAGTCCTACCTTACCGCGCACGGAGACTTTTTACGTGCGAGACTATACGCATATGGCGACGGGATACTGGTGCTGTGAAAAGCACGGATACTTTACGTGCAAAGCTAAACGAGCAATCTTCATAAAATTTAGCCGCATCAATAAGCTTGCTTTTGTGTGGCATGCTTTTCTGGGCTTGATTTTTAATAGGGTTTTATCCGCTTATGGGACATTTCATTATATTAATTAACAATGCTTGCCAAGCTTTATTTGGCATCTAGTTTAAATCATTCGAAAGCCTTATAAGTTGCCGGCGGCTTTATAATTTAGATATAAAAACGCGGCAATGTATTAAAAACGAATAAACGTATAAATCATAAATGAGGCTCGTATAGGTTAGAAATAAAGATCGCGCCATAGAAGTTAAAAAGCAAACGCAACAGGATAGCATGGAAAAACAATACGAACAAGCAAGTATTATAGAAAAATTTCAATCCGTATCATTTTTCACTCAATATAAGTTAAATTTAATGCAGAGTTTTGAGATTTTGTATTGATTGGAGGGCTAGATTTAAAATTTGTATTTGCGGAAGGTTCTAAAATTCTAAGAAGGCTATAGAATTTTAAATTTATCAAGCAATATTTATTGGCTAAAAAAGCGATAAGCCAAAGACACCGGAATAGAATTTAAATTGAAAATTGTATGGAAAGTTATGTAATTTTAACAAAGCCTGCAGCGACCTACTTTCCCCGTCCGAGTAACGGATAGTATCATCA
>NZ_CALBWL010000056.1 GCF_937973075.1 uncultured Campylobacter sp.
ATAAAATAGTAAAAATAAATAGCTTAATAAATATTTACTATCTTGCAATTTCTTATAAAAAAATATAAATAATAGCCATTGAATAAATATCACCGACAATACCGCGAGCAATAAAGCAGAAGGAATATTAAAAGAGTAAAAACCATCTAAAAAGTATTTTATTGATGGATTTTTCATAAATGGATATTTTATATATATTATTGTCCCCAAAATGGTATAAATGAGTATAAAAAATATTTTTTCGGCATTTACGAGTTTTCTATTTTTTACAGCAATTATTCCATATTCTACAATAAGTGTACCTAAAAGTGATATAAAAATATATAGACCAAAATCATTAGCCATCAAAATGGAAAGCAACGCTAGAAATATACATATTATTTTAAATATAGCACTTAAATTCTGAAATTTCGTAGCATAAAATAAAAATAGAACTATAATTAAGTCAAAAAAGTGTCTTGTATCAAAAAATGTAGGTGCGTAATGATAGGAATAGTATGTAACCGAAAAAAATCTAATGCCTAACAATAAAATAAAAATAAGCCTTATCAAGTCATTTTTAAAAAATAAAAATATAAAACTTATCGCTATGATATAATAGATCATACATACTATATTTTTCGTCTTTTCAAAATTACTAACGCTTATGCCTCCAAGCTGTTCCATTATAAATTTAATAGGATATAGACTTAAAAATCCATATTGAGAAAAAATTTCCGATTTATCTCTATCTAGATCTAGCTCATTTATAGGATTTAACATAAATGGGGTTTCTTCCCAATAATACCTACTAAGAATCTGCATATTTTGTTCAAAAATATTATATGCTATAAAGTCGGTTTTTTCTTTAAGCTTACTTAGAGTATCTGCACCAAACATAGGATAAGAATTCGAAAATACATCTAAACCGTATCTATTTGTGCTATTTGTGCTATTTGTCTCTCTAGCTACATAATAAGTAAGATTAAAGTCTTTATTATAGCCTATATTTTCTATATGGGTTCCAAATTTTTTAAAAGTATCTGCGCTAATATGCCTATAATAAGGATCAAAAATCAAAAACTTTGGGTTATTATAAAAACTAAATCCATTTTTACCAGATAAAAAGACATTGTCGTATGAATTGAATTTATAATTTATATTATTGGGGTCAAAGCACAGGTTTTCTGTAATATATTGATCATTTGAAACTATTTTATTACCATCCAATATCGTCTGCTCATCTATATATCTAAATTCGTTTGCAAGCTTAAAATCCGAAAAAATACCATAAAAGTAAAATGAAATTTGTATAATGATTAAAACCGCTATGGCTAATTTAGCATAAGGATAAAAATTAAAATCTTTTATTTTAAGCAAGACGCTATTCATGGACGTTATCTTTATAAATTTTATACCATAGAACTAAGGAAAAGAAAGCAGAGATAATAAAGATATAAAATAGATAAAAATTAAATATAAATATCTTTTCGTGATTCATAAAATAGTAAACCCATTTAAAATAATTGTATTTATCTTCAGTAGGATCAACGTAAGCAATAAAAATCTTTTTTCCTATTTTGTAAATCAAACATATAGCAATGCAAAATAACAAAGATAGTTTTAAGACGGCTTTATTTGACATATATTTCTCTTTCTAAATTCTACTACTTAATTGATTTATATTTTAGCTTTTTGCTGATATAAATTCTTTAATTACTTTTATGATGTATTCTATCTTCTCATCACTCATACCGGGATATACGCCGACCCAAAAACTATCGCTCATTATTTTATCGGTATTTTTTAGCTCTCCTGAAATTTTATAATCCTCTCCGAGTTTTAGCTCTGCAAATAGCGGATGCTTGATCATATTGCCCGCAAATAAATTTCTTGTTTGCACACCCGCCTTCTCTAGATGCTCGCTAAGCTCATTTCTACTAAATTTTGCCCCGTCTGCAACCGTCATCATAAAGCCGAACCAACTAGGCTCGGAATGCGGCTGAGCTTTAACTAAAATAAGCTCCTTTATAGCTTTCAGCCCGTCATAAAGCTTTTTAAAATTTTGCCTACGATGCTGCACGAAGCTAGAAAATTTATCTATCTGAGCGCATCCCACGGCAGCTTGCATATCGGAGGCTTTTAAATTAAATCCGAAGTGCGAATAAACGTATTTATGATCGTACCCGAGCGGTAGCTCACCAAATTTTTGCGAAAAGCGCCTGCCACAGGTATTATCTACGCCGCTCTCACACCAGCAATCGCGTCCCCAATCACGCATACTTAGCATAATTTTTTTAAGCAGCGGATTGTTTGTGTATGTGGCGCCGCCCTCACCCATCGTCATATGATGAGGCGGGTAGAAGCTGCTTGTGCCTATATCCCCCCATGTGCCGGTCGGCTTACCGTCATACAGAGAACCCAGCGCGTCGCAGTTATCCTCGATAAGCCACAAACCGTGCTTATCACAAAATTCCTTCACGGCTTTTATATTAAAAGGATTTCCCAGGGTGTGAGCTACCATGACGGCTTTTGTTTTTTGACTAAGCGCAAGCTCAAGTTTCGTATGGTCTATGTTAAAATACTCAAGCTCCATATCGACAAAAACAGGAACGGCACCGTATTGCACGATAGGCGCAACCGTCGTGGGAAAGCCTGCCGCTACTGTTATGACTTCGTCGCCCTTTTTTATGCGGCGCTTTTTTAGAAGTGGCGAGGTAAGTGCAAAAAATGCAAGTAGATTTGCGCTGCTTCCGCTATTTACCAAAAATGCCCATTTTACGCCAAGCATTTTGGCAAATTCTTTTTCAAATTTTTTAGAATATGTGCCATATGTGAGCCAGAAATCAAGCGAACTATCTACTAAATTTATCATTTCGCGCTCGTCAAAGACTCTACCTGCGTAATTTAAGCGACTTTTGCCGGGTTCAAATTTAGCTCTCTGCGCCGGCTCATGAACTAGCCTATAATACTCTTTCGTCTTTTCTAAAATTTCTTGCTTTAATTCTTGCGGCGTCATTTTTTGCCTTTCCAAATTTCATTGATTTTTCCCAAATATGGGTCTTTTTTGACTGTCTCTAAGTCTAAGCTAGTAAAATTTTGCTTAAAATATTTATAAATTTTACCGATCGCTTCCGCATGCGGCGTAAGCTTGAATTTATCTTTCATTTCGGATTTTAATAGGCTATTGTCGGAAGTGTATTCGTTATTTAGCCCTTTATTTAGCACGATTATCTCCGATTTAAAATCGCTCGCTTCATTTACTAGCGCAGCCAAGCCGAGTAGATCGATTTTTGTCCCGCTGCTTGCGTTGTAAATTTTATGTTGCGCGTCATTTTCTATATAAAATTCCACTACGTTTAACAGGTCATCGACATACATATAATCAAAAAATACGTTTTGATTGATTGCGATGGGTAGGTGCAGTAGGTTTTTTACTACGGCATTTGTAATAAATTTATAGCGGTAATTCTCCATCTCGCCGTAAATTCCAAACAAACGAAGCTGGATAATATTATTCGCGCAATCCTCGATATAATGCGACGTGATAGCTTTGTAAAAACCGTATTCATCAAGCGGAAGCGCCTTTTTATAATCATCCTCGCGAGCATTTATTATCGGCTTGTGCTTACCGTACTCTGCACCGCTTCCAAACGATATGATCTTTGTAACCTTATTTTTTTGCTTAGCAATATTGAAAAAAATCCGCAAATTATACTCAGTCACATTTGTCATATCCAGCGTATCACGACCGCCGCCACGATTGGCTAGATGAACGATAGCATCGATTTTATGCGCACGGATAAAATCGTCAACTGCGATTTCGTCAGTCAAATTTAGCTCGCTACTTTTTGGAGCGAAAACATTAAAATTACCGTTTAGCGCAAGACGTTTTTTTAGATGCGATCCAATAAAACCGCCACCGCCCGTGATGAAAAGATTCATCTGTTACTTAGCCTTTTTTCAAGCATTTCGATTCTTTTCTCGTCCTCGGACTTGATTCTGTGATAATACCTACGCTTGCTCTTAAGCCAAGCTAATTCAAATTCAACGCCAGCTAAAATTCCGGCTTCCATATTGTTTACAGCATCTTTGCAATATACGATCTTTCGCGTTTCGTATTTATCAAGTAGTCCTTTAGAAATGAGATATTTAATAAAATCGCATGACTTCGCGGATATGGCTCCACCTAAACCGCATTTTAATCCCTTAGCTCTCGCTTTAGTAAAAATATTTTCACAATGTTTTAGCATTTCATCGCTATCTGCAAAGCTTCTATCTTTACCCATCGAACTTGTAAAATCGACTCTTCCGATTGTTACGCCAGAAAGAGTATTTATATTAGGCAAGGATAGAATATCATCAAAATTATCATAGCAGGTTATAGTTTCTACATTAATCGCAAATTCTATGTCATTGCGATTATCCTCAGCAACAAAAGTGTTTATAGCTCCCAAAAATTTACTAACGGCAAATTTTGTTTCTGCCATCGGCGCTATGATACCATTTACACCTAGAGTAATAGCGTTATATATATCGGTTACCGCTTCGACGCCTCCGATTTTCATAATAATAGGAAGCCCAACTTTAGAGGTAATATCTTTTAGTCTACAAAGTTCCTCCTGTCTGCTGCCCTCATTTTCATATTCCGCTTTGATTTCAAAAACGCCGTAATCATTCTTGAGCCTTTTTAAAATTTCGATCATCTCGTATTCTAAAGTATTCATAACTACTCCTTTATTAAAATAGACTTTGTTATATCAAGCGCCGTAAAAAATTCTTCATCCGTTACGTCTGCAACTTTCGTCATCTTAAACTCGCTATCTGGGATTACCACGGTTAGAAAATTACCTATCCGTTTTTTATCGTTTTTCATAGCTTGTAGCAAAATGTTTACACTCATATGCTCCTCGCATAATTTTAAAGGAATGTACGGCAACAAGATATTTTTATTTATATAATCAAATAAATCGCTATTAATCAGCTTTCGCGTTAAAGCTATAGCGTTGGCAAAAATGATACCTATCGTGACGGCAATACCATGCGGAACGAAATATTTCGATGAAGTCTCAAGCGCATGTCCAAAACAATGGCCATAATTCAACATATTTCTTCTGCCAAGATCGAATTCGTCCCCCAACATATAACCAAATTTTATTTTCATATTTTCCTTTACAACAGAAACACGACATTCTTTTTTAGTAGCTAAATTTCTTATTGTCTCTGAGATAAGATCAAAATTTTTTGGATAAATTTCCTGCATTAATTGAAATTTTATACACTCACCAAGTCCGCTATAAAAATCCAGCTCAGTCAAAGTATCTAAAAAATCGGTATTAATATAAATTTTTTGTGGCGGATAGAATGTGCCTATCAAATTTTTGTAACTACCATAATTTAATGAGGTTTTACTACCGATACAACTATCTGTTATCGCTAAAAAAGTAGTCGGTATAAAAATCCACTTCAACCCCCTATACAAGGTAGATGCGACAAATCCGCTTACATCTTGCGTTATACCGCCGCCTATGGATACAAATGTCAAATTCCTCTTGGCGGCCTTGCCGATTAAAAAATCATAAATTTCACAAACAGATTTATAGGTTTTGTTTTCTTCGATCGCGTCAAAAATAAAAATATCCTTTGAATCAAAAGATCTAAATTTAGCCTCATAAATTTTAAAAACATTCTTATCTATTACTAA
>NZ_CALBWL010000057.1 GCF_937973075.1 uncultured Campylobacter sp.
TAAAATTCCGCAAAATAATCCGATCTGCGACGTAGAGTGCAGGGACGAGGGGATGCTTGCGGGGCTTGATAAATTTGTCTCCGAAAACGCGGGCAAAGACGTATTAATCGTGCTGCATCAGATGGGCAATCACGGGCCTGCGTATTTCAAGCGCTATAAGAAAGAATTTGAAAAATTTAGCCCCGTTTGCCGCGATAACGAGCTTGAAAACTGCTCGCAGCAAGAAATTTCAAACGCCTACGATAACGCGATTTTATACACGGATTATTTTTTAAGCAAGGTTATAAATTTTTTAAAGCCGTATTCTAAGACGCACGAAACGGCGATGATCTATATGAGCGATCACGGCGAGAGCCTCGGCGAGGGCGGCGTTTATCTGCACGGCATGCCCTATCTTTTCGCTCCAGAGGCGCAAAAGCATATCGGCGCTATCGTTTGGCTAGGTGAGGGAAAAATGCGCGAAAGATACGATCTAAGCGCGCTTAAATCGCACAAGGATGACGCTTTTTCGCACGATAATCTTTTTCATACGCTGCTTGGAATTTTTGAAGTAGATACCAAGGTGTATAACAAGGATTTGGATATTTTAGGCGGAGTGAAAAATTAGAATTTCGCGCTAAATTCCGTTGTAAATTGTGAGTAAAATTTTAGCAACAAAAAATTTTATTGGCAAAATTATAATTTAAGCTTAGTTTGAAATTTCATCCCAAGTTTGAGCAAAATCTACTCTAAAAATTTTTATGCAAAAGCTAATGTAGAGACAAAGTGCTGCAAAAACTCAATCTCTCATTTATCGTTGCGAGTTATGAATTTTAAATTTCATTAGAAATTTTACGTGCAGTTTTGATAAATGCCTGCGCTAGATGGTTTAGACGTTTGCCTTTTTTGTAGGCAATTATCAGCGTATTATCGAGCTCGCGCGCGCCTACGTCAAAGAGTTTTATCCTGCTTGCCTTATCTTCTTTTATCATCTGCGGTATGCTAAAGCACGCTCCTGCGCCGCTTGCGACGATAGCATTGGCGATATCAAAGGTCTCCGTACGACATAGCACTTTCGGCACAAAGCCCGCAGCGGCAAAGAACTCATCTATCTGCTCGGCGCTTCTTAGGCTTTGATTAGGCAGGATGAATCTTTCCTCTTTTAAGTGCGAAATGTCAATTTTGGGAACAGATTCGTTTTTAAACTCAAGCGAGAGCGGATGGGTGGAGCTTAGAGCGACATAGGTTTTTTGCGTTAGAATTTTAACCCCGTCAAGCCCACTCATATCGATGGGAAGTATCAGCATACCGACATCAAGATCACCCTGAAGTAGCATTTCACGAATGCTAAGCGCAGAAGAAAATTGCGTGATTTGCAGATCCGAATCCTTAAATTTCTTGCAAAACATCGGCAGTAGCGACGGCAGTAGATTATAGCCGTTTTGCGAAAAGCCGATGCGAATTTTATCATTTTTTACGCCGCTTATTTCAGAAATATCGCTTTTTAGGTCGTTTATGGCGTCAAAAATGACTTTGGCTTTACTAGCGTAAATTTTTCCCGCGCGCGTAAGCGAAATGGGATTGCTCGTGCGGTTAAAAAGCTGCGTTCCAAGCTCACGTTCCAGCGATAAAATGCTCTGCGATAGTGACGGCTGCGGGATTTTAAGTGCTTCCGCAGCCTTAGTAAAGCTGCAGAATTCTGCTACTTTTAATGCTAGCTCCATGCGATGCAAATTCATTTAGCCCCTCCAATTGATAACTCAATTCTTATGAAATGATACACTAAATAATATTTGACTTATGTTAAAAATGAAACTAAAATTACGTTTTTAGTTTAGAACTTTAAACTTAAGCTAAGAATTTCTCAAATGGAGAGGAAAATGAGTGAATCAAATTTCAACAGACGCGATTTCTTAAAATCGGCCTGTATCGGCGTCGGCGCGCTTAGCCTTAGCGGCTGCGTGGATACCGACAAGAGTAAAAGCGCAGACGGCGGCAACGAAGGTGGCCTTCCTAGTGTGGACGTACTCGTTATCGGCTCGGGAGGCGCGGGTTTGCGCGCAGCCGTAGCGGTAAGAAAGAGCAATCCAAATCTCAGCGTCGTCGTAGCTACGAAGATGATGCCTTCGCGTAACGCTACCTGTATGGCGGAAGGCGGTATCAACGGCGTTACGAGCTTCAGTGGCGGCGATTCATACAAACTTCACGCCTACGACACCGTAAAGGGCGGCGCATATCTCGTAGATCAGGACGCTGCGATTAAATTTTGCGAACTTGCGGGCCCTACGATTGCCGAGATGGATTATATCGGCACGCTGTTTTCCAGAAATGCTAGCGGCGGCGTGGACGGCAAAGAGAGCGGCGTTCCTGGCGGCGTAGCGCAGCGCTTTATGGGCGGCGCGTCTAAAAAACGATGCAACTACTCCGCCGATAAGACGGGTCATATCTTGATGCACGCCTGTTTTGACGATGCGGTCAGCAACGGCGTGAAATTTTTAATCGATCACGAGCTGCTTGAGATCAGCGCGCCTGAGGGCAAATGCGAGGGCGTTGTGCTTCGAAATATCCAAACCGGCGATTTTTATCCCGTACTTTGCAAAGCCTTGGTAATCGCTACGGGCGGATATACGAGAATGTTTTACAACCGCACCTCGGTACCTTATATCGCCACCGGCGACGGTATCGCTGCAGCACTTCGCGCGGGGCTTGGATTTAGCGATCCCGAGATGGTGCAGTTTCATCCCACAGGCATCAAAAGCGGCGGCGCGCTCATTACCGAAGCTGCGCGAGGCGAGGGCGGATATCTGCTCAACAATAAAGGCGAGCGCTTTATGAAAAACTACCACGAAAAGATGGAGCTTGCGCCGCGCGACGTCGTAGCTCGCGCGATCGAAACCGAGATTCGCGAGGGTAGGGGATACGGCGAGGGGCTCGGCGCATACGTACTTCTTGACGTAAGACATCTCGGAAAAGATAAAATTTTAAAAGCCCTTCCTAAGATCAGACACACCGCTATTTTGTTTGAGGGCATCGATCTGATCGAGGAGCCGATTCCGATTCGTCCTACCGCACACTACTCGATGGGCGGTATTGAAGTGTCTAAATTTGACGATATGAGCACTAAAATTTCAGGGCTTTATACCGCGGGCGAAGCATCTTGTATCTCGATTCACGGCGCAAACCGCTTAGGCGGAAATTCTTTAACCGACGCCGTTGTAACGGGCAAGCTTGCAGGGCTCGGCGCAGCGGATTATGCTGCAAAACAAAGCGGTTTTGGTGACGGTAAAAGAGCGAGCGAGCTCGCGCAAAAATGGCAGGCTAAATTTAAGCAGATCGCAAACGGCTCGGGCAAGGCAAACGAGATGTATGAGTTACGCGAAGAGCTAGGCGCGCAGCTTTGGGACAATATGGGTATCTTTAGAACAGGCGAGAAGCTCGATCTGCTTTCGCAAAATTTAGAGGGCATTAAAGCGCGCTACGACGAGCTGCACGTTGCGGATGCAAATCCGGTTATGAATACCGCATTTACCGACTATGTTGAGCTTGGAAATTTGATCCTGCTTGCGCGCTGTGCGTGTTTGGCTGCGCAAAAGAGGCTGGAAAGCCGCGGCGCGCATACCAGAGAGGATTATCCTAAGCGCGACGATAAAAATTTCTTAAAGCACAGTATCGTGACGATGAACGATGCAGGCGAGCTAAGCTTGGGCTACAAAGAGGTTGTCGTTACGGAATTCTCTCTTGACGGAAGGAAACCTCAATGAAATTTATCATAGACCGCTTCGACGGAAGCAAAAATTATAAGCAAGCTTACGAGTTAAGTTTGGAGCAGATCAAAGGAAAGACCCTGCTTGGAGTTTTGCAATTTATTAAGCAAAATTTAGACATCACTTTAAATTTTACCGCAGCGTGCCGTATGGCGATATGCGGAGCCTGTGCCGTGAGGGTAAACGGGCACTCATATCTCGCCTGTGATACCAAGATGGAGGCTCTGCTTGCGGAGTATGAAAACCCGGATAGCTTTACGATCTCGCCGCTAAATAATTTCCGAGTGATCTCGGATCTAGTAGTGGATTGGGAACCTAGTATCGAAAATTTAAGAAAGATCAAACCGACCATTACGCCTAAGAAAGAATTTAGCGCCGAGAAGGGCTGTAAACAAAGCCCGGAGCAGATGGAGCGCGTCAAAAAGCAGTGGGATTGCATACTTTGCGGCTGCTGCGCTAGCGAATGCAATAAGCTTGGAGCCGATGCGAGCGATTATATGCAGCCCTTTGTTTTCACGCATGCTAACCGCGCCGCGTTTGATTCAAGAAGCGAGGACGCTATGCCTCATCTAAAGCCTGCGGTACTAAACGGATTATGGTTATGCGTGCACTGCCAAGAGTGCGCCGATCGCTGCCCTAAAGGCATAAGCGCCCAAAGCGATATCACCGCACTTCGCGCCCTAGCGATGAAAAAGGGCTTAACCGCAGGAAGCGGTCCTGGTCATGCCGAGGCGTTCCTGCTAGATATCGTAGAAGGAAGCGGAAGGCTAAACGAGATCAAGCTTGCCTTAAGAAGCGAAGGCGTATTTGCGAATATGGGCAAGATGGACGTAGCGGCAAACTTAATGGCTGCGGGCAAGATGAATCCGCTTCATGCTTTCGGCGAAGAGGAGATCGAGGGTCATGCGCAGCTCGTTAAGATGATAGAGGCCGCACGCAAGGCTCAGGCTAGCGGCGAGATAGAATAAGGAGGAGAGGATGAATAACGAATTTGCATTTTTCCCGGGTTGCGTTTTAAGTCAAGCCGCAAAGGAATCTAAAATTTCACTTGAAGCGATCGCTCCGGTGCTGGGTATTAAACTTCATGAGATAAAAGGCTGGAGCTGCTGCGGGGCTAGCCAAGCTCAATGCGTCGATCCTATGGCAAGCCTAGTAGCTAATGCCAGAAACATCGCGCTCGCCGAGGGTATGAATATGCCTCTGCTAACTACCTGCTCCACCTGTATGCTAACTCTAACTAAGGCTAAACTTACTCTCGATAAGGGTGCTAAAAGCTATATCAATACCTTTTTGAAAGAGGGCGGTATGCAGTATCAGGGAAGCACCGAGATAACGAGCCTGCTTTGGGTGCTATATCAGAATTTAGACACTCTAAAAGCCAAGGTCACGAGGCCGCTTTCAAATTTAAAAGTAGCGCTATTTTACGGCTGCCACTCATTAAGACCGGAGCGCGAGCTTAAGAAGGAGAGCTCGACCAATCCGAAAAGCTTTGAAGCGGTAGTTAGCGCACTTGGTGCTCAGATAGTGCCTTTTGAAAAGCGCCTTGATTGCTGCGGCTTTCACGCTAGCTATCCTGCGGTAAAGTCTGTTCAAAAGATGTCAAGCGAGATCGTAAATAATGCGGGCGAAAACGGAGCGGACGTCGTAGTTACCCCTTGTCCGCTATGCCAGATGCAGCTAGATATCTATCAGGAGCGATACCAAGAAGCGATGAACTCAAAGGCAAGAAAACCAATCATCCACCTATCTCAGCTTGTGGGACTTGCACTTGGGCTAAGCAACGAGCAGCTTGGACTAAACATCAATATCCAAGATGCAACGAGATTGGTAAGCTGATCTTTTAAAATTTTCTAAAGATTAACGGATGATTTTGCAAAAATACTTCGCTGCGGCGCACGAGTAGTTCGCCTGCTAGTATCGCACAAAATCATCCAACCTACGCCTGCTTTATCTTGAACTACTTTTCGCCGCTATAAAATTCTTGGATAAAATTTCACTGCTTCGTGAAATTTAATGCTTCATAAAAAATTTAATGTTTTCACCGCCTGCACCATCACGAGCAAAGGCTACTCCGTCCACGGAAAAGGTTAACGTTTCGTCCGCCGCGCTAAATTTTAATCCGCCTTTTATTTTCAAATTTAAAACCTGCTAGACGATGAATAAATATAAAATTTTAATTAAATCTAACGAAATTTAAGGTGCATGAATTCTAAATTTTGATAGAATGCCATTTAAAAATATCCTAAATTTCAGGAGGACATTATGGTTGATTTAGCTCAAATTTCGGCTAGACTTGATGCCGTTGAGCGTTTGCCGCGAATAAAAGTGGAGGAAAACATACAAGAAAGGCTTAAGAGCAAAGGTTTTTCGCGTCGTGATTTTATGAAATGGAGCGGAGCGATGACCGCGATGCTTGGTCTTCCGGCCGCATTTGCACCGAGCGTGGCGCGAGCTGCGGAGCTTGCGGATCGCCTGCCGGTAATCTGGCTTCATATGGCGGAGTGCACGGGCTGTAGCGAGAGCTTGCTACGCACCGAGACGCCTAGCATCGACAGCCTAATATTTGATTACATCAGCCTTGAATATCACGAGACAATAATGGCTGCCGCAGGCTGGCAAGCCGAGGAAAATTTAGAGGGTGCGATCGAAAAATACAAGGGGCGCTATATCTTAATGGTCGAGGGCGGAATCCCAAGCGGCAAGAATGAATTTTTCCTAACCGTGGGTCCTGAGGGCAAGAGCGGAGCTCAACACTGCAAAGACGCGGCCGAAGGCGCTGCAGCAATATTTGCGATCGGTACCTGTTCGAGCTTCGGCGGTATCCAAGCCGCAGCTCCGAATCCGACCGGCGCAGTAGGTCTAGAAAAGATCATAAGTAAGCCTGTCGTCAACATCCCAGGCTGTCCACCGAATGAAAAAAATATCGTCGGCAACGTGCTAAATTTCATCCTTTTCGGCACGCTTCCGAGCCTAGACGTTTATAATAGGCCTAAATGGGCTTACGGGCTACGAATACATGATCTGTGCGAGCGCCGCGGACATTTCGATGCGGGCGAGTTTGTAGAAAGCTTCGGAGATGCGGGTGCGAAGGACGGATACTGCCTTTATAAAGTAGGCTGCAAGGGTCCTTATACGTTTAACAACTGCTCGCGCGAGCGTTTCAACTCCCACACTAGCTGGCCGGTACAAGCGGGTCACGGCTGCATAGGCTGCTCAGAGCCTGATTTTTGGGATCATATGGGGCCTTTTGAGGAGCCTTTGGCGGATCGCCTTTACGAAAGCGTTTTTGGCGGGCTAGGCGCTGATGCTACCGCAGATAAGATAGGTGTCGGAATTTTAGCGATCACGGGTGTTGCGGTAGCGGCACACGCGGCGATTGCGTCATTTAAGAAAGATAAAGGGGAATAATCATGTCGCAAAGAATCGTAATAGATCCGATAACCAGAATAGAGGGACATTTAAGAATAGAGGTCGTAGTGGACGACGAAAACGTCATCCGCGAGGCCTATAGCAGCTCCACTTTATGGCGCGGGCTTGAGACCATAGTAAAAAATAGAGATCCGCGCGACGCGGGATTTTTTATGCAAAGAATTTGCGGCGTCTGCACCTTCTCGCACTACAAAGCGGGCATCGTCGCGGTAGAAAACGCCCTTGGCATAACTCCGCCGCTAAATGCCTTGCTAACGCGCACGCTGATGGCTAACGCGCTATTTTTGCACGATCATCCGGTGCATTTTTATCAACTCCACGGGCTTGATTTCGTGGATGTCGTAAGCGCTCTTAGCGCCGATCCTAAAAAAGCAAGCGAGGAGGCGTTTAAATACTGCGATACCCCTTATGCGTGCGGCGCAGATAAACTAAAAGAGGTGCAAGATCGCGTGGGCGCTTTTGTTAAGAAAGGCGCTTTGGGGCCTTTTGCCAATGCCTACTTCGGCCACCCAACATAAGCTTAGCCCGGAGCAAAATTTAATCGCTCTTTCACACTATCTTGAGTGTTTGCGCATTCAGCGCACGGCGGCTCAGATGATGGCGATATTCGGTGCAAAGCAGCCTCATCCGCAAAGCCTCACCGTAGGCGGCGTCACCTGCGTGATGGATATCCTAAGTCCTGCGAGACTGGGCGAATATATGTCTAAATTTAAAGAGATCGCAGACTTTGTAAATCGCGCCTACTATCCTGATCTCGTAATGGCTGCGAAGGCTTACGGCAACGAGCCTAGCGTGCTAAACGATATCGGTGTGGCAAATTTATGGACTCATCAAGAATTTCAGCTTTCAAAGAACGAATGGCTATTTCAAAGCGGCATGATTATGAACGGCGATATTAGCAAGGTTTTGGAGCTTGATGAGAACAAGATTACCGAGGAGGCAACGCATGCGTGGTATAAAAACGATGCGCCGCTTCATCCTTACGACGGCGAGCAAGAGCCGAATTATACGGGCCTTCAGGACGGACAGAGCATCGACGCGCACGGCAAAGAAGCGCATACGAAGGTGCTCGATACCCAGGGCAAATACACCTGGATTAAGGCTCCGCGATACGACGGCAAACCGCTTCAGGTAGGGCCTCTTGCAAATATCGTGGTAAATTACGCCAAGAAAAATGAGCGCGTAGTAAAAGTCGTGGATCAATTCCTAAAAGACGCCGGCTTGCCGCTTGAGGCGGTATTTTCGACGCTTGGACGAACGGCGTGTCGTATGATCGAGGCTAAAGTCGTAGCCGACAACGGACTGATTGCGCTAGAAAATTTGATCGAAAACATCAAAAGCGGCGATACGCAGACCTGCGCAAAATATGTAATTGATAACTCCAAAGAGTACAAAGGTCGCTATATCGGTCACGTGCCGCGCGGCGCACTTAGCCACTGGTGCAGGATCGAAAAGGGCGTCATCAAAAACTGGCAGGCGGTCGTACCTTCTACTTGGAACGCCACTCCGAAGGATAAAGACGGCGCTATGGGCGCTTACGAATCCTGCTTGATCGGGCTTAAACTTGCCGATCTTTCCAAGCCGCTAGAGATTATCCGCCGCATCCACTCTTACGATCCTTGCATCGCCTGCGCCGTGCACGTAATGGACGCCAAAGGAGCGGAGCTTGGCTGCTATAGGGTAGATCCCAGCAAAGGATAAACGATGAAAAAAAGATTTGCGGAATACGAGTTCTCAATCGGTCTTAGGCTCACGCACTGGCTGCGTGCGCTTTGCATTACGATTTTGGTGATCACCGGATATTACATCGCCTTTGTTTTCACCGCGCCCGAGATAAATCCCGAGCCGGTGCTTTTCATGCAGGCTAAATTTAGATTCGTGCATCTGATCTTCGGCTTTGCGATGATCGGCGCGGCGATCTTTAAAACTTATCTTTTCTTTTTCGATAAAAAGAGCAGAAAAGAGCTTTTAAGCATCAAGGATTTTTTTAGCCCGCGCGTCTGGATAGCTCAGATCAAATACTATATCTTTTTGGGCGAGCACCCGCATCTTCGCGGCGTTTATAACCCGCTACAGTTCATCTCCTATCTGGGCTTTTATCTAGTGCTATTCGTGATCTGCCTAACGGGTATGATCTTATATGTGCATGTCTATCACGAAGGGCTCGGTGGCGCGCTATACGGTCTCTTGCGCCCGCTGGAAGCTGCGATGGGCGGTCTAAGCGAAGTGCGAATGATACATCATCTTTGCATGAATATCATCATAATCTTCGTGCCGATCCACGTCTATATGGCGGTCTTTAACGCCGTCAAGGGCAGGGACGGCGCGATGGATGCGATCGTAAGCGGCTATAAATTTAAAAAGGAAGAGCACGCTTGAGGGTGCTGGTACTGGGTATCGGCAACGTCATCTACGCGGACGAGGGCATAGGCGTACACTTCGTCCGCGCGCTCGCGCAGAACTATAAATTTTATCCTAAAGCCGCTGCACGAAATTCTATGGCGGGCGAGGATTTCGCGGCGCAGAATTTTATGCAAAATTCCGCCCAAGTCTCTGCGATACAAAATTCTACCTCGCAAAATTCCATAGAGCGCGACTCCTTGCAAAATTTTGCGGATGAGAATTCTATCTTTAAGCAAAATTTCCCAGCAGTAAATTCAAACCGAAATTCTACTTCAGAACATTCCGCAAAGCAGGATTCAGCTTCAAATTTTACTTCGCAAAATTTAGCAATAAATTCCGCAGCGCAAAGCTCTATTAATGCGGATCTTATTACCGAAAATTCCGCCGCATCGAGCAACAGCGCGGATCAGATCCGCTTTATCGACGGTGGGACGCTGGCTAGCTTTCTTACGCCTACGATGGCGGAATTTGATGAAATTTTGCTCGTCGATTGCATAGACGCGGAGGGCGCAAAGGGCGGCGAGGTGTATTTTTTCGACTACGACGCGATGCCTAAGCAGATCAGCTGGAGCGGCTCGGCGCACGAGATCGAAATGCTTCAAACCCTGCAGATGATGGATCTTTGCGGCGATCTGCCTCACGTTAAAATTCTAGCGGTCGTGCCGCAGCGCATTGAGGAAGCAAGCTTTAAGCTAAGCTCCGCGATTTTAGAGTCCTCAAAAATCATGGAAAAAACGGCGCTTAAGTACCTATTGGATCTTGGTTTCGCGCATGAAAAAATCGCCGATCTCAGCGCCCAAGATATAGCGGATCGATTTGCAAAAAAGGGGCGAGATGATAGTAGCATATGAGTTTAACTACCTTAATGAAAACGCGCTGATAGCGCACTTCTTGCTGTTTTATGCTCGCAAAAGTGCACTTGAGTTTTGCCTGAAAAAAGAGGCGAGTCTAATAAGCCTTTTCGTGCGCGGCAGTGAGGATGAAATTTTAAAATTTAGCGACGAGGCGATGCCGCTGATTCCAAACTCCATATTTTTGGCAAAATCCTCCGTGCGCGTGGTGGATGAGGGCGGCGCCGAAGCGAAAGCGCTGAAATTTAACGGCACATTTGAAGATGCCTCCTTGGGCGATTTAAGCAAATTTTTAGAGGATGAAATTTCAAACGCAGCCAGTCAGGCTAAATTTAATAACTTTACCCCGCGAGTGATAAAGGAATACCTCGCTCGCGCCGAGCCGTCTCAAAACGAATTCGGAGTAATAAGCGGCGCTAGCGTGCTTCATGAGGGAAAATTTGAAGCGGTAAACAGGGAGAATTTTGCCCGCTTACTAGAGTTTTGCCGCATAAACTTATTTCATGCCAGGCAGGTGCAGATTAAGCGCGGCGGCGCAACTTTCACGCTCAAAGCGGACGTGGATTTTAGCGCCGATTTTTTGATAGCCGCGGGAGTGGGCGCGCTGGATGGGATTTTTGTGAGCGATGAAAAGAGCAAAATCGCGCTCGCAGCCTTCGAAAAGCCGCTCATAAGCCTAAAAACCAATGCGATCTTTAGAAAAAACCACGAGGGCGCGCCTAAATTTTTTGACGTAAAGCTTGCGGGCGACATATTCGTGTTTGCGCTAGTGCGCGCTTTGGCAAGCGACGGGATCTATTTTTTAAGCGCAAAATGCGAAAGCGCGGCGCAAAAAGATAAAATTTTTAAAGTCGCGCCGCTGCAAAACGGCTTTTTGATCGTGCAAAACGAGGATTTTTTAAGCGGCAGTGCGAGCGCTTACCTGAAAAACTCAAACGACAAAAACTCCGCTCTTTTTGCGCTTACGTGCCGCGAAAAGGGGGTTTTGAACGACTCCAAAAAACGCGTTTTGCGCTGCTTTTTGGGCGCGGGTGCGGATGATGAGATCGCAATTTATGGCGAAAGCTCTAAAAAAATTCTGCTTAAATTTAATCTGCCGCGCAGCTTTGACGAACTTAAGGCTCAAATTTGCGCGGACGAAACGGGCGCGAAGCTGCTTGAAAATTTCAGCGCCAAATTTAACGTAAACGCAGCAAAAATCGATGAAATTTTAAAAAGCGCAAACGCGGGATTTTACAGCATCTTTAGCGTCGCCGCACAGCTTATCTGGGGGCGCGATGCGGAGTTTTTGATAGCGAGCGCGGAGGATTTTGCGGGCGGCAAAGGGGTGCGACTTGATTTTTGCACGGACGAGCGCGGCTGCGTGCAAGCGGATAAAATTTTGCGCTCGGCGATGAGCTATGCGCTCGCAGGCGCCAATGAAAAGCTGTTTGCGTTCGGATTTTTCGATAGTTTGGGCTATTTTTTAAGCGATCTGGCGGATGAGCGCAAAGAGGATTTTGACGTTTTGATCTTCGGCGGCGCGATGTTTAGCGGGCGCAAATTTACGGATTTGATGCTTAATCTTTGCAAAAATTTTGACGCGAGCTTTAGCGACAGCTTCGCGCTTCAAGCTCGCTAGATCGAGCGTATATGCGAATTTTCGGCAAAATTCCTAAGTCTTATCCGCAAAACAGCGAGTTGCGCGGACATTGCGGCGCCGATAGCCGCGTCATACGGGCTAAGCTTAGCGCAAACGAGACCTTGCGAAATTTCAAAAAAGCGGCAAGGGGCGCGGAAGCGAAGGATCAAATTTTATTAAATTTAGAGCACATTTTGCAGCGCCCAGTACGCTTTGTCCGCCCGCCGCAAGCGCATTTTGCTCGCAAAACGGCTACTGCGTCGCGCAATTTATGAAAGTATGTGTATGAAAGCGGCTAAATTTGAGGTTTTCGGAGCGGTGCAGGGGGTCGGGTTCCGCCCGTTCGTCTATAAGCTCGCCGTGGATTTGGGGCTGAAAGGCGAGGTTTATAACGATGGCGAGGGCGTTAAAATCATCGTTTCTGCAGCCCTTTCCGAGCCGCAAAAAGGCTCGATTGATAAAAATTCCGCCCCTTTAAATTTAGATGAGTCAAATTCTAACGAAATTCAAGCACAGAAAGTATCGTTATCGGCTGCTCAGTCTTTAAATTCTACCGAGTCGGATTCTAACAAGGCCGCGAACTCATCACTAAATTTTGCAAGTTCAAATTTAAACGAGAACTCCTTTTTGCCGCAGAGCATGCCGAGCTTGCCAAATGATTCGATCGGCTTGCCGCGCGATTTATTGAATGATTTAGTAAGCCTGCCTGATTTAGATTTAACGAGCTTGTCGCATGATTTGACGGATGATTTACAAGCCGCAGTGAGCGTGAAATTTCTGCCCAACTTATCCGAGCTCAATCTAAACGGGCAGGGCTCTATCTTGCTAGCTTTATCCGAGCAAAACCTCCGCTCGCAGGATTTACAGGGCTCCAAGCGCAATCTGCAAAGTGCCGAGCAAGATCCGCGCGAAGAAGAAATTTTAAAAATTTTTGAGCAGCGACTTCGCAGCGAAGCGCCGCCGCTTTGCCGAATCGATAGGATCATCCGCACCGATCTAAATACACAAGATTTTGCGCAAAATTTTACTGATTTTAAGATCACGCAGTCCAAAGAGGGGCGTAAATTTAACCCGATTTTGCCCGATTTTGCGATCTGCGATCAGTGCAAAAAGGAGTTTTACGACCCGCAAAATCCACGCTTCCACTATCCTTTTATCAACTGCACCGATTGCGGCCCGCGCCTTAGCATCATCGCCGCGCTGCCGTATGACCGCGCAAACACCACGATGAGGGCGTTTGAGATGTGTGAGTTTTGCCGCGGCGAATACACGGATCCGCTCACGCGCCGCTATCACGCCGAGCCGATCTCCTGCCCGCACTGCGGCCCGCGGCTATTTTTATGCGGCACAGGCGGCGAAATTTTATCAAGCGGCGAGGATGCGATAGCGCGCACGGCGGAGCTTTTATGGCGCGGACAGATCGGCGCGATCAAGGGGATGGGCGGCTTTCACATCGTCTGCGATGCGACGAACGAGCGCGCGGTACGGATGCTGCGAACGCTCAAAAAACGCCCGAGCAAGCCTTTTGCAATCATGTGTCGTGATGCAGCGCAAGTAGGGCGCGCAGCAATTTTAAGCGCGGAGGAAGAGGCGCTGATAGACTGTAACGTCAAGCCGATCGTGATTTTAAAAAAGCGTGAGTTTGTTTGGCGCACGCTGGCGGGCTTTGCGGTGGATTTCGGCGCACAAAATTTAAAGGCGCAAAGCAAAAATTCTATATCGCCGAAATTTGCGAGCGAGCAAGAAAAATCGGCGCAAGGGCAGGGCTCTGTGCTACAAAATTTACGCAATTCCGCAGCGCAAAATTTTAGTACGCAAAGCGCTGAAAATTGCGCAAAGCAGGGGAGATTACAGAGTGCGCAAATTTTCAGTAAAACGGCGCGTCGTAATTTCGCCTGCGATATGCTAACGGCAGACGACTCGCAGTGTGCGGCAAACGAGCTAGAGCGCGCATACGATCGGTCTGATTTGCAGCGCGCGGCTAAAAATTTGAGCTCGCTGCAAGCAGAAGGCGAGCTAGAGCTTCGACATACGACTAATGAGTTAAATTTACAGTCCGCAGTGGATAGCCAAGACTTGCGATGCGCGGCGAAAAAGTCTGATTCTTGGTTTGCGACGGACGAGTCTATTTCGCAAAATTCGGCGAATATGCAGGGCTTGCGACATGCTGCAAATAGGGCAGATTTGCAGCGTTCGGCGAGCGAGCCGAGTCCGCAACAGACGATAAATTTGCAAGGTTCATGCTCTGCGCAGGAGTGCATGGCGGACGCGCGCGGCGCCCATTCCGATAGCGAGGGCGATTTCGTGCGTTTGCCCGCAAGCTTTTCGGCGATTTTTAGAGCAAACGCGATTTTTATCGCTCCAAGCGTGGCGCCGAACCTTAATAAAATCGGCATTTTTCTAGCCAACACTGGCGTGCATCTGCTGCTTTTTGAATACTTTGATCGCCCGATCGTCGCTACTAGCGCCAATATCAGCGGCGAGCCCATTATTTTTAACGCCGAGGAGTTGTGCGCGAAGCTGGGCGGCGTCATCTCGTTTTACCTGGACAATGACCGCGAAATTTTAACGCCGAGCGACGATAGTATCGCGTTTTTGCAGGAAATTAAAAAAGAAGCTGCAAGTGCGAATGCAAACGATCGCACGCACGATTTATACACGCTTGAGACCCAGGCTCACAGCGAGAATATGGCGCAAGATTTTGAAGCACCGCATGCTATGTCGCTTCCCTCGATCGATACGAAGTCCGATTTGAACGTGATTATAAAGCGGCAGCCGAATGAAAATACGTCAAACTCGAAAAGCGATGATCTGAAAAGGGCAAATTCCAAGCAAGGCTCGAAGCGTGATCCGAGTGAAGGTCTGCAAAGCTCGCAAGTAGCCGTTTGCGAGCTAAAAAATTCGCAGAATTTATCCAAAAAAGCAAAAAACGAGCAAGAAAGCGCCACGCTAGGCAGCATCTACGATGCGGCGGCAGCCGATGAAAGCGCCGATGCGGCGATAGATAGTTGTGACGCGCTCCCGGATGACGAGCGCAACGTTGTGGCATCAAACGATGAATGCGACGGTGCATCTTTAAATTTTAAAAACGGCGTGGCATTGATTGATATGAAGCACCGCAGCCCCGAGAACGCGAAAAATTTCAAAAAAGCAAAAGGCGAGCAGGGCGCGGCAACATTGAGCGATAAATTTGGCGCCGCACCTTCAAATTTAAAAAGCGACATAGCGGCGTCAAGCGAAGTCAAGCATAATATCGCAGTCCCGGATAGCGAGCACTTTGTGACCTCAAATAGCAAGCGAGGCGCGACCCCAGGCAGTCAGGACACAACATTAAATTTTAAAAACGGTGTCGCAGCGTTAAATTTCAAAAGCGCGAACGATCAAGCGAGCGGAATTTTAAATTGCGCTCTGTTTTTGCGAACATCTCGCGGAATGAATCCAAAAATTTTCCCTAGCAAATTCCAGCTCAAAGGCACTTTTCTAGCGCTCGGAGCGGAGCTTAAAAATGAGTTCGCGATCTACAAAGACGGGCAAATTTTCATCTCGCCCTACATCGGCGATCTTAAAAACATCGCCACGAATGAGCGATTTTTCGCGCTTTTGGATATGTTCGTGCACGCCTACGAGCTGAAGTTCGACGCCGTTATCGCGGATCTGCACCCGCAGTTTTTGCACACGCGTTTTTTCGAGCAGCGCGGATACTCCGTGGTTCGCTACCAGCATCATTTCGCGCATCTGGTGTCGAATCTAGCGCAAAACGATCTTCTTTTTAGTGGCAAAAAATACCTCGGCTTCTGCTTCGACGGCACCGGCTACGGTACGGACGGCACGATCTGGGGCGGCGAGGTGATGGTGTTTGACCCGCACGGCTACCGTCGCGTCGCAAATTTTGATGAGATCGCGCTTATTGGCGGCGAGAATGCGATAAAAAACATCTACAAACTTGCGCTCGCGCTCATATTTAAATTTAGTGCAAAGGACGCTGCGCGCGAGTTTTTGGCAAAATTTAATGCAAGCGAAGTCGCAAATTTAGAAAAAATCGCGCCGCGTTCCGTCCGCTCAAGCTCGCTAGGGCGGTTGTTCGACGCGTTTGCTGCGGTCATTTGCGACTTGCGATCCGTCAGCTTCGACGGCGAAGCGGGCATGCGACTTGAGAACCTATATATCGACGGCTGCGAGCAGAGCTACGAATTTACGCTGCGAAAGGAGGGCGAAAATTTTATCCAAAACGCGCCGCAATCCGCTTTGCAGCAGCAAAGCGCCGATGATTTGGCGCGCGAAGCGGGGCAGGGCGGTTTAAATGCGCAAAATCATAGCGACGCGAAAGATAGCTGCGCGTTGCAAGGCGATTTTAAAGAGCTTGCGAACGATGCAGCGAGTAAAAACGAGCTTGGACTAGCGGCTCAAAACATCGCCGAAGGCAGCGGCAAAAAGAATGAAAGTTCCGCCGTAAATTCTATAAACCAAGCGTCTGCCCTAAATTTAATAAATCTTGAAAGCAAAGACGCTTCTAACGCCGATCAAGCCCCGCAAAATAGAGCTTACGCGCCGAGCTTTGGCGACGAATGCTATGTGATCGATTACAAAGAGGCGTTTTTGCAGGCTTTGCGCGATGAGCCGCGCTTGGCTGCGACGAAATTTATAAACGCCATCGCAAATTTCATCACCGATTTCGCCGAGGGCGCGGGGCTCGAGGTCGTGCTAAGCGGCGGGGTCTTTCAAAACGCGACGCTTCTAAATCTTACGTGCAAAAAGCTGCGCGAACGAGGAGTAAAATTTCATCTAAACCGCGAGATTCCGTGCAACGACAGCGGCATCGCATACGGGCAGCTCGCGGCGTATCTAAGCGAAATTTCGCGCTAAGCTCGTCCACAAAAAACGCAATTATAGCCGTTAAGCTCGCTCTTTGTAAAATTTATTAGTCTCATCTCGCCGCTAGATTTAATGAACTCTGCGTCCCACCTGCTCTTTGCGTAAATTCTAACGCTACGAGCGATAAAATCCACCGCGGCTAGCTTTTCTAAAATCGCAAAATCAGCGAACAAATTTACGCCTTGCCGTCTTCATATGTCGCAGCCGAAATGTTAAAATTTTAAAATTTAACGGCGCGCCGTTGCCTGCCATAGCGTCACGCGTGCTATTACGGCGATCGATGCAAAATTCCATCGCAGAGCATGGCCAGATACTGCATAAATCCCAAGCCAAGGCGCTATTTAGCGCCCGCCTCTTAAATTTGGGCGCAAAATCGCGATGCGGTAAAATTTAAAACAACTTAGCGCCGTAAAATTTCATTGCGCCAGCCCTAAAATATGACGCGAAAACGCGAGCAAAATTTCAAAATACGCACGATGCCCTGGAGCTTTAAATTTTAAAAAATAAGCCGAATTAGCATGCAAAATTCTTACTATTTGAGCGGAATTTCGGTAAAATTACGTCCAAAATACGCTAAATAGGGGGAAACTATGAAAAAAGAGGAAAAAGAGAGCGCCGTAAGATTTAGCATTTCGCTGCCGACGAAGCTTTTTGAGGATCTCGATGAGATGGTGCGCGCCAAGCAATACCTAAGCCGCAGCGAGTTTATCCGCGATCTGATCCGCGAAAAGATGGTCGAGGGCGTGCTTCACGGAGATAGCGACGAGGACTGCGTGGGCGTGCTTTGCATCGCGTATGATCATCACCAAAGCGATCTGATCGAGCAGCTCGTAGAGATCGAGCACCACGCAAACATCACCATCATCAGCACCAGCCACTTTCACATCGACGAGCGCCACTGCTTCGAGGAGATCACGATGCGGGATAAAATTTCAAAGATCGAGCGGCTCAGCGCCAAAATCGGCGCGCTGAAAGGGGTGAAATTTTCCAAGCTCGTAAACGCGGTAATCACCGAAGCGTAGGGCTTTTACGCATTTTTAAAAACAGCGCGTCGCGCTAAATTTGCGCGCTTCTATTCGTGCGCTTTTAAAATTTAAACGCAGCGTCTGCGCGCGGCGGCAAATAAAATTTGTTTAAATTTACGCGACGAACGCTAGCGCGAAATTTAGAAATTTTAATTGAAAAGCGCTCTTGCCGCGGGTTTAAATTTACGCATTGGCGCGAGAATGGCGTAGCAACTCGCGACTAATTTTATAAGGCGTCGCGCTTTCGTGCAGTATTTGTAAAACCGAGCTAGCGTAAAATCGATATGAAAACGGCCGCCGCGTTGATGTTCGCCACGCCGTAGAGTACGCGCGAGATTGTAGAGCGCCGGTAAAATCCGCTTGCAAGCCCTAAACTCCGCGGTTTATTCTTGCGGCGACTTTTGTATTGTTTTGAACCACCGCACCGCCGCGCAAGCCCTAAATTTACGGCGCGCGACTTTGTGTAATCTGTGAACAGCCGATTAAATTTAAAACAGCGTCTTTGCTCGCTAGCTTTAAAATTTGCGGCAGCCTTCATAAACAACGCATAAAATTTAGATAAAACTAAAGCGCGTAAATTTCAAGCCTCATTAAATTTCATAAAATTTCGCACTTCGATATAAAATTTATCAAATTTACGCAGCTTAAAGCAAAAACGTGGTATTTTACACGCAAAATTTATTTTCCAAGGATAAAAAATGTGTAAAGATTGCGGCTGTTCAGTAGGACACACTCATGACGCTCATTCGCACGAGCATCTCCATACCCACGCGGACGGCACCGTCCACTCCCACGCTCATATGCACGAGGCGGGGATCGATCATGAGCACGACGCGCACGATCACGTCCACGCAAATGTCGCTATTAGCGACGCCAAGACGATCGAGGTGATGAGTAAAATTTTAAGCGCCAACGACGAGGAGGCCGCTCACAACAGAGCCCATTTTGACGAGGATAAAATTTTATGTTTAAATTTGATGAGTAGCCCCGGTAGCGGCAAGACGACGCTGCTTGAGGCGACTATCAAAAGCGGCAAATTTAAAATCGGCGTCATCGAGGGCGATCTAGAGACTAACCGCGACGCCGATCGCATCATAAAAGCAGGCGCGCAGGCCCATCAGATCAGCACAGGCGAGACCTGCCATCTGGACGCCTTTATGGTTCACGAGGGGCTACATCATATCGATACTAAAAATTTAGATCTTGTTTTCATAGAAAACGTCGGAAACCTCGTCTGCCCTGCGGCATTTGACGTGGGCGCGCACCTGAACGTGGTGCTTCTAAGCGTGCCCGAGGGCAGCGATAAAATCGCAAAATACCCCGTGATATTTCGCCGCGCAGACTGCGTCGTAATCACTAAAACCGCGCTGCTACCGCATTTTGACTTCGATATGGAGGAGGTGGTGCGCGAGGTACACAAACTCAATCCGAAAGCCGACGTCATCGCTCTTGATAGTAAAAGCGGCGAGGGCGTGGAAAAATGGCTGAAATTCCTACAATACAAGAAGGAATTTCGTTAATGTGCCTTTCAATCCCTTCAAAAATCATCTCGATCGACGAAAATAATTTCGCGACCGTAGAGACTCTGGGCGTGCGCCGCGGCGTGAGCTTGGATCTGCTTCCCGAGCCCGCGGCGGTCGGGGAGTACGTGCTGATCCACGTGGGCTTTGCGATGGAGAAGATCGATACGCAGCGAGCGAAGGAGAGTATCGAAATTTATGAGCAGATCGCAAAGCAGATGAGGACGGAAGAGGGCTTGGTGTATGAAAGCATGGAGCCGCGAGCGGGCACAGAGAATTAAAGCGGCTTGTAAACCCGTAAAATTTAAGGTAAATAATGGATCTAATCAAGGATTTTAGGGATAAAGAGCTGATTTTAGCACTTAGCAAGCTGATAATTTCTAAAAGCAAAAAGCCGCTAAACATCATGGAGATTTGCGGCGGACACACGCACTCGATCATGAAATTCGGCCTTCCGAGCCTGGTCGGCAAAAATATAAAATTTATCCACGGCCCGGGCTGTCCGGTGTGCGTGATGCCGCGCAGTCGCATCGACGAGGCGATCAAGCTCGCCGCGATGCCGCAGAGTATTTTTTGCACTCTAGCAGACATGCTTCGCGTGCCCGGCTCTCGCACCAGCTTGCAGAAGCTACGCGGCGAAGGGCACGACATCAGAGCGCTTTATAGCCCGCTTGATTGCATAAAGATCGCGCAGGAAAATCCGCAAAAAACGGTGATATTTTTTGCGATCGGCTTTGAGACAACGACGCCGATGAGCGCCGTGCTGATCGATAAGGCGCTAAGCTTGGGGCTAAAAAATCTCTTTTTTCACATCAACCACGTAACGGTGCCCGCTCCCGTGCGAGCGATCTTAGACGACGCCGACGTGCAGATAGACGCGTTTTTAGGGCCTAGCCACGTAAGCGTGATCACCGGCGCGAAGGTCTACGAGAGCATCGCGCACGACTACAAAAAACCGATCGCCGTAAGCGGGTTTGAGCCGCTTGATATAATGGCGGGCGTGCTAAATTTGGTCGAGCAGCAAAACGCCGGCACCTACGAGGTTTTCAACGAATACGAGCGCGTCGTAAAAGAGGACGGCAACCAAAAAGCGCAGAATTTAATAGATAAATATTTTGAAATTTGCGATTTTCCGTGGCGAGGGCTCGGCGAAATTCCAAAAAGCGGCATGAAGTTGCGCCCGCAGTACGCGGCGCTGGATGCCAGGGTGCAGTTTGATTGCAGCGTACAGAGCGCTCCCGAGAGCAAGGCCTGTATCTGCGGCGAAATTTTACGCGGCAAAAAAAGCCCCTATGATTGCAAGGTTTTCGGCAAGCACTGCACACCGCAAAACCCGATAGGATCGTGCATGGTCTCAAGCGAAGGGGCGTGCGCGGCGTACTATAAATACGGCGACGTCAAAAACGCGGGTTAAATTTTGCGCGCGGTATCCGACTAGCAGAGCGTAAATTTCAAAAATAAGTCATGCTTTAAAATTTTAACCGAAGTAAAACGTCGCGCTAAAGCTTTGCTTTAAAAATTTAGTGCGATGCCTTAACAGCACAGCTTTTGGCTACGAAATGTAAGCTTTAAATTTAAAACCGAGTGAAAAGGAAAAATTTGAACGAAACTATACTTTTAAGCCACGGCGGCGGCGGCGAGGAGATGAATAGGCTCATCAACGAGACGATCTTTGCGGCGTTTGATAATGAAATTTTACGCGCGAACAACGACAGCGCGATACTAAATTTAAATTTAGACGATTTAAATTTAGATGCCAGGCCAAATTTTGATCGCGCGGCGCCGAGCTCTGCTTTGAATTCGGCGGCGAGCTCTAGCGGCGAGCTAGCTTTCAGCACCGATAGTTTCGTGGTCACGCCGCTGTTTTTTAACGGCGGTGACATCGGCAAGATCGCCGTTTGCGGCACCGTCAACGACCTTGCGATGGTGGGCGCAAAGCCGCTGTTTTTAAGCTGTGCGCTCATCATCGAGGAGGGGCTCAGCCTAAGCGAACTGCGACGCATCCTGGACTCGATGGCGAGCACCGCGCGAAGCTGCGGCGTTCGCATCGTTTGCGGCGACACGAAGGTCGTACCGCGGGGCAAATGCGATAAAATTTTCATCAACACCAGCGGCATCGGCCGTGTTTTGCGACCTGCGCGCGTACAAAACATCAAAGCGGGTGCAAAAATCCTCCTTAGCGGCGACATCGGGCGGCACGGGGCGGTGATACTCGCGGCGCGCGACGAGATCGCGCTAAGCAGCGAGCTGCAAAGCGACTGCAGACCGCTTTGCGCTGCGGTCGAAAAGCTGATCTTGCAAGGCGTGAAGATCCAGGCGATGCGAGATGCGACGCGCGGCGGACTCAGCGCGGTTTTGAACGAATTCGCAAACTCTAGCGGGCTTGAATTTTTGGTGCGCGAAGAGGATATCAAAATCAGCGACGAAGTAGTGGGCGTGTGCGAACTGCTGGGCTTCGAGCCGTACGAGCTTGCAAACGAAGGCACTTTCGTAGCGATCGTAGAAGATGATGCCGAGGCGGATAGAGCGCTTGAGATACTGCGCGAATTTGACGCAAATGCCGCAATCATCGGCGAGGTGCGCGAAGTAGGGCACGCTAAAGGCGAATTTAAGGGCGCTTTGACGCCTAAACTTGGTGCGCGGGACGAATCTACGGGTGCAAACGATATAGATGCGGCGTCAGAAAATAGGGCGGGGCAATTTCAAACTCCGCATGCGGCAAAAGGGCGAGTGATTTTGCAAAACGCCTACGGCTCGCAGCGATTTTTGGAGCTTCCGAAAGGCGAGCTGCTGCCACGGATTTGTTAAATTTGCGTGCAAATTCGGCAAATTTAAGCCTAAATTTCAGACGTATTTTTAAATTTACAACAAAATTTCGTATAGAATACGGCGCGGCCGTAAAATTTAGAGGAAAAAATGCATGAACTATCGATCGTAGCGGATCTTGTGGCACTATGTGAAAAGGCGCTAAACGCTGAAAAAGCAAAGAAAAAAGGCGTGACTGAGCAGCAGGGCGATAAAAATAGCTGCGACATCGCAAATACCGCCAATGAAAATACGAATTCCGCGAATACTGGCATGGGCACCGAGAATACCGAAAATACGGGCGTTGCAGATACGAACCTAAACGACAAAAGCGGCGATTTTTATAAAAATTTAGATGCGAAACCACAGGCGTCTTACGATGCATTTGGTTCGAAAAGTCCACAGATAAGGGAGCTGCACGTAAAAATAGGGCGACTAAGCGGCGTAGAAGCGCATTACTTGCAAAACTGCTACGAAGTCTTTCGTACAGGCACCGTCTGCGAAAATGCGGATCTCATCATCCATACCCAAGAAATCGTCGTAAAATGCAAAAACTGCGGTTTTAGCGGGGATTTGACGCAGAACGACTTTTCTTGTCCGAGCTGCAAAAGCTCCGAAATCAGCGTAATCGACGGCGAGGATATGTATCTAATGCGCCTGGTTATTGAATAAAAGAGGGCGTTTTTAGGCGCATAACTTCTCCGTATTTCAAATTTAAACTCCTTACCATAAGCGAAATTTCATTTCCACTCAATTCAGATATTTATCTATTTTAATTCTTGCAGAAAGCACATCGTCTTGCTGATTTCATTTGAAGTCACATAAATTATCAAATAGAAATTATATATAAAAATTCTTCTAATAAAAACCATTAAAAAAACAACAAATGCGTTAAAAATACATGAAATTATTCATATAATTATACGTGAATTTCGTATTAGATTTTTACTTGAAAATTATAGTTTTCAATATAAAATACCTAGAATTATAGTGCTTTTGCTCCAAAAAATTGAAAAATGATGAACTACTGATATATATTTTCCTATTAATGATTTCTATGTAGTAAGCGATTTATAAAAATGAATTTTTTGATTTTATTAATTTTTGCATCATTTCCATAAATTTTATGAACGTATTTGTTTAAATTATAATAAGCTTATTGTATCGCCCTATTTTGTATCTAAATTTGCAACATTAAATTCAATACAAATCATACTTATATTTTGCATTAATTTAATATTGTAGTAGTATTGACAATGATTATCTCATCTGATATAATAACGCGAAAATTTTATCAGATTTTAGGAGTTAAATTTTGAAAGTTTTTACTCTCTCTCTCTCTCTCTGAAGCTGCAGCCGCCCTACTTTTATTGAGCGCCGCAAATCCAGCCATAGCCGACGAGCAAACTAAGCAAAGCGTAAATCTCGGCGAAGTAGAAGTTACCGCAAACAAAATAAGTGAAAATTTAAAGGATGTGCCACAAAGTATCAGCGTCGTAAGTGATACTGAGCTACAAGAACGAGAAGTCAAAAACGTCGAGGAGCTGGTCAAAACTATGCCAAACATTACCGGTGTAGGCGGAATGTATGAGGGCATCAGTACACGAGGACTCAATCCTTCGATATATACGAGTTCTAACCCCGTTACGGTCTATGTCGGCGGCGTAGCGCAAAGCAACAAAGACGCAGCCTATATCCCCGTTACAAATATCGATCACGTCGAGGTTTTACGAGGTCCTAGCAGTGCGATCTACGGTAAAGACTCAATCGGCGGCATCATCAATATCGTTTTAAAAGAACCGACTAACGAGTGGAGTGGCAGCGTCGGCGCCGAATACGGCTCGCACAAATACATGCTAGGTCTTTTTGAAACCAGCGGCGCGCTGATTGATGATAAACTATTTTTAGGCTTAAACGGCTCGGCGTCCAAAGAAAACGGCTGGATCATCAACGATCTAAACGGCGATAAAGCCAACGACAAGAAAAATTACAATTTCGGACTAAATTTAAAGATAGTGCCGACCGATCGTTTTACGATTAAAATTTACGGCGACCTTTTTCACCGCCAGGACGACTCGCTCGACGAGCTTTTTATCCCAAAATCGAGATTTGGCAATATCTCAAAAAGCGAAGCCAAGCATATAAACTTAGAAACTCCCGCCCGCGTAAAGCAAACCTCTAGTTCGGGAGCGTTAGATCTAAAATATGAATTTGACAAATTTGACGTGACCTCGGCTACGACCTTTCGTAGAGCCAAAAAAGACGGGCTTTACGACGAGGATTTTGGTAGTAAAATAACCTATCTCGATCCCGATCACTACGGGCTAGTTACATTTTTAAATTCTAAAAATGATACCTTCTCCGAGGAACTTAGATTTAGTAGCAATGACGAGCAAAGCTTCAAATGGGTCGGCGGGCTTTATTACGAAAACGAAAAGCAAGTCTTCGGCCCGATCGGCGATCAATACGGCGACGGCGGCGGTAGGACGATAGTCGAGGATTGGCCTTCGGTCAATCGTGCGCAGACGGCATCAGTATTCGGTCAGATCATCTATCCGATCACGAGTAAATTTGACGCTACGCTTGGCGGCAGGTATCAGCAGATCAGAAAACACACAAAGGTCGATTATTTTTCATATGAGCTAGGACACAATCCCGGTGCGCCCGCGTTTTCGATGGACGAAAAAGCGACATTTAGGACGTTTTTGCCAAAAATCGCACTTGGATACGATATCACCGACGAGCTAAATATTTATGCGATGTATTCGAAGGGCTATCTAGCCGGCGGTTTTAATTTCTACACCACCGGCGGCAGTAGAGAGGATAATAAATTTGACGCACAGACGAGCGATGACTACGAGATCGGCGTAAAGGGTTCGTATGAGAGCTTTAGATTTTCTACCGCGCTATTTTATATGGACATCAAGGGCACTCATATATTTTACACTGACCCCAATAACCCCAACATCTACTCGACCGCAAACGCCGATAAATCAAAATCTATGGGCGTGGAATTTGAAGGCGTCGCAAAAGCGAGCAAGGAGCTTGATATAAATTTAGCCGCGAGTCTGCTAAAGACCAAATACGGAGATTATATCAACAAAGACGGCACGAATAATAAAGGTAATAAAATCGAGAAAAACCCCGAGTATAAGCTCTCTTTGGGCGCGTCATACTACGCTCCGATGGGAATTTATACAAGACTGGACGGAAATATGATAGGCAAGACCTACTTCGATGCTCAAAATAAGCTAGCCCAAAAGAGCTATTTTACGGCGGATGCAAAAGTAGGCTACCTAAAAGATGGCTTTGATGTGTATTTTTACGTCAAAAATTTGACCGACAAAGAGTATTTCTCGCACATACGCGACAGAGCGAGTAATGTATTAGTCACCTATGGCAAAGGCAGAACGCTCGGCGTCGGCGTAAGATATAGTTTTTAAATTTAGTAAATTTTATTAAAAGAAAGGATGAAAAATGAGGAAAAGTTTAGCTGCATTGGCAGTTTTAGGTGCATTTAGCGTAGCGGGTGCGCATGATTTTTGGCTTGCGGGTCAAAATGACGATAAGCTGAGGGTTCAGATCGGATTTGGAGATGGATTTGCCACGTGCGAGCCGATCGATAAGCAGAGGGAGAATAATTTTGAAATCCCCGTAGTCATAGATAAAAACGGCAAAAAAATCGAGCTAAAGCGCACGAGCGAAAACTATAAATTTGAGGGCGAAAAGCAGCCGGAAGGCGTCTATATCATTACCGGGCAATATAAACCGACCTTTTGGACCGAGGATAAAAGCGGCAAATGGCATATGGGCGGCACGAAAGATACGATCAAAGACGCTAAATTTTGCCGTCGCGCCACTATGCTCGCAAAGGGTGTAATCAACACACAAGCAGGCGATCTTATAACTAAGCCCGTGGGCGAGCGACTCGAGCTCGTACCTTTAGAAAATCCGGTAAATTTCAAAGCCAATAAGCCGTTTAAAATTAAAGTGCTGTTTGAAGGCAAACCGCTTGCAAATGCCGCAGTTGAAGGTGCGCCGGATGGATTTCTGGAAGATATGAGCGCATTTTATGGTATGACCGACGATAAGGGCGAAATCGAGGTAATGGCGCTAAAACCGGGTCCTTGGATACTAAAAGCAAGAAATAAGCTCGCATTTTCGGATCCAAAAAAATGTGACGAAGAGACGATCATCGCGTCCTTTGCTTTTGAGGTAAAATAGTTTAAATTTGCTCTAAATTTTACTCCGGCTTTTAAATTTAAAAGCCGGATTACGCCATGTGAGAACTTTCGCAAACTTTGTAGTTGCCGCGCGTAGGCTGCGCTTTAACTCGTCGCGATTTGCACATTACGCTACGATAAGCTTTCCTGGCAAAATTTCAATTTTAGCTTGAATGCTCACTTTTTCATAAATGAACACTTATTTTAAAATTCAGCTTCTAGTGCCTATTCGCTCGAAACAATCCTCATTCAAAACCAAAAGATTAAATTTAATTCAGATTTTGCTCTATTTAAATTCCACTTGCGCTCTAAAATTTATCTAAATTTCAAATCCCGCAAGTATAATCCGCCATAAAATTTTAAAAATCTAAAGGCAAAAAATGAAGCGCGATACTTTAAGCGCCATAAAATTTCGCGGCATAACCTCTAGCGTTTTATCGATCTGCTGTTATCTGATCATTTGGGCTTGTTGTGAGCTTTTGCATGGCATTACGATGAGCGGGTTTTTCGCCGTAGCTGCCGCAATCGTCGCCGTGATTTTTACTTCGATGAGCTTTAAGCTTTCGGCAACCAAAATGATCTCGGATATCTCCGCTAGCAAAGTCTTTAACACGTATCGCGCCATGTTTTTTGCATACGTGATATATGCCGCCCTGCTGGGCGCGATGCTATTTTATTCGCTAAATTATATCGGTCTTGGTATCTGGGATTACGCCCTTCAGCAAAATGGTAGCTCCTTCGAAGGGGCTTTTTATTGCGCAATGGGTGCGCTTTATGCAGGCTTGAAGCATCTATCCGAAATCGGAAAATCTCAAATCATAGCTCTTTGGAGCACCGCAAATATTATGCTGGCGCTCATCGTTCTTTGGAAGCGGGTCGCCACGCTATACTTGCTCGGCAGGGCAAGCGGAGGCAAAATTTTCTATCTTTGCGCCGGGATAACTTTAACGTGGGAAGCGCTTCTTAAGCTTCTTAAAATACTCGACGTCGATAAGTCGTGGTATAGCAGCGCGCCTGCCCGCTATGCCGCACTTACGGTAATCCTTTTATCTGAAATTTTAGAACTTATCGCCTGGATTAGGATTAAAGGCATTGCGGGCGCGGAGCTTTGGAATAAAACCTTATGGACGACGCCTGCAAAATAAATCAAAAAACCAATTTGAAATTACGCGCAAGCGCTTGAAATTTCACAAATTTGCTTCACGAATTCCATATTGCACCGCAAAATTCTACGCGCAACTCATATGCACGATGTAAATTTCAAATTCGCCCTACTTTAAAATTTCATCTTTTACCTAAAATTTATCATTAAAAATCTATAATATTTCAAAATATATTTTCTAAACGCAGCCGCCCAAAAAGCACGCACAAACGGGCGTATTAAAAAGTATATAATCTAAATTAAAGGATAGAAAATGAGTAAGCCTCACTCTTTCGCGCTAGCCCTTGCCGTTGTGCGCGAGTTCGCTTTTTGCAGACCGCGTCGTAACCGATCAGCTAGGTCGCGACGTCACGCTGCCTGATCAGGTTAAGCGCATAGTCGTGCTTCAGCACCAAAGCCTAAACGCGCTCAACGAGCTAAACGCGCTGGATAATGTTGTCGGCGTGCAGGAGTCGTGGGAAAAGTCGCTCGGCAAAAACTACATCCGCCTAGCGCCGAGCCTAAAAGATATGCCCACACCTGGCGATCTAAAGGCCATCAACTACGAAGCGGTGCTTAGCTAAAGCCAGACGTCGTGATCGTCACGAACTACATCCCGCAAGAATACATCGACAAGATGACGGAGCTCAAAATCCCAGTCGTCGCCGTTAGCTTTCAGCGCAGCGATGCCGCCGATAAAGGCAAGCTAAATCCGACCTTCAAAGACGACGAAGCTGCCTACACCGAGGGCTTTTACGAGGGGATCGAGCTTCTTGGCAAGGTTGCAAACCGCGAGAAAGAGGCCGCCGAGCTCATAAGCTTCGTCAAAACCTCGCAAGAGCAGCTAAAGGCTAAATTTAGCGACTTCATCGTGGATAAAAGACCTAAAATTTACATGGCAAATCCCGATCTCACGACCTACGGCAGCGGCAAGTACACGGGCATAATGTTTATGCGTGCAGGCGCACAAAACGTCGCAGCAGAGAGTATCAAGGGCTACAAGCAGGTATCTGCCGAACAAATTTTGGCGTGGGCGCCGCAGATGATCTTCGTGCAGGATCGCTACCCGCAGGTGCCCGCCGAGCTTAAATCCAACCCGCAGCTTGCAAATTTAAGCGCAGTCAAAGAGGATAAAATTTACATGATGCCCGAATACGCCAAAGCATGGGGCTATCCGACTGCCGAAGCCATGGCGCTTGGCGAGTGGTGGCTAGCGATGAAGCTCTATCCGAAGCACTTTGACGAAGCGGAATTTAACAAAAAAGTAGAGGAATTTTATCTAAGACATGAAGTAAAGGAGGGAGCATGATAGAGGCGAAGAACTTAAGTAAAAGTTTTGAAGACATCAAAGCACTTGACAATATCAATGCAAGTATAAGAGACGGTGATGTTTTCGGACTTATAGGTACCAACGGAGCAGGAAAGAGTACTTTTTTAAAGACACTTGCAGGAGTGTTAAAGCCTGACAGCGGAGAGATACTTATTGATAATGAACATGTCTTTGAAAATATAAAAGCAAAAGATAAGTTTTTTTATATTTGTGATGAGCAATATTTCTTTGCAAATACGACTGCAAAAGAGATGATAAAATTTTATTCATCCGTTTACAAAAGTTTTGATATAAAGAAATGCGAAAGTCTTTTAAATGCTCTTGATTTGGGACTTAACAGAAAGGTCAATACTTTCTCAAAAGGAATGAAAAAACAGCTGTGTATTGCAATGGGAGTGGCGTCAAATACAAAGTATCTGCTATGTGATGAGACATTTGACGGACTTGATCCTGTGATGAGACAGGCGGTGAAAAGCCTCTTTGCAAAGGAGATGGATGAGAGAGGGTTGACACCTATAATAGCTTCACATAATTTGAGAGAACTTGAAGATATATGTGACCATGTGGGACTTTTACACAAAGGCGGAATACTTCTTTCAAAGGATGTATCCGATATGAAGCTGAATATTCATAAAATACAATGTG
>NZ_CALBWL010000058.1 GCF_937973075.1 uncultured Campylobacter sp.
ATCTGGTGCGGGAAGATGTTGAAGGTATTAAACGACTCGGGCTCGATGATCGGCATATCGTTCGTCGTCATCATCGTAGCGCCCGCCACGTTCGAGCCTGCGCTCCAGCCGATATACGGCGTGCCGTCCTCGACCATTTTGCTAATCAGAGCGATGAGCTCGTTTTCGTACATATCGTGCACGAGCTTGAAGGTGTTGCCGCCGCCTACGAATATGCAATCCGCACTCGCGACCTCCTTAGCGGCGTTTTTAGCGTGATGGACGCCGACGATATTTAAGCTTAAGCTCGCAAGCGCCTCTTTGACGCGCTTTTCATACTCGTCGTAGCTCCTGCGAAGGCTTGCGTAAGGGATGAAAACGATCTTTTTGCCCGCAAGGTTATTCTCCTGCGCAAATTTACCGATCCACGACACCGCGTGCGATAGATACTTCGTGTCTTTGTAACCCGAGCTTGAGAGCAGCAGCGCTCTTTGCTTGCTATGATCGCGCTTTGAGAGCTTAAACGCCTTTTCGCTCGCAGCTAGTTCGCTCGTACCGAGCATCGCAACGCCCGCCGCCAAAGCGGCTACCTTTAGTAGGTCTCGTCTTTGATTTTGCATCTTTTCTCCTTTAAATCAAAGTTTGTATTTACTTTAAAATTATATTCCTTTACATATAAAGAGGGGCTGAATATTCGGTTTAAATTTCGCTCGCCCCAAGGCCTCGGCAAGGTAAATTTTAAAACTACTAAATTTCGAAATTAGGCGAGGCGCCGCGTCGTAAAATTTTTAAAGTGCGGCTAAATTTAATGAAATTCATGGCGCCGATACGAGGTTAAATTTAGTGAAATTTCGCCTAAATTTAAACGCGAAAGAGTATAATCGCGCCATGGTTTTGACGCAAAATTTGATCTATGAAATTTTATCGGTCGTAAGGGAGATCCTCGCGGGCAGGGTCGCTAGCTACGGACAGATCGCACGCCTGATTGGGCTGCCTGCTTGCTCGCGGCTCGTGGGGCGCGTGCTCTCGCAAGCGGAGCTCTACGGCGACTACCCGTGCCACCGCGTGGTAAACCACTCAGGCGCCTTGGCAGCGAGCTTTGCGGCTCAGCGCAAACTGCTAGAGGCGGAAGGCGTGGAATTTAGAGGCGAGCGCGTCGATATGAAAAAGCACCGTTGGGAGTGGTGAAGCGGACTGCTTAAAAAAAGAGCTAAATTTAAAGGCTGCAAGCTCTTGCGGTCGTAGCGATTTGAAATACGGCATTTCGATATTGCGCCGTAAGGGCAGTGAAATTTAAATTTACTCCGTTGGAGTTTGAAACCTTCGCTTTTAATCTCGAATTCGCGCCGCCGCCTGGGTGTAAATTTACTCCGTTGGAGTTTCAAATTTGCCGTTTTTTACGTAATTTCGGAGCCGTGCCTGCATAAATTTGCCAGATAAAAATTTAAAATTTTAAAATCGATCGATCGTCAAGGACCTAGCGTCTCGACAAGCGGATTCAAAATTCCATCCGTTTGGAACCTGCCAAATTTAAACCGGTTTTGAAATTTACGAAATTTAGAAAATTTAAAATTTACGCGGTTAAATTTCAAAACGGATCGACACTCCGTTAATACTGATGCTTTTGGGTCAAATTTCGTGCGGCTGAAATTTTAAATCTCGTAAGTTTGGGAGCCTCTGCGAAATTTAAAATTACGCCTTTGCAACTAGCGATCTTTACGCGATAGCGTAAATTTAGGCGCGGATAATCAAGTCGTTGCGAGCGGCAAAAGGCGCGCTAAATTAAAATTTTTGCGCCGCAACTCCACCCCGCGAGCTTACGCTTTAGGCGCCTCGAAGCCCTTTAAAACCGCGTTGTATACGCTCTCCTCATCGCAGTGGACAAGCAGCAGATCACCCTCTTGCAACACCGTCGATCCGGTAGGCTTGATGTATTCGCCGTGCCACCTAATCAGGATGACGAGGAAATCCTCCGGCAGCTCAAGCTCGGCTAAAATTTTATCGATCAGCATGCAGCCTGGATCCACGGTGTACTGGCGCAGCGTGCAATAAAAGATCGGCATATTCGAATTCGGCTCCG
Source organism: uncultured Campylobacter sp. (assembly GCF_937973075.1). Taxonomy (GTDB): domain Bacteria; phylum Campylobacterota; class Campylobacteria; order Campylobacterales; family Campylobacteraceae; genus Campylobacter_B. Next base: position 2,060 of record NZ_CALBWL010000058.1, read on the forward strand.
CGCTCTCCGGCTCCGGCGGCTCGCGTACGCCGCATCTATCCGCGGCGCGCTCCAGGCTCATTCCCTGTATCAGCACCGAAATTAGGACCATGAAAAAGACGGTGTTAAAGATAAGTCCCGCGTGCTCGATCCCCGCGGCATACGGGTAGGTTGCAAGCACGATAGGCACGACGCCGCGAAGCCCGACCCACGAGATAAAGACCTTCTCTTTCTTGCTGTATTTAGAGAACGCAAGCGATATGAATACCCCCAAAGGTCGCGCGACAAACATCAGCCACAGCGCCGTTACAAAGCCCATAAGCGCGACGGCGGGCAGCTCGGACGGGAAAACCAAAAGCCCCAGCGTGATAAATACCGTGATCTGCATCGTCCACGCTATGCCGTCGTGAAAGCCGATGAGGTTTTTCTTGTGTGCAAACTCTCGCTTATTGACGAACATTCCTGCGACGTAAACGGCGATATAACCGTTGCCGCCGAGCTTCATACACAGCGTAAAAAGTAGCGCCACCCACGCCATCGAAAACACCGGATACAACCCCCAATGCTCGAGCCTTAATCTATTGAAAATCGACGGCAGCGCCCTGCCGAAGGCGTAACCCATAAGCCCGCCGATGAAAAACTGCTTGATTAGCAGCGTCAGCATATCGATCGCGCTAGGACTTTGATTTAGCGAGATGATCTGGATAATCGTGACGGTCAAAAAGATCGCCATCGGGTCGTTGCTGCCGGATTCGAGCTCTAATAGCGGACCGAGATTGTTTTTTAGCGAAATTCCTTTGGCGCGCAGTATCGCAAAGACCGCAGCAGCGTCTGTAGAAGAGATGATGGCGCCTAAAAGCAGCGCTTCAAGCCAGCTGAAGCCGAGCAGAATTTTAACCAAAACCGCCGTCGCGCATGCGGTGACCACCACCCCGAGCGTCGCTAAGATGATGCCGCTAGCCATTACCGGGCGGATCGATTTTAAATTAGTATCGAGCCTGCCCGCATATAAAATATAAATAAGCGCGATCATGCCGACATCTTGAGTGATGCGGTGGCTCGTAAAATCGATGCGCAAAAGCCCGTCCGAGCCTGCGAGCATCCCTACTGCCAAAAATACGATGAGTGAAGGAAGTCCGAATTTGCCCGAGATCTTATTGAGCACGATGCTTGCGATGAGTAAGATCGCGGCGAAGAGTAGAAATTTTTCCAAAAAGCGCTCCATAATTTTTTCAAGATTATAGCGGGTTTTCCCCATTTTTAGGTGGGTTTTTGCGATAAAATTTTATTGAACGGCTAATGGGCGAAATTTAAATTTACTCCGCTCAAACGAAACCAGATAGCAGAGCCGCGGGGGTCGTAAAATTTTATTTTAAAGCTCGGTTGCGCCTGAACTTTAAAATTTTACGATTCGCTAAATCGGCTAAATTTTACAGATTCGTTTAGAGCGGCGGATTGAGATTGAAATTTTACGGAGTCGAGTCGCTTCGGTGAGCCGAGCTGCCTTTTAAAATTTAGAGGCACAAGTTTTGTGCTTGGCGCTTGCGAGCTTTGTACGCGAATCTCGGTTTAAATTTATCGCGGGCGGATTGCGGTTAAAATTTGACCCCCGAAACTCGCTTCGGTTTTTTAAATTTAATCGCTACCCGCGCTTGTTTCGGCATCGGTGGGCGGGAATTGCGGCATAAATTTAATGCTCGCGGCGTCGCGATTTAAATTTAAACGTAGCAGACGTTCGCGCCCAGTAGGATACGGGCGCTGCCAATATTATGGTGAAATTTAGGGTGCTGCGCCCTCGGGTTTAAATTTAATCGCCGCTTGCGTCTATCCTGCGCGCGGCATGGACGGATCGTTTAAATTTAATCGCTTCTATCGCAACTTAGCGCAAGCATTAAAATTTTGCGATCTTTCAAATTTTGCCGTGCCGCCTCATAAAGCGGTGCCTTTCGCGGGCGTGAAAAGCCCTCGCATATCGACGCCTTCGAGCTGCAGCAGCTTGATTTTCCTATCGATGCCGCTCGCATAGCCCGTGAGGCTGCCGTGCGTGCCTACGACGCGGTGGCAGGGGATGATGATCGAGATTTCGTTGTGCTCTACGGCGCCGCCCACGGCTTGCGTGGACATCTCGCTAGCCCGCGTGCTGCGGCGATTTCGCGCGCGATCTGCCCGTAGGTCGTGGTCTGCCCGTATGGAATTTTAAGCAAAATTTCCCACACGGTGCGCCTAAATGCCGAACCCATGGGATTTAGAGCGGGCGTAAAACCAGGCTCGCGTTCGCTAAAATACAGATCGAGCCAGCGCCTAATTTTATCGAAAACGACCAGGTTTTTCTCCTCGAAGTATCCGCTTTGCTCGTTTACACAGAATTTTTCACCCGGGCCTTGCGCTGAAAGATTGGTCGCATGAGGTTTTCTACTCGCATCATAAGCCGCAATATCGCGCGCGCAGAATTTTTCGCTCGCTATAAGTGTGTGCGCAGAATTTTAAGTCCGCGCCGCTTGCCGCTTCTGCCGCAATATAACTCTTTTCGCTCTTTTTCAATACCGCAAAATCGCGCTGTGTTTCGCTTGCGGCGTGCTGCTCTTTTGCGAGCAGATCATCGTCGCCCCGCTTTTTATCCGCACTGCTTTTCGCCTCTAGCGCATGACCTTTCTCGTAGCAACCCTCTCTCGCAGCGGCATCTGTTTTTGCCGCAATATCGCGCATGCAGAATTTGCCGTCCGTGCTGCTCGTCGCGAGAGCATGCGCGCAGTATTTCTCGCCCTCGAACCACAGTCCGCAAAGCCCCGCCTCATCGCCCGCGAGCGTGATTTTACCAAGCGGCGAGTCGTAATATGCGATAAATTTCATCGTTGCTCCTATTTTGCGATTAAATTTAGGCGTCGCAAGCAGCGCCTAAATTTCCCAAATTTCTAAAATTTGCGGGCAGATTTTAGCTACGCTTTGCTTAAACTCCGCCTTTTGCGCGCTACTCGGGTCGCAAATGGCTTCAAATTTGCAAAAAAGCTCAGCGATTTTTAGCCAGCCTTCAAGATTTAGATCGAATTTTTTCAAATTTGCCTCGGACAAAAACTCCAAATCATGGTCGTAAAACGCGATCTCGCCGCCAGGGCTTAGCAACCAAAGATCGCCGGTGCCGCCCTCTGCAAAGATACAAAACTCGCGCAGCAGCTTGCTATCGCCCTCAAAAGGAAATTTTGCTGCGTCGTTGCAGCGCGCGATCTCGTGCTCTTTCAGCACTCTAAAACCGCCTGCAATCTCCCTACCTAGATACCCGCTTAGGGCCTTTTTCACATTGCTTATATCCAAATTCAATCCTTTCGAAGTTTCAGTCTCGCTTTTTGACGTAAAACATAAAAAAGCCGAGCATCGCTACGAAAATCACGCACATCACAAGCGTCACGATGAGCGTGCCGTGCTGCGAGTCGCTTAAAAACAGCCCCGTTGTATTCATTCCGAAAAAGCTCGTAATGAAATTTAGCGGCATAAGTAGCGACGAGATGATCGTGAGAATGTAGATGTTGCGGCTAATTTTGTCGTTTTTGAGGCCTTGGATGAACTGATAGATATCCTCGATCCTGACGGCGTATTCGCCCATCACGCCTTTGAAAACGCCCGCTTCGTAGGCGTAGTTTTTCAGTCGCTTTTTAAGGGGTGCTTGCTCGTTTGCGCAGATGAGCAGCGCCTCGTAAAAATGCGAAATTTTGTTTTGAAATTTGCGGATTTCATATTTTAGGATAGAGTGCTTTTTCATAAATTTTGAAAAATCGCCGCGGCGCGTGTAGATCTTTTCGTAATTCTCAAGCTCCGCGGAGTGCTCTAAAATTTTATCGCGATACTGTGCTAGGATTTTTTTGACGACCGCGAAAAACTCCACCTCGCTGCTAAGCCGCGGCTCGGCGGCACCCTCCTGCAAATAGATTGCGCCCGCGTCGAAAATAAAGCGGTAGTTTTGCTCGCGCGGCGCGTCCGTCACGAAGTACACATACTCGCGATCCTCGGCGTAGTAGTAGCCCGAAACGCTGCGCTTTTCGGTAATCGGGTTCAATGAGGCCTCCTTGCTTAATCGGTTTAAATTTACGGAATTTCAGAATTTCGTTGCAGATTAGAATTTTGAAATTCCGCTGCCTATAAGAATTCCGAAATTTCACTACTAATAGAAATTCTAAAATTCCGCCGTCACTTAAATTTTATCGTATTTGGAATTTCAAAATTCTTTTGCGCTTGGAATTTTAAAATTTTGTGAGCTGTAAATTTCGGCTAAATTTTGTAATTCCGTAGCGGTGAAATTTTAAAATTTTTACGTCCCTGTTTGCAAATTTTAAAATTTCACGCCGCGCCCCGTTAAATAAATTGCGCGAGCCATAAGGCTCGCACCGCTTAAAGCGTCGTAGGGGGATAGGTGGGGGCTTGTGGGCGAGCAGAGCAATGCGGTGCTGTGGGACAACGCCGCCTCTGCGAGAAGTGTGACCTCGCAATTGGGGCCCCCCTTTCCGCCCCAATAGAAACATATCACGGATTAAAATTTAAACGGAATTTCATTTTGTAATAAATTTAAAATTTCTC
>NZ_CALBWL010000059.1 GCF_937973075.1 uncultured Campylobacter sp.
AAATGGCTCTTATAAATTTCACTGAATTGTAAAATTTCGTCATATATAAACTGCACAAATACCGTCTAAAATTTTAAAAAATCGCGAAAGGATCACGGCAAACTCGTCGAAAAATCATATAGAAAAACTGCGCATTCCAACTAGCCTTAAGCAGTAAAATTACTGCCATTTTCGAGGCTACAAAATTTTACTACTGCTAGCTTTGAATGAAATTTCTATCACCAAATACTCTCGATCAAAATTCCAACTCGGGCGAGCTAAAATTATCTCTAGAAATTCTAGCATTCCGAGTGTTCTGGATCAAAATTTTAGAGATCGGGCATTACCGCCGGTTTTTATCCGAGCCTCTACGCGCCGTTTTGATCGAAGCTCTACCGACGCCGCTTCTACCTTTGATTAAAATTCTATATTTAAGAAAAGCTTCTCTGACGCCGCCAAAATCAAAATTTCGCCGCTACAAGTATTACGATTAAAAATTCTATCATCGCCGATCTTATGTCAAAATTCCATTATTGCCGCCTCACCTCCGCCACTACTGCCTTATCTCTCCACCGCTGCCGCTGCCGATACTACGCCTTTGGTCGCCGCTACCGCAGCAGCAAGCACCGCAAAGCCGTCCGCGTAGCTCACGCCCTGAAGCTGCCAAACCCGCGCGTAAAGCGCAAGCGCATCGCCGCCATTGCTGCACCACGACGACGACCGATCCGCGCGATAAAATTTCCGCCGCCGCGCAGTGTATCAAGCCAAACGCTGCAAATTTTAAAATTTTACCGCCTCTCGCCGCGCGGCACCGATAAATTCCGCTAGCTAGTCCATCATTTTCGCATAAATCATAAATTTCCATAAATTTAACGCCGCCTTTCTTGCTTTATATTAAAATTTCGCTAAAATTACCGCATTAAATTTGAGGCGCAAACGGAGCTTAAACTTAAACCGCTTGCGGGCAAATTAAATCCATTCAAGGAGCTTTTATGAGCGGTGTTGCGTTAATCATCTGCTTCGCCATAGCGGTCGTCGTGATGATTTTTTTGATCTCCAAGGCAGGCGTTCACCCATTTTTGGCGCTAATGCTTATCTCCCTGGCGCTCGCGATCGTCGCGGGCATACCGTTAGCCAAGATCCCCGCGATTATCGGCGACGGATTCAGCGGCACGTTTAAGAGTATCGGTATCGTCATAATCTTCGGCGCGCTCATCGGCACCGTGCTCGAAAAGACGGGCGCGGCGCTCAAACTCGCCGATATGGTCGTAAACGTAGTCGGGCAAAAGCGCCCCGAGCTTGCGATGCTCATAATGGGCTGGATCGTGGGTATCCCCGTATTTTGCGACAGCGGCTTCGTCGTATTAAATCCGATCCGAGAAGCGATCAGCAAAAAAATCGGCGAAAATCCGGTCGCTCTTGCAGTAGCGCTCTCCGGCGGACTCTACGCCTCGCACGTATTCATCCCGCCGACTCCGGGACCGATCGCCGCAGCAGGTGCCGTAGGTCTAGGCGGCAATCTACTGCTCGTAATCGCAATGGGCGCGGTAGTGTCCTTGCCGGTGCTGATCGCCACATACTTTTTTTCTAAAAAGGTCGCCAAAAACGTCCATATAAGCGAGGCTGAAGCGAATGAGGTTATCGCAAAAAGCTACGACGATCTGCTTAAACAATACGGCAAATTACCGGGCGGATTTTTAAGCTTAGCCCCTATTTTGGTACCGATCCTATTTATGGCGCTGGGCTCCGTCGCCAAGATTCTAAAAGTAGGCGGGTTTGCGGGCGAAATTTCGCAATTTTTAGGAAATCCTATCATCGCGCTAGCCTTGGGCGTAGTTTTTGCGGTATTTTTGCTAGTACAAACCGGCAAACTAGGTGAATTTAGCGAGATCACCAACGAATCCTTAAAAATCGTAGGCCCGATCCTCTTCATCACCGCAGCGGGCGGAGTGCTAGGCAAGGTCATCACCGACGCCGGCTTCGTAACCTACATCAAGGACAATGCGACCGCAATTAAAGCCGCGGGGATTTTCTTCCCGTTCTTAATCTCAGCCGTTCTAAAAACAGCGCAAGGAAGCTCCACCGTTGCGATCATCACCACAGCTTCGATTATGGGCGCATTTAACGCAGATGGCTCGCTGATGCAGGTGCTGGGATTCACCTCCGAAATGTCCGGCGCGCTTGTGGTAATGGCGATCGCAGCGGGCGCTATGACGGTTTCGCACGCTAATGACAGCTACTTCTGGGTCGTTACAAATTTCAGCAAGATGAATCCGCAGCAAGGCTACCGCACTCAAACAATGCTAACCCTAATTATGGGCATTACAGGTATGATCAGCGTGTGGGTTTTGTCGCTGTTTTTGATCTAGGTTAGCTTATTCTAGCCGCTATCGCGCTAAATCAGTGCGGAGCGCTACGGCATCTACCAGCGGCTAGCTACATAAATTCTTTAAATTTACGTAGCTAGCTGTACCGCACAAATGCCCTAGTATTAAAATTTCGCTTAAAGGAGTTTTAAATTTACACACAAAGCCTCAAGGAGTAAAATTTTAAAATTCTATCGCTACGGAATTTTAAAATTTAGCCGAAATTCTGTGGCTTACAGAATTTTAAAATTCCACGACATGAAATTTTAAAATTTGCCCCATAAATTTGGCGACGAGATTTTAAAATTCTACTCTTGCTTCAGTCTTGTCATCGTAAATTTAGCCTACGCGCTGTAAAATTCCAAAATTTTAAGATACCAGCTAAAGGAAAAATATGAAAATTTTGGTCGCGATCGACTCGTTTAAGGGCTCACTTAGTTCGCTTGAGGCGGGCAACGCCGTAAAATCAGGCATCGAAAAGCTAGGCTGCGAGGTGCTCGTCAAACCTATCGCAGATGGCGGCGAAGGCAGCGTTGAAGCCCTTGCCGACGCGCTAAAAGCTAGGTTCATGGACGTCATCGTAGCAAACCCGTTAGGCGAAAAAACGCCCGCACGCTACGCCTTAAAAGGCGAGCTAGGCATCTTAGAAATGGCGTCTGCATCGGGTCTGCCTCTCATCGAAAAATCGCGCCGTAACCCGCTAAAAACGAGCACTTATGGCTTTGGCGAGATGATAGCGCATGCGATCGCGCACGGCGCGCGAAAGTTTATCATAGGCATCGGCGGAAGTGCTACAAATGACGCAGGTATGGGGATGCTACGCGCGCTTGGTTTTAAATTTAAAGATGCAAATGGCGCAGAGCTTGCAGGAGCGGGCGAGGATCTGATCAAACTCGCCACGATAGATTGCACTTCGGTGCTGCCGCATCTTAAAGAATGCGAGTTTCTCATCGCCTGCGACGTGGATAATCCACTTTTTGGCGAAAACGGCGCAGCATATATTTACGCTCCGCAAAAGGGCGCGGATGCGACGATGGTAAAGCAGCTCGATGCAGGACTTATAAATTTTGCAAGCGTCGTAAGCAAGCACCTCGGACGCGAGCTTTGGAATAGCCCCGGAGCAGGAGCTGCCGGCGGGCTAGGCTTTGGCTTCGTGAGCTTTCTAAACGCTACGCTTAAGCCGGGCATCGACATCATCACCGAAGAGATCGGGCTAGATCGCGATATGAAAGGCGCTGAGCTCGTCATCACAGGCGAAGGAAGGCTCGATTTTCAAAGCTCGATGGGCAAAACCCCCTGCGGCGTCGCGAAGATCGCCGCTTCCTACGGCGTGCCCGTAATCGCGCTGGCAGGCGGCATCTCGCCCTGTGCCGGCGGCTGTAATGAGCGGGGTATAGGCGCATTTTTTTGCATCCTAAACGAACCGATGAGCCTTGAGCGTGCGATGGAGCCCGCCGTTGCGACGCAAAATTTAGCCCGCGTCGCCGAACAAGCAGTGAGATTGTTTATGCTCGGACGCGGCGCTAAATAGGGATTTTGGGCTAAAATTTTAAGGCGCGGGCGCTAAAGCTTGCAGAGAGTGCGGCGAGCACGGGCAAGGGATATAGCGCGGCGACGGCTTGCAACAGACAAGCACGACAAAGTGCGGTAGGAGGCGAGTGCGGCGAAGAAGCGAAATTTTATGCAGGATAAATTTGCGTGCTTTAAAGGCACGGCGGTGATCTTGACGCAGATGTAGCGCTCGTGCGGTTTACGGCACAAAAATATGCGTAACGAGGCGGACGAGCGGCGACGGCTCGCGGCAGACGGATGCTAGTCCATGACGCGTATACGCGGTAAGCAAACCGCACAACCGATACGAAAAACCCCCGCTGGGCCGTGACGCGCATGCACGACAAGCAAATACCGCGCGCAGCTTACGACGGGCAGCAGAATTTCATCCGCCGCAGACCGCGGTAAGTGGATAAATTTTGCATTAGAACAAAACCGAAGCGAAGCTTTGTTGAAATTTTAGCGTGTTTCAAAAATGGGGCGGTTGAGCGGCGGCACAGCGATGGGCGGCGTGAAATTTTACTTTACTGCGCGCAGCACATACGCAAGGCGGATTTAAAACTCATTTTCCAATCAAGCGGCTCGCGGACCCTCGCAATACAAACATCAAGGCGTGATTAAAACAGACAGAATTTTAAAATTTGACCGCCGTATTCGCAGCCTATGGAATTTGCAACATAAATTTAAAAGCAGCGATCCGCTTTATAAACTTCATTTCGAATTTTAACCCGCGACATGTCCGTCTTGAGGCGAAAAAAGGCCGCTCAATCGCAAGATCGCGCTTCTTGCAAAGATGACGGCGGCGCATTACTTCACTCGCTCGCAAAGCCCGCCAGCCTTCCGATGACGCTTTGATGAAAGGAGAGTTGCGTCTGCGTAAATTTGTATTATTAAGATCGCGGATTTACTTATCGTTAAATTTAGTGTATATGCGGCTACCGCGCGCCGCTATGGTAGGAGTGGGCTTGCGTTTAAATTTGCTCCGATTGCGCTGTGTTTTGCGATAAAAATTTATGAAATTTCATTTGCGGTCGGCGCCGTGAAATTTTATAAAGCTCCATTTTAAAATTTGCGGTACGGGCGCGTACCGACCAGGTCCAAGCTAAAATCAAATCTCAAAATTCTAAGCGACGAATGCAGAAAACCCTCGCGCCTAGCGTATCTGCGGTGGCGATGCGGGTTATCGCTTTTAGGACGCAAAAGACGCGCGGGCGCGGACAAAATTTATTGATTTTAGAGTTTAAAGCATCGAATTCGCGCACCTAGGCTAAATTAAAAATTTAAAGCGCGCGACGCTTCGGACGCATCCGCGCGACTGCGAGCGCTCATAAAATTCGCCCGAAGCAAGGTTGTAAAACCGCGGACGGGCGCAAAATTTATCGCCGCAAAAATCAAAGCCGCGAAAGCAAAAAGGCTCCGCGAGCACTCGCTGCCGCACCCGCCCGAGCAAATTAAAATCGCATGATCCGCCTAGCCGGCATACATGGAGGGCGCTGCTGCGGGCATCTGCACTTAAATCCGGTGCGATCGCAATGCGATTTAAAACCGCGCCTGCTTAAATTCGCGCCGTTTCGGTTCGCTCGCAACCATATCTCGCTGCAGTAGCGCTTTAAATTTGCGCCGCCGCGATTTGTGCGCATTCAATCACTACGGCAAGGGTAAAATTTCAAAATCTAGGTCCCATACGCGCCGATTTGCGCCACCCAAAATCGATCGGATCGAATTACGCTACCGCAATCTGCGCAGATTAAAGCGCCGCCGCTTAAAAGCGTAAATTTTACCTCTCAAACGGCGGCGAGAAATTTCGCTAAAATTTCATCTCTTAATTCAGCGCGCGATTTATAAAATTTCGCCCTCGTCACGCTCCGAAATCTGCGGCTTAGGCAGCGCCAGGCTCTTTGCGGTTTTGCTAAAAAGTATCAGATCCTCGGTGCTTTGCACGCTCCACGGCAGGCGCGAGAGCGCGAATTTGAAAATTTCAAAGCAGGAAACGGCGTCGCTAAATGCGCGGTGGTGGACGTTTTGCACGCCTAAAAGCTCTTTTAGCGAGCCGAGCCCGTATCTTTGCGCCTCGATCGTGCGGCGCGCGAGCTCGACGGTGCAGAGCCTGCGATTTAAAAGCATCCCGAAGCCGCATTTTTGCAGGCTAGCGTCAATGAAGCCGTAGTCAAATTTGACGTTGTGCGCCACAAAAACGCTATCTCCTAAAAACAGCCTAAACCGCTCCAGCACGCTAGCTAGCGGCGGCGCGCCTGCCAGATCGTCCGCGCAGATCCCCGTAAGCTCCGTGATGTTTTCGGGCACGACGGGCGCATAAACGAAGCTCTCGAAACGATCGAGCTCCTGCGTGCCGCGCGTTTTTATCGCGCCGATTTCGATGATCTGGCCGTTTGAGAGCCCGCCGTTCGTCTCGATGTCCACGAAGCAAAAAATTTCATCCAAAATGTCCGTCTCGCGGGTTTTGAGCGTGATTTTGCCGCTATCTAGCTTTATTATCTCTATGCCCAGCGCCCGCCACATCGAGAGGTCTTTGGGCTCGAAAAGCTCGGTAATTTCGGCAATATCGCTTGCTTTTGAGATAAAATCGTAATAATTTATGCTCTTTTGAGCCAGTAAATTTATGAGATTTTCGATCTGACGCGTCAAAATTTTACCCCTGTGCCGCGCCTAAATTTTAAGCGCACGGATCGCCTCCGCGTAGTCGTTTGAAGAAAATATGTAGTTGCCCGCTACCACGACGTCGGCGCCCGCTTCGTCGATATCTGCGATATTCAGCCCGTTTACGCCGCCGTCGACCTCGATGAGGCATTTTGCGCCTTTGCGATCGATCAGCTCGCGCAGCTGCTTAATTTTCTCAAGCGCCGAGGGGATAAATTTCTGCCCTCCAAAGCCCGGATTGACGCTCATTAAAAGCACCATATCGACCTCGCCCAAGATAAACTCCAGCGCGCTAAGCGGGGTGTGCGGATTGAGCACGACGGCAGGCGAGACGCCGCTACGGCGTATATGATCTATGAGACGCAGCGGATGGATCTCCTCCTCGATGTGGAAGCTAAGAAATTTCGGCTTTAGCGGCAAAAAAAGATCGACGAAAAACGGCACGTTTTTAACCATCAAATGAATGTCTAAAGGCTTGCTGCTCGCCTTTGCCGCGGCGCTCGCTACAAGCGGTCCAATCGTGAGATTGGGTACGAAATGCCCGTCCATCACATCCACGTGGATGAGATCAGCGCCCGCTTCGCAGACTGCGTGAATTTCCTCCGCGAGCCTGCCGAAATCCGCCGATAAAATGCTGGGTGCTACATACATAAAATTCCTTTAAAATTTCAAGATGCGAAATTTTACTTAGTTTTGTCATAAATTTCGCTAAATTTAAACCGCAGCGGATTTTAAGCATAATTTGAAATTTTTTCGCTATAATCGCCATTTATTTTAATCATCAAGGATTTATTATGGCAAGAAGATGCGCAATCACCGGCAAAGGTGCGATGGTAGGAAACAACGTCAGCCACGCAAATAACAGGACCAAAAAGAAATTCCAGGTCAATCTACGCACCATCCGCGTTCAGCTAGAAGACGGCTCAACCAGACGAATCAAAGTAGCCGCCTCAACTCTACGAACTATGAAAAAACAATCAAAATAACCTCTTAAAGAGGAATTTATGTCTGTTTTGGACAAGATCAAGCGATTCCTCGACTGGTCCGGCTCGACTAAGCCGGACATCAACCTCTACACAGAAATTTACGACCAGCTACGTCCTTTTCGCTTACCGCTGATAACCATTGTGCTAATGATGCTAATCGGCACGCTAGGCTATGTTTTTATAGCGGGCTTTTCGCTAGTAGACGCTTTTTATCAGGCGGGTATGACCTTTACGACGGTAGGTTTTACCGAAGTAGCGCCGATATCGCCCGCGGGTAGAATTTTTACCGTCTTATTCATCCTCATGGGCTTTGGAACCTTTTCGTTTTGCCTGGGCGTCGTCGTCGAGGTCATAAAAAACGGCAAACTTCAAAATTTACTTAGGGAGCAACGAATGATCAATAACATCGCAAGGCTCAAAAACCACTACATTATCTGTTACAACAACATCTACTGCGCCGAGCTTGCCAAGCAGTTTCGCGAAAATCATCTGCCTTTTGTCGTGATCGACCCCGATCCCGCTCTAGCCAAAATCGCCGAAGAAAACCGCTATCCATATTTCATCGTAGGCGAGCCGCACGTAGAAACCACGATGCTAAAAGCGCATCTGTCATCTGCAAAATCCGTCATCACGCTAAGTCCAAATTTAGCCGATAATATCGCAATAATTTCGCTGGTGCGCCTATACGAAAAGGAGCTTGGTCGCATCACCCCATACTTCATCATGGCAAATAGCGATGATGACAGCGACACCGAGAGACTAAAAAAACTCGGCGCAAATTCTATCGTCTCACCATCCAAGCTCGCCGCACAAAGGCTCTCTGCGATCAGCGTGCGCCCCGATATGGAAAACATTTTGGAGCGGTTTTTGTATAAAAAAGACTCCCTCATCGATATCGAGGAGATCACGGTGCCCGATTTTTCATGGATCCGCTTCAAGCGCCTAAAAGAAACTCGCCTGCGCGATTTTACAAACGCCGACGTCGTGGGAATCAAAGAGCCCAACAGCCGCTTTATCCCGATGCCAGATGGTGACTATCTCATCGGTACTGGGGTAAAATTTTTAGTCATCGGCACGGCAGAGGGCATCCGCAACACTAAAAAACTCATCCGCAGTAAATACAAGCCGCAGGAGATGAGATATGTTTAAAATAACTAAGCTCGAGGGCGGCTTACAAAATGTCGAGGGCTTTTATTTTGACGGCGTAAATTCGGGCTTTAAAAAAGAGGGAAACGATCTGGGATTTATCCGCGCGGACGAGCCCTTTGCCATAAGCGCAATCTTTACGAGCAATAAATTTCAAGCCGCGCCGATTAGGCATTTCAAAAGGGCGCAAGAGCGCGCGGGCGGGGAGCTTAAAACAAATTTTATCCTCGTAAATTCTAAAAACGCAAACTCGATGACTGGAGAGCAAGGAATCGCCGATATCGATGAAATTTTTAACGAGCTTAGCAAAAAGACCGCTCTGATAAACCCCGTTATGAGCTCCACCGGCGTAATCGGATACCGCCTCAAAAAGGAAAAAATTATCGCTGCCGCACAAAATTTTAACCTCTCAGCGCGAAACTCAGATGCCCTAGCCACCGCCATCATGACGACAGATACGATAAAAAAGGAGCTTGCATATGAAATTTCTTTAGAAAACGGCGAGAAATTTCACATCGCAGCCGTTTGCAAGGGCGCAGGCATGATCAATCCCGCGCTTGCGACCATGCTCTGCTTCGTCCTAACCGACGCAAAAATCCCACGCGCGGATATGGACGAGCTGCTAAAAAAGGCGGCTGAACAGAGTTTCAACACCGTAAGCGTCGACGGCGACACCTCCACCAACGATACGATTATGCTCTGCAGCAGCGCTAAATGCGCCTATGAAAAGGACGCCTTCACCTCCGCGCTAAACGCCCTTACGCATGAGCTTGCGCTGATGCTGGTAAAAGACGGCGAAGGCGCAACCAAGCTGGTGCGATTTAAAGTAAGCGGTGCCGCAAATGCCGATGATGCCCGCACGGCGGCAAAAGCGCTAAGCAATTCGCCGCTTGTTAAAACGGCGATCTTTGGCGAAGACCCGAATTGGGGTCGCATAGCCTCCACCATAGGCGCCTGCGGTATCGAATGCGACGAAGAAAAGCTGCGTATCAAATACGATGACGTGCTGCTTTATGACGCACAAAATCGCGAACTGGACGCCGCTCGCGAGGCCGCGGCCCACGCCGTAATGCAGCAAAAAAGCTTTACGATCTGGTGCGATTTAGGGCTCGGAGATGGCGAGTTTAGCGCGTACGGCTGCGATCTTAGCTACGACTACGTAAAAATCAACGCCGATTATAGATCATAAAGATTCACAGCTCGCTTCATAACCTAAAAATCTCGTCTCGAAAATAGCGAATAGCAGCAGGGCTTTAAAGCTCTGCTCTTAAAATTTTATCATTTAAATTTGCCTGTTTTAAATTTTTAAAAATTAAAATCTCACCTCTTAAAATTTTGAATCTCATGCGTGAAATTCAGTCTAAATTTGATAGCTAAAATTAGGTTTTAAGCGCTTTATTGATATACTTGAATAAATTTTTTAAAGGAGTAGGCATGTTTCATGAATACAGAGATTTAATCACTGAGTTAAAAGGCAAAAACGCACGATTTGATTCGCTTTTTGAGAAGCACGACGAGTTGGATCACAAGATCGCCGACGCGCAGGCCGGCAGAGTGCATATGAGCGATCTGGAGATCGATGCGATGAAGAAGGAAAAGCTTCGCATAAAAGATGAGCTAGGCAGCTTGCTAGCGCAATATAAAGCCGAAAAGGCAGATAAATAAAGCTGCTTGCGGCGAAATTAAGATGCAGCAGAGTGCTAGCAAGGCTAATTTCGCCGCTAAGCTTTAATCCGCGTTTAGAATTTTCTAATCTCAATAAGTTTAACTGCTTAAGTTTGCCTCGCACGATAGAGATATTAAAACAGCGCGCCAAAACGAGTTAAAATTTATACCGCACGCTCCGCCTTGACACCACTAAATAATTTTTACGCATCGGCTGCATCACTGCATATACCAACAATGCGGTATTAGCGCAATCAAATATAATTCGTTACGGCTCTCTATCGCCCCTTCCGCTTCCAAAAATATCTCTTGTTGAATGCACTTTTGCGCTACAGAGTAAATTAAAATTTACGCCGCATCGCCCTGCAGCCTGGCTCTTAAATTTTACTTCGCAGCGAACATTTTCTAGCAAATTTCAAATCTTGCGTTTTGCTTATTGCGGGCGCAGTACCTACTTTTAAAATTCCGCATTTCGCAGAAATCTAAAGTGGCGTTAGAATTTTAAATTCCCGTTCGCGCTAACCGCGAAATTTTAAATTCATACCTCCAACTAAGCACTAGTTTATGTTAGAGCCTGCTTTAGTCTCTCCACGGAATTTAGCCAAGCTTGCTTATTTTAACCCGCTTCGTTGAGCTTTAAAAATTTAGATTATTTCTTTGATCATATCGGATAATGCCTGCCGACACAGAATTCCTAAAGCTAACCTATTTGTTATATGTGCAATTAAAAGCGGCGCTAACGCGGAATTAAATAGTGTAAGTGAGATCTGTAAAAGGTGTGAAATTTAATCATAGAATTTTAAGCGCTAAGGATTTGCGATAGAATTTCGCCGCGCAAATCAAATCCCAAAGCTAGCCTGGTCTACTCGAAAACCTTCGCTTCTAAGCCATGTAGCCTTTGCAAGCCGATATCGATATATTCGTTAAGCTTCTCATTATTTTCCAGCAATTTGTCGTAATAGCTCTTGGCTCTTTCTCTCGCGGTCGCATCAGGCTCGATATACTTTAGCCCGCTTTTGAAAAGTCCTTTAGATTCCACAAAATAGATCGAGTGGATCTTCTCGCAGTGCGATAGCCCTGCTTCAGTGTAGTTTAAAATCGATTCATACGCGATGTTGCCTAACAGCTCCTGCAGCCTATTTGCGGGATTTTTGAAAAACTCGGCAAACTCCTTATACGGCGTAAAAACCTGATCCAGGTTTTTCATCGCATCGCCGTAGATACCCTTTTTCAGGCGGAACATCGTCATCTCTTGAGAACTTACAAACTTCTCTATTGCTTTTATCGTATCGTTTTTATTCACTGAATTTTTCCCTTTTAAAATATGAAACGCTCGGATTATATCGTTTGTTTTATAAAAATCCGTTAAAAATCGGTTAAATTTTGCCCTAGCGTTTTAGCCAAATTTCCTTGAGCGCTTTTGATTAAATTTCCCGCCTCAGCCGCCGCACTTCTCGCACAATCCTCGCACGAGCACACTTTTGACATTTTTTTGTGGCAAAGCTGGCATCGAAATCTCCTCCATTTTATGGCAGCTTTCGCAGACAAAATACGCTTTGGCGCCGTCGGTAAGCTCATAAAAACTTTTATGATTATTTTCGCTGGTAATTATCAAATTTTTCTCTTCCAAAAGCGCTATATTGCGATATATCGTGGTTTTATTAGCACCCGTTTGTTCTACTAGTTCATCATAGCTTACCGGGCATTTTTTCTCGCTTAGGATCTGCACGATCTGCACTCTAAGCGCCGTAGGAGCGATATCGTGACTCGCTAAAAAATCTTTGGGATCCATTTTACGCCTTTTTTAAAATTTAAGCGATGATAGCGAAATTTAGATAAATTTATATTAAGTTGCAACTAAGTTGCTTTTGATATACTTCCGCAATTTTTTTGGAAAGGAATTTTATGAAAAAGCTTGTTTTCACGCTTTTAGCAGCTAGTTGCGTAGTATTCGCCAAACCTACGGTCACCACGACCATACTTCCGACGAAGTATTTTGTTGAACAGATCGCAGGCGATACTCTGCAGGTAAATACGATGGTTGGTAAAGGCGCTGATCCGCACACATACGAGCCTAAGCCTTCGGAGATGAAAATGCTAGAAAATAGCGATCTGTATTTTGCGGTCGGTATAGAATTTGATGAAGTCTGGCTACCAAAGCTTGCCGCATCGTATCCGAAGATGAAGATAATCCGCACCGAAGATGGCATTACCAAAATGGCTATGGCAGAGCATCACCATCACGACGAACATGATCATAGCGCACATCACGATGATCACGATCATGACGCGCATCATGGGCATGGTGACAAAGACCACGAGGCGCACGAGCACCATCATCATCACGGCGGTTTAGACCCACATATATGGCTAGATCCGCAGCTTGTAAAAATTCAAGCTAAAAATATTAAAGACGCGTTAACCAAACAGTATCCTAAGGATGCTAAAATTTACGAAGCAAATTTCGATAAATTTGCCAAAAAGCTTGACGAGCTGGACGCTTACGCAAAGCAAAAATTAGCGGGCGTCAAGGGAAAGAAATTTATGGTTTATCATCCGTCTTGGGGCTATTTCGCGCACCGATACGATTTGGAGCAGATCGCAGTCGAAGTGGAGGGCAAAGAGCCTAAGCCTGCGGATTTAGCCGAGCTAATCGAGGAAGCCAAAGAGGAAAAGATCAAGGTGATTTTCGTCGCACCGCAGTTTTCTAAAAAGGCAGCGCAAACTATCGCCGCGCAAACTGGCGCAAAGGTGATGGAGATCGATCAGCTGCCGCTAGATTGGTATCAGACTATGAAAAAGACGATCGACGTTTTCGGAGAAAATTTGTAGTTGATGAAATTTATTAAAATTTTACTTTTATCCGCGATCTTTAGCTCGCGGATATTTGCGTGCGCTCTGTGCGCCCTATACACACCTACTGCGCACGTTAGCATTACCCCCGTCGCACAAGACGGTAAGATCGTGAGTCTGCATTTTTCGTGGCTTTTCTCTCAAAATTTTACCGACGTCATAATGCAGACCTACGATATAAATTCCAATGGCAAGCTTGAAAATAGCGAGCTTGCCGAGATAACTAAGGCGATGACCGATTATCTAACCCCCAAAAACTACCTTTGCGAGGCGGAATTCTACGATCAAGCGCCAAAAAACGCAAAGCCTGCGCTTAGCAACCTCGTAGGCACGCAGATCAAGGGAAATTTTAAAAACGCAATAAGCCTCGTCAAAAAGGGCAGACTCGTGTTTGAATTTGATCAAAAGGTTGGCTTCGAGCTGCACAACAACCGCGTTCTTAAAATTTCCATTAACGACGATCAGGGATTTTTCAATTTCAAAATGCTTGACGATAAGCCCATTAATCTAGGCGAGGGCTTTGTAGCGAAGCCCAATTCAAATTTAGCCACCACCTTTATAGAATTTAGCGGCGAAAAGCCAAAAATCGCAGATAAAAAACCGCCAATTTCAAGCGCGCCGAACTCCGATTTAGCGCAGGATGGTCTTGCATCTAGCCAGCAGAGTCTTGCGGGCTCAGAGGATAAACTTGCGCAAGGCGAGCAAACAAAACCTAATGCCAGCTCGGCACGCAGATCAAACCAAAGATCCGTCGGCGATATCGTTTCGGAAGCGGCTGCAGAGGCGCAAAAAAATATCGCCGCTTCGGATACTCTCGCGCAGATTAATAAAGCCTCCAAAAAGAACGCACAGGCAAAAGGCGGTCCCGCAAATTCCCACCGCTTCGGCAGCGAAAGCTTAGAGGTCGCCGCGAAAAGCAGCGAAAACGCCGCAGTCCTTTTAGGTGATAATTCGAATTTAGCGCAAAACGGAGGCGACAGGAGCGCTGCAATAAATTTTAATAAATCGGTAAATTCTGCGGCGTCTGTAGATAAAGACGCGGGCGAAAATTTTGCGGCGAGACGAGACAACTCTTTAAATTCCGCGCATTCTACGCAAGATCTCGCGACGCCGCCCGTGGAGAGTTCTTTAAATTTAGCGCAAAATAGCGCGAGCAAAAACGGCGCCGCATCCGACAGTGACAATATTTCAAGCGAGCCACAAAAAGAGGCTACGCTGGGATTTGTCGCGCAAAAGACGATGGATTTTATGAAAAGCCTCAAAACGGCGTTTCGCGCAAGCAGCGAGCATGCAAGCGCAAGCACCATCCTATGGGTCCTAGCGCTTTCTTTCATATACGGCTTTTTCCACGCGGCAGGCCCTGGGCACGCGAAGCTGCTAACGGCGAGCTATTTCTTAGCCCATGGCGGCAGCTACGTCAAGGCTTTCGGATTTGCCCTTAAAATCGGGCTTCTGCACGTCTTGGGAGCTCTCGTTTTGGTAAGCGCGAGCATGTTCGTGCTGCAAAACGTTGCAGGCATAGTTTCTGCAAACTCCGCCTCGATCACAACGAAAATTTCGGCGCTTCTGATCATCGTCATAACCGCGCTCATCATCTACGACAAAGCTCGCCGCGTAAAATCGGGCGCCGGCCACGATGCGGGCTGCTCTTGCGCCGCTTGCGTTTCCGCTGCAAACACCACAGGGACGGACGCGCACTTAAAAAATACGACATTTGCAAACGCTGGGGGTTCCGCTGACGCAGCGTCAAAGAGCTATAAATTTTCTAAATTTAATATCCAAAGCGGCGAATCCGCGCAGTATTTAGATACTCAAAATTTAGGCGCCGCAGCGGCAGAGCTAAATTCGGATTTAAATTTAACCGCAAATTTAGAAGAAAACTCGTCTAGCCAAAACGAGCAAAAAAAGTCCTTAAATTCTACAAATTTCAAAAACCAAACCTCGTCTCGCTCGCTGCAAAATGGCGCGACTGTCGGCGGCGAGAAAGGACGGGAGTGGCTTATCGCGCTTGCTGCGGCGCTCGTGCCCTGCCCCGGCACGATCCTGATTTTCGTGCTTGCCTTCAGCCTCGGAAGCTTCGCGCTTAGCGTCGCAAGTGCGCTTTTCATCGGTTTTGGGATGAGCGTCGTGATATTTCTAGCCGCGCTTTTCGGCGCGAAGGCAAATGAGCTTAGCTCGAAGCGGCTCGTAAGCTTGAAGCTTTACGTCGAATTTGCAGGGCTTTTCGTGATGTTCGGGCTCGGAGTTTTTATGTATTTCATCTCTGACACCCTCAGGATACTGTGATTGCAAGGTTTTAATGCAGATTTTAAAAAGCGGCTCGCGTGAAATATAAGCTTACGCGATATGTTAAATTTTAAATCCGGTGCGGATCTCTAATTTCAAAGAGTAGGATTTTAAAATTTTACGCCGCAGACCCGCGTAAATTAAATTTCGATCTCGACTATTCATTAAGCGGCGGAATTCGCTCTTTATGAATTCCGCTAAATTTCGCTACAATACGGGCGAAATTTTTCTCAAGGATAGATATGTCGCCTGCTCTGCAAGATGCTATTTCGCAGACTTTAATCGAACAAAAAGCGTGCGCTAGAGCTTTTAATAGATACCGCTACCTCAGCATAGCCGCCTTTTTTGCGGTCCTGTTCGTATTAGTGTATCTAGACGGCGTTGAAACAGACACTCCCTCTATAGAAATTGCCGAATTTTTGGGCGTCTTGATCCTTTTTCCGATCTTTTGGATATTTTTTCTGCATTGCGCCGGTCAAAAAACCGAAGCGGAAATTCGCTACTATAAATTTTATAAAGAGATATTCGTCCGCGCCGTAATAAAAGATATAGATGCCGGTTTAAAATACGATCCATATACCGGCATGCAAGAAGAGGAATTTCAAAAATTTAGAATTTATAGGAAATCTAGGATCAAAAGCGAGGATCGGATTACGGGCGTGTACTGCGGGATTAAATTTAGCCTCAGCGAGGTACATAGTAATGGTAGGTTTTACATGAAAACGGATAATCCGCTCATAGCGGCGATTATGTTGATCAAAATATTCTACGATAACTATATGGACTTTGACGGCAACGTACTGATCTGCGAGCTCGCGAAAAAAACCTCGGGCAAAACGATAGTGGTAAGCAGGGAGCTAAACGCCAAGATCTTCGGCGAAAAAGAGATGATGGACGATGTGGATTTTATGCGCGATTTTCGCGTGTTTGCGGATGACAAAGTAGAAGCGCGCTATTTGCTAACGCCCGCGTTCATGGAGCGCCTGCGCGAAATAAATCGCGAAACGAGCGGCGAGTTCAGCTTGAGCGCGGTATTTATGGATGAGCGCTTATATCTATTTTTAAACGGTGCGCCCGATCTTTTCGAAACTACGCTTTTTGGTAGGCCCGCTAGCATAGAGCTCGCGCGCGAATACCAAACGCAGATCCGCAAAATTTTAAGCCTAATCGAGACACTAAAACTCGCAAATTAGCAGGACGCATTACGGCTTAAATTTTGTATTGGCTAAATTTAGGCCAGGTGGAATTTTTAGCGAAGCGTAGTTTCGACAAAAACGTAAAATTTAATCAGCAGTGCGATCTCTCGGCAACTGCCCGAAATTTAAACGAGCGATACGATTAGAGTGATGAAGCACCCGCAAATAAATTTAAAGCAAAAGCACCTTGCCGTTGTCTTAAAAATAAAATTTAACGCTCCGATGCTTCCTGGAAGCGGCTCTTGCTTAGCTCTTTATGCCCAAAATAAAATTTTACCGCGTTTCGCATCACAGCCTCTAGCTCTTTTAGTGCCAAACCCGCATAGCGGCAAAATTTAATCGGTAGCACCGCGATTATGAAATTTAAAAGTAGATCCGCAAGGACGAAATTTAAATTTAAAACAAGTCCGCGACTAGAGTTAAATTTGACACGCAAACGGCGTTTGCAAAAGCCGCACGCTAAAAGGTATCTGCCCGAACGCATGTCGCAATGTATCAATCACAAAGTGCCGGCTCTGCACGTACGTCAAGTTCCGCCAAAATACTCGACGCGTTCCTGCATCGTCTCATAAAACACCATCGTAGGCTGGATTGTAAATTTAAATTATAAAGAATTTGGATGAGGCAAAATTTTAAATTTCGCCTCCTAAGCGGAAAGGGATTAAAGTGCCGCGTAGCGTACCATTAGGCAGGTTTGAAGCACCGCCAGCTTATCGAGCGTGCTTTTTTGCACTTCGGAATCGACCAAAATGACCGCCAAAGCGTCCCCCTCCTCGCCTCTGCCTAGGCGGAAGTCCGCGATATTGATGTTTTCGTCGGCTAGGATCGTACTGACTGACTTGATAACGCCCGGTACGTCGGTGTTTTTAAAGATTATCATCTTGCCTTTCGGCTTAAAATCGGTCTTAAATCCGCCGATATTTACGATACGCTCCTCGCTACCGTCAAAGACCGTACCCGCGACGTTTGAGATCGCCTCGTCGGTCATAATTTTTACCGCGATCTCGCTTTTATAAACGCTGCGCGCAAGCTCGCCGAAGCTCGTCTCAATCCCCTTTTCATCCGCAAGAAATTTAGCGTTGACGTAATTTAGCGAGTCGCCCAAAGAATCGTGTAGCGCGCCTACGATTGCAAAAACGAGCATCGATTTTAGATACTGAACCACCTCGCCGCTGCCCTCGATGCGAATCGATTTGATCGGGCCTTTATTGATCTGCGCCGCAAGATAGGCCATTTTGGAGACTAAATTTATATACGGCTCGATACCGCGCGGCAGATCCTCGAGCTTAAGCGGCAAATTTAAAGCGTTTGGATAGTTTAAGCCGCGCACGGCGCTGATCGCCTGCTCTGCGGCTTCTCGGGCGATATTGCTTTGCGATTCGAGAGTATTTGCGCCAAGATGCGGAGTCGCGCTTAAATTTTCGATATCCAAAAGCTCGTGATCGGTCGCAGGCTCTTTGTCAAAAACGTCTATGCCGAGATACGCGATCTTGCCGCTGCATAGATTGTTTGCGAGCGCTTTTTCGTTGTAAAGCCCGCCTCTAGCGCAGTTTATTAGGCGCACGCCGTCCTTCATCTTCGCTATTTGCGGCTCATCGATCATATTTATCGTCTCTTGATTTTTCGGCGTATGGATTGTGATGAAGTCGCAAGATAAAATTTCATCGAAATTCTTCGTATATTTTACTCCGAGCTTCGTGGCCTTCTCAGGCTCGATATACGGATCATAGGCGATGACATTCATTCCAAACGCAAGCGCGCGCACTCCTACGCGCGAGCCGATGTTTCCAAAGCCGATGATGCCGAGGCTTTTTTTATAAAGCTCGGTGCCGTACCACTTCTCGCGCTTCCAAATTCTATTAATTTTCAGATCGTTGCAGGAATTTACATATTTGCGCGCCGCATTTAGCAGGTGGCACATGGTCATTTCAACCGCGGCGATGGTGTTTGCCGTAGGTACGTTCATCAAAATAATGCCGCGCTTGGAGCAGCCATCGATATCGCAGTTATCTACGCCCACACCCGCGCGCACGATCGCTTTTAGCTTGGTGCCTGCGCCAAGGAATTTCTCATCCACCGCCGTAGAGCTTCTGGTGATCGCAACATCCGCATCGCCTAAAATTCCGTAAAGTTCGCTCTTGGGCACGTTCGTAGCGTCGATTACTTTAACATCCGATTCTTGCTTAAGCAGATCAAAACCGATTTTATGGATTGCGTCGCAAACTATGATAGTTTTCATTAAATTTAACCTTTAGAAGTGGGTCCGCAAGGCGAGGATGCCTTGCGGGAGGAATTATTTATTTAGTTGATCTTTGATCAGATCCCCTAGGCTTTGCTTCTCGTCGTCGTTACTATTGATCTCGTTTAGCGCCTCGCGCTCTTTTTGATGAGCCAGCCTGCGCACGCTTAGGCGAATTCTATTTTTCTTCTCGTCGATAAAAGCGATCGCAGCCTCGATCTCGTCGCCCACTTTTAGGCTATCTACGCTTACGTTGCCAAGATCTTCCTTGCGGATAAGCGCGTCTATACCGCCTCCAAGCTCGACAAAAATTCCGAACTCTTTAATATCGCGGATCTTGCCTTTTACGACATCGCCTTGATTGTGGCTCTTGGCATAATCGCTAATAGGGCTATCGCCGAGCTCTTTGTGGTTTAGAGAAATTTTTTGAGTGTCTTTATCGATCTTGATGATCTTAACCTCGATCTCGTCGCCCACTTTGAATAAATTTTTGCACTTCTCGCCGCGATCCCACGAAGCGTCTTCGTTATGCAAAAGTCCCTCTACACCGTCGATCCTTACAAACGCGCCGAAATTTGTAATCGTAGTGACGCTACCTTTTAGCACGTCGCCCACTTTATGCTTAGCAACGAACTCGTCAAAAGGCTTTGTGAGTAAATTTTTAAGGCTCACGCGCAATCTGCGCTCGCTAGGATTGATCTCTACGACCTCGACGTCAAGCTCCTCGCCCTCGCTGATGAAATCTTTCGGATTTTTGATATTTTTATCCCACGAAATTTCACTGATATGCAAAAAACCCTCGATGTCATTACCAAGATCTACAAACGCGCCGTAAGGCTCGATATTACTTACTTTTACGCGGATAGTATCGCCCACTTCCAGGCTATCTTTGATCTCATTCCAAGGATCGGGCATCGCCTCTTTTATCGAAAGGGAGAGATGTTTTTTATCGTTGTCATATTTGATAACTTTAACCGGAACCTTATCGCCCTCTTTGTAGAGCGAGCTTGGATTTACCGGGCCTTTGTATGAAATTTCGCTGTAGTGCACGAGCCCATCCACGCCGCCTACGTCTACGAACATACCGTAGGTGGTGATCTTTTTGACGACGCCTTCGATGATGCCCTCGGTAGCGATTACTTTCTCGATCGCCTCTTTGCTTGCTTTGCGATCCTCATCAAGTAGCTTCTTGCGCGATACGACGATGCTTTGCTCATCTCTATCGACCTTAATGATCTTTACTTTGAAATTTTTACCGACGGCGCCATTTGGGTTTTTAAGCGCACTTTGCGAGCGTGGCATAAAAAATTCCACATCATCTGCGTTAGCACAAAGGAAACCACCCTTATTAAACGATAGAATTTTAACGTCATAGACATTCTCTGCGTTTTCATCATAGGAGTCGATGAATGCCTTTACTTTTTCCTTCTTTAGAGCCTTTTTATACGATACGACCGGGCGACCGCCTCTGCTTCCGATAATAGCGACTTTGATGTCATCTCCCACATTAACCTGCGGGTTTCCTTGATCGTCGCTAACCTCGGCGGCATCTAAAATACCCTCCGACTTCCTGCCTACGTCTATGAAAACCTCGCCGTCCTTAAGGGCGATAACCTTACCTGTGACAACCTCGTCGCGAGACTTCCCGGTGTCATACTCCTCTAACAATGTCGCAAAATCTTCCTCTGCGTGGTTTTGAACCTTCTCGTTCACCTCAGCCATATGCTTCCTTTAAATTTATTTGTGCTTTTTTGAAAAGAACTAAAATGCGCGATTCTAGCTAAAATTTGCTTTCGATTTGATAAATTTCTAAGAGTAAATTTGATAAGAGGGCTTATAAATTCTGCGTTAAATTTTCGATTCGCGCTACTACTTTTTTGATGATCCAATCGGGAGTGCTAGCTCCTGCGGAGATGCCGCAGAGGCTTTTGTTTTCAAACCACGAGCGTTCAAGCTCGCTTTCGTTTTCTATAAGATAACTGTCTTTGCAAAAATTTTGCGAGATTAAAAAAAGCTGCTTGGTGTTGGAGGAATTTTTCCCGCCTACGATTATCATCACGTCGGCCTTTTGTGACAGGCTTTTTACAGCCTCTTGATTTTCCAGCGTCGCATTGCAAATCGTATTAAAAATTCTCAGCTCCCTTGCGCGTTGCATCAAAAAATCCGCGATTTTAGTAAAGCTTTCTATCTTTTTCGTAGTCTGCGAAACGAGCGCGACGCGAGGTCCAAGCTTGATCTGCAGTAACTCCGCGGGCTCCAGCACTACGCATACTCTTCCTTTGGCGTAGGATTTCACGCCCTTTACTTCGGGATGATTTTTATCGCCGAAGATTACGATATCATAGCCCTCCGCGCTCATCTTTTCTACGATCTGCTGCGGCTTGGTTACGAAAGGGCAGGTAGCGTCGATGAGCTGCTTGTTTTGCGCTTTTAGGTTTTGCAGATCGTCCTTTTGGATGCCGTGCGTGCGGATGATGAGCTTTTGCTCGTCCTTGATCTCGCTAACGCCCCCCAGGGTTTTGACGCCGAAATTTTGCCTTAGCCTATTGATCTCTTCGGCGTTATGTATGAGTTCACCAATCGTAGCGGCCTCGCCGGCGCTTTCTGCGATCTTGATCGCACGCTTGACGCCAAAGCAAAAGCCGTAGCTTTTAGCCATCTCAATCTTCAACGCTGGCTCCGATCTGTCTTAAAATCGCGGCGAAGTTCGGAAACGACGTCGCGATACAATCGCTATCCTCGATGATCATCCCCGATCTTAGGCCTAAAATCGCAAAACTCATTGCGATACGGTGATCACCGCACGGCGTGATGATCGCCGCGTTCGCCTCGCCGCCTTCGATATGCCAGCCGTCCTGCAGCTCGCGCGCCTTGATACCGCAGGCGCGAAGCCCTTCGCAGGTTACCTTTATGCGGTCGCACTCCTTTACGCGCAGCTCGGCGGCATTTCTAAGCACGCTACTTCCCTGTGCGCAGGCAAAGGCGATCGCAAGCGCAGGCGCCTCGTCTATCAGCCACGAGATGTTTTCGCTCACCTCCACGGCGTAAAGCGGCGCGTAAGCGACCTCTATATCGCCGATCTGCTCGTAAATTTCGCTTGTTTTGTGAAATTTTACCTCGGCGCCCATGCGTTTTAAAATTTCATACGCCTCTATGCGAGTTTTGTTTAGCAGCATATTTTTTAGCACGATGCGCGAGCCTGGGATTATCGCTGCGGCTACGGCGAAGAAAAACGCCGAGCTGGGGTCGTTTGGAATAAAAATTTCAAGCGGTTTAAGCGGCGAGCCAAGTGGCGCGACTTCGATCGCAAGGCCGTTGCGTGAAATTTGCGCGCCCATCACTTTTAGCATCCGCTCGCTATGATCGCGGCTAAGCTCTGGCTCGCTAAACCTGCACCCGCTGCCGCGCAAGGCCGCTAAAATCAGAGCGGTCTTAACCTGCGCGGACGCGATTTTACTCGCGTATTCAAAATATCCGAGCTTTTGCCCGAGCACCGCAATAGGCGCCTTTTCGCCGCCTGCTCGTCCGTAAATTTTAGCGCCCACCTTGCAAAGCGGATCCGCAACGCGCCTCATTGGGCGCTCGCTTAGATACCGATCGCCGCACAGCACGAAAAAGCCCTCGCGCCCTGCCAAAAAGCCCATAAATAGCCGCATAGCAGTGCCCGAGTTGCCGCAATCAAGCGGGACGTTCGGCTCTTTGATAACCTCCGGCGGAGTGATCAGAATTTCTCCCTCTACGCGCTGTACGCTAGCGCCCAAAAGCTCCACAATCTTTAGTGTATTTAGCGTATCCTCGGCGGCTAGATAGTTTGAAATTTTACTCGTCCCCTCCGCTAGCAGCGAAAAGATCGCCGTGCGGTGCGAGATCGATTTGTCCGCGGCGATATTTGAAATCTCCGCCCGCAAAGGGCCCGCTTGCGCAAAAATTCTCATCGCAGCCCAAGTCCCAGCTCGCTGCTAAGCGCGGCTAAAATTTTATCGGTAAAGCCCGCTACTTCCTCGTCGCAGAGCGTTTTTTGAAGGTCTTGAAATACAAGTCTGATCGTCAGGCTCTTTGAATCGCCCAGGCTTTCGTCGCTATAAAGATCGCTTGGGATAAGCTCCTTTAGCGCCTCGATTTTAAGGGCGTCTATGCGCTCTTTGATCTGCTCGAAGCGCATTCCGCTAGGCACCAAAATGCTTAGATCGCGCGATACGCTAGGGAACTTCGAATAAGCGTCCGCTACGATATTTTCGAATTTAAGCTTGGAAAAATCGATCTCGCACAGATAGCTTTTATCCAGATCGCGCCCTGCTTCTACGGCGTAATCCACGCGCCCGATAAAGCCTACTATCTCGCCGCCTTGCTCGATCTGAGCTTGCTCGAATTCGCTTAAAAATTTCAAATTTTCGCCGGGCAGCCTGACCTTAAATTTACCGATGACGCTTTGGATTAAATTTGCAAAATACAAAAAATCCACCGCAGCGGGTTTTGCGCCGGCCGCGATGGAAGGCTCCGCCTTTAGTCCGCTAGCAATAAAGCCCAGCCTTAGGCTCTGCGAGCCGTCCGTATCAAATACCTCTCCTAGCTCAAAAAGCTTAACGCTTCTGCGGGAATTCTTTAAATTTCGCTCAGCAGATTCTAGCAGATGATTAATGAGCGTCGGTCTTAGCGCGTCCAGCTCGCCATTGATCGGATTTAAAATTTTAACCTTGCACGGCACAAAGCCTAAGCCTTCTAGCGCCTTGCTATCGTCAAATACATAATGCACGCACTCGAAAAATCCTACTGCTGCCGCCTTGCTGCGAAGCTTGCGTCCATTACATAAGCTTACGTAGGTATCGTTTAGGCGGTTTTTCTCGTAGAAGCTTAGCGGCGCGGCGGCGATATTGTCGATACCCACGATACGCACGATCTCCTCGCACACGTCGTGAGAATTTACGATATCGTGGCGGAAGGGCGGCACCTTGGCGGTGATTAGATCGGCTTCGACGCCTACATCAAAACCTAGCCTTTTTAAAATTTTTACGATCTTATCGCGCGGAATTTGCGCGCCGATCATTGAGTTTATCTCTTTTTCGCTAAAGCCCACGATGAGCGGCTCCAAAGCATTTGAAATCTTTTGTGTGCCCGCATATAGGCTAACGGCTTTATTTTTAAGTAGCAATCTAAATAGCAGATCTAGCCCTAGCCTAAGCTTTGGCTCGCTGCCTCTGCTTGAGCGATACACGTGCTCATCGCCCTTTAAGCTTTTGTTTTCGTTTACTGCTTTGGCGATAATTAGTGGCGCGGTATAGTTTGCCTCTAATAGCACCACTTTGCTACTGCAACACGCCTTTAGCTCCGCATCTTGGCAAATCCCTGCTACGCTAAGCAGTCTCTTGCCCGCATAAACGCCGAACTCGCCGTTTGGCATAGGCTTTATGTCAAGCGCCACCTTGCCATCTGCGGAAGCGATCTTTTCAAAATCATAAGCGCGCAGCAATACTCCGGTAGAATGAGTAGCGTAGTTGATGAAATTTTGCACCGCGCAGCTTTGCAAAACACCAACGCTTGCAAGACGCAAGGTCTGCTTTAAATTTAACTTTAGCTCGCCTTTGATCTCGTAAGCTCGAAAAGCAAATTTAGCGCTTACCTCGTCGCTTGCACGCACGCTTAAAATTCTACCGATACCAGGCGCTCCGTCGGCATCTTCAAATTCGTGCTTTTCCTTTAGCGGCAGATCAAGTGCCGCGCTTAGATCGCGCGCTATGCCTAAGATGCTAAGGCAGTCGCCGCGATTAGCGGTAAGCTCGATCTCGATAAGATCATCATTAAAAATTTCATACTCGCGCAGCTCTTTACCTAGCACAAGCTCGCCGATGCTGCTATCAAGCACCATAATGCCGTCATTCGTCTTAGCAAGTCCAAGCTCCGTTGCCGAACAGATCATGCCAAAGCTCTCCACGCCGCGAAGTTTGGCAGGCTTGATCTCAAGTCCGCCAGGAAGCACGGCGCCGATTAGGCTAACTGCGACGTATTGCCCTGCCTCGACGTTTTTCGCGCCGCAGACGATCTGCAGGCTCTGCTTACCGACATCAACCTCGCAGACATTTAGATGATCGGAATTCTCGTGACGACGCTTGCTTTTTACGAGTCCTACGACGACGCCTTTAGGAAGTGAAATTTTATCGTGAGCGTCAACCTCAAGACCGATGGAATTTAGCGTAGAAAGCAGCCTTTCGCTTGAAATTTCGCTTATGTCGATCCACTCTTGTAACCAATTTCTCGTTATTATCATTTAAACTGCTCCAATAATCTAATATCGCCTTCAAATAGCGAGCGCAGATCGGGAATACCATGTAGCAGCATCGCAAATCTCTCCACGCCGAGCCCGAATGCGTATCCGCTGACGTTTTTCCAGCCCACCGCTTTAAAGACGTTAGGATCGACCACGCCGCTGCCTAGCACCTCGAGCCAGCCCGTCTGTTTACAGACGCGGCATCCCTCGCCGTGGCAGAAAATACAGCTGATATCGACCTCGGTGCTTGGCTCCGTAAACGGAAAGAAGCTCGGGCGGAAGCGCACTTTTACGTCTCCAAACATATAGCGCAAAAATTCCTCTAAAACGTATTTTAAATTTGCAAAGCTCACCCGATCGCCCTGCTCGACTACGAGACCTTCTACCTGATGAAACATCGGCGTGTGGGTTAGATCCATATCGCGGCGAAAGACCGCGCCCGGGGCGATCATACGCACCGGCGGAGCTTTAAATTTCTCCATTGTGCGGATCTGAACGCCGCTGGTGTGCGTGCGTAGCAGCCGCCCGTCATTTAGATAAAACGTATCTTGCATATCGCGCGCAGGGTGGTATTTGGGTAAATTTAGCGCTTCAAAATTATGGAAGTCGTCCTCGATGAGCGGGCCGCTTTCGACGCTGAAATTTTGCGCGATGAAGTAGTCTATGATCTTATCCATCGTCTCCATTACGGGGTGCAGCGCTCCGCAGCTTACGTTTTCGTTAAAAAGCGTGACGTCGATTGCTTCATTTTTCATCGCCTCTTTTTGCTCTGCTGCTTCCAGGCTCGCCCTTTTTGCAGCGATGAGCTCGCTGAAATAATCGCGCTTTTCATTCGCGCTTACGGCAAGCTCTTTTTTCTGCTCGGGCGCTGCGGATTTGAGCTCGGAAAAAAGCTGCGTTATGATGCCTTTTTTGCCAAAAAGCTCTAAGCGCACGGCTTCCAGCTCGCTTAAGCTCGATGCGGCGTCGATTTTTGCTTTAATCTCTTGCAAATTCTATCCTTGTAGTTAAATTTAATGGCGCGATTGTAGTTAAAATTTGATAAAAGCTAGGTAAATTTGCGTGTTTGGATTTTTTGGCTATAATCGCAGCTAAATTTCAACCCTCATAAAAGGATCTAAAATGAACGTCTTCGAAAAGATCGTAAACGGCGAAATCCCGTGCAACAAAGTGTTAGAAAACGATGAATTTTTGGCTTTCCATGACATCAACCCAAAAGCGCCGATCCATATCCTGGCGATCCCTAAGAAATGCTACGAAAACTTCCAAGTAACGCCGCCTGAAGTGATGAGCAAAATGAGCGCTTTCATCCAAGAAGTAACTCGCAAAATGGGGCTTGATAAGAGTGGATACCGTCTTGTTTGCAACTGCGGCGAAAACGGAGGTCAAGAGGTGATGCATCTGCACTTTCATATCCTAGGCGGAATGAAACTGCCGTGGGACCGTGTCAGCGACCGCAATACCGAAGAGAATTTTTAATCGTCTGAGAATTTTCAGCTTGTAAAATTAGCCGGAAAAGTATATAATCTGCAAAAGTCAAGGTTTGTAATACAAAATTTTTATCTGCAAGGCTTTAATGCGAATTTTTATGGTATGAATTTCAGCTTGTAAATTACAAAATTGCTTGGTGTAAAATTATAAACGCAGAGACCCGCTGAGTAGAATTTAGAACATATAAAATTCTACTCAGCGTATTTCATCCGTCAAAATTTTATAGTACGCAGATTTTTTGCCAACACTAGAAAAACTGCGAAATTCTATTCTGCTTCAAGCCCGATTTTAGGAAAAATGTACTCTATGATGAAGTCCCACATATACTCCTTATAACGCGCAATAGCTTCTCGGTTCTCTGTTAAAAGCTCATACATCTTTTCTAGTCGTGCTTCATTTTTCTCATCATATGCCGCCGTGCAAAGGGCGGATGCGATGGTACCGCGCTTTTGCGGTAAAAAATTTTCATTTTCTAAATTTGCCAAAAGCAGCTCAAAATCGCAGAAATCACATAAATTTACGTCCTCATCGTTTTCATACTGCATTAATTGCTCCTTACCATCGCTTACAATTATACTCTCCTGACTATAGCAAAATTTCAACTCCGCATTTTGTCCCCACTCGTTTAATAACTCCGAGTCAATGGCTATATTGCTACCCCATACTTTCTTACACTCGCAACTGCCACATTTCTCGCACTTAGCTCTAACAACCGCTTCATCAAATTGACCAAACGCCATATCGCGAGCGGCAATCTCAAACTCCGTTGTCGCACCACAACCCGCGCAAATGCGGTGTAAAATATATTTACTCAACTTAAACTCCTAAAGTATGGTTTTTTGCAATGCCAGCAAAAAAATTTATGGCTAGACATTTTTACCGATATATCACAGTCATTTTAGCATAAAAAGCAGTGTTTTTCCCTGCACTACCTAAATTTGGCGCGCCTTACACACGCCACAATACGATTGAGACACTCATAGCATATAAATAATTTTTAGTTTAGTTGAAATTGCATTTATATTTCGTCTTTTAGCTCGTAATTTTGCTGGATATTTTTAGTAGCTAATTTAAACGACGATGAGAGTACTATAATTTTAAAATGCAGATTAGAGATACGCATCTCCATAAATTTTGAAAGGATTAAAATTTAGACTCGGCCGCGGAAAGCTCCACAGCCGAAATCAGACTATTTTGAAAGCATTGAAGAAAGCATCCATAGGCGTTTTTCATAATCGCCGTAGTGATCCTGCGCAATATTTGAAGTCGTATCGTCGCCCTCTTCTTCGGCTACTTCTTGAAGCTTTTTAAATTCTTTTACCAAATACTCATAGGCTTTTTTAACATCCTCAAGTACCTCAGATACACTATAGCTATCTTTTACGCTAATCGGAGCGTCTTTTGAAAGCTCAATTAGATCCTTAGCCTTAGTTACGGCCTTACCGCCTATTTGAAGCGCGCGCTCAGCCATATCGTCGAAAAGCTCGCCCATCTCGTCGTATGCTTTCTCGGTGTAAGCGTGAACCTGCGCAAATTGTAAGCCCTTAACATTCCAGTGATAATCGTGGAATGCAACAAAGAACGCATGAGCGTCCGCCTGAAGTTTGTTTAGTTGTTTTACTGTTTTTGACATTGTGTCTCCTTTATTTAAAATTGCTGTAATTATAGCAAGATTTTCTTAAATTATAATTATACTAAGTAATAAATTTTATCTTTTAGTGAAATTTTGAAATTAAATAGCTTTTAAATTTATCTACAATTTTTTTGAAATTTCAGCTATGCTGCATTATAATGCCGCATTATGAAAAACAAATTTATGATAACCATAACCGACCTTAACGGCTCTAGGAATTTTTTGCTTTCGCAAATCATCAAAAAGATCGCGTTATATTTGGTGCTATTTGTTTTTACCGTTTTCGTTACGGGTGCGCTATATATCAGGTATCTGGGCTCTAAAATCGACAGCCTTTCGCGAACCAAAACCGAGCTTAACGAGCTAAATCAAAAACTTCGCGATGGTATCGCGGCAAGTCAGATGGAATTTGAAGCCATCGAGGGTAAAATTTCGGATTTGGAGCATCAGTTTGGGCTAGATCCTGAGGAGGATGAGCGCGCGATCGACCGCTTATCTCACATCAAGCCTACTTCCGAACAAGAGATTAAAGAGCGCGCGCAAAAGATCATCAACGAAAAATTCTCCGACGCGCTGATAAAAGAAATTTTTATGCAGATCCCAAACGGCAGGGTCATGCGCACTCATCAGCTCAGCGAGAAATTCGGCTGGCGCAACCATCCTATCTTAAAGCGCAAGCAGTTTCACCCGGGCGTTGATCTACGTACGCCGCCTAAAACACCTATCTACGCGCCTGCAGACGGTATCATCCAATACAGCGGCGCGGGCGCTACTGGCTACGGCAATCTAGTCGAGATTCGCCATAACTACGGCTTTACGACACGATATGCACATTTGGATTCAAATTTAACTCGCAAAGTAGGCGAGTTTGTAAACAAAGGCGATCTCATCGCTTTTAGCGGTAACACCGGGCTTAGCACCGGACCTCATCTGCACTACGAGATTAGGTTTTTGCAGCTGCCGTTAGATCCGCTAAATTTCATTAACTGGAACGAAAAAAATTACAAAGAAATTTTTACTAAGGAGGAAGATGTCCCATGGCAATCTTTAATAAAGGCGATGCAAACACCGCTCAAACAACAATAATCTCGTCAGGCACGCTCATCAAAGGGGAGCTGCACCTGTCGTGCATTTTGCATATCGATGGCAATGTCGAAGGCGACGTGATCTCCGATAATACCGTCGTCATCGGTAAAAACGGTACCGCACGCGGCTCGATCAGGGCCAAACATATCGTAATTAGCGGCAAATTTTTCGGCAATATCGAAGCCGAGCTCGTCGAGCTGCTAGGCGGTGGTGTGCTCGTAGGCGACGTGCTATCGCAAAGCTTCGGCATCGAAGTGGGCGCGAAATTTAACGGAAAAAGCGCTGTAAGTGGCGGCGATCAGGCCTTGGTAGTGGACGGCAGTGCAAGCGAGGACGTCAAGCTCATCGACAAAGCTTTAGGCGAATAAATCGCACACATTTAGAATTCTTGGGATTTTAAAGGCTTTAGCTAACGGGGTTTTAGAATCTGATTGATATTAAAATTTTAAAATTTCTAGCCTTTGGAATTCTTAGATTTTTATATTTGCGAGATCTTAGAGTGTCAT
>NZ_CALBWL010000060.1 GCF_937973075.1 uncultured Campylobacter sp.
GGGGGGGGAATGTTATGAAGCAGGTGTGGATATTTTTGTTGTGCCTACTTGCGCTATGCGGCATGGAAAATGCTGCAGCCAAGGAAGACGATGCGCCGCGGCCGGAGATTTATCAGAGTATGAAAGATATCTACGACGATCTACCGATCGCGCAACTGCCGATGCGCTATCCGGGAGAAATTTCGCCCTTAGCGGCTATCGATAAAAATTTACTTGATAAAAATGAGCTGTTTTCGTTCGCAAAGGAGAATTTTTTAATCGACAATCTAAGCGCATATTTGGAGAGGATCAAAGACATAAGAGCTTGTCGTTTGCCCGAAAAGAGCGCTAAAACAATTCTGCTAAGGCTTTATCTGAGGGATTTTCAAGATAGCAAACACGGGCACGAATACGTTTTTATATGCCTTTTAAACGACACATTTCGTATAAGCGATTGTCGCGAAATTTACGCCGATTACGTGCACTGCGGTAAAAGCAAGCCGCCGATGCGCGCCAAGCAGGAGTTCGTCATAGACGCCGATTTACGCTGTACAGTAACAACGCACTACTATAATTTAGATGCCGGTAAGGAGCTGTACAGAAATGTCTACGTGCACGAAATAAAAAACAGCGCGATCATTACTAAGGATTAAAATCCGAGGCGATTTTGCGAGATGTTTTTGGCCGTAAATTTCATAGGCAGAGCCGCAAACTGAGACGTGAATTCGCTCTATCTATGAGCCTCGGCTATTTCAAATCGCGATAAAATAACGCTCAAACCGAGCCTGAATTCGTCATATTGATGAGGCGTTGTTTCGAGCCGTGCCAAAATGGCTCGTAAATCTTTGGTACACCGCAGCGTCCCACTAAGATGCGTCGCCTTGCGGAGCATTTTAGCGACGGCGAGCGCTTTATTTGGTTTTAACTTCCTGCAACAAGCTAAATATCAAATCTGAAATTCTTAGTGCGCCCCGAAAGCAACGAGGATAAAACATCCGAATTTTAAAATTTAAAAATTTTTAAAATAAAAGTGTGAGTTTAAAAAGAATTAGTCGCGACGATATCGCATCGCCGCGACTAAAGAAGACATCATCGTGCCCGCGAAGGTGCTTATTTCATAGCGCCTTGTTGTTTCATCTGATCCATCATCTGCTTAAATATCTCTTTAGCTTGTTTGCAAGTGGCCTCTTGCTGCTCCTTAGGAAGTGCGCTGATCTGATCCATGGACTGCTTTTTTTGATCCTCATACATCTTGACCTGCTGCTCTTGACCCGCTTGTTTGTAGGTGTCAACCATCTTATCAAGATCTGCGAAATACTCTTTGCAGCTATCTGAAAGATCTGCGGCGCTAAGACTTAGCGCAAAGCCAAAACTAGCCAAAACTAAAAGTGATTTTTTCATTTTTCTCTCCTTGTAAAAAATCAGCGAAAGTATATCATTTCGCTTAGTAAATTTGCCTTAAATTTTAATCAAATACAGCCGTTTTTTTAAATTTATAGCGCTTTTGAAATTTTAAAATTTTACTCTCGTCGCGACGCTTACATTTTTTAAAATTTAACTCGTCTTTAAATTTTAAAATTTAGGCTCGCGGTTTCGCAACTGCCGCCGGTGCTTTTTAAAATTTCGCCCTCGCCGCCTCTTAGAGCTACCGCCGCAAAATCACTTCTCTTCAAATCTAATCTGCACCGATTTTTTGTGCGCGCCGAGCCCCTCGGCATCCGCTAGCGCCATGCACGCGCCTCCTAGCTCGTCTATGGCGCGTTTATTTAGCGCTATGATCGAGCTTCGTTTGATGAAGTTATAAACTCCCAGAGGCGAGAAAAATCGCGCGCTTCCGCCGGTCGGCAGCGTGTGGTTGGGGCCTGCGAGGTAATCGCCCATCGCTTCGGGCGTGTAGTGGCCCAAAAATATCGCGCCTGCGTGGCGTATGCGCGGAAGCAGCTCGTAGGCGTTCTCGGTCGCGATCTCGAGGTGCTCGACCGCAAGCTCGTTCATCAACTCTACGCACTCACTCATATCGCGTGCGATGATGATCGCGCCCTTGTTTTGGATGCTGGCGCGAGCGATCGGTTCACGCGCAAGCGTAGGAAGCTCGCGCTCGATATGCTCTGCGACGCAAAGAGCGAATTTTTCATCGTCGCTTATCAAAAAGCTGCTCGCGATCTCGTCGTGCTCGGCTTGGCTGAGTAGATCCACGGCGATGTTGCGCGGATTTGCCGCAGCGTTTGCGATGATGCCCACTTCGCTAGGGCCCGCGATCATATCGATATTTACGTCGCCGAATACGAGCTTTTTAGCGGTTGCGACGAAGATATTCCCAGGGCCCGTGATGACATCGACCTTGCCGATCGTGCGCGTGCCGTATGCCATCGCCGCGATCGCGCTTGCGCCGCCCACTTTGTAGGCCTTTTTAATCCCCAGCACATGCATCGCCGCGAGCAGTAGCTCGTTTACGACGCCGCCCACGGCAGGGGTGCAGACGCTGATATCCTCCACGCCCGCGACGATTGCGGGGATCGCGTTCATCAGAAGCGAGCTCGGATACGCTGCCTTACCGCCCGGGATATATAGCCCCGCGCGATCTACCGGCGTGATCTTTTGCCCGAGCATCGCGCCGCTTGGATCGAAGCTAAACCAGCTTCTCTCAAGCTGTTTTTCATGATAGGCGTAGATGCGCTCGTATGCGACCTGAAGCGCATTCTTAAGCTCTGCGGTTAAGCCTTCATACGCACGGCTCATCTGCTCTTGCGTGATAGCCAGATCGCCCTGCACGCGCCATCTATCAAATTTCTCAATCTGTTCAGCTAGCGCCTCATCGCCGCGCGCTCTGATCTCCTCGATGATGCCGCTTACGACGGGCATTACCGATCTCATGTCCGTCTCGCCGCGGCGCACCAACCTCGCGAACTCCTCTTTAAAATTTGCATCCGTGCTTTTTAAAATTTTCATTTTCGCTCCTTTTTTGCTTGGAATTTTAACGCTTTTTGCTAAATTTCGCCTTTAAGCTCGCGGCGATGTAAATTTACAGCTCGCCGATTTTCAAAAGATTAAGCGAAAATGAAATAAAATAGCCGAAATTTTAAATGGAGCGATGTATGAAAAAGATATTTTTAGCGCTGATCGCCACGGCGGCTTTAGTAGTGGCAAAACAGAACGATTTTAATGAAAGCGAACTGCAAAGTAAATGCGACAATAACGATGCATCGGCGTGTGCAAATCTCGGTAGCGCATATTACTTCGGAGAAAATATAAAACAGGATTATAAAAAAGCAAGCGAACTATATTTGAAAGCTTGCGATTTAAAACATGGTAAAAGCTGCCATAATCTTGGAATTTTATATGAAAAAGGGGAAGGCGTAAAACAAAGCTACCAAAAAGCGGATCAATTCTATTCTAAAGCTTGCGATTTAGAAGTTGCCGAAGGATGTTATAATCTTGGAGCTTCATACTATTTAGGTACGTCTATAAAGCAAGACGACAAAAAAGCGAATGAATTGCTTTCTAAAGCTTGCAATCTAGGATATAGCGAAGGATGCTATATATTAGGGCTTTGGTATGACTCAAGAAAAGATGTAGAACAAAACTTCGAAAAGGCTAGTGAATTATATTCTAAAGCTTGTGATTTAAGACATGGCACAGGATGTAATAATCTTGGGCTCTTATACGCCTCGGGCGAAGGCATAAAACAAGACTATAAGAAAGCAAGCGAATTGTATTCTAAAGCTTGCGATTTAGAAATTGCCGAAGGATGTTACAATCTTGGAGTCTTACACTATTTAGGCGAAGGCATAAAACAAAATATCGAGAAAGCAAGAAACTTACTTTCTCGAGCTTGTAATCTAGGATATGGGTTAGGATGTAATGATCTAGGGGCTTTATATGAAAAACAAGATTATAAAAAAGCGAGTGAATTGTATTCTAAAGCTTGTAATTTAGGATATGGCATAGGATGTACTAATCTTGGAATTTTATATGAACACGGCAAAGGCATAAATAAAGATTATAAAAAAGCGAGCAAGCTATATTCTCAAGCTTGCGACCTAGAATATGACGTAGGATGCAACAATCTAGGGTTTTTATATGAACAAGGAGAAGGTGTAGAACAAAACTATAATAAAGCAAATGAGTTATATTCTAAGGCTTGTGATTTGAAATATGGCAAAGGGTGCTATAATCTAGGAGTTTTGTATAGCTCTGGCAAAGGCGTAAAGCAAGATTATAAAAAGGCAAATGAACTATATCTAAAAGCTTGCAATTTAAAAGATGGAAGCGGATGCTATAATATCGGAATTTCATATTATTTAGGAAAAGGCATAAGTCAGAATATAAGTATGGCAAAAAAATACTTCAGCAAGGCTTGCGATTTGGGTGATCAAGCCGGTTGTGACGGATATAGAAAGCTAAATGAGCAAGGCTTTTAAATTCATTTGGATTTTAAGCCGCCTGTGAGCCCGTTTAAATTTGCGACTTAAATTTAAAGATCTAATTTAAACTATATTATCTGCGCGACAGCACTAAAAGCGCGTCAAAATGCGCGTACTTAAAATTTAAACCCATTCCGCCATAGCAAATGCTGCGTAAGCGGTGCGTAAAATTTAGCGAGCCGCCAAATTACGACATTCGCGCCAAAATAAAAGGATACGTTCCACCGCCGTTGAAATTTCAGATAAGTCGTTAATTCCTTAAGAATTTTAAAATTTTAAGCCCTCTTTTTTGCGGACTAAAATTTCGAGCGAGCCGTTAAGGGCGAGCCGCTAATTCGTAGCGTTCGCGTCGAACTGCAAAAATTTCCTGATCTCCTCCATCGCCTCTTTGTTTGAAAGGGTAAATTTTATCTCGATGCGGCGGCTGGCGTCCTTGTCCTCGACGCCTCTACGCATCACGGGCTGCGTGTAGCTGCGACCGCTGGCGATGAGGTATTTTTGTAGCCGCTCATCTTTATTCCACGAGTTGATGAAATCCATCACTGCAAACGCCCTGTTTTGCGACAGCTCGAGGTTGTACAAATACCCGCCGTCGCTGTCCGTGTGCCCTTCGATGATGATCTGATCTAAATTTTCGCGAATTTCATTATTATCCAAAAGCGCGGCGAAATAGCTCTGCAGCGTCGAGCGGAGCGTCTCTTTGGCGCCCTCTTTCAACTCGCTTGAGCCCTTGTCAAAAAGGATCGACGAGCTTAGCGTCATCGCGCCGCTTTCGTTATCGATGCGGATCTTGCCGCCCAGCTTCTCTTTAAGATCGGCGATGATCTTGACCTTCATTCCGGTTAGATTGCGGATGCGATTTTTCGTGACGTTGAGGTCTTGTAAAATTTTATTAAAATCGCTCTCCTTCTTCGTGAGCTGATCGAGCAAAAAGGCGATTTTAAGTTCGTTTTGGCTGATCGTAGCGTTGGCGTCCTCGCGCGCTTTTTGCAGAAGCGAGTTGATGTCTAAATTCTCTTTTTTCAGCTTCTCCGCCATCTCGGTTAGATCTTCGATCTGTATGAAGTAGATGGAATTTTGCTTGCGAAGGTCGGTGTTTTCGATATTTAGCTTCTCGAGCTGGTCGCTAAAAATTTTATTCAGCGCCTCAAGCTCGGCGCTTTTTTTCTCCTGGCTTTGCAGGCTTGCTAGCGCGCTTGAAATTTGGCTTTCTTTCTCTTGTAGGTTGCTTTGCGTGAGGAAGTATTTGACGATGATGCCGCCTACTAAAAGCACGAAAACAAAAAGCAACCCCGCCATCAAATCGGCGTATGCGATCCAAAAGGTCTCTTTTTCTTCGTTATTCGTTTTCATCTAAAAGTGCTTTTTCATCGATGCTCGCAAGCGTTTTACGAAGCTCTTCGATGATGCTTTCGTTGCTCGTTCGCGCAGTGTCCTCTCCAGCTAAAAGCGCCTTTAAATCCGCGCTTAGCCCCTTAAAGCTAGCGTCAATTTTAGCAGCGTAAGCATTCTGCGAACTTGAAATTTCGCCCGCAAACCCGCCCAAGGAAGCATTTAGGCTCTTGATTTGAGCGCTTAATGCACTAGTAACGTTAGCCAGCTCGCCTTGCCCGTTCGTTAAAGCCTTAGACTGGCTTAGATACTGCGCGGAAATTCCGTTTTGAATTTCGATTAGGCTTGCAGATACGGACTTAAGCGCAGATAAAATTTGAGCGAAGCTCTTATCTAGCTCACCGTGAGCGAGATTTGTCCTTTGGATCATCTCTCCTGCTTTTTCAAGCTCTTCTTGTGTAATCGCCATACTTCGTTTCTCGGCTTCCATCACGCTTTCAAAAGCGCCGATTTTTTCATCGATTAGTCGGTTTAGCCTTTCAGTAAAATTCGTGGAGCTCATCATCGCAAATGAGCGCGAAATTTCAGAATTAGCGTTTAAAATTTCACTCAGATAGCCCTGTGTTATTTCGTCTTTGTTCCAGAAGAAATTTTTAGTGGAATTTTTGTATTTAATGAGCAGACGCTCATATTTGCTAATGCCTTTTTTCTCAAAATATATCCACCAAAGCGCTAAGAAAATTCCATAGATCGAGACGTAAAACGCCGTACCTACGCCGCCTAGAAGCTGCGCGATCTCGGTTTCGAGCCCGTCGATATTACTTGAGGAGAAGTGCGGCATCGAAATCGCAATCGAGATGAAAGTTCCTAAAATTCCAAGCATCGGAAAGACTGCCGACGCGACGGAAGCGTAGTTCTGATTACGCAGTGAGTAGCCGTATTCGTCCACAAAAAGATCAAAGCTGGCATCTGATTTTTTCTTGCCGCCGATACTTAAGAGATTGGCGACGATGTAATTTTTCAGCTCGCGCTTGAAGTCATCGATATTATTTTGAAAATTTAAGCAGCCATATTCTGCATTATGACGAGCTAAAATTAGTGCAATAATGAGCAAAACTGCAATCATCAGGATCGAGTGCGTCTCTACCTTCAGCCCGATAAGCCCTAAATAGCCCAGCAAAAACACCACAAAAACCGCGATCGGCAGAGCTGCGATCTTAAAAAAAACGCCCGCTAACGAGCGCTCCTTCGCCTCAGGTAGCG
Organism: uncultured Campylobacter sp.; assembly: GCF_937973075.1. Lineage (GTDB taxonomy): Bacteria > Campylobacterota > Campylobacteria > Campylobacterales > Campylobacteraceae > Campylobacter_B. The sequence goes on from NZ_CALBWL010000060.1 coordinate 6,999, forward strand.
TGATATCGAGCACTTCGTTATTTGGGCGATCCATATTAGTTCCTATTTAGGCAATTTAGATTGTCAAATGCGACTTGCAAGCGCGCCACCATACTCTGCTCGCCCGCTCTCAGCCATTTGCGAGGATCGTAGAATTTTTTATTTGGCTTGTCCTCGCCTTCCGGATTGCCGATTTGAGCTTGCAAATAGCCGCGATTTTTGGCCTCATAAGCACGCACGCCGTCCCAAAACGCCCACTGCGTGTCAGTGTCGATATTCATCTTAACGACGCCGTAGCTAACGGCTGCCTTGATGTCGGAGGTCTCGCTACCGCTGCCGCCGTGAAAGACGAAATTTACGGGCTTTTCGGATTGCAGATTAAATTTCTCGCGCACGAATTTTTGCGAATTTTTCAAAATTTCAGGTCTCAGCACAACATTGCCCGGCTTATACACGCCGTGGACATTGCCAAAGCTTGCTGCGATGCTAAATCTATCACTGATTTTGCCAAGTCGCTCATAGGCGAGCGCGACATCTGCGGGCTGGGTGTAAAGCCGCGCGTTATCGACGCCGGTATTATCGACGCCATCCTCTTCGCCGCCTGTGACGCCAAGCTCGATCTCAAGCGAAATTCCAAGATCGTTTAAAATTTCCAAATACTTCTCGCAGGTCGCTAAATTTAGCTCCAAATCATCCTCGCTAAGATCGAGCATGTGCGAGCTAAAAAGCGGCACGCCGTGAGCTTTTTTATGAGCGGTATTGGCTTTTATAAGCTCGTCGATCCACGGGAGCAGCTTCCTTGCGGCATGATCGGTATGTAAAATCACCGCAACCCCATAATGAGCCGCCAAAGCATGCACTTGATGCGCGCCTGCGATAGCGCCTAAAACTGCGGCATTAGGGCAAGTAGCGCCTGCGTAAAACGCCGCGCCGCCGTTGCTAAACTGAATTATTACGGGCGAATTTGCGATTTTAGCGCTTTCCAAGACGGCGTTTATAGAGTTGCTCCCCACCACGTTTACCGCAGGGATCGCAAAGCCCTGCTGCTTCGCATACGCATAGACCTTACTTACGTCATCGCCGCTTAAAACGCCCGGTTTTACTATATCTAAAACGCCCATTTTTAGCTCCTATATTATTTATACTCGATTTTAGCATTTTTGTGAAGATCTGCCGCTTTTTGCTCGACTACTTTTGCCGCTTTTTGCTGTCTAAGCACGCGCTCAATAAAAGGCTTTGCCTCGCTTTGACTTAACTGCTTTTTAGCTTGAGACTCCTCTTTTAACACTACGTGATATCCGACCCTGCTTTTAATCGCTTTAGTAGTGATTTGACCATCTTTTATCTTAGAGATCGCATCGGCAAAAGGCTTGACCTGATCGCTAGGCATCCAGCCTAGCTCGCCGCCGGTTTGTTTAGCCTGCGGATCGATAGATTTGGCTTTGGCAAGCTCTGCAAATTTAGTAAATAGCGCACTGTCACTAAGCCCTTTTAACTGCTTAATAATATCGTTTGCCTCAGCTTCGGTTTTAACGACGATCTGAGCCGCTTTGATTCTCGCAGGCTCGGTAAAGCGCGCTTTGTTTTTGTTATAAAAATCGGCTATTTCTTTATCATCAATATTTATTTTGCTAGCTTCTTTAGCCTGCCATACGCGAAGCGCTAAGTTATCTTTTACGATTTCAAGCTCTTTTTTATAAACGTCTTCGTCCATAACGCCCGATTTTTTAGCTTCATCCGTTAGCAGCATCAGATCGATACCTTTATCGATAAGCTCCTTCTTTTGATCGGCATTAAGAGCAGCGATATCTACGTTGCCTATGCCTTGAAGTAGCGGAGCAAGCTCTTTTTCGGTTACGTCTTTGCCATTTACGGTAGCGTAAACGGTAGCGTTAAGGCTGATAGCGGCAGCCAAACTAAGTGCTGTAAATAAAACTTTTTTCATCATAATTCCTTAAAAAAATTTTAACGGCGATTATAACTCAAAGTTGTTAACAATCAAACTGTACTTTAGAATTTTAGGGTAGAATTCCGCCTTGAGGAAATGCAAATGAGAAGTAAAAAAGATATTTTAGAGATAAAAAAGAGAATTCTGCAAAACTTCGCGGAAGAGCGCAGTGAGTTGAAATTTAAAGACACCTATCAACTTTTGGTCTGCGTGATGCTTAGCGCGCAGTGTACCGACAAGCGGGTAAATTTGATCACGCCGCGCTTTTTTGCGGAATTTCCTAGCGTTGCAGAGCTCGCAAAGGCCAATCTGGCGAGCGTAAAGCTGCTAATCAGCTCGTGCAATTTTTACAATAACAAAGCGGTAAATTTAATCAAAATGGCGCAGGCGGTGGTTAGTGATTTCGGCGGCGTTGTGCCGCTTGATGAAGCAGGGCTCAAATCTCTTGCGGGCGTGGGGCAAAAGACCGCTCATGTCGTGCTTTTAGAGGGCGCGGGCGCAAACGTAATGGCGGTGGATACGCACGTATTTCGCGTCGCGCATCGCCTGGGGCTGAGCCGTGCAAAGACGCCTGAGCTTACGGAGCGCGATCTGAGCGAGGCTTTTAAAACCGATCTTGGCAAGCTGCACCAAGGTATGGTGCTTTTCGGCCGCTACACCTGTAAGGCGATCAAGCCGAACTGCAAAGAGTGCTTTTTAAACGAGCTGTGCAGCAGCAAGGATAAGAATTTTCCGTAAAATTTCAGCCTGCAGATGCGGGCTTAAATTTTGACGGAATTTTAAAATTTTGATTCTTGGTAGCTGTGTTTATTATGATCTGTATTTTATAAAAATCGCTGCAAATTTTAAAATCAAATTTGTAATGCAAGAAGCTAAGACAACGTATCGTGAGGTCGTTTTGAAAGTTGTGCAGAAAATTTTAATTAAGGCTAGGCATAAAGCCTATCTTAGATTAAAATTTTCAAATTTATTTCAAAACCAGCGTAGCGACGCCGCAGGCGGGGTTTCTGTAAAGATGCTTAAAATATGAGTCGCCGCAAAAATTTAAAGGCGAAGTATTTTTGAGATGATTTTTGGGGTTTTGAAGTTAAAATTTGACGAAGATAAGGCATATAGCCTATCGAGTCAAATTTTAACGAAATCCGCAAAAAGCGCTCAAAAGACAAGCCGTCCTAAGCTACTGAAGTCTAGCGATTATATTTCTTACGACTTCCGCTATCATCTCCACCGACGCTATCTCACAGTGCTCGTTTACAGAGTGGGGCGAATGGATGTTGGGGCCTATGGAGCAGGCTTGCAGCTCAGGCTGTTTTGCGACCAGTACGCCGCACTCAAGGCCTGCGTGCACGGCGGCAAATTTAGCCTGCGGCTTTTGTTTTTGTAACTCCTCAAGCACCAGATGCGCGAAGTCGCTGATGCACGGCGCCCAGTTCGCTGAGCGATCGGCTACTCTCACATCAAAGCCCAGCGCGCTAGCTAGCGTAGCGGTTTCAAAACCCAGATTTTCAAGCCCTTCGCGCTTCATCGCGCGTCCGAAAAAATCAAATTCAATCACTTCGCCCTTTTGCTTGACGGTCGAGAGATTTATGCTTTCGTTTACCATGCCAAGCTGCGTGTCGTAGCTGCGCACGCCCTGAGCGAATGAGTTAATTAGTGCCAAAATTTTGCCGCTATTTACCAGCACGTCCGCTTCGCCCTCGCCCAGGCTCTTTACCCACGCGAGACCTCGCTGTTTTGGTTCATGAGCACACAGCGCCTTGCACACAGCATTTGCAGGGATCGAGTTGCTCCTCTCGCCAAAATCCAAGCTTATGAGCTCACAGCCCTCCTCGGCGAGAAATTTCGCCAGCAGCTTCGTTGCGTTTGGGATATTTTTGTGTATCTCGTTGCCCGAGTGCCCGCCGCTAAGCCCGGTGACGCCGATCTCGTAAATTTTACCGCTCTTTTTGACGCTCGCGGCGCCGATTTTTGCGCTCACGTTTATGCCGCCGGCGCATCCCAGCGTCACACGGTCGTCCTCTTCGCTGTCTAAATTTAGCAAATTCGGCGATAAAATTTTACCCTTAAAGGCGTTTGCGCCCACGAGCCCGACCTCTTCGTCGTTGGTAAATAAGCACTCTAAATTCGCAAACTCCCGCATCGCGCCCATCATCATCGCCACGCCGATACCGTCATCAGCGCCCAGAGTCGAGTTTTTCGCCCTTAGGATGCCATTCTCTTCGATGAGCTCTAAATTCGGCGCCGCGCCCACGCAAACCATGTCGTAGTGGCTTTGCAGGCAGATTTTAGGCTCGCCCTTTACGGCGTGGATGTTGCCCGCCTCATCGACGCTTACGCTAAAGCCCTGACAGCGCGCAAAATCCGCTAAAAACTCCCTCATCTGCTCCGTTTCGCAGCTGCAGTGCGGTATCTCGCACAGCTTCTTAAAATCGTTCATAACCTCGTTTTTTTGCATGTTTGCTCCTTTTGAATTTATTATATCCGGCGTTATTGCGACACGCCCGTTGAATTTAAAAGCAACCGCACTCGCTTAAGCGCTTGCGAAATTCTGCTAAATTTAAACGCGACCGCGTCGACATAGCGCTTCCGCAAAATACGCGCAGAATTTCAATCGCGCTAGCTTATGCTGCAGGCAAGCCGCGCAAAATGAAATTTTATGCAAAGTCGCATGAATTTTACCGAAATTTAGCAAGAATTTATTTAAAATTTAGTCCGAATTTTGCCGAGGATTTTTATTTTACGATTACGCCTTCATAGCCCGTTTTTGCGATCGCCTCAAGCATCGCGGTCGCGTTTGTATCATCCTTTGCCGCGACGGTCGCGGTTTTGCTCTGCTGTGAAACCTTCGCGCTTATCACGCCTGGCGTTTGCAAAAGCGCCTTTCGCACGATCGCGGTGCAGAGCGGGCAGTGGATTTTTTCCACGTAAATTTTAACCTCTTTGTCGGCAAAAAGCGCTGTAAATCCAAGCATCAAAAACAAAATTTTACGCATAAAGCCCTCCTAAAATTTCGGGATATGTAAGCATAAAGGCAAGCAAGGCTCCTAAGAGCGCGTAGATCAGAATCCATTTTTTGCGCCCGCTTTGCAGCGAGCATGCGCGCGGCTTTTTGAAAAAGAAAAACGCGGAAAGCGCGAAGCAAAAAAGCGCTAACGCAGAAAGCGGCGCACGGTAACCTTCCAGCGCCTCTGCGCCTGAAAAAATGGAAAAGCTCGCGCCGAAAATCAAAAATAAAAGCGCAGGTAGGCAACAAAACGTCGCCGCAACCGCGCTAAAAATCGCGGCAAATATCAGCCACAGACTGCTCGTGCTGAAGCGATTTTTGCCAGGATTTTCTCGCTTTTGCGCCAAGGTTTCTTGCGCGGAATTTTCTAGTTCAGTTTTCAAATTTTACCTTTTAATTATAATCTTGTCATAATCTTGTCGCACCCTCGTCGGCTTTTTGACGCGGAATTTTATCTGCAAATTTTACCGCTACCAAATTTCGCACAGAGTGGCAAAGAGGCGAAATTTTAAATTCTGCAAGCCGTAAATTTTAAAATTTCGCGCCGAAAAATTTCAAAATTTTATTCATCTTGAAATTTTAAAATTCCGCCGCCATGTCGTTCGTAAAATTCTAAAAATTTTTAAATTCCACGCCAAAACAAGGCGCGGAATTTTTTTCCAATGCAGACGCGGCAGCACGTAGATTAGGCGCGCTTTTACACATTCGCCCAAAGTCGTCTAGCGGGAAGCCTCTCTTGTATACCTACTCAAAAAGCTCAAGTAGTTCGACGTGCCGCATAGCAAAACGCGAACCGCTACAGCTCCTTCGATCTGTAATCGTAGCTGAAATCTTTCGGCGAGTAGTAATTAAGCGTGTTGCCGTCCACTTCGCCGTAAGGATAGCCAAAATTATTGATCGGAAACTGCGCTGGGCGTGGGCTTAGCGTGAAGTCTCTGCCGTAGTTAAAGCCGATCCAGCACATCTCCCAGTTGCCGAATAAATACTCGCGGATTTTAGCGAGCTTGCTGTCGTCATTGCTTAGCTTCTCACCCAATCGTACCTTTGTAACGTCTGCGGGATCGACCGGGATCCAGCCGTGGCCTTTTAGATAAAATTCCGCTCTGCAGTGCTGCGCGCCCGAGATATGGCTGACGCCGTCTTTAGGCGCGGCGCCCATTTGAGCGCTAAATCTCGACGCGCCGACGCGGATGCCAAACATCTCTCTTGCGGCGATGCCCTGCGCGCGGCAAAGTGCGACGAAAACGCTATTTATGTCGGTGCATTTGCCGCTTAGCTTGCCACTACTTAAAATTTGCTTCACGTCCCCTAGCCCGCAGCCTAGCACGCTGTTATCGCGCTGCATAGTGTTTGCCACCCACGTATAAATCGCGCGCGCCTTTTCTAGATCACCCTTTATGCCGCCTGCGATCTCGTCTGATTTTTGCTTGACGACGCCGTCGATTTGAATCTGCGTGCTAGGCTCTAAAAACTTCGCTACCTCGGGGTTAAGCTTTTCGTTCGGATTAAATTTTACCTTGCTAAAGTCGGTATTTCGCTCAAAGGTCTCGACGCTAAATTTAATATTTAGCGTGGGCTTTGCCACCCCGACGTAGCCGGCATAGAGCGTCGGAATTTCGCCATAGTCCACGGACGGATCGTTGAAATTGCCGTCAAATTTTATGTCGCTTACCTTTTGATATTCCGTGATAAGAGGAAGCGGTATCCAAAGCCGAGTCTGCTTACCCTTCTCTAAAATTTCGTGATTTAGTGATAGCCCGAAAGTTCTCTTTTTACCAATGACTTTTTCCCCGCCCAAAATAGTACTCGGAGCAGCCATAACGGCGCCTAAAATCGCAGTGTTTCTTAAAAAATCGCGTCTTTGCATGAAATTGCCTTCAAATAAAATGGCTAAGCCTTAGCCCTAATTACGCGTGGATTTTAGCCTTTTGCGGCTTTGAAATCGCTAAATTTAAAATTCCGTCCGCTTTAAAATTTTAGAATTTTGCCCGCTGCGGAATTATAAAATTTCAAAATTTCGCCCAAAGACATAGCGCGAAATTTCGCCAAAGCGGGCGTGATAGCCCGCAAACTAGGCGCACAGACAGTATGCATAGGCGGCGTAGGCTAAACCACGCAAAAGCGCCGCTGTCGCAAAAGCCAAGCGTGCGCTTCGATGAAACGGTTGAGCCTCGACGAAGCGTGGCGGCTTAGCTTAAGCAAAACGCGGCGGTAAAACACAAACCGCTAAAGAGCTAAATTTCGCGCGAAAAATACTCGTAGATAAAATTTTTAGGCGAGTACGGATCTTTCGGCGTGCCGCCCACTTCGCAATACGGATGCGAAAAAATTTCAATCGGAACATGCGCCGGGCGCGGATTTAGCACGATTTCGCGAGCATAGTTAAAGCCCAGCCAGCACGGCTCCCAGTTGCCAAAAAGATACTCGCGCACCCGCGCCAGCTTAGAATCATCCTCGCTTAAGTTCTCGCCCAATCGCACCTTTGTAACGTCCGCGGGATCAACTGGGATCCAGCCATAGCCTTTTAGATAAAATTCCGCTCTGCAGTGCTGCGCGCCGGAAATTTCAAGCGCGCCGCCGTTTAGAGCGCCCATGACGCCCATTTCAGGCGAAAATTTCTGCGCCGCGCCTGTGCGGATGCCGTAAATAGCGCGCGCAGGAATGCCCGCTGCCCTGCAGAGCGCGACGAACACACTATTAATATCGGCGCATTTGCCGCTTAGCTTGCCGCTGCTTAAAATCGCTTCCGCATCGCCGCTACCGCATGCGATCACGCCATTATCGCGGCTCATATTTTTTGCGACCCACTCATAAATCGCGCGCGCCTTTTCCAGATCACCTTTAAGCGAGCCGGTGATCTCGTCTGATTTTTGTTTCGTAGCGCCTTCTACCGGAATTAGCTTTGAAGGCTTTAAAAACTCCTCGATTTCAGGGCTCAAGCGCTCGTTTTCATTAAAGCTTACCTTGCTAAAATCAGTGTTTCGCTCCGAAATTTCGATATCGAAGCTAAGCTCAAAATAATCGTCGTCTTCGCCTACGACACCTTGCTCGCCGTATTTGCCGACGCCCGCTCTTGCCTCTTTATCGGGTGCGAAGCGCGCGTAGTACGTGCTTATATGATCTCCGCAGATAGCCGACTCTTGCGCATTTGAGCGGGCATGATATTCGCCAAGCAACCTCTGATACGGCTCTTGCAGCACTAACGGCAGCCAAAGCCGCACCTCTGCGCCGCTACTTGAAATTTCGTGATTAAACCTGAGACTAAATTTTCTCGTTTTTGCTTCTTGCATTTTTTGCTCCTTTGCTTGAATTGCAAGTCGATTTTATCTCTTTGCGCCTTAAAATGGATAAAATTTTATGTTAAAATGGCGCTAAATTTTGAAATTTTAGGATTAAAATGGATCTACAAAAAATCAGAGACGAGAACTTTAAAAAGCTACAAAGCGAGCAAAACCGCGAAATTTTAAGCGCGATCGAGGCGCTGCAAATAGGCGAGTGCGGCTGCGAGTGCGGCGACGTCGTGCGTGCAAGCTTTAACGCAAGCACGGAGCAAAGAGATGAAATTTTGCGTATCGCGCGAGCGCTAAAGCCGTGGCGCAAGGGGCCTTTTGCGCTAAATGATCTTTTCATCGACGCCGAGTGGCGAAGCTTCATGAAATTTAACCTGCTGCGGCCGTTTTTAAATCTGAGCGGTAAAACCGTCGCCGACGTGGGCTGCAACAATGGCTACTATATGTTTCGCGCAAGCGAGCTAGCGCCTGCGCGGCTAGTGGGGTTTGACCCGAGCGCGCTATTTTATCTGCAGTTTCGCTTCATCGAGAAATTCCTCCGTAGCGGCGCGAAATTCGAGCTTTTGGGCGTGGAGCATCTGCCCTTTTACGAGCACAAATTCGATACGATCTTCTGCCTCGGCGTCATCTACCATCGCAGCGACCCCGTAAAGATGCTAAAAGATCTGCGAGCCTCGCTAAATGCGGGCGGTGAGGTGTTTTTAGACACGATGTATATCGAAGGAGCGGGCGATTTCGCGCTGTGCCCAAAAAACAGCTACTCGAAAATTTCAAATATCTACTTCGTCCCGACCGTCGGCGCGCTGCAGAATTGGTGCGAACGGGCGAAATTCAGAGATTTTGAAATTTTGGCTCAAAAGCCCACGGATGCTAGCGAGCAGCGCAAAACGGAGTGGATCGACGGGCAGAGCCTGGAGAATTTCCTTGACCCACTCGACGGCTCGCGCACGATCGAGGGCTATCCTGCCCCGCGGCGTATTTATGTGCGGCTTCGGGCGTGATCCGCGTCTTTGAAATATTTTTCGCGTACCCGTGCACCGATATGAAATGAGATCTACGCCTTTAAAAACGCGTAAATTTTACTAAATTTAATCGGCTCACAGGGAAAATTTTACATTCGGCAGCACGGAATCTTGCTAATTTTAATCAAGCGGCGGTAAATTTTAAAATTTTATCTACGGCAGCGCACGCCAATGCGCGCATCGTGCGAACGTAGCGCAGAATTCAACGCTCGCAGCGGCAAATAAAGCGGTAAATTTCGGCGCCTGCAATGCGAGTAAAGCGGCATAAATTCTAACGCTCACAAGCAAAGCAGTATAAAATTTAATGCCGACCAGCTTCACACCGCTTTACCGCTTATTGTGCGGCGAAACGCAGTTAAATTTAAACGATCAACGCTCAAAAAGCTGCAAAAAATATTTTAAATTTTGCCTCTCGGCCGCTAGGCTAGTATTCGGGCCGTGTCCGGGATAGAGCGTAAAATCGCCCTTTATCTGCAAAATTTTATGCAAAGACTCTCTCATCTGCTCGCCGCTTGAAAAGGGAAAATCCCACCTGCCGATAGAGCCTTTGAATATGACGTCGCCGCTAAAAATCACGCCGTCTGCTTCGACCATACAGCTGCCCGGAGTATGTCCGGCAAAAAGGCTAAATTTAACGTTAAAGCCCGCTATTTCAAAGCTTTGCTCCTGCCCTTTTACAAGTACGTCCGCCTCTATGGGCTCGGGCATCGTCTCAAAAGGATCCGCCCGCAGCATAAAGGCGTCTTCCTCGTGGATATAAATTTTAGCGCCCGTCCTTTGCAACTTCGCGTCATCATAAACGTGATCGAAATGCCCGTGCGTATTCAAAACCGCCGCGATCTTTCCCGTATTTTGCATCACCCAATCAAAGCTGCCCTCGCCCGGATCGATCACAAGATCGCCCTGCTCGCCCTTTAGAATGTAGCAATTCGTCACATATTCACCGAAAGCTTTTTTTAAAATTTGCATTTAAATCCTCCTTTTAAGCTTAAATTAAAGCCGTAATTTAGCCAAAAATAGTTAAAATTCGCACAATTTAACGTAAAATTTTAAGGCTAAATATTATGTTTTTGGACGATTTGCTGCCGCAACTGACCGATTTTTTATCGGAGAGACTCGATGAAACGGGCGCGGACGCCTTTGTAGTAGGCATCAGCGGTGGGCTTGACAGCGCCGTGGTTTCTGCGCTTTGTGCACTTACTGAGATCCCCACTTACGGGCTTATCCTACCTAGCGCGGGTTCAAATTTAGAAAATATGGCCGACGCGATCTTTCACTGCGAATCCTTTAATATCCCCTACGAAATCCAAGAGATCGCGCCATTTGTAGAAAATTTTACCGCTTTAAATCCCAGTGCAAGCGCTCTTCGCATCGGAAATTTCGCCGCGCGCGTAAGAATGAGCTTGCTTTATGATTACAGCGTGGCTAAGCGTGGCGTAGTCGTAGGCACGAGCAATCTTAGCGAGAGGATGCTAGGCTACGGCACGATTTACGGAGATTTAGCCTGCGCGTTTAATCCGATCGGAGAAATTTTAAAAACCGATCTATTTAAATTTGCAAAAATTTTATGCATAGACGATGCGATCATCAAAAAAGCCCCGAGCGCCGATCTATGGGAAAATCAAAGCGACGAACGTGAGCTTGGATACAGCTACGAGATCTTAGATAGCGTGCTAAGAGATATTTTTTCGCACGAAGCGCTGCGGACGAAATTTCGCTCAGGCGAGCAAATAACCGCAAACGATCTAAAATATCTGCAAAACTCGCGCCACAATCAAGAGCTAGTGAAATTTGTCGTCCGTAGAATTCTTAAAAATAATTTTAAGCTTCGCGCGCCCGCGGTCGCCCGCATAGAGCCCGCACACTAAGGAGAGATTTATGAAAGAGATACCGTTTTATAAGGCTCAAATCGATAAAAAAGAGGAAGACTTAATTAAAAGCGCCCTCTACAACAGCGATATAAGATATAGCGAAATTTTTGAAGAGGATATTTGTAAGTACTTCGGCGTAAAGCACGCCGTATCTACCACGAGCGGAACGACGGCGCTGCATCTGGCGCTTTGCGCGATGGATATTAAGCGCGGAGATAAAATTTTATGCTCCGTAAATTCCTTCCCCAATGTCGCCGAAGTGATCCGCCACTTCGACGCCGAACCCGTTTTCGTAGATATCGATCCGATAAGCTTTAACATTACGAGCGAAAGCCTTGCTCGCACGATAGATCAGAACCGCCACAAAAAGCTAAAATGCGCTTTCATCTCGCACATCGCGGGGCTTGCTGCGGATATAGACTCCATCAGCGAGGTCGCCAAAAGCGAAAATATCATCCTCATCGACGATGCGTGCCGCGCTATGGGCGCTACCTATAAAGGCGCAAAAATCGGAGCGCTTAAAAGCTCGCTCATATCGTGCTTTCAGATCAATCCTCAAGCGCAAGACGCGATCTCTACGGCGGGCTTTTTCGTTACGAACGACGATGAGATCGCAAGCGCCGCGCAAATTTTAAGAAACGGCGGCATCGTGGGAGACGCCTTTTACAAAGACGGCAATATGTCCTTTACCTACGACGTCGATCGCATCGGTCAAAAATACGATCTTAACGCTATAAATTCCGCCTACGCCATCGCTCAGTTTGAAAAAACCGACGCTTTTATAAAGCGCCGCAAGCAGATCGCCGCAGCCTACCGCGAGCAGCTCGCAAACTGCCCGCACGTGACGCTTCCAAGCGACAGCGAGGAGCATATCTACACTCAATTCATCGTAAAGATCGACAAAAACCGCGACGATTTCGCCAAAGCGCTGATCGCGCGCGGAGTAAGCGTATCGCTGCACTACGTACCGGTGCATCTGCTAAGCTATTATAAAAGCAAATATAATTACAAGGTCAATGATTTCCCGAATGCGCTTAAAAACTATCAGCAAATTTTATCCCTGCCGATCTACACGGCGCTTAGCGACGACGATGTGAGCTACATCTGCGAGCAGATCAAAGAGATAGCAAACAATCGTGTTTAAACTCCTAATCGAGCGAAACTTATACGACCCAAGCCCCGCGTGGCTTGCGCTCGGAGTGATTTTAGCGCCGTTATCGCTGCTCTATACATTTATCGTCTGCCTAAAAAGGCTCTTTGCTAAGCCGCAAAAATTTAAAATTCCAATAATCAGCGTCGGAAATTTAACCCTCGGCGGAAGCGGCAAAACCCCGCTGGTGCGGGCGCTTTTTAAAGAATTTAATCCCAGACTCAAAACCTGCATCATTCTTCGCGGATACGGGCGCAAAAGCAGAGGCTTGCTCGAAATAGCGCTCGGCGGACGGGTGCTTTGTGACGTGCGACAAAGCGGAGATGAGGCGATGGAATACGCGCTGTTTTTGCGCGGCGCAAACGTGATCGTCAGCGAAGATCGCGCCGCAGGGATTTTGCGCGCGCAAACTCTCGGCTTTGAGCTGGTGATCTTAGACGACGGGTTTTCTAAATTTAATATCTCTAAATTTGATATCTTGCTGCGCCCGCAAAGTGCGCCGAAGCTGCCCTTTTGCATGCCCTTCGCCGCGTATCGCTACCCGCCGTTTTTTTATAAATTTGCAGATTTCATACCAGCGCCGAGCGACATTTCGCAGGGGCTTAAGATTGTTTCGGCGGCGGATCTGCAAGAGGGGCTAAACGGCGCGGATGAAATTTTAAATCCTGCGGATGAAATTTCAAATTCCGCTGCGGATAAAATTTCGGATTTAAATTTAAATCGCGCCATAGATGAAATTTCAAATTTAAACCTCGCCGAGGATAAAATTTCAAACTCCAAAGAGGCGGGTTTTGAGGGATCTCGCACGATCTTAATTAGCGCTATCGCCAAGCCTTGGCGCTTACAAGAGTTTTTGCCGCTCGCAAAAGCGCACGCGTTTTTCCCCGATCATTACGATTTCAAAAAAGAGCAGATTTTAGAGCTGCTAAGGCGCGAGGATGCGGAGCATATCCTATGCACGGCGAAAGATTACGTGAAATTGAGGGATTTGAGCGCGGAAATTTCGGTGATTTTGTTAAATTTGAAGCTAAGCGAAAACTTTATCCGCAAAATTCAAAACTACATAAACCAAGCTATGATAAAATAAGGTTTTTAAAGGAATTTTATGATAAAAAAGAGCAAAACCGCCGAAGTCATCATCTCTGCGCTGCCCTATATCCGTAAATTTAGAGATAAAATTTTCGTCGTTAAATACGGCGGCGCGGCGCAAACCGACGATGCGCTCAAGCTTGATTTTGCCCGCGATATCGTGCTTTTGCATATGGTCGGCATCAAGATCATCGTCGTGCACGGCGGCGGCAAAAAGATCAATCAGACCCTGGATAAGATCGGCGTGCAGAGCGAGTTTCGCGATGGACTTCGCGTAACGAATAAAGACGCTATCGAAATTACAGAGATGGTACTAAGCGGCGCGGTAAATAAAGAGATCACGGCGCTTTTGAACCAAAACGGCGCGCCTGCGATCGGCATTAGCGGTAAGGACGGCGGGCTTTTGAAGGCAAAATTCCTCGATGAGAAAAAATATGGCTTCGTAGGCGAGATCACCGAGGTAAATACCAAGCTGATAAACGACCTGCTACAAAAAGACTATCTGCCAGTGATCGCCCCGCTTGCAGGCGGCGAGACGGACGAAAACGTGAGCTTTAATATCAACGCCGATCTCTGCGCCAGCAGGATTGCAGCCGCGCTAAAAGCGAGCAAGGTGATATTTTTAAGCGACATTGACGGCGTGCTTGATAAAGAGGGAAATTTAATCAGCAAACTCGATGCCGCGCTCATTTCGAAGCTTAAAAATGACGGCACGATCGCAGGCGGCATGATCCCAAAGGTCGATGCGTGCCTGCAATGCGTGCGAAACGGCGCAAATGCCGCGCATATCATCAACGGCAAAATTCCGCACTCGATCCTGCTTGAGCTTTTCACGGACGGCGGTATAGGAAGTTTGATAAAGGAAGAAATTTAGGCGCGAGGCGGATGCGGCAGGCTTAAAACCGCAATGCCGCAAGTCCGCGCAAGCAGTGTAAGCGATCAAATTTAAAGCGCCTAGGCGGGCGTAAATTTTAAAATTTTAAAAAGGAAAAAGATGAAACTGGTTTCTACGAGAGATTTTTCGCAAAAAGCGGATCTTAGCTACGCGCTACTAAATCCGAGCGCGAACGGCGGCGGGCTTTTCAGCCCCGAGCGGCTGCCGCTTTTGAGCGAGGATTTTTTTAAGCAGTGCGAGGATTTGAGCTACAAACAGATCGCGCTTAAAATCATCGATAGCTTCGATTTTGACGTAAACAGCGAGGTCTTTGAAGACGCGCTAAAGCGCTACGATAAATTTGAAAATCCCGCCTGCCCCGTCCAGATCAAAAAACTAAGCGAAAACGCCTATATTTTGGAGCTTTACCACGGCCCGACGCTTGCGTTTAAGGATATGGCGCTGCAACCCTTCGGCGCGCTTTTAAAAAGCATCGCAAAATCCAGAAATGAAAAATTTTTAATAATGTGCGCCACGAGCGGCGACACGGGGCCTGCGACGCTGGAAGCGTTTGCGGATGACGAAAACATCAAAGCGGTCTGCCTCTATCCGCAGGGCGGCACGAGCGAGATACAGCGCCAGCAGATGGTCAAACAAAGCGCGGCAAATCTTAAAATTTTAGGCGTGCGCGGCAACTTCGACGATACGCAGCGCGCGCTAAAATCACTGCTGGCTGATGAGGATTTCAAAAACGAACTCGCGCGGGCGAATTTAAATTTAAGCGCCGCAAACTCGGTAAATTTCGGCAGGATTTTATTTCAGATCATCTACTACCTCTACGCTAGCATCTATTTCTCAAAGCACGGCGTATTGAGCCCCGAGCAAAATTTAAAGCAAAGCGATCAGTGCGCGACTTGCGGCAAAAATTTTGACGCGACAAGCGCAAACAGCGCGCAGAGCGCAAAACAGAGCGCTAAATTTAACACCTTCGACGTCATAGTGCCTAGCGGAAATTTCGGCAACGCGCTGGGAGCGTATTTCGCAAAAAAAATGGGCGCAAAGATCGGCAAAATCAAGATCGCTTCAAATGCGAACAATATCCTGACCGAGCTTTTTACGCGCGGCATCTACGATCTGCGAAATCGCGAGCTCATCCGCACGATCAGCCCTGCGATGGATATTTTAGTTAGCTCCAACGTCGAGCGGCTGCTTAGCGATATGTTCGGCGATGCGCGCACGAGCGAGCTGATGCAAAGTCTGGCGCGAGATAAATTTTACAAACTCAGCGAGAGCGAGCTTACGAAGCTGCGCGAGGTCTTCGAGGCGGATTTTTGCGACGATACGCAGTGCGCTAAATTTATTAAGCAAGAGAGTAGCCGCGGCGTGCTGATCGACCCGCACACGGCGACCTGCTTTAAGCTGCTTGACGAAAGCCGCCTAAATCTCGTCATCTCGACCGCGAAGTGGATTAAATTTACGCCGTCGATGATCGGCGCGATCAAAGGCAGGGCTTGCGAGGACGAGCGAGCCGATATGATCGCGCTTTCGAAGGAATTTCGCAGCGACATTCCGCCGCAGATCTCGCGCCTTTTTAGCGCGCCGCAGGTGCACTCTAGCGTCGTGGAGCAAAGCGAGATCAAAAACGCCATAATGGAGTGGATAAAAAAATGATAGTAATCCCCGCGCGCCTTGCTTCGACGCGCTTTAAAAATAAAATTTTATGTGAGTTTGACGGCGTGCCGATGTTTATCAAAACGGCTCAAAATGCCGCCAAGGCAGACCGCGTGCTAATCGCCGTGGATGAGCCGCAAATTTTAAAGATCGCGCAAGATTACGGCTTTGACGCCGTTCTCACCGCGCGCGAGCATCAAAGCGGCACCGATCGAATCAATGAAGCGGTCGCAAACGCAGCGCTTGCGGAGAACGAGATCATCATCAATATCCAAGCCGACGAGCCCTTTTTCGAGAGCGAAAATTTGATTAAATTTAAAGATTTCGCCAACGCCATGATCACGCAAAAGGGCGCATTTATGGCAAGCTGCTACAAATATATAAGCCCTCAGGCGGCGGAGGATCCGAATTTAGTCAAGCTAGTCCTTGATAATGCGGGCTTTGCGATCTATTTTTCACGCTCGCTCATCCCCTACCCGCGCACGGCATGCGAGTGCTACCTCGGACACATCGGCATCTACGCATACAGCGTGCGGAATTTAAAGCGGTTTTGCGCCCTGCCCGCCTCAGCGCTGGAAGATACCGAAAAACTCGAGCAACTTCGCGCCATAAGCGCCGGTGAGAAGATCGCGATGCTAGGTATCGAAACCAAAAGCATCGGCATCGATACGCCGGCTGATTACGAGCGCGCGCTAAAGGAGTTCGGCAATGGAATTTGATCGCGCCTTTTTAAGCACAAAATTTAAAGCGAGCGGACCCACAAAATTTAACGATAATAAGCTGTGCGCCGCAGTGTTTGGGACGCAGGGGTCCACTGCGGAGCGTAAAATTCTAACGCGACGTAAAATTTTAGCGGAGCGCGGAATTTTAAAATTTAAAGATGCGAGCGCAAGATGAATTACGATGAATACAGATCCGCGGTAGATACGCTAAATGCGTGGGCGCGGGCATATTACACCGACGATAAACCGATCGCAAGCGACGAGGAGTACGACGAGCTTTATTCGCAAGCGGAGAAATTCGAGGAGCAAAATCCCGCGCTCGCGCTGCCCTACTCGCCTACACGGCGCATAGGAGGCGCGATCAGCGAGGGCTTTTCTAAGCTCGCTCACGGCGCGCAGATGTGGTCGATGGAGGATATTTTCGACGACGCGGATCTTTTGGCGTGGCTAGCTCGCGGCGAAAAGAGCGGCGCGCAGTTTTACGTCGAGCCGAAATTTGACGGCGCGAGCTTAAATTTGACCTACGAAGGCGGCGTGCTGATAAGCGCGGCGACGCGCGGCGACGGGCTTATAGGCGAGGACGTAACGCAAAACGCAAGAGCGATCAAATCGGTACCGCTTCAGATCCCCTACGCCGGAAGGATCGAGATCCGCGGCGAGACGCTGATCGCAAAGAGCGATTTTGACGCGCTAAACGACGAGCGCGCCGCAAACGGCGAGAGCCTGTTTTCAAACCCGCGCAACGCCGCCGCAGGCAGCCTAAGGCAGCTGGATAGCGCGATCGTAGCGAAGCGGAAACTAAAATTTATCCCGTGGGGAGTGGGCGAGCATTCGCTAAGCTTTGCGCTGCACTCGCAGATAATGGAGTTCGTGCGCAGTCTCGGCTTTTTGCGCGACGAGTTTTGCCGCATCTGCAAGAGCACAAGCGAGATCAGGAGCGCGTACGAGGCGCTACATAGCATGCGCGCGAGCAAAGATCTGATGCTAGACGGCATGGTAATCCGTGTAAATGAGCTTTCAAAGTGTGCGCAAATGGGCTATACGGTGAAATTCCCGCGCTTTATGGTCGCGTACAAATTCCCCGCAGTCGAAAAGGTAACGCGGCTGCGCGAGATCAATCTACAGGTCGGCCGCACCGGCGCGGTCACCCCCGTAGCCGTCGTAGATAGCGTAAATATCGACGGCGCGAATGTTTCAAACGCGACGCTTCATAATTTCGACGAGATCGCGCGGCTGGGGCTGATGAAAAACGATTTCGTAGGCATCATCCGCAGCGGCGACGTGATCCCGAAGATCACGAGCGTTTATAAACAGCGCAGAGACGGCACGCAGAGCGAAATTTCGCGCCCCGATCGCTGCCCGGTTTGCGGTGAGAAATTACTTGACGAAGGCGCGCTCATAAAGTGTCAAAACCTCGATTGCAAGGCGCGCGTGATAGGCTCGCTAATCTATTTCTGCTCCAAAAAATGCATGAATATCGAAGGGCTAAGCGATGCGACGATCACGCAGCTTTTTGAAAGCGGCAAAATTTCAAAGATCGGCGATATTTACGCCCTCAGCGCGCAGGATTTGGCGGGGCTCGAGGGCTTTGCGGATAAAAAAATTTCAAATCTTTTGGGTGCGATAAACGCGAGCAAAAACGCGCCGCTTGAGCGCTTCATCGCTTCTTTGGGGATCGAGCACATCGGCGAGGTGGCCGCGCGCAAGATCGCCGCGGCATTCGGGCAGGATTGGCTGGATGCGAGCGAGGATGAAATTCTGCGACTGGAGGGCTTTGGAGAAGCGATGGCGAGGAGCCTAGCGGAGTTTTGTAAGATAAATCGCGAAAAAATTCTAAATCTAAGCGAAATCATCACGCCTCGCGCACCCCAGGTGCATACCGTCAAAAGCGCCTTCACCGACCGCAGCGTCGTCATCACCGGCACGCTCAGCCGTCCACGCGACGAGTTTAAGGCCAGGCTTTTAGCAATGGGCGCGAAGGTGCAGGGCTCGGTATCTGCCAAGACCGACTTCGTGCTTGCAGGCGCAGAGGCGGGCTCCAAACTGCAAAAAGCCCGCTCGCTTGGCGTGCGGGTGATTGACGAGAGCGAGTTTGAAGCGCTTGCGAGCCTGGCGACGACCGACACAAATTCACCCGGCAAGAGCGAGGCTGAAGCGCTTGCAGGGAGCGGCGAGTGAAGGTATTTTGCTTGGTGCCGAACCCGCACTCAAACGGCGCAGGATTAAATTTTAAAAGCAATCTCCGCCCTGCGGCGCTTGCGTGTTTTACGAAGCGTGAGAATTTTAAAAATTTTGTAGCGCACGAGCAAGCGGCAAGAGCAAAAGCGATAAATCGAGCGGTCGGCGCGTTATCGTCAGACTTTGAGGCGCGTGCAAAAGTAGCAAACCGAGAGGCGGTTTCTGCGAGGCGCGCAGGCTATACCTGCCGCGGCGCTAAAACGGCGCGCACGACGCCGATAGATACGGCTGCAAGCAATAATATCTCAAATTTTGCGGCGCTAAAACACTGCGCCGATAGGAAAAATTTTAAAATTTCCGCTAGCGACGAGATAAAATTTGCAACGCGCAGCGAGCCGAAACCTGCAACGCGCAGTATGGCTAAATTTACGGCATGCAGCTTAAAATTTGAGCCTTGCGGCACTGCTACACGCGACTTTGCTATGCGCGATAAAATTTTAAACTCAAGCTCGCGCAAAAACTGCGTGAGTTTTAAAATTTCATCGCGGCGTGGAGAAAAAGCAAAATGAGATTTGATCTGCTCGTTGCAAACACGCTTAAAATCAGCAGAAATCAGGCCGCTGCGCTGATAAAGCAGGATAAAATTTTGCTGCGAGGCGCCGTGCAAAACAGGCCCTCCGCGCAGATCGCGCCCGAGCAGAGCGGCAAAATCAGTACTGCCGAGCAAATTTACGTAAGCAGGGGCGCGCTCAAGCTCGCAGGCTTTTTGGACGAGCTCGCCGAAAACGGGCTTTTAGCAAGCTGCGGCGCAAATTCGCCTAGCGCGGCGGCAGAAATTTCAAAGCCGTACAGCGCCGCAAAGGGCGCGGATAGCAAAGCGGCAGCGACGCAAATTTCAAGCGCAGATTTTGCGGCTACGGATAAAATTTTAGGCGCGAACGAGGCTGATAAAATTCCAAGCGCGGCTGCCGCGACGACAAAGAGCGCTAAAGCAACTACCGAGGCGATCCGTACCGCAAAAACTAATGCCGATACGGCGGAGCTTTTACAAACCGGTGCAGGCAAGCAAACGGTGGAATTTTTACAGACGAGCACAGGAGCCGAGACGGTAGGGCTTTTGCAAACGGACGCGGGCGCCGATACGGCAGAGATTTTAAATGCGGCGAAAGCTTCCAAATCGGGTGGCAAGGCGGGCATGTGCCGCAGAGAAAGCAGCGCGGAGCTGGTACAAACAAAGCCCTCGCAAAAAGATATTTTCAATTTAGCTGGAGCAGATGTTTTGGACGTGGGCAGTAGCACCGGCGGGTTTGTGCAAATTTTATTGCAGCGCGGCGCAAAGAGCGTGACTGCGCTTGACGTCGGCAGCTCGCAGCTAAGCGAAATTTTGCGGCGCGATCCTCGCGTGATCGTGCGCGAAAACACCGACATCAGGGAGTTTGCAAGCGAGAAGAAATTTGATCTCATCACCTGCGACGTGAGCTTCATCTCGCTAAATTTGATCCTAAAAAGCCTCGCAAGCCTTGCAAAAAGCGCTCTCATCGTGCTATTTAAGCCGCAATTTGAAGTCGGCACGGAGATCAAGCGAAATAAAAAAGGCGTGCTCAGGGACGAAAAAGCAGTGCGCGCCGCACGGGCGAAATTTGAGCGACTATGCGCCGAGCTGGGGCTTACTGTACTGTACGCTAGCGCCTGCAAAATCACGGGTAAAGAGGGAAATAGGGAATTTTTCTATCTTCTAAAAAGGATGAACGATGAAATTTAAAAACTTAATTATATTGGCGTTTTGCGCGCTATTTTTGGGCTCATGCGCCAAAAGCCTGAGCCCAAAAGCGCCGATCGTAAAAAACTTCGACATCGCTAAATTTAGCGGCGGTTGGTACGAGATCGCCCGCATGAAGGGCAGTGGCGAGCTGCAAAACACCGCGTACGAGTGCTTTATCGATAAAAACTCTACGATCAATCTTTTAAAAACCGCTAAGACAAGCTCTGGTAAAATCGAAAACGAGCAGCACGTATTGGAGTTTGCGGGCGATAAAAGCGTAGGCCTGCTCTATCAAAAAGGCCTGATTTCTGACTCACTCTACCGCGTGGCGCAGGTGGACGGCGACTATCGCTACGCCCTGATCTTCGGCGCCGATACGAGCGAGCTTTACATCCTATCGCGCACCAAAACCCTGCCCGAGCCGATCCGCATCCTCTATCTCAAAAAGGCGAAGCACAGTGGCTACGACACCAAAAAAATCGTCTGGACGAAGCAGCAATAATGGCTAATCAAAAATCAGGCAAAGACCATACAGAGGCTTCGCTGCGGAATTTTAAAGAGCAAAATTTCGTATCGCAGAATTCCAGCTTGAAAAATTTTACGGAACAGAATTCCACAAGCAATGGAGAAAATTCATCTCAAAATATCAAACGCCCAAGGCAAGAGCTCATTGAAAATAAAACCGGCGATGCGCACTACGCAGATGAAGCAGACACCGACGCCGCTTGCAGTAACGAAACGGCTTATGGCAGCACTTGCGGCAATGGCGTAGACGCGCAAGCTCAAGGCACGCTTCCTGCTTGTGCGGAAGTGCTGCGTGCGCGCTTAAGCGAGCAGTTCGCACGAGGCGAGATTTTCGCAACGCTACAAGGCGCAAACCGCGATAATGTGCGCACCGTAGCGATCGGTAACTTCGACGGCATGCACCTTGGACATCAAAAATTATTTGAGCGCCTAGGCGAGCAAGGCGCAATAATCGTAATCCTAGCAGGTGGTGGCACGAAGCTCACCCCTTTTGCGTCGCGGCAGGCTTTTACGGACAAAAAGATTTTTTATTGCGATCTACGCGCTATCAAAAGCCTTAGCGGAGGCGAATTTATCGCACTTTTAAGGCAGAATTTCATAAATTTACAAAAAATTATCGTCGGCGAGGACTTTAGATTTGGGCGTAATCGGGCATGGGACGTGGAATTTTTAAGGCGCGAATTTAGCGGGCAAACCTGCGTCGTAGGCGAGTTTTGCTTAAGCGGCGGT
Organism: uncultured Campylobacter sp.; assembly: GCF_937973075.1. GTDB lineage: Bacteria > Campylobacterota > Campylobacteria > Campylobacterales > Campylobacteraceae > Campylobacter_B. Next base: position 28,813 of record NZ_CALBWL010000060.1, read on the forward strand.
GGTGTGCATTCAAGTAGGATCAAGGAACTTTTATCGCGTGGTAGATGCGAAGAGGCGGCGGAGCTTTTAGGGCGAGATTACGAGATCTGCGGGCGGATCGTGCGCGGTCAGGGGCGCGGGGCGCGAGAGTTCGTAGCGACGCTAAATCTTGATGCGAGAGGCTATTTTATGCCAAAAAGCGGCGTGTATGCGACTCTGGCGTGCGCCGGAAGCAAGGAATTTGCAAGCGTGAGCTTCTTGGGGCACAGGCTCAGCACCGACGGGGCTTTTGCGATTGAAACGCACATTTTAGGGGACTTTGCGGGCTTCGAGGCGGGTTTAAATTCCACGCAAGATCGCGCGCCGCGCTGCGGGGGGCAAGCCGCACATTCTGCGCGAAATTTATATGAAATTTCAGCGTGTAATTCAGTAGAAATTTCTACACAAAATTTTGCGGCGAGCGAGAGCTTGGACGCCGAAAATAAAAATTTAGAGGCTGCGGACAAAAACAGCGGCGCGAAATTTGCTTGCGTGAAATTTATAAAGTTCCTACGTGAAAATCGCAAATTTAGCGATCTAGTGGGGCTTAAAGAGCAGATTTTAAAAGACGCTACGGAGGCGGAGACGGTACTACGAAGCCGCAAATTTTAATCTACGGCTTGTAAGCTTAAAGATGAAATTTACGGGCTGTGCGCTTGATTTGATGCGTCTGCCCGCGTTTTGCATCTACGGCGCATTAAATGAGCCGTCTGCGGCATCCCATATAAAAGTCGTATGCCCGCTGTCACTGAGAAAACTTGGTGCACCGCCTGCAGGACTTTAACGCACCTTGAGCTTGGGTTTATGTAAGACGAGGTAAGTGCAAGCTGCACTGAGAATCGAGGGCGATAAAAAATCTTAGTTGCGCTGCAAAGCTTTAAAATTTAGCAGGGCTGAGCTGCCAAGCAAGAGTCGAGCGGCTAAATTATGCGCCTAGCTAAACGCTGGATTTTGTCAAGCGGTCCCATTTTACGGCACATAAAATCGCAAAATGGGCGCGAAATTCTACTATAGAGCTTTAGCTTATGCTTTTAGTTTAAGTTCATAATTAAAGAATTTAAAGGAGCTGTTTTGGTAGCGTGAGATTTGGCGACATAAAATTAATGCTGCGAAAATACGGCGCAAAATTTTAAGGATATATTCGCGCGGCGCGGAATTTTAAAGCCTGTCAAGCAAGACGTGAAATTTAATCATGCATCGAGCATATCCGGGCTAAAAGTTGGGCGCAAACTGGGATGCAGCTCGCTTGCATCAAAAGCGCTCATGCTGCGTTTAAAATTTAGGTATGCTTCGCGCGGGGCAAACTAAGCGCAAAAATTCCATGCGTAGCGGTCGCAAATAGAGTGTCGCGTAAGTGCAGAAAGC
>NZ_CALBWL010000061.1 GCF_937973075.1 uncultured Campylobacter sp.
TTTATCTATGATGCCGAGGGAATTGACGTGGCGCTTCTTAAAAAGCTAAAAGAGCAGCTGCGCGTAGGGCTTTGCGAATATATCAAGGAGCGCCCTGGCGCAAAATTTATCCCCGTAAGCGCCTATCCCGCGGGGCGTAACGGCGTGTGGAGCGTGCCGTGCGACGCGGCATTTCCGAGCGCTACGCAAAATGAGCTTAATCTGCAAGACGTAAAGACTCTCTATGCCAACGGATGTCGCATGGTTTGCGAGGGCGCGAATATGCCAAGCACGCTTGAGGCGATCGATTTTATGCTCGCGCAAAAAGACTTTCTTTTTGGCCCTGCCAAAGCGGCGAATGCGGGCGGCGTGGCTACAAGCGGGCTTGAGATGGCGCAAAACGCGCAGATGGCGTCGTGGAGCTTCGAGGAGGTCGATAGCAAGCTGCGCGAGATCATGCGCCACATATTCCGCACCAGCTACGAGACCTCGAAGGAATTCGGCGCGGAGGGCAATCTCGTGTTGGGCTCGAATATCGCGGGATTTCGCCGCGTAGCCGATGCGATGCTGGATCAAGGTTTGGTTTAAGCTCAACTCGCTTTATTTTGTAAAAAGCGGTAGCTCGCTTTTAAATTTAAGCTCTTTAAATTTACGGCGAGCTTTTTGGCTGCAGCGGGTTTGATAAAATTTCAATCGTTTGCGCCGAGGATATAGCCGCTCATCGCCATAATTCACTCTGCGCGGTTTGCGTTGGTATCTTGCGCGCTGTGTAAATTTTAAATGGCACTCAGGCGCAGTGCGGTTTTAAAATTTTAGCTCGTCGTAGCGATACTTTTAAAATTTAGCCGCAAGCATGACAAAGACCGCCCAGCCAAATTTCATCTTTAAATTTGGCTGGTAAATTCCGCCCGTTAAATTTAGCTTTGAAATTCTGCGTTTAAATTTAGCCTAAATTTTATCTCAGCTCGCCCGTGCAGTGCATAAATTTACACCGCGCACGGGCTGAGCGTTTACCGCAGTTTGGCATAATGGCGCAAATTTTATCCAAAGGTTGCAATATGAAAAAATTTATGATTTTGTTTGCCGCTGCGGCTCTGTCGCTTGCGCATGCGGACGTGACGGATATTCTAAAGCAGGGCGCAGACGCGCTCGGTGCGACTAGGAGCGGAAACTACAAGGATCTGCTCGCTTCCGCCGCAAACCGCGCCGTAGCCGAGCTCGCCAAGGGCTACATCCACAGCAAGACCGCTAAAATCGAGCTTCCTCCTTCGCTGAAGGCGGCTGCGAAGCTTGCGAGAAAGGTGGGTGGCGATAAATGGGAGCGCGAGCTCGTCATGAGTATGAACGATGCCGCTACCAAGGCGGTAAGCGGCGCGAGCAAGATATTTTTGCAAGATCTGAAATCGATGAGCGACGCCGACGTTAAAAAGCTCATCGGCGGCGGTGACACGGCGCTTAGCGAGTATCTGCAGAGCAAATCGGGCGCGAAGCTGCGGGCGGTTTTTAGGCCGATCGTAAGCGATATGATGAGCAAAAACAGCTTTGCGACAGCGTATAACGGGCTAAATTCCTTCGCGCAAAACAAGATCGCGGGCAATGAAGCGGTGCAAAATATCGCGCGCGGGCTGGGCGCGAGCGAGTATCTGCCTAAGCAGGGCGAGGATTTGAACGATTACATCACGCAAAAGACGCTGGACGGGCTATTTGCGGTGATGAGAGAAAAAGAAAGCACGCTTCGCGACAGCGCCGTCGGCAAAGGTGCAGGGATTTTAGGCAAGGTGCTGAAATAAAACTTGCGGCGAAGGCTGCGTAAATTTCGCCGCATAGCCGCTTATAATTGCTTTGCGCCGTAAGCTTGGGTAGCCTAAAGCTGTGCGCAAAGCGCCCTCTCGTGCAAGACAGCTGCTTGCGCCAAAGCGGGCGCGCGGCGGAATTTAGAGGTTCATTTGTCGCGCGTTTTCGCGCGATCGATTTTATACGATAATCTTGTACGGAGTTTAGTCTGCGAAATTTGAAACTGTAAAATTTAGAAATTTAGCAAGACGTAAAAGATTTGAAATTTTAGAATTCCATGCGGTATTTAGATGCGCGCATAAATTAGCGCTACGTCTGAAATTTTAAAAAACGGCGAAGTATCGGGAAGTAGAGCGGTAACAGATAAGCGCGTAAAAGTAAAGCAAGAAAGTCGTCTTGTAAATTTCGCTTCTTTCATATCTCTTTTTATGTTCCGCAAAAACCGGTTTACTCATTAGTTCTGTTATTTTCCGATTCCATTTTTCTTAATTCTTTAAGCGCTCTATTATGGACATCGGCTTTCTTGCAAACTCTGCCCTGGACGGCAACATATCTTACTAAATTTATATCATTTGTATCGATTGCTATCAATAATCTACCCATAAGCCTTTCCTCTACAAAAAACGTATAATCGCACTTTGCACACAAAGTACTTTCATAAATTATAAATAATAACAGAACTACTACGGCGCAAATTATAAATTTTAATGCTTTAACCATATTTTCTCCTTGTGTGTATTCTTGCCCGTATATATTGATAATGTCGATTAGCGAGGCATTATATCACTTCTTATTTTTAAATTTTAATCTCTTTCGCTTTATTTTTATGAAATTTTCTAACTGCTTATCGGTAAAATTTAAAACCTCTTTTCGGTTTTGCAAATTTACGTAGGTGTGCCTTATATCACAGCATCTATAAAAAATATATTTCCAATTTTTAATTAGCCAGTCCGCTTCTACCATATTTTTATCTGTTTTAAATAAAAACGGCAGAACCCATAAGCCTGCCTTGTAGCCGCTAATTACGATCAATTTTATAAAATTTACCTCATCATCGTCTTTTGCTTTTACTACGATAAAGCTTACATTTTTCTCATATGGATAGCTGGATTTTCTACATTCGATAATATCTCCGATCTTGATCTTTTCGAGGAATTTCAAGAGAGGAATACTAAGCTTTTCTATCAAATTTGTCCTTATGCGTCTATTGCGTCCGAATTTATCCCTAGATTTTGTCAGTCTGAAACCAGGGATTGTTTCGTCGCAATCTTTTAGTTCATCGCTACTAAGATAATTATCGGAGCATATAAATACCTCCTGGGGGCTTGCATTGATACCGAAATTTGCTAAATTACGAATCAATTGCTCCTTGTCCACGACAAATCCCGCTTTGCTTGATAGCATCTCGCTAGGAAGCTCAAAATATCTGGTATCTTTTAAATTTAAAAGACAAGGATTTTCTGTCCAGAAACAGCGCTCATCGCAGACCATAAGCTCATCGTCGTTAAATTTTATAATATCGCCTCTTTGTAAATCATTGTCGAAGGTTGATATTGGTAAGATAGTCATTCAAAGTCCTTTTTTGCTTGCTAGATTAAACATGTTCATAATAAATTTTCGTTATTTGTAATCGCTAAATTACACCTCTATAACCACATCCTTATACTTTTCATAAAGCCTCGGCTTTAAAATTTTATCACGATACTCTTTGCCCGCCTTAGTCATACACATCCAGTGGCTAAATCTACTCCATGTGTTAGGGTCTTTCCAAGTTATCTCTGCTTTGGGAGTTATGTTCTCCTCTTCTAAAAATTTATACCCAAAAAAGAAATTATCTCTAAAATAGACCCACTTCTCATAAAGCGACATACCTAGATCGATCTTGGATAAATTCGTATCGAAGTCAGCCCATTTCTTTCTTAAATTTTCGCCCTCTATGCCGAAGTCTATCATACCCCCTAAAAACAGCTGACCCATTACTCCGAAATACTCTCCCGCGTATGTCGGATAGGCTGAAATTTCAGGATTATCTTCGTCCGCTAGCTTATAGTCGCTTTGGATAATCCAATGTAGTTCAAACCATTCGTACCAATCAAAGATTTCATATTCAATGTAATCCAAAATATCTTTTTTTCTGGTACCGGGAATTTGAGCTAATATGCGAATAAACGAATCCATCCAGCAATCAAATCCTAAAGCCTTATAAAGTTCTTCATCTTTGTTAAAAACCCAGCCGTATAGTTCATTCGGTTTTAAAATTTTAAATTTCATAGTATCTCCTTTTTAAATTTAATCGGTTGGCGATATAAATTTACCTCATCGATCTGTTTAATTGATCTCATATAAACTCGCTAATATAAAAATTATTTGATTCCGAGAGTTTAGGCATACTTTTTATTATTTCATCTAAATCGACGCTCTTTATTTCGGCGCAATTTTTTACATCGCCGCAGATACCGATAAAAACAAGATCGTCTCTATTTTTGCCTATAAATTTACCCTTTGCATAATAGCCGCCTTCGAATCTTTCATAGGCTATATAATATAGTATTTGCTTTAAAATTTCACTTTGATCCAGCTTGAAAAAGGTGCAGAATTTCGCGCCCTTCATATCTTGCGATATGTCGGTGGCGCCTACGGAGCTTTTTTCATATTTTTTAAGATCTATTTTTCCGATATTGTTTTCATATCCTTCGCCTATTGCTCCAAGCACGTGAAAATCCCTATCTATCTCGCCGTAAATATCAAAAAACAGATAGCTACCCTTAAAGCTTTTATAGGCGAATTCCTTTACGGCGTCCTTAATGATTTCGATATTTGCAAGCGTTACTTCGGTCTTTTTGCAAGATTTGTTTTTTATCTCGACTTCGATCATCTAGGCTCCTTTATTTGCCTTGCTAAATTTTAATCCATTAGCCATTTTACCACGTATTCCAATAATTCCTCTAAATTCTCGGCTCCGCAACTTCCTTTGAGTTCGTTTTCCGTGGCATTGATGAAAAACCAATCCTCGTCATCTCTATCGACATTTATTTTGATCGGCTTTTTCCCGCTCTCGCCATCGATTTTAATCAACCAACCGGGATTATCGACCGTTTCTAGCGTAAGGCCATATTCATGCTCCCATTCTCCGTCGCATTTGGAAGCGTACCAGTTTTGTATGAGTTTTAGATTACTCATTGTTTCCTCCTTTAATTTTATAAATTTTAAAATTCTCGATTTGTTAGGCTTGGATATTGCAATTGAAGCAGGGCTTCTTTGCTATTTAAATTTTAATCGCTTATTAGAAATTTCTTTTCTACGCCATCTTCCTTTATGTCGATTATCTTCCATCCCGGTCTATTTAAAAATTTTATAGCTTTTTCATCCAGTTCGGACAATGGCTCCTCAAGATTAAATTTAGTTTTATAGTAATATAGCGAAATATCTCTTTTATTGCCCTGCTCCATAAGCTGCATTATGCACTTGTCGTTTGAATCACCGGTTATATGGCGGTTTATCATCATAAACGCCTCGCAGCTTTTATGAAACGGGAAGCGGCCGAAGTTAAAAAGATTGCCGACGAGCTCAAATACAAGGACAAAAAACAGAAATAAAATGAATAGTTTAATTCCTCTGCGTTTCATTGCGGCGCTTCCTAAATTTTGAAATCAAAGATTCGTTTGTGTTTTAAATACATAAACGGTATTTGCGCTCAAGTCGCGGGTGTACTCAAACGCTAGTAGTAGCAACCGGGCGCAAAATTTACGATGCTATCTCGCCTTTTGCGCCGCCGGTTGCGGTGGATTCGCTTTCGTCCATAATGATGAGCTGTTTTGCGCGTTTAATCTTGGCGTCGTCGCGAAACGCCCCGCGCACCTTGTCCATGCCGGTGTAAAATTCCTTCATCAAAACAAGGCACAAATACGCGCCAAATTCCGTCGTGTGGATGATCTCGCCCTCGATCCGCACGGCGCCTGCAAGCCTTAGCAGGCTAAGCTCTCTGCCTAGTTCGCGGCGCAAATTTAGATCGTTTGCGGCGTTAAATTTAGCGATGTTGATCTCGCCGTTAAAAAGCTCGGTCAAAAAGAGGTATTTTGCGCGCTCGGATCTGCTAAAATCGCAAGTGGCGATGACGGTGCTTTCGTTTTTGCGCACCCTGCTTGCGTACTCTTCGAGGTTGAACGCATTTACGAGCAGCCTGCCGCCTAGGAAACTAAACGCGCCGCTTCCGATGCCTACGTATTCGTGATTTGTGCCTACGTATTCGTCGCTCATATTTGATTTTTCGCGAGCAAAAGCCCATGCGTTGCTGCGGTGCCAGCTTGCAAATTCCTTGCAGATGATGGAGTAAAACTCCTCCTCGTGATCTACATTGCTAACGCCGAGGCTTCGCGCTATTTGATCGCGCATCAAAGGCGATTTCATCAGCGGATACAGCGTGATCTGCTCGGGCTTCACCGCCTTTGCCGCTTCGATGTCGCGAAGTAAAATTTCGCGAGTTTGAAACGGAAAATTAAAGATCAAATCCAGGCTTAAAATCGGCAAAATTCCAACCGCTCGAGATAGCTTTTCTTGCAAAATTTCGCCCGAGCCGAATTTGTCATAGCGCGAAGCTTTGCGTAAAATATCATCATCAAAGCTCTGAACCCCCACGCTTAGGCGGTCTATAAGCCCGCGAAATCGCAGCAAACTCTCAGGCTCGATGTGGTTGGGATCGCTCTCACACGAGACCTCTTTGATGCTAAAAAGCGACTTGGCAAGCTCCAGCGTGCGCGCTAGCTCATCCTCATCGATAAGCGTCGTGCCGCCGCCTACATAAAGCGTCTCAAAGTCGTAGCCTGCGTCCTTCGTGCGCTGCATCTCGGTGCGTAGCGCGCCGAAATACGCCTTGCACGCGCCGCGTTCGTAGGCGTATTTGTGAAAGGAGCAGTACGGACAAAACGTGTGGCAAAAGGGTATGTGCATGTAGAGCATATATTTTTTATCGGGGTTTGGAATTTTGGCGATATTTTCCTGCGTGATGTCGATTCTAAGGGAATTATATAGAGATTTTTGCATAGTTTCGGCGGCGTATTTTTTGGCGAAGCTATGTACCATTTGACTGATAAAATTCATAAAACTTTAACCTTTTTTAAACTTAAAAACTAATTTTTGAAGTTTATCGAAAACTAACTTATAAATTTATCAATAATTTAATAAAAAGCGTAGCGCCGCCATATATATTAGCGTAGGAAGCGCTATCGTAACGAGCGAATTGCGAAATTTAGCATGCACGACAAACGCAATAATTAGGCAAAATAGCAGCGTCGCCGTTTGCAGGACGTCCGCGCTAAAAGCCCGCTCGCCCGAAAAGCTAGGCAGCATCGTCTTAAGCGCATAGATCGTCAAAACGACCATTATCAAAAGGCCCGAGTTTTTCTGCAGATACGATAAGCTTGGACTCGCGGTCTTTTTCTTAAAAAGTAGCAGCGGCAAAAATCGCGTCAAAATCGTAGCGAGCGAGGCTAGAAAGATATAGGGCAAAATTTCCACTACCTGTTCCTTTTTAAGAATTTTCGCAGCCTGCGTCCCGCGAGCGAAGGTCGCTCGAAGTATTTACGAAAGAGCAGCAAAACCGCAGTACCAAAAATCAGAGTACCAAATAAAAAGTATTTTGTAGGAAAGATAAAAAGCCCCGCAAATGCGCAGGCAAAGCCCAGCAATAGCACTTTGTATTGCGGATTTGCTTTAAAAACTTCATAGGTTAGCATCGCGAAAAGCGCCGTTAGGCTAAACTCGACCCCGCTAAAATCAAGCTTCAAGCTTGCTCCTAAAACAGCCCCCGCAACGACGCCCGCGACCCAGTAGGAATGATTTAAGACCGCGGTTAGATTATAGAGCAGATCAAGCTCTTTTAATCTTTGCGGCGTTACGGGCTGTTCGCCGCTAAGCTCCTCGGGGCGCAAAAACGCGCGAGCTTTTAGCAGCGCAAAGGTTTCGTCCGTAAGGGCATATACGGCGTAAATTTTATGACGCACGAAGCGCAGCTCGTCCAGTAGCGACATCGTGTAGAAAAAATGGCGAAAATTTAGTAAAAACGCCACGACGAAGGTATCTACGAGCGAGGCGTGAGTTACGATGAAGGCAATCAGCACGAACTCCACGCTGCCTGCGTAGATCAGCAGCGAGGTTAGCACGAGCGCCCATACGGGCAGGTCTTGGCTGATGCCGTAGATACCAAACGCCAGCCCCAGCGGCACGTAGCCCATCATCACGGCGAGGGTGGATCTAAAAATTTCAAATTTACTCATAGCTTTCCTAAATTTAAAAGCGCGATTGTAGCTAAAATTTGATTAAATTTTATAGGGCGTGCGGGCAAATCTGTGCCGCTGCGAGCGAGTTTTGCGCTGTGATTCGCCGCAAGAGGAGCTGTAAAATTTGCTCGCTTCGGCGCCGTAAAATTTTAAAATTTAGCTTGCATAGAATTTTGCGAAATTTTAAAATTCCGGGGAGCGGATTTTTAAATTTAGCCTAAAATACGTGGCGCAAAAGCACGAATGCAAACGCCGAAAGCAGCGCCGAGACGGGCAGGGTGATGATCCACGCTAGCCCGATCGGCTTCATCAGCGACCAGTTCGTGCTGTGATTTACCAAGCCGATTCCCAAAATCGCGCCGATTAGCACGTGGGTCGAGGAGATCGGAAGCCCCAGCACCGATGCCGCCATGACGACGACGGCGCTTGCGAGCTCGGCGCTAAAGCCCGAGGCTGGGTGGATTTTCGTAAGATTGGTGCCTACGGTGGCGATCACCTCTTTGCCGATGAACCAAAGCCCCGCTATGAGGGCTACTGCGAACATTATCATAATCTGCTGCGGCACGGGAGTGGAGGGATTGATACTATTCGTAGCCATCGTATCGATGATGGCGGCAAACGGGCCCACGGCGTTTGCGATGTCGTTGCTGCCGTGCGAAAAGGCAAAGCCGCTAGCGGTGAGCACCTGTAGCCAGCTAAACATCAAAAACGCGGATTTGTTTAAATTTGAGCGGCGCAGGGTTTTAGCGAAAATAAACATCAAAAGCCAGGTAATCAGCGTCGACATACCGATGATGAGGTAGTTGTAAAAATTCGTAAGCCCGAAATTTAGATTATGCAACCCCTTAAATATCAGCATTGCAGAGATTACGAAAGCGCCGATACCCGCTACGGCGGGGATCCCGTACTCTAGGGCCTTGTGGGATTTGAGCTTCTCTTTTTTTGCGTCAAGCTCGATCACCTTTTTATAATACTCGCTATCCAGCTCGCTTGGATCGAAATCGGGATCGCGCATCGCGTAAATATCGTGATTTAGCGCCTCTGCATAGGCGATCTTTTGAATGTCGTCCAGGGTCTCGAAGGTCTTTTTATGCAATTTGCGGAGAGATTTTTTTTCGCGCTTTATGCGGTCGATCTTTATTTGAGCGTAGCGGTTGTAATCCAAAATATAATGTTTGATAAGCCAGAAAATTCCAAAGGAGATCACTCCGCCCAAAATCGGCGAGAGCACCCAAGAGATCGCTATTTTACCGATCTTATCCCACTGCACGAGCCACAATGCGGAAGTCTCTGCGGTATTAAGCAGGGCGCCTAGCGTAAGCCCCGAGCCCACGATACCGCCGATGATCGCATGAGTAGTGGATACGGGCAAGCCCTTTCTGCTGGCAAAAAGCAGCCATGCGCCAGCCGCAAAAAGCGCGCTCATCATTACGTAGATAAAGTCTCTCGGATGCACGTCCATTTTGCTAAGATCGATTATGCCGCTGCGAATCGTCGAAGTTACTTCGCCACCTGCGATTACAGCGCCGCTTGCTTCAAATACCGCCGCGATACAAAGGGCTTGCGCGATACTAAGGGTGCCGCTTCCGACGCTGGTGCCGAAGGAATTTGCCACGTCGTTTCCGCCGATATTAAAGGCCATAAAGATGCCCAAAAATACCGAAACCAAAAATAGCATTTTATCGCCGCTTCCTATAAAACCGAATCCCCAGATAAGAAAATAGATTGTTACGCCGCAGAACATGCCGTAGAAAATGAGACTTATCTTGCTAGATTTCATAGCTCTCCCTTAAAATCCGCGAAATTTTACCACACGCGCCTTAATCCCCACTAAATCGCACGGGCGAGGTATATAAATTTTAATTTTAAAAGCGAATTTAGTGGCGCGCGCTAAGCTTTATTAAATCAATACTTCGTTACAATCCACATTAAATTTTAAAACCGAGGCGAAAAATGTCTAGAATTCCGCTGCAAAGCCCGTATTTCGGAATATTCGTAATGCTAATCCTAGCCTTTTGCGTCTTTTCGCTCATCGTTAAACTATCCTCTTTGGTAGGCTCGCGTTTGGCAGACAGGCGCGATGAGCGGCTAAAGGGCGAAATTTACGAAAGCGGCCCCGAAGCCGTAAAACAGCCTAACCGAATGAACTCCCACTTTTTTTTGATAGCCGTGCTTTTCATACTTTTTGACGTCGAGATTATCTTTATGTTTCCGTGGGCGGTAAATTTTAAAATTTTAGGCGTGTTCGGGCTTGTAGAGATGGCGTTTTTCATCGTATTATTAGGCATCGGTTTCATCTACGCCTGGAAAAAAGGAGCGCTAAATTGGCAGAGCATAAGATAAACTACGCGCGCGAAAACGGGCTTCCAGTAGTTCTTACCACCGTCGATAAGCTGATCGCGTGGGGCAGGAGTAACTCTTTGTGGGCGATGACGTACGGGCTTGCTTGCTGTGCGATTGAGATGATGGCGGCGGGTGCGGGCAGATTTGACTTTGACCGCTTTGGCACGATATTTCGCGCAAGCGCCAAGCAATCGGACGTGATGATAATCGCAGGCACGCTTAGCAAAAAGCACGCCGAGTTTACGCGCCGCCTATACGACGCGATGCCCGAGCCCAAATGGGTTATCAGCATGGGCAGCTGCGCCAATACCGGAGGGATGTTTAATACCTACGCGACCGTTCAAGGCTGCGACCGCATAGTGCCTGTGGATATCTATCTGCCCGGATGCGCGCCGCGCCCCGAGACGCTGCAGTTTGCGATGATGGTGCTGCAAAAAAAGATCCGCACCCAAACCCCGCGCCGCGCGCAAAAGGCAAAAAGGCTGATCTGATGAGAAAATTTAATCCCAAAGGCGATCAGAGTAAAAAAAATTACTACAAAGATAGATTTTTCATTCCCGAGGAAACGCCTAAATCCAGCGCAAACGAGAGCGATTTCAAAGACGATCTAGACACGCTTGAAGGCGTTCAAATTTTAAACTCATATGTAGAATTTAACACTCTCGTACTCTATGTGGAGCCTGCGCAAAATTTAGCGGCGCTGCGTGCGCTTAAGGGCGCGGGATATGAAATTTTATGCGAGCTAAGCGGCGTGGATTTTACCGAGGCTCGCGGCGGCATCGAGGTTTTCTATCAGCTTTTGGATATCAAAAGAGCGCGCCGCGCGCGGCTAAAGTGCTTCGTGCCGAATGAGAGCTTTTTGCAAAGCGCTGCGGGCATCTATAAAAGCGCGAACTGGGCGGAGCGCGAGCTATACGATATGATGGGCGTTTGGATTGAAAATCATCCAAATTTGGCGCGCCTAATAATGCCCGATGATTGGTTCGGACACCCGCTTTTGAAATCCTATCCGCTGCAAGGGGACGAGTTCGCCAAGTGGTACGAGGTGGATAAAATTTTTGGGGTTGGCGCACGCGAGCGGATCGGCGAAGAGAACCGAAATTCCGCATTCGTAGATGAAAAGGATACCTTTAACTTTACGCGACTCTATCACGAGGGCGCTAGAGGCGAGCCGCGGCCGCAAGAGAAAATTTTACAAGAATACCAAGAAGAGGGCGGCGTGCGCTTCGTAAAACGCGCTAAACGCGGAATTTACAAGATCATCACAAAGAGAAAATAATGCAAAATCCAAGCAAGCTAAGACCTTTTTTCGAAAACATCGAGTACGAGCGCGAGGGCGCGAATATGATCTTAAATTTCGGTCCTCAGCATCCAAGCGCGCACGGTCAGCTAAAGCTCGTGCTGGAGCTTGACGGCGAGCGTATCGTGCGAGCCCGCCCCGGCGTGGGCTACATGCACCGAGGCATCGAAAAGATGGCAGAAAATATGATTTACGCGGAATTCGTCCCCGTAACAGACCGCGTCGATTATGTCGCATCGGGCTCGAACAACTACGGCTTTTGCGCTGCGGTCGAGAAGCTCTGCGGCATCGAAGTGCCGCGCCGCGCGCAGATCATCCGCACGATCCTACTGGAGCTTAATCGCATCAGCTCGCACCTTCTGTTTTTGGGTACGCATGCGCTTGATATCGGCGCGATGACGGTATTTCTCTACTGCTTTCGCTCGCGCGAATATATACTCGATCTGATCGAGAAATACTGCGGCGCGCGCCTTACGCACAATAATATCAAAATCGGTGGCGTATTTTTGGACCTGCCTGCGGGCTGGATAGAGGAGATGTTGAAATTTTGCGACGAATTCCCAAGCGACATTAAAGAGCTTGAAGATATGCTAGATACGAATAGAATTTGGCTAATGCGAACCGAAGGGGTGGGCATGATCTCGCACGAAGACGCTCTTAGCTGCGGCTGTAGCGGCGTGACGCTCCGCGCTAGCGGACATGCTTGGGATATCCGCAAAGAGGAGCCCTATCTCATCTACGACGAGCTTGATTTTGACGTGCCGTATGCGAGCGAGGGCGATTGCTACGCGCGCTATAAGTGCTATATGGCGGAGATGCGCGAGAGCCTTAAAATTTTACGCCAGTGCGCGAAACACTATCCGCTAAGCGATCCGCAAATTTTAGCGATCAATCCCGCTTACGTAAATCCGAGCAAAGAGCAGATCATGACGCAGAACTACTCGCTGATGCAGCATTTCGTACTGGTTACGCAGGGTTTGCGCCCGCCCGTGGGCGAAATTTACGCCGCAAGCGAGAGTCCTAAGGGAGAGCTTGGATTTTATATCCGCTCAACGGGCGAAAGCCGCCCGTACCGCCTTAAGATTCGCACGCCGAGCTTTTGGCATTGCGCGGTCTATGAAGAAATTTTACCCGGGCAGTATCTTGCCGACGCCGCGGCGATCATCGGCAGCACGAATATCATTTTAGGCGAGGTGGATCGATGAAACGCTACGATTTGAGGCATCTGGGCGATAAATTTTTAAACCGTATGGGCGAAATTTTAAAAAATTCCGCTCACGGCGAGACAATGATCTTTATGTTTGAGATGGGCGATTTTAGCGCAGTTCAAAAAAGCGCCGATCTAGTGGAGGGGCTAAATTCTACGCTATTAAGCTCGATTCGTTATAACCAAGTCGATTGGATGGTCGTCGCCAAAAAGGGGAGAGGATGAAAATTTTAAATTTCGCGTCGCTGCTTAGCTTGCAAAATCCCGCGCTTGCAGAAGGTTTTAAGAGCGCTGAAATTTTAAGCGTATCGCCGCTGCAAGACCCGCATCTTTCCGGCGAGTTGATAAAATGCGAGATCGGCGCGCAAAGCTTCGTGCTGGCGCTAATCTGCGCTAGTTTTTGCGACGAGCCCTATTTTGCGGATCTGGATGCGGAGTACCTAAGCGGCGAAAGCAGCGTGGGCGAGGAGGAGATCGAGCAGATCGCGGAGTTTCTGCAAAGCGGCTGCGACGCGCTTTTAATCGACGATGCGCTCATTAAAACCCATCCCGACGCTGAAAATATCAGAGCTTTTATATCTATCATAGCGGCAAAATTCGGGATTAAAATTTTAAGCTTACGCGGCGAGCGAGCAGATTTGGGCGCGCAAGGATGGGCAAATTTAAGCCCTCTAAAAGAGCCTGAGAATTTCGACGGCGCCGTGGTTTTCAAACACGATGCGAACGAGCGGCTCATCGGCGGAAGGTATTTTTGCATGGTCGCAAAGATCAAGGGCGGCGATCGCGTCCGTATCAAAACGCCGCACTTAAATTTAGAAAAAGAATTTATTTTGGATGAGGAGCTAAAGGGCACGATCGCGCTTTTGGGCTCGGGCGGGCAGGGCTTTAGCGGCTATAATTTCGAACTCGCAGAAATTTCTAAGGTTTAAAATGGCAAAGATCACGATCGACGGTAAAGCTTGCGAGTGCGACGAGGGCGAGTACATCTTGCAGGTCGCGCGTCGCTGCGGCGTTTTTATCCCAGCGCTTTGTTATCTAAGCGGCGGTACGCCGACGCTCGCATGCAGGCTTTGTATGGTCGAAGCGGACGGCAAGCGTGTCTATAGCTGCAACGCCAAAGCCAAAGACGGCATGGTCATCTACAGCCGCAGCCCCGAGATTGACGCCGAGCGCGAGGCTATTACACAGGTTTATTGCATCAACCATCCGATGGCGTGCGGGGTTTGTGATCAAAGCGGCGAGTGCGAGCTTCAAAATTTAGCCCATCTAATGCGCACGAACGCCCAAAGTTACGCTATCCGCGATACGGCGCGCGAGGTGCAGGATTGGGGGTATTTGAGCTACGATCCTAGCCTTTGCATCGTTTGCGAGCGCTGTATTACCGCCGCAAAAGACCGCTTGGGTGTAGATGCGTTTAAGCTCGTTCCGCGCGGCGGAGACGCGCTTAGCAAGGAGCAAAAGGACGCGATGCCCAAAGATGCCTACGCCGTGTGGAACAAGCTGCAAAAAAGCCTAATCGCGCGGGTTAACGATGAGGATGATTGCGTAAACTACGGCGAGAGCGCGGCGGTCTGCCCGACGGGGGCTCTGGTAGAGCGCGCGTTTAAATACGTTTCAAACGCCTGGGAGCTGCGTCAAATCCCCGCTTCCAACCCGCACAGCAGCGATTGCGAGCTACTTTATTACGAGATCAAGCGCCGCGGCATAGGCGAGCCGCGTGAAAAAATTTATCGCGTTAGCAGCGACATAAATTTTAGCGTCCTGCACGCCGCAGCACGCTTCGGCTGGGATTTTTCAAACGAGCGGGCGAGCAAAAACGAAGCGGTTTTTAGCCGCATCGTGCGCGGTATCGAGGATGGCGAGATCAAAAATATTAAATTTAATAGTTTCATCACCAATGAAGAAGCTCGGATTTTAGAGCTTTTGCGGCAAAAATTTAAACTCGCTCTGATCAACGACGAAGCGCTTGCGTATCAAAAATTCCTGCGCGAATTTTCAAAGCTTAGCGGCACGAAATTTTATAATGCGGATTCACAGACGATTAAAAACAGCGATTTCATCGTCGTTTGCGGCACATTTTTGCGCAGCGACGCTCCAAATCTAGGCTATGCGGTAAACAGCGCCTGCAAGCTAAATAAGGCAAGCGGGATCTATTTTCATCCGTTTTGCGACGAGGGTATTAAGGGCTTTAGTAAAAATTTCATCCATCAGCCGCACGCCGCGGGGTTGGAGGCGCAGATCCTGCTTTGGATCTTGCAAAAGTTCGGGCGCGATCTGCCTGAGTGGCTGGATGCAAAACTCGTGGCGGAATTTAAAATTTCGCGCGCCGCGGCGGAGGAAAATTTAGACGAGAAACCCGCAGATTCGCAAGATCTTGAGAATTCTGCGGAGGCAAATGGCTCTGGAAACGTTGCGAGTGCGAGCGGTGCCGAAAATTCCGCAAGTGCTGACGGCAACGCTGAAAATTCCGCGCAGAATTCCGAAAATCCCGCGGAAAGTAAAATTTCAAATTTTGCCCGCACGCTCGGGCTGAACGAGCAGAAAGTGGATGAGCTTTTGGCTAAAAAGGAGAGTTTTTCGCTCATCATCGGTGAGGATTTTATCCGCACGCCAAATAGCGCCACGCTCGCGCGCCTAGCGGGTTTGGTGCAGCGCTACACGCCGCTAAAAGTGCTAGTAGTGCCGCCGCGCACGAACAGCCTTGGCGTCGCGCTCATCTGTGAGCTTAGCGCGCAAATGAGCGCGGGCGAGACGCTAGGCTACAACGAAGCGGGCGATATAAGCTTTGGCGTGCTGGAAGCCGATTTGGACGCACCTAGCTTGGTGCAGCAGGAGGGCACGTTTACGAACTACGACAAGCGCGTAGTGCCTACGAATGCGGCGCTTGATTACGGCGGATATGAGCTAAACGACATCGCCTGTGCGCTGGGAGTTTGCGCGGAACACGCGATCAGTTATACGCCGAGCCTGGGCGCGGATTTTGAGCAGGTTAAATTTGACGATTTAGAAAATTTTTACGACAACGGCGGCGCAAATCACCGCGGATATGAGCTGCGAAATGAGGAGTTCGCCGCTAGCGAGGAGGAGTTTGAAATTTCGTCTTCCGCGCCGCTTAAAGCAGGCGAGGGCGAAATTTTAATCTATGAGGCGAATCCGCTGCATCAATTCAATAAATTTAGCGGCGCAAGCAGCGCTCTGGGCGAAGCGGGCGCACTGTATCTAAGCCCTAGCATCGCCGAAGCTCTGGGCGTAAGCGCAGGCGACGTCGTTAAAATTTATCAAGCAGACGATGCGGGGCATAATGAAAAAACTAGAGACGCGGGCAAAACGGGCGCTGCTAGCAACGAAAGCGACAAGGGCGGCGCCGGTTGTGCAAAAAAAGCGGATCGTGCTAGCGACGCGCATAAAGCCGATGCCTTCGGTGATGAAAATAGCGAAAGCGGCGCAGAGGGGCTCGTAAGCTTAAAGCGCGAAATCGTCGCTAGCGTAAAGATCGATATGGGCTTTAGCGGCGCGTATCTGCCGTATTTTGATGAGAAACTACGCGGCGAGATATTTTTCAAAACCTCGCGCTACGCCATTGTAAAAATCGAGAAAATTTCAAATTCCAAAGGAGAGGGCAGATGAGCGATAATGCATTTTATTTCGTAGCCACCGTCTTAAAGGCGCTCTTGATTTTAGCCGTCATCGCGCTACTCTCAGGGCTTGCGACCTATGCCGAGCGTAAGGTGCTTGCCTTTATGCAGCGCAGGATCGGGCCTTCTATGGTTGGACCTGCGGGACTTTTGCAGGTGGGTGCGGATATGATAAAGCTTTTTACAAAAGAGGATGTGATTCCTGCGCGGGCAAATAAGCTTCTTTTTAAGATCGCGCCGATCATATCGGCTACGGGAGCTTTCGTGGCGCTTTCGGTAGTGCCGCTGCTGCCGGAGTTTACGATCGGCGGACGGACGATACAGCCGATTTTAAGCGATATAAATGTGGGAATTTTGTTCCTACTCGGGGCTAGCGGCACCTGCGTTTACGGGCTGCTGATCGGAGGGCTTGCGAGCTACAATAAATGGGGCACAATAGGCGCGTTTCGCGCGTTTTTGCAGATTACCTGCTTTGAGGTGATAAACGGGCTTAGCCTGATCCCTATCGTGATGATCACGGGCTCGCTCTCACTTATTGACATCGTAAGCGCCCAAAGCGGCGGCATCGACAAGTGGTTTATCTGGAAAGAGCCCGTCTGCTTCGCGCTATTTCTCATCGCCGCTTTCGTAGAGTGCAACCGCACGCCGCTATGCCTTACCGAAAACGAAACCGAGATCGTAGCGGGCGCAGGTACGGCGTATTCGGGAATGCGCTGGGGTATGTTTTTTATCGGCGAATACGCCAATATCATAACCTACTCCGTCGTTACGACGCTGCTGTTTTTGGGCGGATTTAACGCGTTTTGGTTTATCCCCGGCGGCATTATGATGGTATTAAAATCAAGCCTCGTGTTTTTCTGCTTCCTATGGGCGCGCGCGGCGTGGCCGCATCTGCGCCCCGATCAGCTGATGGGGCTTTGCTGGAAAGTCTGCATGCCGTTAGCTCTTGCTTGCGTGCTAATTACCGCGCTAGCGATCGTTTAAGGAAGGGTGCGATGGCAAGATACGCTCAGATCGATAAACGAACCCCTATTAAATCCGGCGGCGATAAGCTGCGCAGATTCCTCTCCCGCACCTTTAACGGCGAGCTTTTCGTGGGGCTGTGGGTGGTGCTCAAAAATATGTTTAAGCGTGGCGGCTCGCACACGCTTCGGTATCCTATGGAAAAATTTGTTATGTCGCCTAGATATCGCGGCGTGCATAAGCTAATGCGTCTGCTCGAAAGTGGTAGCGAGCGCTGCATCGGATGCGGCTTGTGCGAGAAGATCTGCGTGGCGAACTGCATCGCGATGGAGACCAGCCTCGGCGCCGACGGCCGCAAAAAGGTAGATAACTACTCGATAAATTTAGGGCGCTGCGTCTACTGCGGGCTTTGCGCGGACGTCTGCCCCGAGATCGCTATCGTGCACGGCTGCGAATACGAGCTTGCGAGCGAACAGCGGGCATACTACGGCTTCAAAGAGGATCTTTTGATTCGCGGCGAAAATTTATGCTTAAATGGCGCGGCGCAGGAGTTTGCGGGCTACGGCAGCCTGGATGAAAACGCGGGCGCGCGGATCAAGATGACGCCGAACGCCTATATAAAAAGCGACGCCGCAAGCGACGAGTCAAGCTTAAAGAGCGCAGGTTTAAATTTAAAAAGTAGCGCCGTGGAAAGCTCCAAAAAAGAGGGTGCCGCTAGCGATAAAATTCTATTTTCAAAGGGTGCTGGCTTAAGCGGCGAAATTTTGACCGAGCGACAAGACGCCGAGCTGGCAAGCTTAAAGGAAAGTTCCGCCGCAAACGCCGAAAATTCTAAAGAAAATTCCGCTGTCGCTAAAAATTCTACGCTTGATTCGCAGCGAAATTCCAAAGAAAATTCTGCTTCGCAAAGCGCAGAAGATTCCGCCGCGCAGGGGGAGGAGCAATGATACAAACGCTTGCATTTTATTTTTTCAGCGCGGTTTGCCTGGCGCTTTTTTGCATCAGCGTTTTTAGCAAAAACGTTCTTTACGCCCTTAGCGCGCTGGCCGGCGGCATGGTATTTATGAGCGGATTTTTCTTCTTGCTGGATGCGGAGTTTTTGGGCGTAGTGCAGATCATAGTTTACACGGGCGCCGTGATCGTGCTTTACGGCTTCGCACTGATGTTTTTGGGCGCAGATAAAAACGTAAGCGAGCCGAAAAAGGGTGCAAGGCTATTTTTCGCGCTTAGCGGCGTGATCGCATTTTTGCTCGTGATTATCGTGCTTGGCGCGGTGGTTGCGAACAACGTAGAAACGCTTAAAATTTTAAACACCGACGATACCGAGGCGCTTGGGATGATTATCTTTACGAAATATCTAGCGATTTTCGAGCTTGCAGCCGTGATGCTGCTCGTGGCGATGATCTGCGCTATCGTGCTTGCGCATAAGCAGATGGACGCGAGCCTGACATACGAAGAGAGCGAGGGGTAAAATGGGTCTAAATCACTATCTGATCGTCGCTGCGATGATGTTTGGGCTCGGGCTTGCGGGTATGATGAAGCGACGGAATTTAATAATGCTCTTTTTTTCGAGCGAAATTTTATTAAACGCCGCAAATTTAGCCCTCGTCGCCGTGGCGAAATTTTACGACAATATAAACGGCGAAATTTTTGCGCTTTTCATCGTAGCGATCGCCGCGAGCGAGATGGCCGTGGGACTTGGGCTGCTCATCTTGTGGTATAAGAAAACGGGCAGCATCGAACTTGACAGTTTCGTAAATTTTAAAAATCCTTCTAAGGATGGGCCGGATGCTTGATACCGTTTTTGTATGGCTCTTAATCGCCCTTTTCGCACCGCTTGCCTCGGCGATCTTCGCAGGCGTTTTCATTCGCGCCAAAGATAAGATGTTTATTGGCGTAGTCTGCTCGGCGCTGGTGATTTTAAGTACTATCGCGTCGCTTGCTTTGATGGAGCTCGTCTCTGACAACCGCCTAATCAGCGTAAGCTTAGCCGATTTCATAAGCACGGGATTTTTGGACGCAAAATTTAGCTTTCTCATAGATAGCGTAAGTGCGGTGATGATGGTGGTCGTAGGCATCGTTTCCAGCGTAGTGCACGTGTACTCGATCTACTATATGTGGGATGATGAAAACTTCGCTAAATTTTTCAGCTTCCTGGGGCTTTTCGTTTTTTCGATGCTGGTTTTGGTAACGAGCGATAATTTTTTAGGACTTTTCATCGGCTGGGAGGGGGTCGGACTCTGCTCGTGGCTGCTGATTGGCTTTTGGTATGATAGGGAGGGTTACAGCTGGTGCGCCAACGAGGCTTTCATAATGAACCGCATCGCAGACCTTGGGATGCTGCTTGGAATTTTTCTGATCTATTTAAATTTCGGCTCGCTGCGCTACGAGGTGGTGTTTGCGAACGCAGCGAGCTTAGAGCCTGAAATTTTAACCCTGATCGCAGCGCTTTTATTTATCGGCGCGATGGGCAAAAGCGCGCAGTTTCCGTTTCATACCTGGCTAGCCGACGCGATGGCGGGTCCGACGCCCGTATCTGCGCTTATTCACGCAGCGACGATGGTTACGGCGGGCGTTTATCTGGTGATCCGCGCAAATGCGATTTTCGCGCTCGCGCCCGAAGTAAGCGGTTTTATCGTCTGCTTGGGCGCTTTTGTGGCGGTCTTTGCGGCGTCGATGGCGCTGGTTCATAACGATCTTAAAAAGATCATCGCCTACTCCACGCTCTCGCAGCTTGGCTATATGTTCGTAGCCGCGGGGCTCGGGGCGTATTGGATCGCGCTATTTCATCTGGCGACGCATGCGTTTTTCAAGGCGCTTTTATTTTTGGGCGCGGGCAACGTAATGCACGCGATGAAGGATGATCTAAATATCCAAAATATGGGCGGATTATACAAGTTTATGCGGCCGACGGCGATTTTAATGTGCGTAGGCTCGCTCGCGCTTTGCGGATTTTATCCGTTCGCGGGTTTTTTCTCAAAAGATAAAATTTTAGAAGCGGCGTGGAGCGCGGACGCGTATTTTATCTGGGCGCTGCTGTTTGCGGGCGCTGCGATGACGACGTTTTACAGCGTGCGTCTGATAATGCTCGTGTTTTTCGATAAGGCAAAATACTCGCACCATCCGCACGAGGCGAAAGGCTTTGTCCTTATCGCGATGGACGTATTAGCCGTGCCTGCGGTGATCGCGGGCTTTTTCGAGCACGATTTTGCGGAGTTCGTGCTTAGCATACTTCCGGGCTTTAAAGCTTCGATCCCGCACGGCGTAGAGGTAATTTTGATCGCCATAACGCTAGCGATGATAAGCGCGGTAGCGATCGGCACGATTTGGACATACGGCAAAGGTAAATTTAGCCAAAATTTAAAGAACTGCAAATTTTATAAAATTTTGATCGCGCAGTATTTTATCCCGCAAATTTATGAGCGCGTGATCGTGCGCGGATACGCCAAGCTTAGCGAGATCTGCGCTAAATGCGACGGCGCGATCATAGACGCCAGCGTTGATCTGATCGCTCGCATCGCGGTAAAAGGTGGTGAAGGAGCGGATCGCGCAAGCAATAGCGGAGATTTGAGCGCAAATTTAAGGTGGATGGTTTTGGGATCTTTCATTTTGCTGATTTTGGCGTTTGCGCTGTGAGGTGGGCATGGAATACTTTTTAAGTTTGGTTATATTTTTTCCGGCGGTAGCTGCGGTTTTAGGCTTTTTGATCGACGAAGCGAGCATCAAGACCTACGCCGTTACGATGAGCTTTATAGAGTTCGTGCTTTCGCTAGTTTTGTGGATACTCTATGAGCCGGTGGACGGCATCGCGTTTAGCGTGCTGCACCCTTTCATA
The DNA here is from genome assembly GCF_937973075.1 of uncultured Campylobacter sp. Taxonomy (GTDB): domain Bacteria; phylum Campylobacterota; class Campylobacteria; order Campylobacterales; family Campylobacteraceae; genus Campylobacter_B. The sequence continues at coordinate 21,332 of NZ_CALBWL010000061.1, forward strand.
AGCGAATACGGCATCAATTACTTTATCGGCGTGGATGGAATTTCGCTGTTTTTGGTGATCCTAAGCACGCTGGTTACATTTTTGGCGCTGCTTAGTCTAAGCATTAAAGAGCGCGCGAAAAATTTAATCATCTGCATTCTGTTTTTAGAGATGACGATGGTGGGCGTTTTCGTGGCGCTGGATGCGATACTTTTTTACATCTTTTGGGAGCTTTCGCTTATTCCGATGCTCTATATCATCGGCGCGTGGGGCAGCGGCAAGAGAATTTACGCCGCGGTAAAATTTTTCATCTACACCTTTCTAGGTTCGATGTTTCTACTCGTAGGACTCGTAGCGATGAGCTATTTCTATCACGAGGCTACGGGCGAGTATAGCTTTAATATCCTAAACTGGCAGAGCCTGTCGCTGCCGCTTAGCACGCAAATTCCTCTATTTTTGGCATTTTCGCTCGCCTTTGCGATCAAGACGCCTTGCTTTCCTTTTCATACCTGGCTTCCGTACGCGCACGGGCAGGCTCCTACGATAGGCTCGGTTCTGCTTGCCGCGGTGCTTCTTAAGATGGGCACATACGGCTTCGTGCGATTTTCGCTGCCGCTATTTCCCGACGCGAGCGTCTATTTTAGCGGGATGATGTGTGCCGTAGCGATCGTTATGATCATCTACGCGAGCTTCATCGCCTTTGCGCAGAAGGACATCAAACAGGTAATCGCGTATAGCTCGATCGCGCATATGGGCGTCATAATGCTAGGAATTTTTTCAATGAGCCGCGAAGGAATTAGCGGCGCGGTATTTTTGATGATCAGCCACGGTATCGTAAGCGGCGGGCTTTTTATGCTCGTAGGCTTTTTATACGATCGCAAGCATACGAAGCTTTTCAGCGAGTTCGGCGGGCTTGCGCGGGTGATGCCGCTTTATGCGTTTTGCTTTTGCGTCGTACTGCTAGGCTCGATAGGCCTTCCGCTTACGATCGGCTTCGTGGGAGAATTCCTAAGCCTTGTAGGAATTTTTAAAATAAGCTTTAGTTACGCGCTCTTGGGTGGACTCGGCATCATAATGGGCGCGATCTATTCGATGAATCTTTATAAAAAGACCTTCTTCGGCGCGCTCGTGCATGAGGAAAATAAAAAGCTAAGCGATCTAAATAAAACCGAGCTTTGCTCTATTATCCCTATCTGCGTGCTGGTGGTAGTGCTGGGCGTCGCGCCGAATCTGATGTTAAAGAGCATCGAGCCCAGCGTGACGCAAAGCCTTGAGCTGATGTTTAATAAAGCCTCTCAGACCGCAACTCGCGCCTATATGGAAAAAGCAAATTTTAAGGTAAGAAGCGATGCAAAATAATCTTTTAAATTTAGCCTCGATCGCGCCTATGGCGATACTCGGAGGATTTGCCCTACTGATGCTCGCGGTTTCGCTTTTTGCGCGCACGCTATCGTATAAATTTTACGCCGTCATCACGATACTAGCACTAGCTCTTGGCTTCGGGCTCGTTTTTGGTTACAACAGTGGCATACGCGGGCTTTTCGACGTGATGCTAGTGGACGGAATCGCGACGCTATCGATGCTTATCATGCTCGCAGGCTCGATATTTTTCATCTTTCTGTCTTTGGGTGCAAGAAGCGCGCACGAGTACCACACCGCGGAGTTTTTCGTGCTGTTTTTATTCGTGCTCGTGGGGTATGAGTTTATGGTCGCGAGCGAAAGCTTAATGATGATCCTCGTGGGGCTTGAGACGGGTTCGCTGGCGCTTTATACGCTAATTGCTCTTCATAACCGCGCCAGATCAATCGAAGCGGCGCTAAAATACTTCATAATGGGCGCGCTGGGATCGGGCTTTTTCGCATTCGGCGCGGCGATGTTCTTTCTATCGACCGGCTCTATGGAAATTTCAAACATCGCGCAGATCGCTAAGAGTTCAAATTTACAAACCAGCGTCCTGCTTTTCGCCGCCTGCTCATTTATGATCGTCTCTATAGGATTTAAGCTCTCGCTGATCCCGTTTCACACCTGGACGCCCGACGTTTACGAGGGTGCGAGCTCGGCTATGGCGGGCTTTTTGTCCGTCGTGCCCAAGATCGCGGGCTTTGTCGTGGCGATCAGGCTGTTTGAAGCGCTGCAAAGCATCGGCGTGCAGTGGCTGAACATCGTACTCTACGCCGTAGCGGTGCTTACGATGAGCTTAGCGAACCTTATGGCGCTCGTACAGCGCGACGTCAAGCGGATGCTCGCTTTCAGCTCCGTTTCGCACGCGGGCTTCGTACTCTGCGCGATCGTGATCGGCTCGACGCAGGCAAATGCGGCGCTTTTCACCTACTGGATCCTATACGCCGTGGCGAACCTCGGGGCGTTTGCCTTCATCTGGTGCGTACGGCAAAGGCGCGCACGCTCGTTAAATTTAAAATTTAAAGCCCGAAGCCCCGCTTTAAATTTAAATGCAAACGGCGACGAGGATGGGAATTTTATCTCAAACGCAAAGCTTTCTTTTTCGCAAAATCACGAGTTAGGTTCTGCCGGCGAGTTAAATTTGGGCGCGAACGGAGAAAATTTAGCTTGCGGCGAGCAGAGCTTTAAAGCAAGCGAGCAGAATTTTAAAGTAGGCGAGCAAAATTCCAAAGAAAACGAGCAAAATTTTAAAGCGAGCGAGCCCGGCGCGGAAGTGATCCCTTTCGGCACTGAAACTTGCGAGCCCGGCGCCGAAATTTGCGCGCAAAGCTCCAAGTTCGCGGCTCGCTTCGAGCATCCGTTTGAGAAATTTGACGGACTGATCCGCACCCATCCGCTCTTTGCGCTATGCTCGGCGATCTTTATGCTCTCGCTTGCGGGCATTCCGCCGTTTAGCGTGTTTTGGGGCAAGATGTATCTGCTAAGCGCCGCGGTCAATTCGGGCTACTTTGCCCTCGCCGCCATCATGGCGGTAAATAGCGCGCTCGCGCTGTATTACTACCTGCGCCTCATCGTGCGTATGTTTTTGCACGAGCCGCGGACGGATGCGGAGCTTGACGGCTCGCTGAGCGCGGTATCGGTGCAGATAAAATTTGCCGTCGTGCTAGCTAGCGTGGCGTGCGTGCTGGCGCCGTTTTTGGTAAAATTTCTAACCGGCGCGGTAAACAATTTCGTCTTTTTAAGCGGATATTGAGCTAAAATTTAAGCGCGAGCTGAACCGCCGCGCTTTGCTGGCAAGGAGAGATATGTTTTTGGGCGAGCTAAGTGCTGACGGCTACGGTTTTGCGCTGCTTGATGTGCGCGATTTGAGTGAGTTTTTAAAGGAGCGAAAATGCAGAGCAAAAAAGCTTCTAAGCTACTGGGACGCGCACAAGCAGCTGTTTTATGACGCCGTAAAGGGCGCTAAAGTTTTACCCTTCTACCCGCTTACGGTGCGCAGCTATGAGATCTTCGTTTGCACAGACGGGGATTTTGCGCCGCCTGCGGGCTACGAAGTAGCTTTCAAGCGCGATAGGCTGTATTTCGCCCCGCAAAGCGACTCCGTGATCCTATCTAGCTTCGATGCTTTGCAGCATCGTTTCGATAAGCTAAAAAGCGGCGAACTCGAGCTAGGCTATGAGTGTCAAAGTGGCGTTGCGGGCAAGATACGAAAATTTAATTCCACGCTCAAGCTTGGCTTGCAAAGTGGCGCTTACGAGCTTTGCGTCGTTGGGCTAAAAAACAGCTCGTCGCACTCCGAGAAATACGGCTACGCCTTTATTTTCAAGCGCAACGCAAGCGCGGAAAATCAAAATTTCAGTAGGCTTGATAACGATAAATTTAGCTTTGATATTTGCGAAGGTGATTAAATTTAACCTGAGCTTCGCGCCGCACGAGATCTCGGCGCGACCCGCAAAATTTTAAAGATACGACCGGCGCGGTAAATTTAAATCTAAATTTTACTTCCTTGTCTCACTTTTTTCTAGCAAGCGCACAAATTTTGATAAATTTTGATTTTAAATCTCGCGGCGAAGGAGCTTTAAAATTTCACGCTCCAGCTCTTGCGGCGGCGCTGAAATTTTATCCGCAAACTGCGAGCGGTTGAAGGTACGTTGGCGCTTTGCAAGCTGTACCGTGTGCAGGCTTACGAGCTGCTCGCACTGCGCCCGCGAGATCTGCCCGCGCAAAAGCTGCCCGCACTCCTTTAGTCCGATGCAGCCTAACGCCCTGCACTCCGCGCCATAGCGGGCGAATAAAAATTCCGCCTCCTCCAAAAGCCCGCGCTCAAACATCGCCTTCGTGCGCGCCTCGATGCGCTGCGTAAGCCACTGCTTAGGTGCTTCAATCTCAAAAATTTTAATATCCGAAATCACGGGCGGAGCGGTGTTTTCGCGCAGAAATTTACTCGGAGCCTCGCCGCAAAATTTATAGATACTGAGCCATTTTTTTAAACGAAAGCTGTCCTCCGCGCTAAATTTCGCGGCAAATTCCGGATCGATCCGCTGCACTAGGGCGTAAATTTCATCGTTTGAAATTTCGCTTTTAAAATCGGGAACCTTCGGCGCCAGCCCGCTTAGCATCGCTTTGAGATAAAACCCGCTACCGCCCGTGATTATCAAAGGCGCGCCGCTGCGCCCCGCGAAAGCCCGCGCGGCTACGTATTCTTTAATAAACTCGCCGACACTAAAGTATTCGTTTGGATAGATTAAATTTACGCCGAAGTGCTTGATCTCTCGCAGCTGCTCCTCGCTAGGCTTGGCGCTTGCGATGTCGATCTGGCGGTAAATACAGAGCGAGTCAAGGCTCAAAATCACGGCGCCGATTTCGCGCGCGATACTTAGCGCAAGATCGCTTTTGCCGCTTGCTGTGGTGCCGATGATAGCGATCTGCGGGCTTGTGTGCGAGTTTTGATTTTGGCTCAAGGCGTTTCCTTTCGTAAATTTTTCGTTCAAATTATATCAAATTTAGAGCTATTCTTACTTTTTTTTGATACAATGGTGCCCAAAATAAGGGGCAAAATGGCTAAATTTAAAGAAATTTTATCCGATATCAACGAATTAATAATTTTTAAACACTCGGTTTTCGCGCTGCCGTTTATCTTTACGGCGATGATTACCGCGAGCAAGCTGCAAAACGGCTCGGTATGGTTCGGCTGGAAGTTGCTTTTTTTAGGGACTTTATGCGCCGTGAGCGCAAGAAGCTTCGCTATGGCGCTAAATCGCTACTTGGACGAAGACATCGACCGCACCAATCCGCGCTGCGCTTCGCGCCCTAGCGTGGACGGACGGATCGGGCGCGGGAATTTGCTGCTTTTCATCATCGCAAACGCGGTGGTTTTCATAGCGGTTTCGGCGCTTATAAATCCTTTGGCGTTTAAGCTTTCGGTGCCGATTTTAGCGGCATTGGGCGGGTATTCGTATTTTAAGCGCTTTAGTGAGACTGCGCATTTGATGCTCGGCTTTTGCTTGGGGCTTGCGCCGATTGCGGGCGCGATCGCCGTTAGCGGCGGAATTCCGCTATGGTCGGTGCTGTTGTGTCTCGGGGTAGTATTTTGGGTAGGCGGCTTTGACGTGCTGTATTCGCTTCAAGATATGGAATTTGACCGCACGGCGGGGCTTTACAGCATCCCTGCGCTTTACGGCAAGGAAGCTTCGATGTTTATCTCTAAAATTTTTCACGCCGTAGCAGTGCTTTTTTGGCTGCTGTTTTGCGCGGCGGCAAATTTAGGCTTTTTTGCCTATCTTGGTGTGGCTGCGTGCGCGGCGATCCTGTACTTTGAGCATAAGATAGTGCGGAAAGATTTTAGCAAGATCGATCGCGCGTTTTTTACGCTGAATGGCTACTTGGGCATTGCGTTTTTCGCTTTTATTTTTGTAAATTTATTTTAAGGAACCCCTATGGATCTTAACACTATCATCATTTTAGGACTTTGCGTCGTTATATTTTTGATGTTTTTCGTCATATATTTTAAGGATAAGCAAGCGGATAAAAAATTCGAGCGATTCGATCAGGTATTGACCGATGCTATGCAGGAAAACTATCTGCTTAAAAAGAAGGTCGAGGAGCTAAAAGAGATGATCGATTCGGGCGGCAAAGTCGCTCCTAATATCGATATAAACGCGATTGCAGACGTAATCGACGAGACGATAGAGCAGAGACTAGACGTAGTGCCTACGATGATCGACGAGCGGGTAGAAAAGCAGATCAGACCGCTTCTGGATCAGCTTAAAGAACTCATCGGCTCTGTAAGAAAATAGCCAGAGCAATATAAAAATAAAATTTTGCAAAATCGCTTTGTTTTTTATATAATCGCCGCAAATTGATATTAAGGTAAAATATGCTAATTGATAAATTTGGACGAACGATCGATTATTTGCGCATTTCAGTTACGCAGCGGTGTAATTTCAGATGCAGATATTGCATGCCTACTACGCCCTTTAATTGGGTGCCGCGAGAGAATATTTTAAGCTTTGAGGAGATGTTTTTATTCGTCAAGGTTGCGATCGACGGCGGCGTAAAAAAGATCCGCATCACCGGCGGCGAACCGCTAGTGCGAAAGGGGATCGAAGATTTTATAAAGATGATCGCGGATTATGCTCCGGACATCGATCTTGCGCTTACTACCAACGGATATTATCTCAAAAACTACGCGCGCGCCTTGAAAAACGCGGGGCTAAAGCGCATCAATATGTCGCTTGACTCTCTGCGTCCGGAGCGGGCTAAATTTATAGCTCAGCGCGGCGTGCTTTATAACGTCTTAGAAGGCCTTGACGCCGCGCTTGAAGCGGGATTAAAAGTCAAGCTAAACACCGTCGCGCTAAAAGGCATCAACGACGACGAGCTGATCTATTTGCTGGAATTTGCCCGCGAGAAGGATTGCCAGATCCGCTTCATAGAATTTATGGAAAACACCCATGCCAGCGATCTTACAGGCTTAAAATCAAACGAAATTTTAGATATTTTAAGGCGTAAATTTATCTTTACCGCTCTGCCGAAATCGCAAAGCTCGCCCGCGTCGCTTTACGCGCTAGCAGACGGCTACACTTTCGGTATCATCGATCCGCACAAGCACGATTTTTGCGAGAGCTGCAACCGCATCAGACTAAGCGCCGAGGGGCTTTTGATCCCGTGTCTTTACTTCGAGGACGCGCTAAGTATCAAAAAGGCGGTCAAAGAGGGCGACATTGCCGCAGCCGCCGAAATTTTGGCTAAAATTTTAGCGAATAAGCCCGAAAAAAATCGCTGGCAAGCGGACGCTTCGAATGAAATTTCAAGCCGTGCATTTTACGAGACGGGCGGATGAGGCTTGTTGAGAGCTTTTTAAGTATCCAAGGCGAGGGCAAATACGCAGGCAGGCTCGCGTTTTTCTTTCGCTTTGCGGGCTGCAATCTGCGCTGCGGGGGCTTCGGCGGCGAGCGCATTTCGCCAAAGACCGGCGAGATCTTGCGCGGCTGCGATACGATCCGCGCGGTTTTTACAAATCACTTCGAGCATGAAGAAATTTTAAATTTAGCGCAGCTTTTGAATAAAATTCCAAATTTATCAGGTTCGTCCTGTTCCGCACCCGCATGCTCTGCGCTGGGTTTTTGCGCCGCGGAGTCTTTTTCTGAAAGCGATACGTTAAATTTCGCCGCCGCACAAACGCCTCCCCGCTCAAACAGTAATGCAGAAAAATCTTTAAATTTAACGAGCGAGAATTCTTTAAATTTCGCGGCGCAGAATTCTTTAAATTTAAATCCGCAAAGCTCCGCATCACCGCAGAGCGCTAAGCTTTATCAAAAGCCGATCGTCGTTATTACAGGCGGCGAGCCGATGTTGCATCACAAAGAGGCGCTATTTTACGAGTTCGTCTGCGAGCTGCTTGCGCGCGGATACGAAGTGCACTTCGAAACCAACGGTACGATTTTAGTGGATTTTGAAAAATTTCCCGCCTACAAAAGCTGCGTCTTTGCGGTCTCGCCTAAGCTTTCAAACTCCGCTGAGCCGCGCGAACGCAGGTTAAACTTCGCCGCGCTGCGAAGCTTAAAACAAAACGCGAAGGATAGCTTTTACAAGTTCGTCATCTCGCCCGAGTTTGACGCGCAGCCCGAAATTGCCGAAATTTTAGCGGCGTGCGAGAGCGAGGTTTATTGTATGCCGCGCGGCGCGGATCGTCGCGAGCTGGAAAGCGGCGCGCAATTTTGCGTGGATTTTTGCCTAAAAAACGGCTATAATTACTCCGATCGCCTGCACATTAGAATTTGGGGCGAGAAGGACGGGGTATGATAATCAGGAAATTATACGAATTCGAAAACGCTCACATCGTGCGCCTGTGCGGCTCGAAGCGGTGCCGCACGAGCATCCACGGCCACTCCTACAGATGCGAAATTTTGCTTAGCTCAAATTTTTTGGATGAAGCAGGGATGGTATATGATTTCGGCTACATGAAGCTCGGTATCCGCGAGCTTATCGACAGTTTTGACCACGCCGTGACGATCTATGCGCGCGATGATGCGAGCTACATCGCGGATCTGAAAAAACACAGCGCGCGCTGGGTGCAGATACCGCTAAATCCGAGCGCAGAGCAGTTTTGTAGAATTTTTTTCGTTCTAATCGACCGACTTTTGAGCCTGACTCAGATGCAAAACGGCGAGCGCGAAGTAAAGCTTCACAGCGTCATCGTGCACGAAACCGCGACCGGCTACGCGCAGTGTTTCCGCGAGGACGCCTACAACGCGCAGATGGGCGAGATCGCGCTGGAAGAGATAGAATTCTCGCCGGCCGTGCGCGAGGAATGGAGGCAGCCGGAGCTTTGGCAAAAGCTTCTGCGCGGCGAAAAAATCATCTATCCAAAGGATTGCTGATGAGAAATTTCTTTAAATTTGACGCGGTGTTTATGCGCGTTTTTGCCGCGTGCGCGATCTTTGCCTGCGCGCTTGCTTTGAGCGGCTGCGACGATGAGAAAAAGGACACCTTGCAAAAGCCGCCGGTAGATAGCGAGGTGCCGAAGGACGTACCTATCGCGCCTAGCGAGCCCAAAGTCGATATAAATGCCGATATGCTGCCGCTTCCGGTGACCGAATAGGACGGAGCGTTGAAAAATCGGCGGCTAAATTTGAAAATTTTTAAAATTTGCGTGGTTTGTATGCGGCGCGTAGGCGCGATTTTAGCGTCTTTTTTGCCCGTGCGATCTGCGCAGAGAAATTTTAAATTTTATAAAGCTTTATCTGCAAAATTTCATTCTTGGCGCGAGATATGCTGCGCGAAACCGAGGTTAAGAGAGCGTGCGATAAATTTTAACGCAACAAATATCCGCAGCCGCTTTGAAGAGTTTTTAAAATTTCAAAGGCGCAGAGCCGATCCGTTTTATCTCGCGCCGAAAAAGTTTGCGTTGAAATTCGGTCGTTTCGGCTCTAGTCACGCAAAATTTTATACTGTAAATTTAACTCCCTGGCGGAATTGATGGATTATCTGTATCAAAGCGCTCTGGGCTTTCATAAGTTTTTTGCGCTAGCTGCGACAATTTTAACGATAATTTATCTGATATTTACCCAGCTTAAGATCGATACGGCGACGGAATTTTGCTCGCGCGGCAAGGCTTTAAATTCCGCCGCCTCTGCGCCGCAAGCTGAAAATTTAAAGCAAAAGAGCAGATCGGGACTTAGATTTCTTAGGCGCATCAGGCTGTTTTTGCCGATCTATTATTCGTGCATCGCGGCGCTGATAATTAGCGGGAGCGTGATGCTAGCGGTGCTGCGCTTTGATCTGAGCTTTAGAATTTATTTCATGGCGGCCGCAGCTCTAGCGATGATCATACTTGGCGCGGCGTCTTACAAGCGGCTAAAAATCGCGTATCTGAGCCAAAACTTTGCGCCGTATCAGCGCAAAATGCGGGTGATTTTGGGGCTAAGCTTAGCGATAATTTTGATAGCGAGTGTTATTTGATGGTATATTTTTACGATAAGCTTGCAGGCGAACAGAGCCTAGTTTTGCAGAATGATCAGTTTTTACACCTAAAGGCCAGGCGGGCAAGGGCGGGCGAGCGCATAGACGTGCGCAATCTTGAGGACGGGGCGAGTTATCTATATGAGATCGCCGAAATTTCGCGCAAAGGCGCGGCTCTGAATTTAGTTTTTAAAAGCTCTGTTTTTACGCCGCCGCACGATTTTTGCGTCGCTTGGGCGGTCGTCGAGAGCGCCGTGATCGAAAAGAGCCTGCCTGCGCTAAACGAGATGGGCGTCGGGCGGCTTGTTTTGGTCTATGCCGATCTGTCGCAGAAAAACGTGCGGCTCGATCCGCAAAGGATGGAGCGGATTTTGATCAACTCGTCGCAGCAATGCGGGCGAAATTCCATCATGCAGATCGAGGTTTTGGGCGGCTCGGACGAGCTTGCACAAAGATATGAAAACGTAAGCCTGATCGATTTTGGCGGCAAGAACATCGACATTTTCGGCGGCGAGGAGATCGCGTTCGTAGGCCCCGAGGGCGGATTTTCGCCGCGCGAAAGGGAGAAATTTAAAAACGCCTATGCGCTTAATAGCCCCTATATTTTGCGCTCAAACACCGCGCTGATCGCAACTTGCGCAAAATTGATGTTTTAAGCGCTCGGCAAATTTTAAAATTTAAAAAGATCGCGCGTTTTAAATTTTGGAATTTAAAATTTACTCTGCGCGACCCGCTATGTTTATCGGCGGCTTGATGCACTGCGCGTATTTGCCGCGGCGTATCTTCGCGCACTTGTATTTTGCACGCCGCAGTAGGCTGCAGTGAAATAAAATTTTACCCGCAAGCGGGCTAAATTTTAAAATTTTGCGTCCAAAAAGCTTGCTCGAAAGAAAATCCGCCGCTTCGCCGAGAGATTTTTAAAACCCTTTAAATTTGCTTTTTAGATAAAAAAGTTGTATAATCGCTGCCTTTTAAAATCATCAAAAAGGATTAAAAATGAAAAAAGATATTCACCCAAACTTTGTCGAAACGACCGTTACTTGCGCTTGCGGAAATACTTTTAAAACGCGCTCGAACAAGGCCGAGATCCGCGTCGATATCTGCTCCAATTGCCATCCGTTTTTCACAGGCAGCGAGAAGATCGTAGATAGCGCGGGCCGCGTCGAGAAATTTAAGCAAAAATACGGAATGAAATAGTTGCTATATCTCATTCCTACGCCGATAGGAAATCTAAGCGATATCTCGAGCCGCGCGCTTGAGGTATTGCAAAGCTGCGAAATCCTAATCTGCGAGGATACGAGGGTTTCAAAAAAACTTCTAAACTTATTATCCGATAAATTTCAAATTTCATTTAAAATTTCACAGTTTTACTCGCTGCACACGCACAACGAAGCGGAATTTTTCGCTGACTTTGATCCGGCGCTTCTGCGCGAAAAAGCTTGCGCATACGTAAGCGACGCAGGCATGCCTTGCATCAGCGATCCGGGGATCGCGCTCGTAAAATTTGCGCAACGAAGCGGTGTGCCTTACGAGGTGCTTAGCGGCGCAAACGCTCTGCTGCTCGCAGCCGCCGCAAGCGGGCTGGTGGAGAAAGAATTTAGCTTTTTGGGCTTTTTGAATAATGACGGCGCGCAGCGCAAAGCTCAGATCTTAAATTTAATGCAAAGCCCCTATCCGTGTGTGCTCTACGAATCCCCAAAACGCGTGGTAAAGCTAATAGAGCAGATCGCGGGGATCGATGCGCAGCGCAAAATTTTTGCGATCAAAGAAGCTACGAAAAAATTTGAAACAAAATTTTTCGGTAGCGCCGCAGAGGTTCTATCTAGTCTAAACGGCGCAAATTTAAACGGCGAATGGTGCGTCGTGATTGACGGCGCAGGCGAGAAAAGCTTTGAAAAAATCACGCAGGAAGATATTTCGTCGCTTGAGATCGCGCCGAAAATAAAAGCGAAACTGCTCTCAAAAATCAGCGGCGAACCCGCCAAAGAAATATATAAAAATTTGATACGCTAAGTCATATTTTAACCGTTTTTCGCTAAAATCCTAAAATGATTATTTACGGCAAGCAGCTGTTTTTGCACCTTTTAAACCGGCATCCGCAGAAATTTATCCGCATCATCCTTGCAAAGGAGTGCGAGAAAGAAATTTTTAAAAAGATCGCCGCGACCGGCGTAAAGATTGAGCGCGCCGATGCGAAAAAAGCTCAAGCCCTCGCTCGCGGCGGCAACCATCAAGGCTTCTTGGCCGAGGTGGAGGAGTTTAGCTTCGGCGATCTGGCTAGTGTCAAAGACGATAAATTCGTGCCGATCCTTTATGGACTTACCGACATCGGGAACATCGGCGCGATAATGCGCAGCGCCTATGCTTTGGGCACAGACAGCGTGATCGTCGTCGCAAATAATCTAAATATGGCGGGCGTAGTGCGCGCGAGCTCGGGCGCGGCGTATGAGCTAAACGTCGTTAAGGCCGCAGACGGGCTTAACGTGATAAACGAGCTTAAACAGAGCGGCTTTGAAATTTACGCCGCGAGTGCGGACGGGACGAGCTTTAAGGAGTTAAAGCTCGGCGCGAAAAACGCACTCGTAATGGGGAACGAAGAAGAGGGGATACCTGCTAGAGCACTTAAAAAATGCGACCGCGCGGTATCAATAAAGATGCGCGAAGGCTGGGATTCGCTTAACGTAAGCGCAGCATTTGCGATACTATGCGATGGAATTTTAAATGGAAGAAATAGAAGAGAAGTTAAATAATACGGACGAGCAGGCGGAACAAACCAAGAAGCCGGAGCAAACACAGCAGCCAAAAAGCAGCGATCTGGATAAATTAAAATCTATGGATCTGATCGAGATTGCGCGCACGACGCGCATCGACGCGCAAAATTTAGAATACATCATAAACAAAGACTTCGAGAAGCTGGCAAATTTTAACGTGAAGGGTTACATTAAAATTTTAGAGCGCGAGTTCGGGCTGGATCTATCGGACTGGCTTAGCGAGTTTGAGAGCGCCAAAGCGAGCTTTGCGCCTGTTAAAAAAGCCAAAGTCGAGCAGGTTTATGGTCAAAGGGTCAGCCCTAACAAAAGCGGCAGCGGTTGGCTTTTATGGCTGCTTGCAATGGTATTAATCATAGGCGCAATCTTTTATTTCGGACTTTATAAAAGCTTCGGCGAATTTTTGGGCTCGCTTTTATGGGAACAAAACAAAACCACCTACTCGGACGCTCCGATCGTAAATAACACTCAAAAAAAGCTTGAAAACATCGGTATCGACGTCGTTTCGCACAACGCTACAGATGAAAAATTCGCACTAAAGTCAGATGCCAATGCAGCCGCTGCTGCGGATGAAAATTTAAGCTCGCTAAACGCGCTGGACCGCTCTATCAGGATCGAGCGCGCGAGCATTAAGACTGAGGAAAATTTTACCGACGAAAACGCCACGCAAAGCAAACCCGCGCCGAGCAAAGATATCGTGCTTAGCCCGCGCGGTAAGATGTGGATAGGCGTTATCGATCTAAAAAGTGGCAAGAAGCGCGAGATGGTCATAAATTCCCCTTACGTCGTCGCTTCGCAAGGAGATGAGGAGCTGCTAATCTCTACCGGTCACGGGATGTTTGAGCTCGGTAAAGCCGATGGCAACGTAACTTTCAGCGAAAGGAACACTCAAAAATTTCACGTTAAAGATGGCAATATCACTAAAATTTCGGCCGACGAGTTTCTGCGCCTAAACAAGGGTAAGAAGTGGTAAAATCCTCGCTGTCGCGCGGTTTTTCACTGGTAGGGCTTCGCCGCCGCCGAGGATAGAATTTTGGCCCGCTGCGGCGAGTGCGACTTAAAATAAACCCACGAGGGTAAATTTAGAGGGTTTTGAACCGCGCCGCCTTAGATAGAATTTTAAGCGGCGCAGGTAAAATTAGCGGTGCGATAAAATTTTAAGCGGTGCGGGCGCTTGCGGTAGCGCGCTAAATTTAAGAGGTGTAGTCCACGGCGCCGTGCAAAACAGAAGCTTTGATCGTTATCGTTTTGATCGGACGTAAATTTAAACAGCGCCGCAAAGGGTCGCGACGCGATAAATTTAAACGATCAACGCCTCCGCCCCCCGCGGTTTTAAAATTTTAGCGAGGTAAAAGTTTAAATTGCTCGAGCAATATAAAAAGCGCCGCCGCATCGCCGCTAAGGCTTGAAATTTTGCCTACGTGCGCACGCACAGATCGCGCATTAAGGCGCTAAATTTTAAATAAAGCTTGAAAATTACTTTAAGATAAGAGGTTTGAGATGTTTGACGAAATCCGTTTTTCAAAAATCGAGCGTTTGCCCAATTACGTTTTTGCCGAGGTCAATGCCATAAAAATGGCGGCGCGCAGAGCTGGCGAAGATATAATCGATTTTTCGATGGGCAATCCCGACGGCAGGACGCCGCAGCATATAATAGACAAGCTTTGCGAAAGCGCGCAAAAGGACAAAACGCACGGCTACTCCGTAAGCCAGGGCATCTACAAGCTGCGACTTGCGTGCGCGAATTGGTACAAGCGCAAATACGGTGTGATCTTAGATCCGGAAAGCGAGATCGTCGCCGTGATGGGCTCTAAAGAGGGTTTCGTGCATCTAACAAGCGCGATCGTAAATCCGGGCGATGTCGCGGTGGTGCCCGATCCTGCCTATCCGATCCACACTCAAGCCTTCATTATCGCAGGCGGTAACGTCGTTAAAATCCCGCTTGCCTATGATGAAAATTTAAATTTTAATGAGAATAAATTTTTCATCGATCTGCAAAAAACCTTCGACGAGAGCATTCCGCGCCCAAAATACGTCGTCGTAAATTTCCCGCACAACCCCACCACTGTCGTCGTGCAAAAAAGCTTCTACGAGCGGCTCGTGGCGATGGCGCGGCAGGAGCGGTTTTATATCATCAGCGACATCGCTTACGCGGAGATCGCTTTCGATGATTACAAAACGCCGTCGATCTTTGAGGTTCAGGGCGCGAAGGACGTCGCAGTCGAGGCATACACTCTCTCTAAAACCTACAATATGGCGGGCTGGCGCGTAGGTTTTGTTAGCGGCAACAAAAAGCTCGTCGCCGCGCTTAAAAAGATCAAGTCGTGGTTTGATTACGGCATGTTTACGCCGATCCAAGTAGCCGCCACGATCGCGTTGGACGGGTCGCAGGAGTGCGTAGAGCAGATCCGCGCGAGCTATGAGAAGCGTAGAAATTTTTTGATTGACGCTTTTGCGGACGCGGGCTGGCAGATCGCAAAACCTAGCGCGTCGATGTTTGCGTGGGCGAAATTACCGCCAGCGGCGGCTCATCTAAGAAGTATGGAGTTTTCCAAGCAGCTTCTTACCAAGGCGCGCGTCGCCGTAAGCCCGGGCGTTGGCTTTGGCGCGGCGGGAGACGATTACGTGCGGATCGCTTTTATCGAAAACGAAAACAGGACCCGCCAGGCTGCTAGAAATATAAAAAAATATTTGAAAGAGATCTGATGAAGGTAGCGATTTTAGGCGTCGGCACCGTAGGTAGCGAAGTTGCAAACATTTTGATCAAAAACAAAGATATCATCCTTGCGCGCGCAGGCGTTAGCATAGAGCCCGTAATCGGGCTCGTGCGCGATACGAGCAAAAAAAGGGGCGTGCAAATTCCGCTTAGCAGCGACGCACAAAGTATCATCGAGCGCGATGACATCGACGTTTTTGTAGAGCTTATGGGTGGGGTAGAAAAGCCCTACGAGATCGTAAGCGAAATTTTAAAGCGCAAAAAGGCGGTCGTTACAGCAAATAAGGCGCTTTTGGCTTATCATCGCTACAAGCTCCAGGCTTTGGCAGGCGATACGCCTTTTGGTTTTGAAGCGAGCGTAGCGGGCGGAATTCCGATTATCAAAACCCTGCGCGAGGGGCTAAGCGCCAATCGTATCGAAAAAATAATCGGCATCGTAAACGGCACGAGCAACTTTATCCTTACGAATATGATGCAAAAAAACGAGAAATTTGAAGACGCGCTAAAGAGAGCTCAAGAGCTCGGATACGCCGAAGCCGATCCAAGCTTTGACATCGGTGGGTTCGACGCAGCGCATAAGCTTTTGATCTTAGCTAGCATCGCATACGGCGTGCACGGCGACCCCGAAGATATCCTAATAGAGGGGATCGAGGAGATCACGCAGGAGGATATCTATTTTGCGCGCGAATTTGACTTCATAATCAAGCTGCTTGCGGTAGCCAAGCGCGCGTGCGACAACAAAGTCGAGCTGCGCGTCCATCCTGCGCTCATTTCAAAAGATCAAATGCTTTCAAAAGTAGACGGCGTGATGAACGGCGTGAGCATCTACGGAGACTGTGTCGGCGAGAGTATGTATTACGGCCCCGGCGCGGGCGGAAGCGCTACGGCAAGTGCGGTTATAAGCGATCTTATCGACATCGCGCGCGATAATAAAAATCCAATGCTCGGCTATAAAATTTTGCCGAGCGAAAATTTTATGCAAATTCTGCCGAGCGAGCAGATCCGCACGAAGTATTATTTCAGGCTGCGCGTGCGCGACGAGAAGGGCGTGCTGGCGAAGCTTACGAACATTATGAGCTTAAACGATCTTTCGATCGACAGCTTTTTGCAAAAGCCTAAGCTCAAAACGGACGAGGAGGTGACGCTGTTTTTCACGACGCATACGTGCTGCGAGAAAGATATCAAGCGCGCAATAAGCGTGATTAGCGGCGAAAATTTTATCACGCAAAAGCCTTTTATGATCAGGATCGAAAGCTAACTTGAGCTTAAAAGAATATCTTTTCGGCTTTGCTTGCGAGGACTGTGCGGCGGAATTTTTACGCGGCGAAGGGTTTGAAATTTTAAAGCGAAATTTCCGCTGCCGCTTCGGCGAGATTGACATCGTCGCGCGCAAAGACGGGATTTTGCACTTCGTCGAGGTGAAGGCCACGAGCGGCGATTACGACGCCGCAGAGCGCGTGACGGGCGTCAAGATGGCTAAAATTTTAAAGGCGGCGGAATTTTATCTGATGAGCTGCGATACGGACGAGCCGTGGCAGATCGACGTCGTGGAAGTTTATCCAAAGCAGATAAAATTTATCGCCAACATATCTTTTTAAATTAGAATTTTTATTATTTATTTAAGATAATGAACTATAATCCGCAGAATTTTAACACAAGGAGAACATTATGGGGAAGTATATAGAGCTTACTTCGGAGAATTTCGACGTTACTAAAGAGGGTGTCGCGCTAGTCGATTTTTGGGCGCCTTGGTGCGGACCGTGCCGTATGATCGCCCCGATCATCGAGGAACTTGCGAACGATTACGACGGCAAGGCTAAAATTTGTAAAGTAAATACCGACGAAGCGCAGGATCTTGCGGTGCAGTTCGGCGTTCGCTCGATCCCAACGATACTATTTTTCAAAGATGGCGAGCTAAAAGCTCAGCTCATCGGCGCGCAATCCAAGCAGATTATAGCCGACAAGCTAAACTCGCTTCTGTAAATTTCAAAAGGGCGGCTTTCGCCCTTTCTCCTCTCACTCATCGTTTTATTAATTAAACTCGTAAATTTAACGCTCGCGGCTTTACTTAATAAAATAATTAAGGAGAAAAAATGTTAGATTTAGCAATTATCGGCGGCGGTCCTGCGGGGCTAGCGGCGGGGCTTTATGCTACAAGAGGCGGTTTAAAGGACGTCGTGATGTTTGAGATGGGGATGCCCGGCGGGCAGATCACCTCAAGCTCCGAGATGGAAAACTACCCGGGCGTCGCTGCGGTGACCGACGGGATGAGCTTTATGGCGCCTTGGCAGGAGCAGTGCTTTCGCTTCGGGCTGAAGCATGAGATGGTGCGCGTGCTGCGCGTTTTAAAAGATAGCGACGGAAATTTTACGATCTATCTTGAGGGCGATCAAACGCGTCGCACTCGCGCCGTTATCGTGGCTACCGGCTCTACTCCGCGCCGCGCGGGGATCGAGGGCGAGGATGAGTTCTTCGGTCGCGGCGTTAGCACCTGCGCGACCTGCGACGGATTTTTTTACAAAGGCAAAGAGGTTGCCGTCCTCGGCGGCGGCGATACGGCGCTAGAGGAGGCGCTGTATCTAGCTAAAATTTGCTCTAAAGTCTATCTGATCCACCGCAGGGACGAGTTTCGCGCCGCGCCTTCGACCGTGCAAAAGGTGCGCGAAAGTGAAAATATCGAGCTCATCACAAACGCGCTCGTAGAGCAGATAAAAGGCGATGCAAGCGGCGTAACTGGCGTCGTAGTCAAGGATAAAACAAGCGGCGCCGCGCGCGAGCTGCAGCTGCCTGGGATCTTCGTATTTGTGGGGCTTGACGTACGAAACGAGGTGCTAAAAGACGAAAGCGGCAAGTTTATCTGCGACGTCACGCCGGGCGGACAGGTCGCGGTAAATTTAAAGATGCAAACAAGCGTACACGGGCTATTCGCGGCGGGCGATATGAGACAGGATGCGCCTAAACAGGTCGTTTGCGCGGCAGGCGACGGCGCGGTTGCCGCACTTAGCGCGATTGCGTATCTGCAAGGACACGATAAATAAACCTATCTTCGGAGCAAAATTTCACGGCGCGGCGGGCAAAACTGCTTCCGCCGCGCTTTAAATTTAAAACTTCACATAAAATTTTGAATGAAATTTTGATATAAAAAAGCGGCTAAATTTTAAAATTTCATAAAATTTAGCCGCGAGATGAGGCGCTTATTGCCTTTCGTAGAAGCCTGCTATGACATCTTTTGACTTCATTTTATTCACGGGATCTTCTTTGCCATTCGTGATAAGTTTAAATTTATCAGACAGATTTACGCTTTTACCCTCATTTACGATAAAATTTAGCTCGATAGCAAGCTTTGATGATCCGCCTTCTTTATGTCCGAAGCTCGCGTCCAATTGTTCTGCGGTTATTTGCGAGTAATAAATGGCTGCTTTTAAGCGCTCCATAATAGAGTCTATGTAGATTTCTGTGTTGCTCTCTTTTAGTATCTCCCCTTTTAATTTGTCGTCACAATCGACCGACTTCCATTTCTCCTCAAAAATTCTATTTTGCCTTTGGTTTTTAAGCGCTTCTTGAAATTTAGCTTCGTTTAATTTGCAGTGTTCTTTTGCCAGCTTAAGCAAACCCTGCGCGTCGTAAGCCTTACCCTAATAAAAAGTCATAACCCTTTTTAAAGACGAGTCCAACATCTCTTGTTTATATGATTTAAGCCTCTGCTCTACATCCACGTCGCAGACCATCTTAACCGTTTTTAATCCGCTATTTTCCTCTTTACTCCACGTGATATTTTTGCAGATTTTCGAACCTCGATCGCCGTACCGATACTCATAGATTCAAAATCTGGCAGAGTGTAGTTTTTCACAAGTCCCACATCGTCATCGCCGCATCCTGCAAAAATAAATGCCGCAAGTGCAGCGCCTAATGCGTATTTCATACTCGCTCCTTCAAGAAAAGTTAACGAGCAATGCTACCCATCTCTGTTTAATAACGGATAAATTTAGAGCCGAAATTTGAGATAAATTCGTGAAGCACGTGGTTAAAAGCGTGAAAGATAAAATTTAAAGATGGAATTTTTAAAAGAATTCGGCGAGAGAGGGAGGGAATCGAACCCCCCGGAAAACGGTCAACCGCCCTCCTATCGGATTTGAAGTCCGCAGACGCCACCAGGTCGCCATCCTCTCCAAATGCGGGAATTATAGCAAGATAAAATTTATTTAGCTTTAAAGAGGCTAAATTTTAAGCCCTTTCGGCTCATTATTAGCGACGGCAGGATTATGAGCGCGCCCAAAAGCAGCAGGCTCATCACCAGACATATCAGCAGGCCGAAGTAGATCGTAGGCCAGAAATTACTCATCATCATCACGCTAAAGCCCAAA
The DNA here is from genome assembly GCF_937973075.1 of uncultured Campylobacter sp. Taxonomy (GTDB): domain Bacteria; phylum Campylobacterota; class Campylobacteria; order Campylobacterales; family Campylobacteraceae; genus Campylobacter_B. Next base: position 41,023 of record NZ_CALBWL010000061.1, read on the forward strand.
ATGATCGCAAACGACGTATAATACATCGCGTATCCGATGCTTGCGTGGCTCGCTCGGATCGCCGCAGCCTCGTCGCCCAGGCGCGCAAACTCCCGCTTGTAGCGGTAGATGTAGTGGATGACGTCGTCAACGCCGATACCGATGCTAATCGCCGCTATCGTGATGCTCATAATATCTAGTGGAATGCCCGCAACCCCCATAATGCCGAAGCAGGCGCAAAGCGGGATCAAATTTACGACGATCGCGATAAGAGCGTATGAAAACGAGCGAAAGATGATCACGAAAAGCACGAAAAGCACGAGCACGGTAATACCCAGAGTGCCTATCTGCGAGCTCATCAGGCTTTGAAGCATATTGTTATAAAGCACCATTATGCCGCTAATCTGCACCGTGACGTTATCATTGGCGAGCAGGGAGTTCAGATCGCGCTTAAGATCGGCTAGGAATTGCGCTCTGCGAAGATTCGGATCGCTATCTATCGTGCGGATGCTAAAGTGCGCCTCGTTTGCCTCAATATTTACAAAGGGCGAAAGCACCAATTCGCGGTAGTTTGCGGGCATTTCAGAGTAGATCAAAGCAAGGCTTAGATCGTCCAGATCGCGCCCCTGATTAATCTGCTTGCCGAGCTTTAAAAGCGATGCGAGCGAGCTTACGTTGCCGATAAACTCATGCCCCGTGACGTTTTTATCCTTCAAAAAATCATCTATTTTGCCGATGATACGCATCTTTTCGGAGGTGAACCAATACTGCGGCTTGTTTTCGTTGGCGGCGTATTCGGCTTCGAAATCGCCAAAATCGTCGCTCGCGGTGGAATTCTGCTCTAAATTTGCGGCGTGGGTTTGATCCGAATTTGCGGCGTCGCTTGGTTGTGTTGCCGCAGCGGAGTTTTGCTCGGAAAAATTTTGATCATTGAAATTTTGCGCGATAGAATTTTGCTGAGTAGAATTTGCAACAAAATTTTGTCCTGTGGGATTGGAATTTTCGCCACTCTTAGAATTTGCGCTGCCGCTTGCGGAATTTTCGCTCTCGCTAGCGGGATCTGCGCTGCTCGCGCTTTTAAATTTAACGACGATATCAAGCGGGATCGTTCCGCCGAGATTTGTATCGATGACCTCCATACCTGCGCGGATGTCGGTGCTTTTTTTGAAGTAGCCGATGAAGCTATTTTCGACGCGCAGCTGCGAGATACCGTACAGCCCAAAGATCACCGCCGCAGCGCACACTCCATAGACCGCGCCTCTGCTACGCAGCGCCGTTTCGGCGCACCAAAGCGTAAATTTAAAGTGCTGCTCGAAGCTGCGGTTATTGTGCGTGCGCGGCAGAAGCGACATAACCGCGCCGAATACTCCAAACGCCGTAACTAGCGAGATACTGATGCCTACGCTCATCATAATTCCCAGAGAAATTACGGGTTTTATATCGCAAAAAATTAGCGACATAAAGCCGATAACGGTCGTAAAGATCGCGAAAAAGCAGGGTCTTGCGCGTTCGCGAAGCACTGCGTAAACGAGCTGGCGCTGCGAAAATGCGTGAAAGCGCGCGCTAAACTCGCGGTAGGCGACGATTAGGTGGATACAGACCGAAACCGTGATGATGAGCTGAAGCGCTATAAAATTTGAGCTAATCACCGTGACCTCAAAGCTCAAAAAGCCGAATAATCCCGCTGCGAGCACGACCGAATACGCGCAGATGATAAGCGGCAGTAGGATAAATTTGGCCTGTCTAAAAAAGAGCCAAAAGCAAGCTAGCAGAAGCACCAAAGCGCCGAGTCCGTAGGTCGCCAGATCCGAGCGGACGTAGCCTACCATATCGTCTGCGATCATATTCAGTCCGCCTAGAAACAATCGGTCGCCCGCGAATTCCTTCTCAAAGCCCGCGATCAGCGCGCGCAAAGCCATGATATCGCGGTGATCCTTTTCGCGTAGTTCGTCGCGGTAGGATTTAAAATTTTGCTCCGCAACTTTAAGCGTGTCTTTGAGCTCTGAAATTTGAGCCCCCGAGCGGTTGCCCTCGTGCTCCGCTTGCTCTAGAGCGCTTTTAGCTCCGTCTCTTAGGCGCAAAAGCTCCTCGTAGCGGGTCTGCGGTTTTAAATTTATCAAAATTGCGGTAGTGCGAAAATCGGCGCTTACTAAATTTGACGCGTAAAAGGGGCTCGTGGCAAACTCGCGTCTAGCCGCAGTTAAATTTACGTCCGCGTCGGTAAGAGTGGGTATGTGCTTAAGCAGCTCGCTCATGCCGCCACCTTTGTTTAGCAAAAGCGGTACGTTCGTGATGTCCGTGACGCTAGCGACGAAATCAAGCTTGGAAAAAGCCGCGTCCATCTGCGCTATTTTGCGGATCGTCTCGGGCGCTAAAAGATCGCCAGCGGGAGTGTATGCAAGCACCAAGAAATTTGGCGTTTCGTAGCGTTTAGATACTTCGCGCCAAATTTGAAGGTCTTTGTCATTGTCTAGTAGAAGCGTCTGGCTTGAAGCGTCGATCTCAAGCTTTGTGGAGTAATATCCGAAAAACAGCGCCAGCGCCGTAAAAAGCGCAAGCGTGATTTTCGGAAACGCGACGATTAAGCGAAAAATTTTTTTCAAATACCGCTCTTTTAGGCGCGCTGCTATTCGCCGCTATTGATGACGGTGGAATTTAGCCGCTTTATAAGCTCGTCAAAGCCCAAGCTTTGCGTTACGTCGCCTAGCTGCGAGCGGTAGGTCTGAATGAGGCTGACGCCCACGATATCGACGTCGTAGATGCGCCAATCAGAGCCGGTAGGATAAAATTTAAAATCTATGTCGTAGTTTTTCTGCTCGCCGATGACCTGCGTTTTCAGCACGCGGCGCTTATCGCTCGGGCTTTGTTTACTTAGCACCTTCATATCTTGATCGGTATAAAGCGAAAGCTTTTCGATAAAGGAGCGCTTTAGATGCGCCTCGAAGGCCTTATCAAATTCTGCGATCTGCGCCGGGCTAAGGCTAGCGTAATGCTTCGCAAGGGAGAGCTTTGCCATCATTTTATAATCAAAATAGCCGTCAAAAAGTGCAAAAATTTTTGCGGGCTTTGCGTCTTTTGGAGTACTGCTTCGCATAATATTTACGGCCTCGGCAACCTTTTGGCTCATCACCGGCTCGATATCCGCATCGCTAATAGCGTGCGCCGAAATCAAAAGCGCTCCGCAAAGCGCTAGAACTTTTAAAATTTTCATTTTTATTCCTTTATTAATTTCTCGCGATTTTGCTCGTAAGCATCGCGCAAAAACGGATATAGATCCACTGCATCTTTGGTCATTTTTTCATAAAATTTCGGATCGCGCGAGTAGTCGTTAAATATTCTAAATCCATTGACGGAGTTTCGCACCGTGCCATCTTTAATATAATTTATCGGGTTTGAAAAATAATCTCCGACAAGTCCTGCTGTATCGCGGAGATTGCTCTGCCCCAAAATCGGCCAGACGATGTGCGGACCTGCCGGCACACCCCAGTATCCTAGCGTCTGCCCGAAATCCTCGTCGTGGCGCGGAATTCCGTAGTATTTGCCCGCCATATCGTTAAGCCCGCCGAAGCCCACAGTCGAGTTGATCAAAAACCGCTTCGTCTCGTCCCAAGAATTTTCAAATTTACCCTGCAATAGGTTGTTTACGAGCCTCATCGGATATAAAATATTATAGAAAAAATTTGAAAACGCGCCCTGGATCGGATCGGGCATTACGTAATCGTAGCCGCTGGCTACGGGGGTTAATATGTATGAGTAAAATACGTCGTTAAAGCTCGTCATAACGCGGTTATAGCCGCTAAGCGGATCGAAAACCTCGCGCTTGGCAAACTCCTCGTCAAAACCATCTGTATCGCCAGGCGCTATGTCTTGCTTTTGCGAGCAACCGCAAAGTGCCAATGCCGCGGCTAAGAATAGAATTTTTATAAATTTCAAATGCGACCCTTCTTTATAAATCAAAGTGGCGATTTTACAAATTTAAAGAAATTTTGTCAATAAGGGTAAAATTTCGTATAGAATTTTCCTCTTTATATCGCAGAATAAAGCCCGTAGCTGTTTAAGAAATATATCAGAGGATATATTATAAAATCACGCGAAAGTAAATAAGAAAGGATGAAAATGGACGCAAAATTTGCTTTGGAATTTCTGCTTGGCAACGAAGCATCGCTTTTAGCCAAGCACATTAAGCTGCTTAAGGCTGTGGACGAAACTAAAAGTATTACAAAGGCCGCAGAGATCGTAGGAGTGTCGTATAAAAACGGCTGGGACGCGCTAAATTTAATCAACAACGCGAGCAAAAAGCCGCTCATCGTCCGCACTCAAGGCACTAAGAAAAATAGCGGCTCCGAGCTTACCCCTTACGCTCACAAGCTGATTCGCGCTTATGATGCTATCAGCCACGCGGGCGAGACGTTTTTGAGTGAAATTTTAAAGCTTGATGAGATCACCGAAGAGAGTCTTTTAAGCTTAGAGAAGATCGGTATGAAGCTTTCTGCACGCAATCAGCTAAGTGTTGAGATTACGGATGTTCAAACAGGCGCTGTAAATTCTCAAATCACGGCTAAACTCGCAGGTGGTGAAATTTTATGCGCGACGGTAACCGTAGAGAGCGAAAAAAATTTAGGGCTGAAGGCTGGCAAGGATGTGCTGTTTTTATTCAAAGCCCCAAGCGTCATCATTGCCAAAGGAAGCTCGGAGAAGCTAAAACTTAGCACGACGAATCAAATCAAGGGCACGATTAGCGAGGTCAAAATCGGCGCGGTAAACGCAGAGATCTGTCTAGGCACAAGCTCGCATCAAAACATCACCGCGATCATCACGCGAGAATCTGCCACCGCGATGGGTCTAGGAGTAGGAGATGAAGTGACGGCGATCATCGAGCCTAGCGAGATCATTATTGGCGCGTAATAGGATGAGATCGGGTGCGCAAAATCTTAAAATTTAAGGCGCAAATTTAAAATTTTAGATACAATTCAATTCTGGCGAGAGCCGAAACGAAAGGCATAAAATGAAGTTGAAAGCAGTGCTTTTAGGAATTTTAACCGCAGGCGCGCTTAGCGCAGGCGAGGTCAGCATCGCAGCCGCTGCGAACACGACGTATGCGTTTGACGAGATCAAAGCGGAATTTGCCAAGCTACATCCGCAAACCACGCTAAACGTGAGCTTGGGCGCCAGCGGTGCGCTTAGCACGCAGATCAAAAACGGCGCGCCGTTTGATATTTTTATGGCGGCGGATATGAAATTTGCAGACGATCTGCATAAGGAGGGCTTTGCGACGGCGCCTGCCAAAACCTACGCAAAGGGCAAGGTCGCGATGTTTAGCGTGCGCGGTGTAGATCTTAGCAAGGGGCTTGAAGCTTTAAAAGACCCTAGCGTCAAAACGATTTCGATAGCAAATCCAAAGACTGCTCCTTACGGCACTGCAAGCGTGGAAGCTTTCAAAAAAGCGGGAGTTTACGATGAGATCAAAGGCAAAATCGTAGAAGCAAAATCGATCGGCGAGGCTCTTTCGCAAGCGCTTAAGGCGTCTGACGTCGGCTTTATCGCGGCCAGCGCGATGTATGCGCCTAAGATGGCAAAGGACGGCTGCAACGGCAAGCCTTGCAAAGAGGGAGAGAATTTTATTTTAGTCGATACCAAGCTCTACGAGCCGATAGCCCAAGGTATGGTCGTGCTAAACCGCGCCAAAGACAATGCCGAAGCCAAGGCATTTTATGATTTTATCCTAAGCGACAAGGGCAAAGAGATCTTTGCTAAATACGGATACGAGTTTTAATGATTAGAGCGAGAATCAACGAAATTTTACAAAAAGACGGCATCCATTCTGTAGGATTTATCGCGGGCGGCATCAAGCTACGTGGCGTATTTCTGCAGCTAAGTAGCGAGCTTAAGGTGGGTAGCGAAGTTTACGTGGGCTTTAAAAGCACCGATGTGCTTTTATCTCGCGAAGCCCTAAGTGGTGTATCTAGCGAAAATGAAATTCACGGCAAGATTATGAGCCTAAGCTTAGGTGAAATTCTATGCACGCTCAGGTTTGAAGGCAAGATAAGCTTTGATGTGCTCATTAGCGCGCATTGCGCGCAGGAGCTTGCTTTACGCGAGGGCGACGAGGTTTTCGCATACGTTAGCGCCACTGCGATATATATAGAAAAATATGATAACGATTGATTGTAAGAAAAAAATCAGTGATGATTTCTCGATTGATGCTCGCTTAGAGATTAACAAAGGCTCGTTTGTGTGCCTATATGGGCGCAGCGGCAGCGGTAAGACTACACTGCTGCGCATTTTGGCTGGATTTTTGCGCGCAGATAGTGGTAGCATAAAAGACGGCGATCGCGTGCTACAAGAAGGCAATGAATTCTTAAGTGCGGGCAAGCGCAGGATCGGCTTTTTGTTTCAAGACTACGCACTTTTTGAGAATATGAGCGTGACAGGCAATCTGCTTTTTGCCAGAAACGATCCGCAAAAAGCTGCGATGCTGCTTGAAATTTTAGAGCTTAGCGAGTTTGCAAAATCTGGTGTCGAGGGTCTTAGCGGCGGACAGAAGCAGCGCGTAGCACTTGCTCGCGCACTGATGCAAGAGCCTGAAATTTTGCTACTTGACGAGCCGCTTTCGGCGCTTGATTTTACGATGCGTGAAAAAATCCAAGAATATCTGCTAAAAATCCACGAGCAGTTTCATCAGACCGTGATTTTGGTAAGCCACGACGTAAGCGAGATTTATAGACTTTGCAAGCGGGTTTATGAGATGAAGGACGGCAGGATCGTCCGCACCGGTACGCCGGAGGAAATTTTTCTTAAAACAAACGGCTCGCAGAAGTTTTCTTTCGCGGGCAAGATTGTCGATTTGCAAGCACGCGACGGGGTCAAAGTGGCTGTCGTAGCGATCGGCAGCCAGCTATGCGAAGTGGTGCTAAGCAATGCAGAAGCCGAGGGCTTGCAAGTAGGCGATGAGGTCAAAACAGGCGCTAAAGCTTTTAATATCACTCTGCGTAAAATTTAAACTTGCAGACAGGCTTTTGAATACGCCTAAGTGAGAAATTTCAACTGGATTAGAGATTTTGACGTAAACCCTTGGAATTTTGCGAAATTTTAGCTAGATTTGTCCGCAAAATACGGTGAGATTTTAAAATTTCATTCGCATCGCGCTTAGATTTTCATGAAACACAAAATTTAAACGCAGGCTAGAGTAAAACCGCAACGCGAGACTAGATAGCGTGCGGGAATTAAGCTTTAAATTTTAGATTTTGCGCAGACAGGCGCCGTTAAATTCCTTCTTTGAATTTATTAATTGGTGCGGTAGGTTTATTTTTAAATTTAGCGGCTTTTAGCTTACTTTTTTGGCAGGAGTTGCTTGAATTCTATCATGCGATCTTGGTAAAAAATTTAATGTGAAGTTTCGCGCAAACTTAAAATTTTTAGATTTGGAATTTTGCCTGGATTTTATGGCTTTGAAATTTTAAAAGCTTTAACGGCTCGAAGCTTGCGTGCTAAACTCGCTTAATTTGCAAGCTGTGGCAAGGTTTCGTTAACCCGGTCTTTTAAGTTTGCGAAATTTTAAAATTTTGTTTTGTCAGGCTCAATGTAATTCCACTAAGTTGTTCAGAGAATGCCGTTTGGCTATATCTTGCGTGAAATTTGCGCTCAGATGAATTTTGCCCGCTCAAGTTTTAAAGCCGAGCGAAGCTTTTTAGAATTTAGCTCGGTAAACGTGGTCTTAAAAATTTGCTAGCTTGGTAGGGCTTAAAAGTTTGGCAGAATTCGCACGCTTGAAGGAATTTATAGCCAAGCACTTTTATAAATTCCGCCCAGTTTAGCTTGCACGGAATTTTTAAAATCTCATTTGGCTAAAGCTCTTGCGCAGCTAGGTCTGCGCAGAATTTTTCAAAATTTTATTTTGCAAGACCTTATGGCTATGAGGTTTGCGCAAATTCTATCTAGCTTTGCCTCTAAATTTTAAAGTAGGGCTAGGCTTTTAAGATTTTATAGTTTGGGCCCAGCGGCTCGGCTCGGAGGATAAATGTTTGAAATTCTAAAGGGGCTCGATTACACGCCGTTTCTCGTTTCATTAAAGCTTGCCAGCTTGACGACGCTCGCGTTGTTTATCATCTGCGTGCCGCTCGCGTTTTTTATGGCGAGAAAAAATTTCCGCGGCAAAAGCGTAATCGAATCGATCATCTCGCTTCCGCTGGTGCTGCCGCCCTCGGTGCTAGGCTTTTACCTACTCGTTTTTTTATCGCCGTATTCGGTGCTAGGGGAGTTTTTTGACAAACACTTCGGACTTCGGCTCGTATTTAATTTCAGCGGGCTCGTGATCGCAAGCTGTATCTACTCACTGCCGTTTATGTTTTCGCCGCTGGTTTCGGGCTTTCGCTCGCTTCCTCGCTCGCTTTTTTGGGCGTGCGATTCGCTAGATAAGAGCTATTTTTCCAAGCTTTTTCGCGTCGCGTTGCCTGCGATTCGCCACTCCCTGCTTAGCGCCTTGGTGATCTGCTTTGCGCACACGATGGGCGAGTTTGGCGTCGTGCTGATGATCGGCGGTAGCGTGAGCGAGCAGACCAAGGTCGCTTCCATCGCGATTTATGAAGCGACTGAGACGCTCGATTTTGCGCAGGCTCACGCGTATTCGGCGCTGATGCTTATCTTTAGCTTCGCGGTACTTTTAATGATGCATTTTTTGGGTGCGCGCGGAGCGAAAATCAAAGCTTAAATAGGCTTTAAAACGAAATTTGCTAAAATCCCGCAAAATTTGGAATTTGGCATGAAAAACAAAAAAGACTTCGTTACCGAAAGATTTAACGCCGCCTTGATTTTAGGCGCTGCGCTACTTACGCTTGTAGTAGTTTGTGAGATTAGCTTTTTGCGCACCAGGATCGCTACGCAGCTTGATTTGCGGACGCGCACGGCGATTACTTTACTCAAAAATACCGACGAGTCGCTTTTTAGCGAGCTTGAAATTCTAAAAGAAAATATCCTTTCTTTGGACGCAAGGCATGAGGCTGCGCAAAGCGAGCTTTATGCGGATTTGATCCGCAACGTCGTAAAATCTTCTCATAGATTTGACGCTATTTTTTATCTGCGCGCCCACGGCGCGGAACAGGAGAGCTTGGCGCATTTTTCATCGGATGCGCGCATTTCGGATCTTGGTGAGATACGGCTTGAGGATATCGCAAGCGAGCTAAAAAAGGATGAATGGGTATCGCGCTATATGATGATGGACGGGGCGTGGCGGTATTTTTTGATCAAGCGCGTAAACGCTGATTCATATCTGCTAGGCTTTGCCAATACCGCTAGGCCGATTGCCAGGCTCTCTTCGCTGGGAGATATCTTGGTCTTTAATACCGAAGGCAAATTTTTTAACGCTCCTGGCAGCGCAACCGATATATTAGGGCAGGATTTTGATTTTTCGCGCCTAGGCGAAGTGGTAAGCTTCGAAGACGAATCTGGGCTAAGCTTTGCCTATCTTGCGAAATTTGGAGATAATTTCGTAATGGCTCGCGAACGAGCCGGCTATTTTTTGGGCGCGGACGATTTTATCGTCGTAGCACTAGCAGCGGCGATTTTAGCTTATTTAATCCTTCTAATTTCAAATTTTACGTTTTTAAAAAAGCGCGTTTTTATCCCGCTTGCGGCAGTTCAAAACGCTCTGCGCCAAGGGGATTACCACTCCAAAATTCGCGATATAGAAGCGCTAAATCCGCTAAGCTCCGTCTTAGAAATTTCTAAATCCATAGATGAGGTTTTGAAGTCTAATTTGCGCCACGGCGATTTTAGCCTCAGCTTTAAAGATGCGCTAAAATACAGCTCCCTTTCGGTGCTTAGTATCGATAACGTCGCAGGTACGATCGAAAGCGCTAGCAATGGCGCGCGCGAGCTTTACGGCGATGACGTCGTGGGGCGAAATATCTTCGCGCTGCAAGCAGGCTCGTTTTACGATCACGCCTATCAAACCCAGCGTGCAAACTACGTCAAAGAAAACTACGTCGTAACCCGCCAAGAGACCAAAAACGGCGTCAAAGACCTTTATGTTAAAAAATCTTATATCCGCGACGGAAGTAAAATTTCAACCCTTTTTGTGGTGCTGGATGCGTCAAAATATCGCAGATTTTACGATGAGACTAAGCAAAAATATGAGTATTTAAATCACGCGCCTATCGTTACGCTTGTGTTTGACTACACTTCGGGCAAGATCGTAGATGCTAGCAAAAATATAAAAGAGCTTTGGGGTTACGAAGCGGCGCAGTTTTTAAGCGGCGAGATAAGGCTATGGGATTTGCTGGATGAAAAGGACGCGAATGAGGCTAAAAATGAAATTTTAAACCGCTTAGCCGATATGCCCTCAGAAGAGCTAAGCTTTTCTCAAAGCTATAAAATTCGCCACAACGACAATATCCGCTATAGCTACGAAGTGAGCATCTATGTCAAAAAGTCCGCCGCCAGGGCTGCGTTTTATTTTCAAAATATTGATGACGATGTTAAGGCGATCCGCGGCCTGCAGGAGGATTTGGACTTTTACCGCACCGTAATCGAGACTAGGAATTTTTGCACCTGCTTAATCGATCTTGACGCGCAGACGCTGTCGTTTGATAAAAATTACTTTAAAATTTTAAAATATCGCGGCAAAAGGCTAAACACTGCGATGAGCTTTGGGGAGTTTAGTTATGAAATTTACTTCGCGGATTTAGAGAATTTCAATAAAATGATCCGCGAATGCACCGCCGGGCTTAGAAATGATTTTAGCTGCGAATTCCGTCTGCGAAATGCCGCTAATGCCTATACCTGGATCAGTATGCAAGGCTACGTCACCGAAAAGCACGGCTCTCGCTCTCGCCTTGTAAAAACTACGCTCGAAGATATCAGCTCGCGCAAGCAGACGGAGCTGGAGTTAAATTTAAACGCTAACGTGTTTTCGCGCTCGCTAGAGGCGATCTTAATCACAGATGAGAGCGGTCGCGTGCTGCGCGCTAATAACGCCTTTTATGAAATCACTGGCTATAGCGAAAGCCAAACCATCGGCAAAATTCCAAATTTCTTCGCTCCTACGGAGGGCGGGGCAGACGTGATGGAGAGGATTAGAAAAAATCTCGTCGGCAAACAGACCTCTTACAAAGATGAAATTTACGGGCTAAAAAGAGGTGGTGGCACCTTTCCTGCGCTATTTACGGCAATTGCGATAAAGGATGATTTTTCGCTTACTTCAAATTTCATTCTGATGTTTACCGAAATTTCGCAGATCAAACAAAAGGAGAGCGAGCTAGCCAAGATCGCCCATCACGACGCGCTTACCGGGCTTCCAAATAGAGTGTATTTTATGAAGGCTGCGCAGAGATTTACCGCAAACTCGGGCGAAAATTCCAAGCTTATGGCAGTGCTTTTCATCGATTTTGACGGCTTTAAGGCGATCAACGACACCTACGGGCACGAGGTCGGCGATATGTTTTTGCAGGCTATCTCAAAGGCGATGAGCGGACTGCTGCGTAAAGGCGATATTTTAGCGCGCCTAGGCGGTGATGAGTTTGGCGCCATTATCGGCGATCTGCAAAGCAAGGATGCCGCGCATGTGCTATTAGATCGTCTGCTTGGAATTTCAAAGATGAAATTTAACCTCAAAGGCAACGAAATTAGCGCAAGCATCAGTGTTGGCGCAGCGTTTTACGACGGCAGCGAAAAGATCGATTTTCCAGGACTTTTATCGCGCGCCGATAGAGCGATGTATCGCGCTAAAACGAGCGGTAAAAACCGCTACTGCATCTTTGAGCGCGCCGAAGCAGAAGAACCTAGCGAGGAAGGGATTGCTGCAGCGATCGAAGAGGGAGAGTTTTTCGTGCTCTATCAGCCGATCATTAGCGGCGCACAGATTTACGGATATGAGCTGCTTTTACGCTGGGATCGAGGAAAGCGCGGAATTCTTGCCCCGCAGGATTTTGCGCAGATATTAAGCGAGCCGCGATTTGAGTTGCCGATCTCAAAATTTGCGTTTTCAAAGATGATGAAATTTAACGCTCAAACGGGCGCAAACTGCTCGATAAACGTAAGTCTAGCCGTGCTTGCAAACGACGAATTTTACGATTTCGTAGCTCACAGCTTGCGAGACAGGGCTAATGCAAAAGGCGAGTTGATGTTTGAGATAACCGATTTTAGCGAGCAAAATTTTAAGGAATTCGCCCCTGCGCGTGGGCGTTATGCAGATCTTGGGGTTAAATTTGCTCTTAATAGCGCAAATAAAAATAATATCCCATTCCTGAATGCCCAGCCTTTCGATATCGTTAAAATCGACCGCGAGCTCTGCCTTGACATAGGCAAGAAAAAAAATGCTATCCGAACGATGGTGGAGATCACGGGCAAGCTAAAGCGGGAGTTTGGATTCGCTCTGGGCGCTCAAGGGGTAGAAAACGCGCTATCGCTGCGGCTTTTAAACAATTTGAAATTTAACTATCTGCAGGGAAATTTTATCGCAAAAGCGCTGGATCGCAAAGAGATAGACGCTTTCATCGCGCGATTTAAAGATACGCCCAAGCTCGCAGCCATCGACAAAGATGAGTTTATCGGCTTTTTAAACGCGCTTGATTACAAAGAGCTTGCTTTAAGCTTCATCGCGCGCGCCGATGCGGGCGATCTGAGCCCCGGAGAGTTTGAAGGCTTTAGAGCGAAATTCGGCGAAATTTTAAATAAAACTCAAAGCGCGGGCAGCGAAAAATTTGCGCTAAATACAGAAATACGTAAGCAAATTTTAGATATTCTTTCGCTTGATTACCGCGTTTTGGCAAGCTTCATTCAGAGCTTTAAAACGCGGCTAAATCAGTTCATAAGCGATTTGGAGGCAGCATGATAGATAGCGTTAGCGCCGATTTCGATCACGAGATACCAAACGGCTCGAGGCTGTATTTCGGAAAGAGCGCGCAGCTCAAGCGCGAGCTGGAAAATAAAGCGAGCGAAATCCTCGTTAAAAACGGCTTTAGCGAAATTTTAACGCCATATTTTTCATATCATCAGCACCTAAGCGTCGCGCCGCAAAAGCTTCTTAAGCTCTCCGATCCCACGAACCACGAGCTTGCGCTTCGCGCAGACAGCACCGTGGACGTCGTGCGTATCGTGCGCAAACGGCTGAAAGACGATAAGCTAAGGCGGCTATTTTATGTGCAGCCGACCTTCAAATACCCAAGCGACGAGTTTTATCAGATCGGCGCGGAGCTGATCGGAGAGAAAAATTTGCCCCTTGCGATTAAAATCGCGCAGGAATTTTTTAAAGAATTTGATCTTATGCCCGCGCTTCAGCTAAGCAATATCGAAATTCCGAAAAAAATTTGCGAAATTTTAAACCTGCCGCTTGAAATTTTTGAAAAGGGTAAGATTGAGACGCTGCTTGAGCAAAATTTGCCCTGGTTGGACGCTACAGCTCGCGCCACATCGCTAAAGGACGTGCAAGCTCTGCGCGCGCAGGTGCCTGAAGAGCTAAAGCCCTGCTTAGATGAAATTTTAAACCTAGGCGTGGATTACGAGCATATCTGCGTTTCGCTGCTGTATTACTCCAAAATGCGCTATTATGACGCGCTATTTTTTAGATTTTTAGATGCGGGCGCGGTGTATTGCAGCGGCGGAAATTACGAGATAGACGGGCTAAAATCCAGCGGCTTTGCGCTGCTAGTGGATGCTTTGATAGAAAAAATTATGCAAAAGGATGAGAAATGAGCAAAGTTGACGTAGTCATCGGCGCCCAGTGGGGCGATGAGGGTAAGGGTAAGATCGTAGATATGATAAGCGCGAATTACGATTTCGTATGCCGCAGCAGCGGCGGGCACAACGCAGGCCACACCATCGTTATAAACGGCGAGAAATTTGCGCTGCATCTGGTGCCTAGCGGCGTGCTTCATAAAAATATCATCAACATCATCGGAAACGGCGTCGTGATCAACCCCGACGTACTGATTACGGAGATGGCGCAGTTTGAAAATTTAAAGGGCAGATTTTTCATAAGCGAGAAGGCGTTTTTAAATTTACAGTACCACTCGCTGATCGATCAGGCGCGCGAAAAAAGCAAGGGCGAGCTTGCGATCGGCACCACCGGCAAGGGCATAGGGCCTGCGTATGCCGATAAGATCGCACGCACGGGACACCGCGTAGCGGAGCTTTTGGAGCCTGAAAGGCTCGCCGAGGCGCTATCGCGCGATTTTGCTTCGCATGAGAGCGTTTTTGAAAAAGCGGGGGTTAAAATTCCTAGCAAGATTGAAATTTACGAGGAGCTAAAGCGCTATAAAAGCGCGCTCGAGCCATACATCGCCGATACCACGCACATGCTGTGGAAGGCGCTTGATTACGACAAGCGCGTGCTCGTAGAGGGTGCGCAAGGAAGCCTGCTTGATATCGATCACGGCACCTATCCTTACGTCACGAGCTCGACTACTATCGCGGGTGGGGCTTGCAGCGGGCTCGGGCTCGCGCCGAAAGATATCGGCACGGTGATGGGAATTTTAAAAGCCTACACCACCCGCGTGGGCAACGGCGCGTTTCCTACCGAGGATAAGGGCCCGCAAGGCGAGGCGATGCGCGAGATCGGCAAAGAGTACGGCACCACGACGGGCAGGGCGCGCCGCTGCGGTTGGTTCGACGGAGTGGCTACGAAATACGCCGTGCGCCTTAGCGGCATCGACAAGCTCGCGCTGATGAAGCTTGACGTCTTAGACGGCTTTGAGAGCATTAAAATTTGCCGCGCGTATCGCTATAAAGGCGAGGAGATCGATTATTTCCCGATCGATTTGGAAGCTGCCGAGCCGGTTTATGAGCAGATGCCGGGCTGGGATAGCGTCAAGGGAATTTCAAAATTTGAGGATCTGCCGCAAAGCGCGCAAAATTATATCCGCAAAATAGAGGAGCTAAGCGGCGCGAAAGTGGGTTTCATCTCCACCAGTCCCGAAAGAAGCGACACGATAATTTTATAAAATCGGGCGGAATTTTAAGAATTTTAAAATTCCGCCGTTTGCAAACGCGGGCGGCGCGACCGCTCATAGAACTGAATTTAAAGGAACGATCATGCGAATACGACTACCACACGTGCCATATATCGCGCATAAAATAGCGCTGGATCTGCTAAACTCGGGCTGCGTTACGCTGAGTGCGGGCATAGAGCCCGTCGCGAAGGAAGCCGACGAGATCATAAGAGCCGATCTGCAAAAAGAAAGAGCGATAGACGAGCGCGCAAACGAGCTGATAGATGAGCGCATAAGCGAGCTAGATGAGATGAGCGTGAATAAAAAAGATATGTTTTGGCTCATCAAACGCCATATCGCAAACGACGAGAATTTCGAGCTAAATTTCGAGGATCGCTACGGCACCATATCGCATAAAATTTTAGAAACCGTTTGGAAGAAAAATTTGATCGATTACAAAGTCTCGGAAAATAGGCTAAAGACAATAATTTATAACGCGATCGACGAATATCTTAAAAATTATCAAAAGATTGAGGATGCGGTCTATGAAAAGATCGATGGCTACAAGCAAAAACTGATCCCCGGCACCGAAGAATACGAGCTTGTGTTTGAAAAGCTCTACGAAGAGGAGCTAAGAAAACGGGGCATGCTGTAATGAACGCGTATATCTATATAGAAAACGGCATCTATCTGCAAGCCAAGGCGTTCGGCAAGGGCGGCAGCGCATTCGGCGAGCTCGTGTTTAACACCTCCGCCACCGGCTACGAGGAGATCATCTCCGATCCGAGCTACGCGGGGCAGTTTATTATTTTCACTATGCCTGAAATCGGTATCGTAGGTATCAACGAAAACGACAAAGAAAGCTCCAAAATCCACGCAAGCGGAATTTTCATAAGAAATTTTAACAACGAGCCTTCAAATTTTCGCTCGCAGATGAGCTTGGAGGATTACTTTCTGCAAAACGGAAAATTCGGCGTTTACGACATCGACACTAGATTTTTAACCAAGATGCTGCGCGATCAGGGCAGTCTGCGCGCCTTCGTCTCTACCGAGATCAGCGATAAGGCGGCTCTTAAAAAGGCGCTTAGCGAGTCTGCGCGCATAGAGGAGATCAACTACGTAAGCATCGTAAGCACGAAGGCGCCGTACAAGCACACCTCCGGTCGCTGGGACGCCGCGCGCGGAAGCTACGCTCAGCCCGCAAGCTGCGGCAAAAAGATAGCCGTGATCGATTACGGCGTCAAGCGAAACATCCTAAATGAGCTTTGCGATCTAGGGCTCGGCGTCGAGGTTTTCCCGCACGACGTTAAAGCGGAGAGCTTGATTGCTAAGCTTAAAGAGGGGCAGATCGACGGCGTGTTTTTATCAAACGGCCCGGGCGAGCCTCGCATGCTTAAAGAGGAGATCGCACAGATCAAAAAGATGGTCGAAGCGCGCGTGCCGATTTTTGGAATTTGCTTGGGTCATCAGCTGCTAAGCAATGCGATGGGATATGAGACCTACAAGCTGAAATTCGGCCAGCACGGCGCAAACCACCCCGTGCAAAATTTGCGCACCAAATCGATCGAGATCACCGCGCAAAACCACAACTACAACGTCCCAGAAACGATCGCGCAGATCTGCGAAATCACGCACCGCAATCTTTTCGACGGCACGATCGAGGGTGTGCGCTACAAAGACTATCCCGTATTTTCGGTGCAGCACCACCCCGAAGCCAGCGCGGGGCCTACCGAGAGCAAGTATATCTTCAAAGAATTTCTTGAAATTTTATGATTTTTGAAATTTTGCCCGCATGAAATTTTACCGCGGCCCTGCGGTAAAATTTTAAATTTGCGGGAAGCTTTAAATTCTGACGCGGTCTTTGCATTGTAAATTTAAAGCCCGTCGCAGCCTGGGTAATTGCAGGCTGGAGCGGTACGCAAAGCGCGCTTTTGCGGGCTAAGGATTGCTGTAATGATTTTGAAGTAAGTGATTTTTGGATAAACGAATCTGTGCTAGTCGCGATTTTAAATTTAAACTGGCTATCGCGTCGCATGCTTTTCATTCGTGCGATTTTGCTTCCACATAGCTTTTAAGCGCGCGCTCGGCTAAATTTCGTGCGTTTTAAATTTAAAAATTGGACTTGGTGCGCTTAGCCCTTTCAAAACAGATCCTACGGTACATTTAGCATGGTTTCAAGCTCTTAAATTTGACGAACCATTTTGTTGCCGTTAAAAGTTACGCTAGTAAGCTGCCTTGCCGCCTGTAAAATTTTATCTAACGCCGTTTACCTACTAAAACCTTATCGGCGCCGTTTCATTTCCCTCTAAAATATTTGCCTAAAATAAAATTCTGCCCCGCCGCGTAGCGAAATTTTACCTGCGCCAACTTTGAAATTTTACTTTCAGCTGTTATTAAATCTCTTTCGCACCGATAAGATTTAGCTCGCGTTACTTTAAATTTTTGCTCCATTCCTAGGCTACAGTTTTTACTCACGCTTGTTTTTTAATCCCGCCCATATTTGCACCTAAAATAAGAGTTGTGTTACTTTATGAAATTAAATTTTTAACTTAACATTATTTTAAGCTCAATAAAAGAGAAAATTTGAAAGAATTTCGTTTGAAATTTCGCCTTGAGGGGTCTGCTATGAGCTGCGCTTTAAAAGAGCTGGACGTCTTGCTAGTCGAGGATGATACTAAATTACTAGCCTCGCTACATAAGGCGTTTGAGGGTATTTTTAACAACGTTTACAATGCCCAAAACGGGCTTGAAGGTGTGAAAAAATTCAAAAAATTTAGCCCTAATCTCGTCATTACCGACATTCTAATGCCGATTGAAGATGGGCTAGCGATGATACGTCAGATCAAGCAGATCTTTCCGCATGCCCCTATCGTGGTGCTTAGTGGCTTCAGTAGGGAGGAGCAGTTAAAAGGCGTTATGGAGATTGGCGTCGAGCGGTATTACTTTAAGCCGGTAGATATCGCCGCATTTGCGCTAGAGATAAGTGCACTGATGAAGTCTAAGCTGGACTCTGTGCGAGTCGTAAATATGGGCGCAGGCTACGTATTTGACGGGCTTCGCCGTATTTTGTTGAAGGATGGCGAGCAGATCGTGCTTACTAAAAAGGAGCTTTCTTTTGTCTCGCTGCTAGCCAGTCGCGTGGGCGAGCTGGTGCTTTACGAGGAGATCAAGCGTTACGTCTGGACTGAAGGAGCCGTGAGTGATACGGCGCTTCGCACCTTCGTCAAGCGTATCCGCGATAAAGTGGGAGACGAAATCATAAAAAATGTCCCAAGCCTGGGATACAAGATCGAGCTTGAGCCTGCTTAAATTCCGTCGCTTTTTTGCCGCTTTGTAATTTACGGAATTGCACTCGTAAAATTTTGCGTCGAAATATGCCGCGATTAATGCGGAGCGAGACAGAATTCCGCGCTCAAAGCGCAACAGATTAAAATTTTACGCTCATCCAAAATTTGCTAAATTTGACTTGATAAAATTTAGCCTCTCAAGCTTTTCAAAAACTTCTTTGCTTAAAAGCCCAAACTAAAAATTTCTTGCTAAAATATCGCAAAATTCCGCGTTCTGCAGATCGCTCTAAAGGATTTGTTTTGAAAAATTTGCCCTCTAAAAATCTCTTTGTCTACACCAGCTCGCGTGCGCTACGCGCGGCGCTGCAAAACGAGAGCGGCGGCGTGCTGGCGCCTAGGATTACTTTGGCGGAATTCTACGAAAAGGCGCTTTTTGTACCGGATCTTGTCGCTTGCGGCGAGATAGACCGCGCGCTTTTTATGAAGCAGGCGGTGAGCGAGAGCAAGCGCGCAGGCGAGAGGCTTAAATTTCCTAGCGAGCTTTACGAGTTTATGCGTAACCGTGAGTATCTTTTCGGCTTTTTCAAGGAGCTTGCGACGGAGCGTGTGAGTATCGATGCGCTCGATCTTAGTGACACTTACACGTGGTATGTCGAGCATTTTGAAATTCTGCGAGAGCTAGCGGGGGCGTATGCAAGGATTCTGCGCGAGCATGGATTTTACGACGAGATCACGCTGCCCGCGCTTTATGAGATAAATAAGTCCTACTTGCGCGGCTTTGAGCGCATAGAAATCAAAATCGACGGCAATCCTAGCGCATTTGAGTTCGAGATTTTTAAGCGCGCTGCGGAGCTTAGCGAGGTTGTGTTGAGCTTTAGAGCCACGACTTTAAATTCTAAGCCCGTGCGCGCGGTGGAGGAGCTTTGCGGCATAAGTTTAGAGTTAGGTTTTGCATACTGCGTAAATCTTGGTACGGGTGAAATTTTAAGCCGCGAGCCGCTAAGCGTGGGCGGAGCGGTCGTGTGTAGAGGCTTTGAGCTGCGAAGCTTGCAGGCTAGCTACGTTTTTGAAAAAATTTCATCTTTCGTGCGCGCGGGCATTGCGCCGGAGCGCATCGCGGTGATTTTGCCCGACGAGAGCTTTGCCGGCACACTGCGGCTTTACGACGAGCGCATCGCAAGGGCTCGTGGCTCGCACCGCATGTTAAATTTTGCGATGGGAGAGAAGCTTAAAGATAGCCTATTTTACGTAACGCTAGAGAAAATTTCGCAGTGCTTAAAAGAAGCGCGCATGCCGAAATTTGGCGTAGATTACCGCACATTAAAAAGCCCGGACGGAGAATTTTTGGATACGGGGGATTCCGCGATACAGCAAAATTTAGCGCTTGGGAATTTCGCTTTGGAGAATTCTATTTCACAAAATTTTGCACAGCAAAATTCCGCGTTTGATTTCGAAATTTTTTCAAATTCTAAAGCGGATTTAAATTTTATGTCTGCGGGGGCGTTTGAAAATACGGAAAATTTTGAAATTCTGCGCGAAATTTCGGCAGAACGCATGCATAGTGCGGAGGAGCAAAGCTTTTCGGTAGAGTTTGCAGAGTTGCAAGAGCCCTTAGAGTGTTCGCAGCAGCGCGATTATTCGGTTAGCGCAAAACAGCAAGAGCTTTTAAAGCAGCAAGAGAGCCTACGACACTCTATGCAACTTGAGCATATAAAGCTTGAGGAAGAAGACGGGCATTCAAAAAGTCCTAAACAGCGCGATCGCTTTAGGCGCTCTAAAATACGCGAGGGCGCAGATGAGTATCCGCAGCGCCCAAACCCACAGGAGCTTGATCTGTTTTTTGCAAGTGTGGGCGTGGATGAAGCGCTTTTTGGCGAGTTCGCGCGCGATTTTGCAAAGCAAGTAAGCTTCGAGCATTTTGAAGCGCTAATTACCAAGCTCGCCTGTTTACCTAAAATTAGCGACGCGCTGCTACAAGAAAAGCTAAAAGAGCCGCTATATCTAATTAAAATTTTACTTCGAAAATTTAAGGACGAAAACCTAAGCTTAGGCAATCTGATCGATCTTTTTTTATTAGAAATTTCGCGCATCAAGCTCGATGATGTTCGTGGTGGAAAGGTCACGGTAATGGGGCTTTTAGAGAGCCGCGGGCTGCAATTTGACGGCGTGATAATCCCTGATTTTAACGATGATCTGGTGCCTAAGCGCAGTAGCGGAGAGATGTTTTTAAACTCCGCTTTGCGCGCTAGAGCAGGGCTCATCAGCCACGCAGACCGCGAAAATTTACAAAGATTTTACTACGACGGCTTGCTAAGAGGCGCTAAAAAAAGCGCGATTTGCTATCTGCAAAGCGTCGAGAAATTGCCTTCGCGGTTTTTGAGAAGCTTTGAAGTGCAACAAGACGCGGAATTTTCGCAGGAGGATTATTTGCGGCTTTTTGGGAGAGAGGAATTTAAGCCCGCCTTATGCGGACAAGAAGATCCCGTGGCTCGCCATGATTTTTTTGCCGAGGAGCTGTCGTTTTCGCGGCTGGATACGTTTTTGGAATGCAAGAGGAAGTATTATTACCGCTACGTTTTCGGGCTGAGGGAGGGGCTAAAATTTGGCGAGGACAATGCGCTTTTAGGCAAAATTTTGCATACGAGTTTTCAGCGTTTATATGAGCGAGCGGGGATAAAATTTAGCATGGAAAAATTCCGCTCTATTTATTCGCAGCTTGCGCGAGAAGCGGGCATCGCGCGCTTTGATGCGGAGCTTGAGCTAAAATCGGTAGAAAAGCTAGCTAGGCTTTTGGAAGGGCATGAGCAAATTTGGAGCTTTAGCGGTAGTGAAGTATCGCTAAAAGGCGAGCTTGACGGGGTGCGACTGAGCGGGCGGATCGACCGCATCGACGAAGACAAGACAGGGCGGAAGTTCATCATCGATTACAAACGTGGTTCAGCTAAAAAGCATATGGAAAAATTTCAGCTTACATTTTATCGTGCGCTTTTAGCCCAGGAGTGCGAATGCGCCTATCTATCGCTAAAAGACTGTGCGTTTGCGGCTCCTGGCGATAAAACGCCTAGCTTAGAAAATCTGCGCGAGACGTTAAGCTCTATCGGCAAGGAATTTGCAAGCGAGGTCGCTTTTACGCGCACGGAAGCGGTGCAAAGCTGCGAATACTGCGATTATAAAATCATTTGCAAGGGGCAGATTGATGGCAAAATTTGAAAATTATCTGGCGCTTGAAGCGAGCGCAGGCAGCGGCAAGACCTTCAATCTCGCGGTCAGGTTCATCGAGCTGGTGCTAAAAGGCGAGCCGATCAATGAAATTTTAGCGCTTACCTTTACTAAAAAAGCGGCTGCTGAGATGAAAACGCGTATCGTGGAGAAATTTCAAAATTTGCTGCTTTTGCAGGATGGCTCGCTAAAGCCTAGCGCCGAGCTGGAGCAAATTTGTGCTGATTTGGGGCTAAGCGTGGATGAGGTTATGGCGGCTCAAGAGCGGCTGAGCCCAAAATATTTAAGCGAAAGCTTAAATATTTTTACCTTTGATGCGTTTTTTGCAAAAGCTCTGCGCTCTTTTGCGCTAAACAGCGGCATTGACCCAAGCTTTGAAAACGATGAAGGGATTTTGGGTGTGCAGCAGGCGGCGTTTTTAGGCGCGATTTGTAAAAACGAAGCGCTACTAAGAGAGGTCGTGGACTACGTAAGCGACTCAGGAATGACAAAGGGCGAGTTTTTAAATAGCTTACAAAGCATTTGGAGAGGCGATATAAGCATAAATCCGCCCACACTTCCCGCAAGCTCCGCGCTAGCAGAGATAAATGAAATTTTATCCCACTTGCAAAAAGCGGCGAGAGATGCGGGCGTAAGCGCTGGAGCCGTAAATGGGCTAAGCCCTGTTAGCGATCTTTCAAAATTATCCTCTGGTTTCATTCTTTCGGCTCTTGCTAACGGCAGTTTCGATTATCCGCGCTCGCAGCTTAAAAAAATTTCGCATTTTGACGGCAAGTTAGCAAGGCTAAAAGACGCCATAGCTCGCGAAATAGCGTGGATGGATGCGACATATGCGGCTAAGCTGGCAGGACTAATTAAAATTTATGCCGAAGCACTTAAATCGGTGCAGCGCAAAAGCGGCAAGCTCACGTTCGGCGATATCACCGCAGCCGTGCACTCGCTGCTAAATCCGAGTGCAGAGGCGTCGCGGGGCAACCGCGAGCTTTTGTATTTCAGGCTCGATTCTAAAATCACGCATATTTTAATAGACGAATTCCAAGATACCGACATTTGCCAGTATGAAATCATGCTGCCGCTAATCTCCGAGGCGCTTGCCGGCAAAGGGGCGGAAGAGCGCTGCGGTAGCTTTTTTTACGTAGGCGATAAAAAACAGAGCATCTATAAATTTCGCGGCGCAGAGAGAAAAATTTTTGATATTTTGCGCGAGCAGTTTAGTCAAATCAAAACGCAGAGCCTGCCACGCAATTATCGCAGCTTAAAACTTATCGTAAAATTTGTAAATGAGATCTTGCGCGATCAATTCGCAGCTTATGAAGATCAAATCGCAGCAAATAAGCTAGATAGCGATCTGCCCGCTTCGGTGCTGCAAAAAATCAAGGATTATCCTCTTTCTCATCCACAAATGCCACTATTTGAGGCGCAAAGCGACGATTACGGCTATGTAGCAGCGTTTTCATACGACGACGTGCTAAAGGGGGCTGTGGAGCAAGCGCGCAGACTTGTTGAGGAGTGCGGCGTAAGAGCTGATGATATAGCGATTTTATGTTGGAAAAACGAGCATGTAAGCGCGCTAAAAGAGATGCTATCGGAATTTTGCGAGGTGTGTAGCGGCTCAAATAAGGCCCTGCGTTGCAGCGAGCAGGTAAATGCCGTAATTCAGTACGCGAAATTTTGCGTAGGTGGCGATGAAATTTATCTGCGAAATGCCGAAGTGATTTTGGGTAGGCGGCTTAAAAAAATAGCGGTTGATCTGCATAAAAACGCGCAAAAAACGGCGGAATTTATCGCTAGTGCGTTGAAATTAAATTTCGTCGATCCGGATCTGCTGCTATTTTTCGAGACGCTGGCAAAATTTAATAGTTTTAGCGAGTATCTGTTTGCAAACGACGAAACGGAGGTATTTGTCAAGGAACAAAGCGGCATTAAAATTATGACCGTGCATAAGTCCAAGGGGCTTCAGTTCCCACACGTAATCGTTTGCGACCGCATCGGGGGAAAAGATCGGGGCGAGAGCTCAAAGCTCGCGACGGACTATGATTTCGCCACGCATAAGTGGAGGATTTTTTATAAATTTGCGAGCAGAAAGAGCCTGGATACGGAATTTGCAGCATTAATGGATGAAAACGATCGCTCTGCGCATGAAGAGGATATAAATAAGCTCTATGTGGCATTTACCCGCGCCGAACGCTCGCTCGTAATCGTAAAACGCTCCGAGGCAAAAATAGATCAATACAATTATAGCTTTTTTTCGCCTTACGCCAAAAAGACCAAAGGCGCGGGCGTCGTGGAGTGGCTGGATATCCCGGATTTTCAATACGGCTACGTAATCCCAAGCTCCGTAAAATCAGAAGAGCAGCCACCGCGTAAAAAGATCGCGCTCGTAGCGGGCGAGCTTCAAGGCGCGCAAGAAAAAGCAGGCGGCGGCGAAACGGAGGCGCTAAGCGCGATATATTTCGGCGAGGCGCTGCACTATGCTCTGGAGATGAGCGAAAGCTTTACGGCAGATGAAATTTTGCGAGGAGTGAGTCTTGCAAGAGGTCGCTACGCCAAATTTTTAAATGATGCGGATTTTGAAAATATCGCGACGCGGGCGCTAGGATTAAGCAAAAACGAGGAATTTTTAGCTCTGATAAGAGGCGCTCAAGCTTATAAAGAGATGCCGATCAAAAGCGCGGAGGGTGATCTTTTGCGCGTGGATTTGGCGTGCTTTGGGCAGGATGAAATTTTGCTTTTTGATTACAAAAGCTCCGAAAAATACCTCGCGCAAAACAAAGCTCAAGTGGCGCGGTATAAAAGCGTGATCCGCGAGTTTTATCCGCATGCGCGAGTGCGCGCCTTTGTGCTGGCTCTCGAAGCTGCGGGCGCTAAGCTGATCGAAGTAAATGAAGAGGGATAAAATTTTAAAGCTTAGATGGAATTTGAGTGCAGACAGATTAAAAATAGCTTAAATTAAGCTATACGTAAGGATATTTCTATATAATCACAGCTCAAATTTTAATAAGGCGGAAACCATGACAGAAATTACAAAGCCTAGCGAAGTTAAGCGCGACTGGGTCGTTATCGACGCGACCGACAAAAGATTCGGTAGGATGCTTACCGAAGTTGCGGTATTGCTACGCGGCAAACACAAACCAAGCTACACTCCAAACGTGGATTGCGGAGACTACGTCGTTATCATCAACGCTTCAAAAGCCGTATTTACCGGCAATAACAAAGGCGACGATAAACTTTATCACAGCTACTCGGGCTATTTCGGAAGCGTAAAGAGCGTGAAATTTCAAGACCTGCTTAAAAACAATCCTGCAAAGCTCTACAGACTTGCGGTTCGCGGCATGCTTCCTAAGACGAAGCTCGGCAAGGCGATGATCAAAAAGCTATTCGTATATGAAGGCGGCGAGCACCCTCATACTGCGCAAACAACTAAAAAAGGAAAATAATCATGGCGACAATTTATGCAACCGGAAAGAGAAAAACTGCCGTAGCTAAGGTTTGGGTAAAACCTGGAAGCGGCAAGATCGTAGTAAACGGTATGGATCTAAATACCTGGCTAGGCGGTCACGAAGCGATCAAACTAAGGGTCGTTCAGCCGCTTTTGGCGACTAAACAAGAAACCTCGATGGATATTACCGCGCAGACTTTGGGCGGCGGATATTCGGCCCAGGCGGATGCGCTAAAGCACGGAATTTCAAAAGCGCTTGCCGCAATGGATAAGGATTTTAGAGCGGCTCTTAAGCCAAAAGGTCTGCTAACTCGCGATAGCCGTGTGGTCGAGCGAAAGAAATTCGGTCGCCGCAAAGCGCGTAGAAGTCCGCAGTTCTCTAAGAGATAATGTTTTTTACAAATTTGTGGCGAAATTGTCGCAAATTTGTAAATTCTTTAAAAATTTTATGGTAATATCGAATTACAACTTTATTTGAAAGGATGTTTAATGAAGAAAGTTCTACTTGCATTAAGCTTGTGTGCATCCGGCGCATTGTTTGCTAGCGATGCTGATTATCACTGGGAGATTACCCCTACTGTTGGCGGAATGACTCATGAGGGAAATATGGATTTAGATTCGAATTTTATGTTCGGTCTACGCCTTGCTAAAAACCTACAGAATTCATTCATTGATCAATTAGAGGCAGGTTTCGATTACTCTCGTCATATCGGGGTAGAGGATCTAGCTTACAGAGCCGGCAATGCTAAGCCTAGCGCTAGATACTACCACATCAATGCTGTAAAAGACTTGGTAAATTTCACCGATAATTTCAAATTATACGGCTTGCTAGGTCTTGGATATATGGATTACACTAAAGACGTTTACAACGATGGCGACCAAGATAGCGGCTTCGGTCAATACGGCTTGGGTCTAAAATACTATATCACCGACAACTTCGCTACAAAGCTTGAAGCACGCGATGCTATCAGATTTGACGACGGCAACCACGTATTGTTCTATACTCTAGGCTTTGCGGTTGATTTTGGCAAGAGATATGCTGACGCAGCTCCAGCTGCCGCTCCGGCTCCTACAGGCTGCAAAGACGCAGATAACGACGGCGTATGCGATAATGTCGATAGATGCCCAGGCACGCCTGCCGGCGTAGTTGTTGATGAATACGGCTGCGAGAAGGTTATTAGATTAAATTTGGGCGTAAATTTCGCTACAGATAGCTCAAAAATTTCCCCTGAGTTTATGAACCAGATCAAAAACGTAAGCGACGTGCTAGTGGCTCACCCTGATTACAAAGTAATTCTAGAGGGTCACACCGATAGCACCGGTTCGAATGCATATAATCAAAAGCTTTCCGAGCGCAGAGCTGCTGCTGTTGGAGGTGCGCTTAAGAGCTTCGGCGTAGATGCCAGCAGAATCACCACTGTAGGATACGGCGAGACTAAGCCTATCGCTACAAACGCTACTAAAGCAGGCCGCGCTCAAAATAGACGCGTTGATGCTAAATTTAGAAAATAATCTTTTCTAGATCCACATAAGCGGAGCTTCGGCTCCGCTTTTTTTATATCCAAATTAAATTTTAAAATGCCAAAATTCCAAATTACACTGCTTTTCGATCTGGACGGCACGCTCATAGACTCCACGCCCGCGATACTGGACGGCTTTCACTACGCGTTTGCGCATTTGGGCGCCGCAGAGCCTAGCGACGAAGCGATCAAAAGGCTTATCGGCCATCCGTTAGAGGTAATGTTTGAGCGTCTAGGTGTGACGCGCGATGTGCAGAATTTCGTGCTCGCTTATAAGCAACGATACGCGCAGATATTTTTGGATCAGACCGTTCTGTTAAGCGGTGCGTTCGAGGCGGTTCGTGCGGCGAGCGAGTTTGCAAATTTAGGCGTCGTAACCACTAAAACGTCGAAATTTTCTAAAATTTTATTGCAGCATCTGGGTATCGCGGAATTTTTCGGCACCATCGTCGGACGAGAGGATGTGAAAAAACCCAAACCAAGCGCCGAACCGATCTTAAAGGCGCTCGAAAATTTAGGAATTTGCGGCGCGACCGCTAGCAAAAGCCCGCATGCGGCTCGCGGTAAAACTCACGACGCGACTGCCGATGAAAATACAAGCGCTACTAACAGGAGTACGATTTTGAGCGAAATTCCGCCATCCAATCTACCGAGTATTCTTGCGCTTGATCCTGATTCTAGCAAAGTTTTCGAGCAAAATTTAAGCAGTATTGCGAGTAAAAATTCCGATACAATTTCGCTTAAAAATTTAAGCGAAGTAAAGAGCGATAGATATGAGGCTGGCAATAAGAGCCAAAAGAGCGGTGTCAGCATCGAGGGCGAGAGCGATAAAGGCGGAGCGCGCGGCGGTAAAATTTATGATGCACATGAGCTAAATTCCACTCCTTGTTATGACAAAATTTGCAGTGACGAAATCCTGCCTTCTGTTGGCCAAAATATCTTTATGATCGGTGATACGTCGCTTGACGCCATCTCGGCAAAGTCGGCAGCGGTGCGAAGCATCGGCGTGAGCTGCGGCTACGGCAGCGCCTCGGAGCTACGGGCGCACTTCGAGTTCGTATGCGCGGACGCAAAAGAGGCGGTTGAGTTGATACGCGAAATTTCGTAGAAATTTTAAAGCGCGACGGAGCGAAATTTTACCTAGTTTTGATGCGCTATTTTTACAAATATTTAAGCGAATTCGCGCTCGAGATTTAAAATTCCAATTAATTCGCTTTTTAAACAGCACGCGATATAAATGTCCGCGCTATTTAGCTGGAGAGCAAGACGCTTTCTAAGTGTTCAAACGATAGGCGGAGTTAAATTTCGCATATTTCTACTCTGGTCTAGCAATAGCCTGTGCTGAACTAACAATGTACGGGAATATTTCACTTTGTCCATAGTACTTGATCTGATTCGTCAATGTTCGGTATTAACGACGTATGGGAAAATTTTGCTACCTCGAGTAATTGTGTTCTATTCACTTTCGGTTTGTATTAACACAATGTATGAGAAAATTTCACCGCAGTCAAATTTTATGTAATTTCGCAATATCTTTTGAGCTTGTGAACGGCTTTTGCAAGAAATTTAATGCAAGCTTCGCACTCAAATTTTGGCTTTGATTCTAGTTAAACCCAACTTAATCGCGATAAATTCTATGTTACGCTTGAGGCAAGTATTTGGTAAGACTTTTTTTGTGCGATCTTGTCGCAAGCATATTTGACGCTTATTTAGGCGCCGTATTCGGGTTTTTCACAATTATGCTCGCTGCGAATTTTCGGTGAGATTTATAGTATTTACGGCTGTGCTCACCAGGCGAGCATTAAATGGTATATGTTTTTAAAGTAGGTTTATATGCTAAAATTTCATCCTGCGACAAATAGCTCGCAAAGGCGCAAATATAGGATAAACTAGCCAAATTTTAAAATTTAGCTCCTCGGCGAGCAGTCATATTCTTTTATCGAAGCCTATGAAAGCAGCGTTAGCTTTTGCGTTTGAATTTTATCGTTTCGGCGCAGCAGGGCTTTAAATTTGATCTAAAATTTTACGAAATTTTAAAATTCCGCCCGCTCTTATGCTTTTTTAAAGCAAAATGCTATAAAATACCGCTTCCGCAATGGGCTATCGTCTAATGGCAGGACAACAAACTCTGGATTTGTGAATATAGGTTCGACCCCTATTAGCCCATCCACTTAAATTTTGAATCCCCTTTATCATAGTTAGTGTTTGAAATTAATTTGCGCGTTATTTTTGCAGATCGTGACAGCATTCGCCGGCTAAAGCAAATTGCGTCGAGCCATAAAATAGGCAAAATTTTAGCGAGCTAATAAGTAAGTTTGCCGCTTTGAAGCGGCGGATTATTTGATTTTTTCTTTGCCTTTGTAAGTGGCAATGCTTTGATATGAGCCGTCTTTTTTAAACGCTACCACGTCATAGACCTCGGGCTGAGAGCCTTGCTCCATACCTGGCGCTTCTAGTGGCATGCCAGGTACTGCTATGCCGATGACGTCTTTAGGCTTATTTTTTAGTAACGTGCGGATCTCACTTGCTGGCATATGCCCTTCGACTACATATCCGTCTATGATCGCGGTGTGGCAGCTAGTGAGTTCCAGCGGAAGCCCAAGCTCATTCTTCTTCTGGATAAGCGGCTCGTCAGCCAGCGAAATCATCTCGACTTCAAAGCCATTTTGCTCCATATATTTTGCCCAGTTGTGACAACAGCCGCAGCTCTCGCCGTGATAGACCTTGATGTGTTCGCCCGCCGCCGCATAGCTACCTAATGCCGCTAAAAGCGCACCTGCAAATAAAATTTTCTTCATATTTTGCTCCAGTGATTAAAGGTCCTCGATTATACAATACGAATAGTAAATTTTTAAGAGTGAACCGTAGAATGTTAAGATTAGATTTGGCGAAGCATACCCGCTCGTAAGCCGAAATTTTAAGAAATTTCAAAATTTCGGCGTCGCGGATAAAGCGGATAAATTGGTTATAGGCACTGAGACAGTGCTGATTTGATAGCGGATTTTGATACGTAGCCTTCCGAGTCGCTGGTAAGTGATACGTCGCAGCCCGGCTTATAGTTTTTCCAGGTGTAGATATTACCATTGTCTTCGGTTGTTTTGATGGAGTCTGGCTGTTTATTCCACGCAGAAATTACTTGATTGATGTGAAATGCATCGCTGCGATCTTTCGGCGCATTAGTCATACCTGTGCTATCGGGTAAGGTCGTTTCGACCATATCAGTGGTGCCTGCGGTGGAGACCTCTTGGACTTTATCATTTACGCCGCCGATATTTGTTTTGCTGCTTTGGGATTTTGTTTGATTGCGTACTCCGCTTGGTTCGTTGGATATATTCCAGTTGGAACAACCGATAAAAAATACCGCTGCTATGAGCGCAGCTATTAAATTTCTCATAAAATTCTCCTTCAAAAATTTCGTTGCGATAGTAGCACATTTATCTTTAGTTTAAAATAAATCCGAGCCCTTGAAATTTGAAATTTCGTAGGAATTTTGCGAGGCGTTTCAGTAGGAATTTATAAAATTTCGGATAATATTCAAAGTTTCATACCAAACGGGCTTTTAAATTTTGCACGGCAAATGCCTTTTTGGCTACCAAATTTTAAAGGATTTTTGATGTATGCTATCATCAAACACGGCGGCAAGCAGTATAAGGTCGAAGAGGGTAACTACCTAAATTTAGACCATTTTAATGCTGAGCCGAAAGCAAAGCTCGAGCTTAGCGAAGTTTTAGCGCTAAACGACGGCGAGTTAAAGGTAGGAGCACCGTTCGTAAAGGGTGCCAAGGTGGTTTTGGAGGTCGTTTGCGAAGGCAAGGATAAAAAAGTCGTTATCTTCAAAAAACGCAGACGTAAAGATTCAAAAGTAAAACGCGGCTTCAGACGTCAATACACCCGCGTCAAAGTTGTTTCGATTAACGCATAAAGGATAGGAAATGGCACACAAAAAAGGTCAGGGCTCAACCCAAAATAATAGAGATAGTATCGGGCGTCGCTTGGGCGTCAAAAAATTCGGCGGCGAGTTCGTTCGCGCGGGCAACATCATCATCCGCCAGCGCGGCACTGCGACGCACCCGGGCTGCAACGTAGGCATGGGTAGCGATCACACGATTTTCGCGCTGATCGACGGCGTCGTAAAATTTGAGCGAAAAGATAAAAACCGCAAAAAAGTATCGGTTTATCCAGCCGCGTAATTACCGCTAAAATCTTCGGGGGCGCAAGCCCCTCTTTTAAAATTTCATCCGTTTAAAAATTATCTTCAACTCATTTGGCTATAATTGCCGTTTTAAATTTAAGGATAGTTATGTTCATAGACAGCGTAAAATTTAGCGTCAAATCAGGGGACGGCGGCGCGGGCTGCGTCAGCTTCCGCCGCGAAAAATTCGTCATCTTAGGCGGTCCCGACGGCGGCGACGGCG
Organism: uncultured Campylobacter sp.; assembly: GCF_937973075.1. Lineage (GTDB taxonomy): Bacteria > Campylobacterota > Campylobacteria > Campylobacterales > Campylobacteraceae > Campylobacter_B. Next base: position 71,803 of record NZ_CALBWL010000061.1, read on the forward strand.
GCGACGGCGGCGACGTGTATTTTAGGGTTGATAAAAATTCCCACACCCTCTCATCCTACAAGGGCAAGCGGGAGTTTAAAGCGCAAAACGGCGCGCCCGGCGAGGGTCGCAAAAAGACCGGCAAAAGCGGCGAGGATCTCTATCTCATCGTCCCTCCCGGCACCAGCATTTACGACGAGGATAGCGGCGAGCTGGTGCTTGATATGCTAAATGATGGCGAGACGAGGCTTTTTTTGCAAGGTGGCAAAGGCGGGCTTGGCAACGTGCACTTTAAAAGCTCGATCAACCAAGCCCCCGAATACGCGCAAAAAGGCCTAGAGGGGCAGACGCGCGAGGTGCGCTTGGAGCTAAAGCTCATCGCAGACGTTGGGCTCGTGGGCTTTCCAAACGTCGGCAAAAGCACGCTCATATCCACCGTCTCAAACGCCAAACCTCAGATTGCTAACTACGAGTTTACCACGCTCACGCCAAAGCTCGGCCTCGTCGAGGTGGACGAATACAGCGGCTTTGTTATGGCCGATATCCCGGGCATCATCGAGGGCGCAAGCGAAGGGCGTGGGCTTGGCGTGCAGTTTTTAAAACACGTCGAGCGCACTAAAATTTTGCTTTTTATGCTCGATCTTGCGAACTACCGCAGCCTTGAGGAGCAGTTTGACGCGCTGAGGGCCGAGACGGCGAAATTTTCCGGAGAGCTTGTAAAAAAAGATTACGCGATCGCTCTAACTCGCGCGGACGCGGCCGAAAATTTGCAGGAAAAATTTGACGCGTTTTTGTCGCATTTGGGGCTTGTAGTCACGGCGGGCGAGATGAAATTTAAACAAGATATTTATGAATTTGACGCCGCTAAGCCGTTTTTCGTGATGCCGATATCTTCGGCTACGGGACAAAATATAAACGAGCTAAAATTTAACCTGCTTGAGCTACTTAAAAAGGAGCTGTAGGTTGCGCTAAAGCCGCGCCGCATAGGGCTTTTGCGAACGCGGGCCTTAAGCGCGCCCGAATATGTGGGTAAATTTTATGTTTATCGCTCGCAAACGTCGCAAAAAGATAAAATTTAAGAAGGCGAAATGAATAAAATTTTTATCCTAGTATTTTTATGCTTCGGCGCATACGGTTGCGATCCCGCCGATCCGGTGTCGAATTTTATGGACTTTAACGACAAGGATCGCGACGGCGCGCTGAGCTTGCAAGAGTGGATGGCGAGCGAGGTGCCGTCTGGGCTGAGAGTAGAGCTAAATCTGCGCTCAGGCTCGGAATTTAAGAGCTTAGACGCTAATCGCGACGGCAAGATTAGCCTAGATGAGCTGGGAGCGAAACCGTCTGCAAAGATTTATTGGTCCGAAGATCCGTGTGCTTTTTGGCCTTGGTCGGACGGATCCGAGGATAAAAATCAATCCGCCGTCAAATAAACGCGAAAAACGGCAATAATGCGGCCTTTTGCACGGGGTTTGGTTTGTGCGACGCGTATAAATTTTACTTCGTGCGAGCAGATGCGGACCGGGTTTGCTTCGCGATCTGCGTAAAATTTGCTTCGCTTGTGCGGTCGGCGCCCGCATTATTGCTCGCGTCGTGATTTGGCTAAATTTAAAGGAAAAGAATGAATATAGTTTTTATGGGAACGCCCGAGTATGCGGCTAAAATTTTACGCGCGCTTGCGGAGGCGAAATTTGAGATCGCGGCCGTCTTTACGCAGCCTGATAAGCCCGTCGGCAGGAAGCAAATTTTAACTCCGAGCGAGGTTAAAGTTTACGCGCAGCAGTATCTGCCTGCCGTGCCGATCTTTCAGCCCGCGACACTCAAAGACGAGGCGGTCGCAGCGCAGATAAAAGAGCTAAAGCCTGATTTTATCGTGGTTGCCGCATACGGTAAAATTTTGCCGCAAAGCGTGCTTGATATCGCACCTTGCATAAATCTGCACGCTTCGATCCTGCCTAAATACCGCGGCGCAAGCCCGATCCAAAGCGCGATCTTGGCGGGCGAAAAGCAGACGGGTGTGACGGCGATGTTGATGGATGCGGGGCTTGACACGGGCGATATGCTTGATTTTGCTTACACACCTTGCGAGGATAAAATGGCGGCGCAGCTGTTTAGTGAACTGGGCGATCTAGCGGGCGAGCTGATCGTGCGAGTGTTGCGAAATTTTTCGAATTTAACGCCGCTTAAGCAAGAGGGCGCGCAGGCTACGCACTGCAAAAAAATAAGCAAATCAGACGGGCTTTTTAGCTTTGAGGAAAGCGCACGCCAAATTTATAACAAATTTCGTGCGCTAACGCCCTGGCCGGGGATTTATCTAGCTAGCGGGTTAAAAATTTTAGAACTAGAGCTTTTGCGCGAATCTCGCGGGCGTAAATTTGAACGCGCGAGCGAAATTCTGTGCGTTGATAAGCTCGGCTTTTGCGTTTCTTGCGGCGAGGGCGCGGTTAAGATCATAAAGGTGCAAGAGCCAGGCAAAAAGCCCGTGGACGCTAGCGCGTATCTAAACGGCAAGCGGCTAAAGATCGGTGATCTGCTATGCTAAGCGGGATTTTAAATTCTCGCGTTTTGTGCCGCGCTTATGATGCTACGCGGAAATTTTATTTGCGCCGCACTTTTGGGATCGCGGCGAAATTCTGCCTTGGGTATCGCCGCAATCGTGAAGTAAAATTTTACTGTGCGGAATTTCGAAGCGAAGCTCCAAAATCAAGGCTTTATAAAATTTTAAAACCTCGCTTCTATGCTCTAAAATTTTACGCTCACAGGAGCTTGAAATTTCGCCGCCGCAGTTGCGGACTTTACAGCGCTATACCGAACACGCACAGTTTAAAATTCTATGATCGTGCCGCAGAATTTTTGCGAGACAGGGCTTTAAAATTTTATCGAAATGCCGCTGGGAAAATCCGCGTTACCGAAAAATTTAGCAAGAGCGTAAAATTTCATCGCACAAAATTTCACTATGTCGTAAAATTTAATCATGCTAAATTTTATCTTGTCGCAAAATTCTATCGCTACGCGGAATTTAAACGCTTGCAATATTTCAAGGCGAGCCCTTCGTCTTACGCAAGGAGCGGGTTTTGCAAGTAGAATTTGTAGAGCAAATACCCTCCACGCAGGAGTTTTTGGTGGGCGCCGTGCGCGAAGGCAGGATAACGCCGCCCTTTGCGATCGCCGCAAATCGCCAAAGCGCCGGTATCGGCTCGCGCGGCAATGATTGGGAGGGCGCGAGCGGCAACCTCGCATTTTCGTTCTGTGTCGCGCAGAGCGATCTGCCTGCAGATGTGCCGCCTCAGTCGGCGAGCATATATTTTGCGATGATTATGCAGGAGCTTCTCGCATCGCTCGGTTCGCGGCTTTGGCTGAAATGGCCCAACGATTTTTATGTAGATGGGCGCAAAATCGGCGGAGCGATGACGAATAAGATCAAAAATACCCTCGTCTGCGGCATCGGCATGAACCTACTCGGTGCGCCCGAATATGCGGGAATTTTAGATATAAAAATCAGCGCAAAAGACGCTATAGAGGGCTTTTTTGCGCTATATGAAAATAAAATCTCGTGGAAGCAAATTTTTAGAAATTTTTCGTTACAATTCCAAAAATCGCAAAAATTTAGCGTTCATCTAGGCGGTGAAAAAATTTCGCTTGCGCAGGCTAAACTTTGCGAAGACGGATCGATCATAATAAACGAAGAAAGGGTTTATGCTTTAAGATGAGTGAAGTAATTACGATTGCCAATCAAAAAGGCGGCGTCGGAAAGACGACCACGGCGGTCAATCTCGCTGCGTCGCTAGCGATAAAGAAAAAGCGGGTTCTACTGATTGACGTAGACCCTCAGGCGAACGCTACAACCGGGCTTGGCTTTAACCGCAGCGACTTTGAATTTAACATTTATCACGTCCTAACAGGGCGTAAGAGCATGTCCGAAGTGATCCAAAAGACCGAACTTGAGTTTATGGATTTAGTGCCGTCAAACATCGGACTTGTAGGTATCGAGCGCGAAGTAAGCGAAGAGAAAGACTTCAAACTAATGCTAAAAAATAAAATTTCCGAGGTTAAGGACAGATACGATTTCATCATCATCGATTCGCCGCCGACGCTGGGTAGCATTACTGTAAATGCCTTAGTCGCAAGCGATAGCGTCATCATCCCGATTCAGTGTGAATTCTACGCGCTTGAAGGCGTCGCGTTGATCCTAAATACCGTAAAAGTCGTTAAGCAAACGCTCAATAAAAATTTAAAAATTCGTGGATTTTTGCCTACGATGTATAGTTTGCAAAACAATCTCGCCAAAGAAACGGTCGCGAATTTACGCGAGTATTTCGATGATAAGCTCTTTCGTATCGGCAAGAGTGATGATCTAGTCATCATTCCGCGCAATATTAAGCTAGCCGAAAGCCCAAGCTTTGGCAAGCCGGTGGTTTTATACGATATAAAATCTGCTGGCTCCATCGCTTATCAAGACCTCGCTAAATCCATAATGGAGCAAAAATGGGCAAGGTAAAAAGAGCGCTCGGGCGTGGGCTCGGTGCGATTTTAGACGACGTAGAAAGCTCCTATAACAGAGAGCTAGAAAGCGGAAATGCCGATAGTTTAGTTATCGAAATCGATGTCGATAAAATCGAGCCAAATCCATATCAACCGCGGCAGAGCTTCGATGAGGAGGCACTTAGGCAGCTGAGCGAAAGCATCGCCCGCCACGGGCTTATTCAGCCTATCATTGTTATTCAAAAAGATGATTCTTATGTCCTTATCGCCGGCGAGCGACGTCTAAGAGCGACGAAGCTTTTGGGCGAGAGTAAAATCAAAGCCGTAGTCGCGGACATAAAATCTCAAAATTTAAGAGAGCTTGCCCTTATCGAAAATATCCAGCGTGAGGATCTAAATCCTATTGAGCTTGCTAAGTCCTATAAGGAGCTTATCGGTGAATATAGGATCACGCAAGAGGAGTTAGCCGACATCATCAAAAAGTCCCGCACGCAGATTACCAATACGCTAAGGCTTTTAAATTTATGCTCCGAAGTGCAAGACGCCATAAGCGCAGATAAAATTTCGCAAGGGCACGCCAAGATAATGGTTGGACTCGAAAAAGAGGATCAAATTTTAGCACTAAACACCATTTTAGGACAGCGTCTAAGCGTAAGAGATACCGAAACTTTAGTAAAAAAGCTCAAAGATAAAACCGTTCCGAAAGAGAAAAAGCCTGGCGCGGAATTTCAAAGCTTCAAGCCCGAGCTTTTAAAGCTAAAGGCCAAGCTTGATCAATTTGGTAAAATAAGTATCAAAGAGCGTAAAATTTCGATCGAATTTAGCGAAATTTTACAAATTTCCGAGTTTTTAAAGAAAATCGGATGATTTTTTATAGTGTATTTTAATTTTTCATATTGTAAAATACGCATTTTGTTTAAAACTAACCTGGAGGAGGTGCGATGCTAGACGTAAGTTTAACCGCCATGATAACGACCATCGTCGTATTTTTAGCTTTGATTTACTTCTTAAATATCAAGCTTTATAGACCGCTACTTTTGCATATGGAAAAGCGAGAGGCTATTATTAGAGAAGATGAGGCAAATGCGATGAAAAATGCACAGGATGCAGATGCCGATAAAGCAGAGATCGTAAGAATCATGGATGCTGCGAAGTTGCAAGCTGTTAAAATAAAGCAAGAGGCGATGGATAGCGCAAAGCAGGCTGCCGCCAGAGAAATAGCCGAGAAAAAAGCCGCGATGGAGGAGGATTTTGATCAATTTTTAGGCGGTTTGGATGAGCAAAAACGTGGCCTAAAAAATGATTTGCAAGCCAAAATTCCGGAATTTAAAAATGCTCTAAGTACTGCCGTGGCTAAAGTATGAGGATTTCAGTATGAAAAAATATCTATTTTTATTTATAATTCCGGCGTTTGTTTTAGCAAGCGGTGGGCACGATGGAGTCAAAGACTACGACGTGCTGTGGCGAAGCATAAATTTCATTTTGTTTTTCGGAATTTTGTTTTATCTTTTAAAAGGTCCCGCAAAAGCAGCATATCAAGGTAGAATCGACGGCATCGCATCTAGGCTTGAAGCTAATCAAAAAATTTTAAAAGAGTCTGCAGCTCGCAAGGAACAAGCTAAAAAAGATCTGCAAGATGCCAAGGTTCAAGGCGCAGCTTTAATCGAAACCGCTAAAAAAGAGATCGTGTTCGCTGCCGAAAAGATAAAAAATGCAACCGAGCAGGAGATTGCGAATTTGCAAAAATCTTTCGACGAACAGAAAAGCTTTGAGGCGCGCAAGATCAAAAAAGAGGTCGTAAGCGAGATAATGGATGACGTTTTTACATCGGATGACATTAAATTCGGTCAAGATAAGCTGGTTAAAATCGTAGATAAAAAGGTCGGATGATGATAAATAACACCTCAAAAAGATATGTAAACGCCCTTATACTGAGCTATAAAAAAGATGAACTAGGCTCTGTTTTGCAGACGCTCGAGAGCGTCGCGAGCGCATTTAGAATTCCAAAATTCCAAGATATTGTAAAATCTCCGACGCTAAAAGAGGAATCCAAAGTGGAACTTATTGCGTCGTTTATAAAAAATCCAAGCGAAAAAATCGTAAATTTTATTAAACTCCTAGCCAAAAATAGGCGTATTGCGCTAATCCCGCAGATAGTTGAGGAACTGCGCAAGAATATTGCGGCGCTGGATAATAAATACTTAGGTAAAATTTATTCCGCTACCGAAATAGACGTCGCGAAAATAAAAGAGCTAGAGGCTAAAATTTCAAAGAAATTTAATGCAGATATTACCCTACAACCCGTTAAAAGTGAGCTTGAGGGCATTAAGATCGAAGTAGAGGATCTTGGATTTGAGATTAGTTTTTCAGTTGATAGATTGAAACAAAAAATGAGCGAATATATTTTAAAAGCAATTTAAAGGAGTAAAGCGTGGGTGCGAAAATTAAGGCAGACGAAATCAGCAGCATAATCAAAGAGCGAATCGAAAATTTCGATCTTAGCGTTGATATCGAAGAAACCGGTAAGGTCGTTTCGGTCGCAGATGGCGTTGCTAATGTTTACGGCTTAAAAAACGTAATGGCTAACGAGATGGTCGAATTCGAAAACGGAGCTCGTGGTATCGCGTTAAATTTAGAGGAGAGCAGTGTCGGCATCGTTATTTTAGGCGATACTAGCGGTATTAACGAAGGTGGTAGCGTTAAAAGATTGGGTAAGCTTTTGCGCGTTCCGGTAGGTGATGCCCTAATAGGTCGCGTGGTAAACGCTCTAGGCGAGCCGATCGACGGCAAAGGCGCGATAGAGACCAGCGATACTAGATTTGTCGAAGAAAAGGCCAAAGGCATCATGGCTCGTAAATCCGTCCACGAACCGCTTCAAACCGGTCTTAAAGCGATAGACGCGCTAGTGCCGATCGGTCGCGGACAGCGCGAGCTCATCATCGGCGACCGCCAAACAGGAAAAACCACCGTTGCTGTTGATACTATCATCAATCAAAAGGGCCAAGATGTCATCTGCATATACGTAGCAATCGGCCAGAAGCAATCTACCGTCGCGCAAGTCGTTAAAAAGCTTGAAGAATACGGTGCGATGGATTATACAATCGTAGTTGCAGCCGGTGCTAGCGAGGCGGCCGCGCTTCAGTATTTGGCTCCGTATTCAGGCTGCACCATGGGAGAGTATTTCAGAGATAACTCCCGCCACGCGCTTATCATCTACGATGATCTTAGCAAACACGCGGTCGCATATCGAGAGATGTCACTTATTTTGCGTCGCCCGCCGGGACGCGAGGCGTATCCTGGCGACGTATTTTATCTACATTCCCGTTTGCTTGAGCGCGCTAGCAAACTAAGCGATGCACTCGGTGCAGGTAGCCTAACGGCGCTTCCTATCATCGAGACGCAGGCAGGCGACGTTTCGGCGTATATCCCTACAAACGTCATCTCTATCACCGACGGTCAAATTTTCCTAGAATCTGGTCTATTTAACTCTGGAATTCGTCCTGCGATCAACGTGGGTCTATCCGTTAGCCGCGTCGGTGGTTCCGCGCAGATTAAAGCGATCAAAAAGGTCTCGGGAACCTTGCGCCTAGATCTCGCTCAATACCGTGAGCTTCAGGCGTTTGCGCAGTTTGCGAGCGATTTGGACGAGAGCAGCCGTAAGCAGCTGGATCGCGGACAAAGAATGGTCGAAATTTTAAAGCAACCTCCTTATTCGCCGCTTCCGGTCGAAAATCAAGTGGTCATCATCTTTGCGGGAAGCCGCGGATTTTTGGACGATGTGCCTACGAGCTCTATTGGCAAATTTGAAGCTGAGCTATATCCATATATCGAGGCGAAATATCCTGATATTTTTGAAGAGATTAGAAGTAAAAAGACCATCGAGAAAGATTTGGAAGAAAATTTAATCAAGGCTCTAAATGACTTTAAAGCGACCTTTGCCGCTTAAAAGGGCTAAATTATGGCAAATTTAAAAGATATAAAGCTACAGATCAAAAGCGTCAGAAATACGGAGAAGACTACCAAAGCTATGAAGCTGGTCTCCAACGTTAAGCTTAAAAACACAAAAGAAGCGGCGATGCGCTCGCGAGCTTATGCGGTGAAGATTAACGAGGTCTTGGGTGAAATTTCTGCGCGCGTTAAAAATTACGTAGGCAACAATTCGGGCAACGACGAAAAACTTAGAATTTTTGATACCACTCGAGAGGTAAAGGTGGTTGATCTGCTGTTTATTACCGCAGATAAAGGGCTTTGCGGCGGTTTTAATATCAACACCATCAAAAAGATCAAAGCTTTGATCGAGGAGCTTAAAGCGAAAAAGATCAAGGTTCGCCTTCGCGCCGTCGGCAAAAAGGGGATAGAGTATTTTGATTTTCAAGGCATTGAGCTTTTGGAGCGATATATCGGCGTGAGCTCATCTCCATCGTCCGAGAAAGCTAACGAGATCGTCCAAGCCGCAGTTAAGGATTTTAACGAAGGTAAAACTGACGAAGTCATACTTATCCACAACGGCTATTTGAATATGATTACCCAAGAGATGCGGGTAAATACGTTGGTGCCAATCGGTGAGCCTGCGATTAGCGAGGATGCTTTAAAAACATCTACATTGGAAGTAGAAGTTGAAAGCCCTGAGGATGAAGAAACATTGATGTTAAATTTAATCCAGAGCTATCTTAGCTACAGCATGTATTACGCGCTTATTGACTCTTTGGCAGCGGAGCATTGCTCGAGAATGAACGCTATGGAGAATGCGACAAATAACGCCAAAGAACGCGTATCGCAGTTAAATTTAGCATACAACAAAGCCAGACAAGGCTCTATCACGACTGAGCTTATCGAGATCATAAGCGGCGTCGAATCAATGAAATGAAAGGAAAACGGATGAAAGGAATAATTTCTCAGGTAATGGGTCCCGTGGTCGATGTCGATTTCAAGGACTACTTGCCGAAGATTAATGAAGCTATCGAGGTTAAATTTGACGTCGAAGGGGCTCATCGTAGGCTGATCCTAGAGGTAGCTGCACACCTTGGAGACAACCGCGTCCGTACGATTGCTATGGATATGAGCGACGGACTGAGGCGAGGACTTGAGGCCGTCGCTTTGGGCGCGCCTATTACTGTGCCAGTGGGCGAGAAGGTTTTGGGCAGAATTTTTAATGTCACGGGCGATCTGATAGATGAGGGCGAGGATGAGAAATTTGAAACGCGTTGGTCGATCCACAGAGATCCACCTAGCTTTGAAAATCAAAGCACGAAGAGTGAAATTTTTGAAACCGGCATTAAGGTAGTCGATCTGCTAGCCCCTTACGCGAAGGGCGGTAAGGTAGGATTATTCGGCGGTGCGGGCGTCGGTAAGACCGTTATTATTATGGAGCTAATTCACAACGTCGCTTTCAAACACAGCGGCTACTCCGTATTTGCGGGCGTCGGCGAACGAACGAGAGAGGGAAACGACCTTTATAACGAGATGAAAGAATCGGGTGTTTTGGATAAGGTTGCCTTAACCTACGGTCAGATGAACGAACCGCCGGGAGCGAGAAACCGTATCGCGCTAACCGGCCTTACGATGGCTGAGTATTTTCGCGACGAGCTTGGGCTTGACGTTTTGATGTTTATCGACAATATCTTCCGTTTCTCGCAGTCGGGTTCGGAGATGTCCGCGCTTTTAGGACGAATTCCGTCCGCGGTCGGTTATCAGCCTACGCTTGCTAGCGAAATGGGTAAATTACAGGAGCGCATCACTTCGACCAAAAAGGGCTCTATCACCTCCGTTCAGGCCGTTTACGTGCCTGCGGACGACCTTACCGACCCAGCTCCTGCGACCGTTTTCGCGCACCTTGATGCGACGACCGTTTTAAACAGAGCGATTGCTGAAAAAGGAATTTATCCTGCCGTCGATCCACTTGATTCGACCTCAAGAATGCTTGATCCGCAAATCATCGGCGAGGAGCATTACAAGGTCGCTCGCGGCGTTCAGGCAGTACTTCAGAAATATAAAGATTTGCAAGACATTATCGCGATTTTAGGTATGGACGAGCTTAGCGAAGAGGATAAGCTCGTAGTCGAGCGCGCTAGAAAGATCGAGCGCTACCTATCTCAGCCGTTTTTCGTAGCCGAGGTATTTACCGGAAGTCCGGGCAAATATATCTCGCTAGAGGAAACTATCGTTGGCTTTAAGGGAATTTTAGAGGGCAAATACGACGATCTGCCGGAGAATGCCTTTTATATGGTGGGAAATATCGACGAGGTAGTAGCAAAAGCTGAAAAGATGAAAGCATAGGAATTTTAAGATGAAAGAATTTTTGCTTTTAGATATCGTTACGCCCGAAGGGATGGTCTTTTCGGGTGAGGTTAAATCCGTCCAACTCCCTGGCATCACCGGTGAGATGGGCGTTTTACCTGGGCATGCGAGTTTGCTAACGGGACTTAAAGACAAAAGCGAAGGCGGAGTCGTTGAGATCGTAGATAAAGATGGCAAAAAGCAGCTTGTTTTGGTAAACGACGGATTTTTGGAAGTTACCGAAGAAAAAACTACTATTCTAGCCACTCAAGCCGTAGCTATCGGAGGTGATAGCGAAAGCGCCGTAGCGAAGTCTTTGCAGCGCGCCAAAGATATGCTTGCGTCCATTAGCTCCGATGCGGCAAATTCCGCAGCGATAATGGCTAGAGTCGACGAATTCGCAAGGCAAAGTTAAATATGCTAGATCTAATTTTAAGTTATTTTACGAGAAGCACGTTCATTACGATATTCGTGCTTTCTTGGTTATCCGTCTATTTTGTCGTTACTTTTACGATTTTGATCTCCAGATTTGTAGGGCTTAGTGCGTGGCAACACCGCGAAGCAAAAGCACTCGAATCCTTGCTGATGGGCGGTAGGATTTCGCTTTCGGGCTCTATTTTTCAAAAAGTAAATACCGATAAAATTTCAAAAGAAGCCTTGGAAATTTATAAAGGCAAGGCCGAACGCGACTCCACTAGCGGACTTACCTGGCTATCTATCGTCGCCTCTACTTCGCCATTTATCGGGTTATTTGGTACGGTCGTTAGCATACTTCACACATTTTCCAAGCTCGGCGGTGGGAATTCCGGCATCGATACTATCGCTCCTGCGATCAGTGAGGCGCTAGTTGCCACAGGATGTGGAATTTTTGTAGCGATCCCTGCATACACCTTCAGCTTACTTATAAAACGCAAAGCATACGAAGTTATGAGCATTATAAATCGTACAGCGGATATTTTGCTATTTAAAGCAAACACTGGAAAAGCTATTTAATGTATAATTTCGACGAAAATCCAGAGTTAAATATCACTCCGCTCGTCGATATTATGCTTGTTTTGCTAGCGATTTTAATGGTCGCGCAAACGGCGATTATCTACGATGAGAAGATCGAACTGCCTAGCGGCTCAAAAGCACAGGTTTCGGAAAATACCGCAGAATTCTTGCTTGTGCGTATCGGCGAAGATCGCAAGGTTTATATCGACAAAAGCTCGATGAACCTAGTTGAATTCCCGGATAATCTCGTGCTGCTTAAAGGCACCGGCAAGTATAGCTTGGAAAAACCCGTCTATATCCAAGCCGATAAGAGACTCGTTTACGACGATGTGATGTTTGTCTTAAAGAGCTTAAAGCAAGCGGGTTTTACAAAAGTCGCGCTTCAAACAAATGGCTAATTATTCAAATTTTACGGGGGTTAAATACGATAATTTTAAATCGTTTTTAATCGCCCTTTTTGCCTATCTGCTGGTGATTTTTGTTCTTTTATATCAAATTTCAAAGCCGCAGGAAAAATTTAAAAAATATACTGACAATCCCAACGATTATATGGATGTTACTTTTGATTTCGAAATAGATGATAAACTTCCGTCTGCGCCTGAAATCGCTAAAGAAACAAAGCAAGGCGAGTTTGAAAATAAGAATGTGAAGGATGTGCCGGAGGATAAAATTAAGACTACGGCGCAAGTAGTTCCGCCACCTCCGGTGCAGGCGAAGCCAAAAGAGCCCGAAAAGCCGAAGGAAGAGCCGAAGCCGGAACCTAAAAAGGACGAGCCTAAGGCTGAGCCCAAAAAAGAGGAGCCCAAGCCCGAGCCTAAGTTGGAAGATAAACCTTCCGAAAAAGTAGTAGAGAAAAAAGAGGAAGCTAAGTCGGAGCCAAAAAAAGAGGAAAAACCGAGCTTGAGCGATCTTTTTTCGGATACGACTAAGGACAATAAGAAGCTTGAGGAGAGCGCTAAAGCTAGCGACGCCGTTCAGAGTAACAAAAAGTCCGATAAAGAAACCGCCACCTCTAGTGCTAAGGATAAAGCGGCATCTAAAAATGCTGTGGTCAAATCCGATAAGCTTGGCGGCAGGACGCAAAGGACGGGCGAGTATAACGCTTATTACGGCGCTATCGAGAAGAAGCTTCAGGTTCTATGGAGCAGATATGTGGCGACCGCGAAGGACGACGCAAGGATTAAGATAGTCTTTGGCGCAGATGGGCGAGTGGCAGATTATACTATTATAGAGCTGGGGCGAGAGACTGAATTTAATCAGAAGTTGCGAGACTTTTTGGATAATCTATCGACTCAGACTTTCCCGAAGTCTCCCGACGGAGCGTCGCATGAGATTGATACTAGGATGTCCGACGTGATGAAGACAAATTAGAATTCGTAAGGGAAAAAAGTGAAGAGACTTTTTTGTATTTTTGCGTTTTGCTGTATGCTTTTTGCAAAGGATGTGGATTCTGCTAAAAATTCTACCTCTTCAAATTTAAACATCGAAATTCAAAATTCCTATAAAATTGAGATTTATTATAATGATGTTAAAAAACAGCTGGGTTATTTGTGGCGGGCGCAAAAAATGACCCCTGCTGAAGGTAGCGTGCTGCTCAATGTAAGCTTAAGTGCTGATGGGAAAGTTATTGATTATAGCACAGATTATTTGGAGGGGGATGAAATATTCCGCAAAAAACTTAAGAACTTTTTGGTGAGGCTTCCGAAACAACGCTTTGCAAAAGCGCCAGACAACGAGCCTCGTAAATTTGGGATTTCTTTAAAATATAATGTTAAGTCAGATCAAATTAAGGAGAAAAGATGAAGAAACTACTTTTGATTCTTGCATTTTGTAGTAGCATTTTCGCGGCAGATGCGACTATGTCTATCGTAAACGAAGGGGTAAATCTACCTAAAATCGTCGTTCAGGATGCATCGAACCTTGCAAATTCAGAATTTGGCAACAAATTCTTTAAACTTATGGTGGGCGATCTAAAGGTCGGCGCGACTTTTGAAGTCAGCGACGAGTATCTACAAAGCAGCTATGATGCGGGTGCTTCCGATAATCTAGGCTCTAGCGGTGCCGCTCTTATCGTGCGTTACGCGGTAAGTGATAAAAGCTCGCCGATGAGCCTAAAAGCCAAAGTGCTCGAGGCGAACAGCGGCAGGGTGATGTACGAGAAGAGCTTTACGCTTTCAAATGCCGAGAAATATCCATTTTTAGCACACATGGCGGTATCTGAAATCGTCAAGCAGCTAGGGTACTCAAACGTCGATTGGATGAAGGAGATGATTTTGCTCTCTCGCTATACTTCGACGCGCGAGAGCGAGATTATGGTGGCGGATTATACGCTTACCTATCAGCAGGTGGTGCTTCGTGGCGGATTAAATATCTTCCCTAAATGGGCAAGTGCAGCGCAGAACGAATTTTATTACACCTACTATGTCAATAAAAATACGCCCGCTATCTATAAATTTAATCTATCCAATGGTAGCAAGAGTAAAATTTTTACCGGTCACGGCATGACAATAGCTTCAGATGTAAGCGCCGACGGCAGAAAGCTTTTAATCACCAATGCGCCTAAAGATCAACCCGATATTTATTTGTATGATATAGCCTCGGGCAGCGCTAAACAGATTACTGATTACGCTGGCATTGATGTAAATGGAAATTTTATCGACGGCGATTCGCGCATAGCTTTTGTTAGCGACCGTCTGGGTTATCCAAACGTATTTGCCACTAGCATAAACGGCGGCAACGTTCAGCAGCTCGTCTATCATGGCAAAAACAATAACTCCATCAGCACAAATGGCAATTACGTTACTTACTCTAGTCGCGATGGCGGGGGCGGATTTAATATATATTTAATCTCAACTCAAACCGATATGATTCGCCAGTTAACGGCTAGCGGCAAAAATATGTTTCCTAGATTTTCTAGCGATGGCGGTAGCATTATGTTTATCAAGCAAGACGGCGGCGGAAGCTCGGTAGGTATTATCAGAGTTAACGAGAATAAAAGTTTTCAATTTCCGTTAAGAGTGGGTAAAATTCAATCGGTTGATTGGTAAAATATTAAAAAATCTCGTGATATAATGACTTCAATTTTTTTTGAAAGGATAGAAAATGAAACATTTAGTTTTATCTTCGATAGCAGTTGCTGCTCTATTATTGAGCGGTTGTTCTAAAAAGACCCCAGAGGCCGATACTACAAGCACAAGTAATGCAGATAGACTAGCTGCTTTGGCATCTCAGATCCAAAGTGAAGTTGGCACTGTTTATTTCGACTTTGATAAATTTAATATTAGAGCCGATCAACAAGGCACAATCAATAATAACGCAGCTCTATTCAACCAAGCAGGGGCAGAGTCTCTAACTGTTAAAGTTGAGGGTAACTGCGATGAGTGGGGTTCTGATGAGTACAACTATGCTCTTGGTCTAAAGAGAGCTACTGCAGCTAAAGACGCATTGGTTGCTCAAGGCGTAAATGAGAGCAGAATTTCCGTAGTAAGCTACGGCGAGAGCAATATGGCTTGCACAGAGCATTCTAAAGAGTGCGACGCTCAAAATAGACGCGATGAATTCAAAGTTGGATTCTAATTTGAAATTTAAAAATTTCACGGTGGCGGCTCTTTGTGGAGTCGCCACTTTTTTAAATGCAGAAACTTCTGCATTTGATGCTGGCAATATTGATTCAGGTAGCTCTTATGGACTAACCGAAAACGAACAAGTATTGCGCGATAACCGCAAGCGTATAAGCGAGATGCAAACTAGCGTAGATAATACACGCGAGAGTGTCGAAGGTTTGCGAAGCGTTTTTGAAGGAACAAATTCTAAAATTTCGAACCTGGAAAACAGGGTGGCGGATCTAGAAATTCGTACTACGGGCAAAAGCCAAGGCAACAGCGAGCTAGATCAGATGAAACGAGATATCGCAACTATAAAAGCCCAAATCGCTGAAATCAATAAAAAATTAGGTAGCGGCGGCAGCGTAAAAAAAAACGCTGAATTAGACGCAGGCACTGCTTCAGTCCCTGCTAGTACAAAATCAGACTCCGATTTTAAATCAAAAGATCAGTCTTCAGTATTGAAAGAGGCTGACACTTTATATGCCAAAAAAGACTATTCCGGCGCAAAAGAGCGCTACAATTATTTAGTATCTAAAAATTACAAGCCCGCTAAGGCAAACTATATGCTGGGCGAAATTTCATATTTTTCCGGCTCATACGCAGAAGCGATAAACTACTACAAAAAGAGTATCTCGCACAATGAGAGCCAAGACTACACCCCAAAACTTCTTTATCACACCGCGATCAGCTTCGATAAGATCGGCGATAAAGACAGCGCAGATAAATTCTACAAAGCGCTAAAGGCTTCATACCCGGATTCCAAAGAAGCTAAAGCCGCGCCCACTAGATAACCTAAATTTAAATACAAACTCAAAAATAAAATTCTAAACAGGAGAAAACTATGGCTAACAACCGAGTTATAAAGATGCATTATGAGCTAAAAGACGGTAAAACCGGCGAAATTTTAGAGTCAAATTTAAACTCCGACCCGATCGCCTTTCTTAGCGGGAAAGATCAAATCATCCAAAAGCTGGAGGATGAAATTTTAAATCTACAAGCGGGCGAGAGCAAAACGGTTCGCATAAGCCCGAGCGACGGGGTCGGCGAGTATAAGCAGGACGCCGTGCAGATCCTACCTAAAGAGCAGTTCGCGGGCATCGATCTGGTCGTGGGTATGGAGCTTTTCGGCCAGGCGGAGGACGGTGCAACTACCCGCGTGAGCGTCAAAGCTATCGGCGAGCAGGACGTTACCATCGACTTTAACCATCCATTCGCGGGCAAGGAGCTGGAATTTAATATAAAGATCGTCGAGAACCGCGAAGCGACGGCGGACGAAATTCTTACCGGACAGCCGGAGGGTGCGCACAGCTGCGGCTGCGGTCATAACCATCATCACGAGGGGCACGAGTGTTGCGGCGGACACGGACACGATCACGCAGAGGATCACGAGTGTTGCGGCGGCCACGATCACGGAAAAGATCACGAGTGCTGCGGCGGGCACCACCACGAACATTAGGCTTTTTTATGAAATTTGCTTTTATCTTCCCCGGACAGGGCTGCCAAAGCGTAGGCATGGGCAGGGAGTTTTACGAAAACTCCGCTTCTGCGCGCGCGCTTTTGGATGAGGCTTCAGACTTTACCGGCATCGATTTTAAAAATTTACTGTTTGAGCCCGGCGACAAGCTTGACGTTTCGGAATTTACGCAGCCTGCTATCGCGCTAAATTCTATGATGGCGCTTTCGGCGCTACAAGAAAGAGCGGATCAAGAAAAGCTTAACATCGCTCCGCAGTTCTTGCTCGGACATTCGCTGGGCGAGTTTAGCGCGCTAAGCGCCGCGGGAGGCATAGAATCAAAGCAAATGCTAAAGCTAGTAAATATTCGCGGTAGGCTCATGCAGAACGCCTGCGAGGGCAAAGGCGCCGGAATGATGGTGATCTTGGCTCTTGCCGACGAGGCAGTTGAAAAAATTTGCGCGAATGCGACGAGTGCAGGCAAGCAGGTTTGGGCGGCGAATTATAACTGCGACGGGCAGATCGTAGTTGCGGGCAAAAAAGACGATCTCGCGGCACTCGAGGGCGAGTTTAAGGCCGCAGGCGCAAAGCGCGCGATGTTGCTGAATATGAGCGTCGCAAGCCACTGCCCGATGCTACAAAGCGCCAGCGACGAGCTTTTGGAATTTTTGCGCCCCGCGCTAAAAGAGAGCTTCGCCCCAGTCGTCGCTAACGCCACGGCGCGAGCATACGGGGCGAAATCCGAGGCGCTGGAGCTGCTTAAAGCCCAGCTTATCAGTCCCGTGCTTTACAAACAAAGCATCAAAAATTACGAGAGCGAGACGGATTGCTTCGTCGAGTTCGGCGCGGCGGTTTTAAAAGGTATAAACAAAAAGATCACGCAGAAGCCGACCTTCAGCATCACGGATCTTGCGAGCCTAGACGAGTTTTTGAAATTTGCAAAGGAGAATGGATGAAAGTAGCGATCTTGGGCGCTATGTCCGAAGAGATCGAGCCGCTATTGTCCGCACTGCGCGAGCGGGGCGTGAGCGTGGAGGCTACGGAGCATGCGAATAATAAATTCTACGCCGCCAAGCTTAACGGTCACGATCTAGTGATCGCATATTCGAAGATCGGCAAGGTAAATTCCGCTCTGACGGCTACGGTTATGATCGAGAAATTCGGCGCGCGCGCGCTCATTTTTACAGGCGTCGCGGGGGCTTTGAAGCGCGGCATTAAGATCGGCGAAATTTTATACGCCACCTCGCTCGTGCAGCACGATCTGGACATCACGGCGTTTGGGCATCCGCACGGATTCGTGCCTGGAAGTAAAATTTCAGTCCAAACCGACGCAAAGCTAAATTCTATCGCGCAAAGCGTCGCCGAGCAGCTTGGCATCACGCTAAAATCGGGCATTATCGCTAGCGGCGATCAGTTCGTAAGCGGCGAGGAGCGCAAGAGCTGGATCGAGCGGACGTTTGACGCGAGCGCGGTCGAGATGGAGGGGGCGAGCGTGGCGCAGGTATGCGACGCGCTGGGTGTGCCGTTTTGCGTGCTGCGCGCGATAAGCGACGAGGCGGGGCACAAAGCCGAGTTCGACTTTGACGAGTTTATGGTAAAAAGCGCACAAACGAGCGCAAATTTCGTCCTAAAAATGATCGAAAGGTTATGATAAACCTCTCCAAAAAGTTACTGCGCCGGGTCGGACAAACCAACGCCAAATACAAGATGTTCGAGCGCGGCGATAAAATTTTACTAGCTCTTAGCGGCGGCAAGGATAGCATGAGCTTGGCGCACGTGCTGAAGCATTTCCAAAACGTAAGCCCGCTAGATTGGGAGTTTCGAGCCGTTACCGTCACCTACGGTATCGGCGAGGACCTGCGCGAGATAAGTGCCCATTTTAAAGAGCACGAGATCCCCTACGAGATAATTGATACTAAAATTTTTGAATTCGGCAAGGAAAAGATCCGCGCAAACACCACGTTTTGCAGCTTTTGCTCGCGTATGAGGCGCGGATACATCTACTCCTACGCGCTTGAGCACGGCTTTAATAAGATCGCCATCGCCCACCACCTCGACGACGCCGCGGAGAGCTTTTTTATGAATTTTACCTTTAACGGCGCGCTTCGAACTCTCGCTCCACGCTATGTCGCCGAAAACGGGCTTGTGATCATCCGCCCGTTCATTCTTGCGCGCGAGCGCCAAATCGCCGCTTGTGCTAGAGATAACGAGCTTCCGATCATGCGCGAGGAGGAGGTTTGCCCCGCGAAGCAATACGGAGACAAGGCACCCACCGCGCGTGCCGCTACGAAGGAGCTTTTGGCACAGTATGAAAAGACTCATCCGAGGTTTTTTATCAGCCTGCAAGCCGCCTTTGCCAACATCCACGAAGAGACTTTTTTCGAGCCTAAATTTTAAAATTTTAAGCGGTTTGTACTCCTTCGCTCAAACGAATTCAAAGCGCGCATTTCTTGCGATAGCATGAGTTTCGTGCGCCTAGTTCGATTTTTTGGCTTGAATGAGCCTGACGCACGTAGAGCAGTTGTCTTCCCCTGTGCTCGAACGAGCTGTGAGCCACAGCGTGAGTAGTTGGATCACTGTGTCTAAATTGCGGTGCGGGCGATTGCGTTTCTGGGTATGGGTTGTGCACGAGCCGCGGCGAATAGCTATCCCCCTGCGTCTAAAAAGCCGTGCGCGCGAGCAGTTGCTCCCTCTGCGCCCGAGAAGCTACGAGCTATAGTAGGTTGTGCGTTGCTGTATCTGTTTTTACAAAACAGCCGTGGCTGTTTTCGGCGCCGCCCTCTCGTCTTGCTCAAAAGCCGCCCGTACCAAGCGGAGCCTTACGAGCGAGTGTTAAGAGGCTCGCAAAGCTTGCTCGAAAGATAGTTGTAGAAATTTTATTCCGAAAAGTATTTTTGAAATTTTACTTCACAAAATTTTCAAATTCTCAACCAGACTAAATTTTAAAATTTTAACGAACCCCGATTCAAAACTCCGACGAAGCCGAATTATGAAATTTTACCCCACAAAATTTTAAAATTTTATCCGCAGGCTATAGTTTGAAGCGTATTCGTAGATCCGATCGTCGTGCGCCGTAAATTTAAACCGCTCGCCTGTTCTGCAAAATGTTTCAAAAATTTTA